>NZ_JACHMG010000001.1:1200000-1800000 GCF_014204865.1 Amycolatopsis jiangsuensis
TCACGCGCTCGGACACGTCGTGGTGCGGGCTCGCGCCGTTCGGGCCGGAGCCGACGATCACGAAGTCCGCGTGCGTGTGCCCCTCCGCCACGATCGCCGCGGTGATGTCGGCCCCCACCTGCGCCTCGGTGCGGCCGGCCCGCAGCCACTCCCCCATCCGCGCGTGCACGCGGTCGATCGCCGCGCCGGCCGCGCGCAGGGCGTCGACCTCCGCCGCGTCCTTGCGCATCCGCAGCTCACGCACGACCGGGCCGGCCAGCGTCAGTTCGGCGTCGCCGAGCACCGCGCGCAGGGCGAAGGCGTGCAGCGCCGGGGTGAAGTCACTGACCGCGACCCGGCCGGGCTTGCCGAGCCGGTCGGCGACCAGCCGGTACGGGTCGACGCCGTCGACCCAGGTGAGTACCTCGACGCCGAGCTCGGCGGTGGGCACGTCGGCGTAGCCGGGTGCCTCCAGTTTCGGCACCACGAGCGCGGGCGTGCCGTCCGCGGGCACCACGAGCGTCGTCAGCCGCTCGAACGATCCCCCGGCCTGGCCGAGCAGGTACCGCAGGTCGGAACCGGGCGCGACGAGCAGGGCGTCGGTGTCCGCGGCGGCGGCGGCCTTCGCGGCACGGTCCAGCCGCGCACGGAGGGCGGCGGCGTCGGGGGCAGGGGTGTGGAGGGATCGGCGCGACATGCCCGGAAGCCTAGCCGGAGGCCTCCGGACCGGGACACTCGCCGCGCGGCGAGCCGGCTTGTCCGGACCCCGTCCGTGGCACCTGCCGCGCTGCCCGTCCTGGAGGCGTTCTGCGGCTTGGGCCGCGCACGTCGGGCGAGCGAGCGGGCTCGGCAGGCCCCTCGCGCTCGGACGCGTGCTCCGACGGCGAGCCCGTCTCCGCCGCGGCGATCCGGCGCACCTCGTCCGGCGCCGGCGGTCCGGCGCGTCGGACGAGGTGCCGGAGCGGGCATGGCAGGCTGGGCGGGTGACCGGACCACTCGCCCTGCTCGACTCCGCGAGCCTGTACTTCCGTTCGTTCTACGCGTTGCCGGATTCGATGACCGCGCCCGACGGGACGCCGGTCAACGCGGTGCGCGGGTTCACCGACACGCTGGCGCGGATCCTCACCGACCGCCGGCCGTCGCGGCTGGTGGCCTGCCTGGACGCGGACTGGCGGCCGAAGTTCCGCACCGATCTGCTGCCCAGCTACAAGGCCCATCGGGTCGCGGTGGCGGAGCACGGCGGGTCCGGGGCGGCCGACGTGGAGGAGGTGCCCGACACCCTCACCCCGCAGGTCCCGATCATCCTGGACGTGCTGGCGGCGTTCGGGTTCGCGACCGCGGAGGCGGCAGGCTACGAGGCGGACGACGTGATCGGCGCGCTGGCCACGCGCGAGCGCACGGACGGGGTCGAGGTGATCACCGGCGACCGGGACCTGTTCCAGCTGGTGCGGACCGAGCCGACGCCGGCGGCGGTGGTGTATGTCGGCCGGGGCTGGGCGAAGGCTGAGGTGCTCGGCCCGGCGGGGATCGCCGAACGCTACGGCGTGCCGGTCGAGCACGCCGGGCCCGCGTACGCGGACATGTCGGCGTTGCGCGGGGATCCCTCCGACGGGCTGCCCGGGGTGGCCGGGATCGGCGAGAAGACGGCGGCGAAGCTGATCACGCAGTTCGGTTCGCTGGACGAGCTGGTGGCCGCGGCGTCGGCCGGCGATCCCCGGGTGCCGTTGAAGACGCGGCTGCGCCTCACCGAGGCCGCGGACTACCTCGCGGTGGCGCCGACGGTGGTGCGGGTCGCGGTGGACGCGCCGGTCGAGCAGTCCGGCCCGGACGCGGTGCCCTCGGCGCCCGCCGATCCGGACCGGGTCGCGGAGCTGGCCGAGCGCTGGAATCTCGGCCGGTCCGTCGAGCGGCTGCTGGCGGCGCTGCCGGGGGCGTGAGTCCGCTGAGGCGTGGATCCGCGCAGAAGTGCGTTCCGCACCACGGCCGTTGCGCGGTACGGAACAACGCGTCGGCGCGGCTGAGCGCGCCGGGGTCCGCACCGGTGATCCGGCCCGCGAGCGCGAGCGTCGCGGGCCGCCATTCGCCGAGGTAGAGCATGGCGAGGGTGTCGACGTCAAGCGCCAGGTCCGCGGCCGCGCCGGTGCGTTCCACACCGTCCGGGCCGATGCGGTAGCGGCCGGTGTTGTCCGGCAGCATGCGGTCGGCCACGTCGAGGACGACGGGGTCCGCGGTGCCGTAGGTGCGGGCGGCCAGCGCGGCGGGTACGTCGACGAGCCGGAGCCACAGCTCGTCGCCGACCGAGACGGTGCGGGCGCGCCGGGAGTCGGTGAGCAGCACGCCGACCTCCTCGTCGACCGGACGGCCCGGTGCGTTGACCGTGGCGAGGAGGTCGACCGACAGCAGGAACCGCCACAGGCCGGCCACTGCCGCGTCGTCGGCCGTGACGAAGTCCTCCGCTTCCAGCAGCGCGCCGTGGTTCGGGTCCAGATGGTCCCGCTGGGGCACGGTGCGGAAGACGGCGAAGCCGTCGGGGACACCGGAGTCGCCGGGGCCGGTGTGGACGGCGAGGCGGTAGCCCTCCAGGTCCAGCTTCCGGCTGTAGGAGACCTCCCACCACCGTGCCGGCCGGGCGATCATGCCCGGCCGGCGCAGGCCGATCCGCTCGTGAATCGCGGAAGCAGTCGCCGTCGCCTCTGCCCCGTCGAGTACGTGCACTGTGCCGGGTGCAGTGGCACCATCACGCAGGCGGGCCGGCAGCTTCGCCCGAATCGTGGCGGAGCGGGTGGCGACGCCGTAGCCGAACCGGCCGTAGATCACCGCCTCACTCGCATGCAGGCCCGCGACCGGGTAGCCGCGTTCGGCGAACTCGTGCAGCTGGGTGTCCATCATCGCGGTGAGCACGCCGCGGCGGGTCCAGTCCGAGCGGACCGCGACACCGTCGACGGCGGCCATCGGCAGGGTCGCGCCGCCCGGCAGCACGATCGTGCTGGGAATCGAGCTGGCGACGCCGACCGGCAGCTCGCCGGCGAAGGCCCCGGTGGTCCCGTCGGCTGCCCAGAAATCCGTGATCCTGGCCCACCGCTCGTCGGTGACCGGGTTCCGGTGCAGCGCCCGTTGCAGGACGTCGTACACCGGCCGTCGTTCGGCTTCGGTGATCGGCCGCACCGTGTAGTCGCTCATTCGCGCATCCCCTCGGGTCGGTGGGTTCCGGTCAGAAGAAGCTGCCGCACCATGGTGATTCCGGCGTGCTGAACAGGAGGTCCGCGGCGGCCGGGGCGGCGGGGTCGAGGACCTCGATCCGCCCGGCGGCAGCGAGCGCGGACGCACGCCAGGTCCCGAGGTAGAGCGTCGCGAGCGCGTCCGTTTCCAGGCGCAGCGCGGGTTTCTCGTCGGTCCGGCCGACGGTGCCCTGGCCGACGAGGTAGCGGCCGTTGTTGGCGGGCAAAGCGCGGTCGTGGACCTCGAGCACCACGGGGGCGACGGGTGGGTAGCTGCGTGCGGCCAGCGCCGCGGGCACGTCGACCAGGCGCAACCAGGTCTCGTCCTCGGCGCCTTCGGATTTCACGGTGCGGGGGTCGCTGAACAGCAGCGCGGCCGGTTCGTCGAGCGGACGGGCCAGCAGCGCGATCTCGTCGACCAGGTCGACCGACAGCAGGAACCGCCACAGCCCGGCGAACGCCTCGGCGTTCGCGTAGTGGAACGCGACGACATGCACCTTCCCGGACTCGCGGTCGACGTGGTAGACGAGATGGCCGTCGTCGCCTTCGGGGCCGCAGTGTACGGCGGTGCGGATCAGCTTCGACATCCTGCGGACGCCGTTTTCGTGCCCTGCCCAGAACGCCGCGGACCGGGTCATCACCCCGGGCCGGCCGGGCTCGGACGCGGTGTACAGCTCGGGCCAGCGGGAAACCGCTTCGTCCAGGTCGTGCACGCGCACCTCGCCACCGGACGGCGTTTCCGGGCGCAGCCGGGCGCGGTGCCGGTCGACCAGCATGTTCCGGGCGTAGGTGGCGATGCCGTAGCCGTAGCGCCCGTAGATGGTGCCCTCGGTGGGCCGCAGCGTCGCGGCGACGACTCCGCGTTCGGTGAAGTCGGCCAGTTGCGCGGTCTGCAGGTCGGTGAGCACGCCGCGTCGGGTGTGACCGGCGCTGACGCCGATGCCGGTGACTGCCGCGAGCGGGACTTTCGCTCCGCCCGGGACCACGAGTTCGGAGTCGAACGAGCGCGCGGTGCCGATGAGGCCGGGCCCGAACGCGCCGAGGCCGCGCTCCTCCTGGTGGGCGGCGACGGCGCGGTCCCATTCCTCGTCGGTGCCGGGTGCCACGTGCAGCGCGGCCCGGAACAGGTCCCAGGCCGCGCGGTGCTCGTCGGTGCGCAGAAACCGGATCTCGTGGTCGCTCATACCCCGATCATCGCCGGAAAGCGACGGGCGGGGCCACTGGATTCACCGGCGGGCGGCGGTGCTCATCGGGCCGTGAGCGGCGGTGCTCACTGGGCCGCGGCGGGCGGGGACACCTCGTAGTTGCCGTCGTTGCCCTTGACCGCGATCGGCACCTGCTGGGGTTTGCCGTCGATGGTGGCGGTGCACTCGAACTTCGCGCCGTCCTCGACCTTCTGCTCGGCGGGGCAGGTGACCCCGCTGACGCCATCGATCTTGTAGGTGTCGGTGAGCAGCTTGGCGACGTCGGTCTGCATCTGGGTGTTGTTGAAGACCTCGGTCTTGAAGAAGCCGGGCGCGACGAACCCGAGGATCGCCACCACGACGACCACGACGACCAGCGCGCCGATCCCGGCGAACAGGCCCTTCTTCGACTTGCCCGTGGGCTCCGGTTCACCGCCGGGCCGGCCGTAGTCGTACTGGCCCGGCTGCTGCTGCGGTCCGCCCTGCGGGTAGCCGCCGGGCTGGCTGTAGCCCTGCTGCTGGTTCGGGTCGTAGCCCTGCTGGTTCGGGTCGTAGGGCTGGCCGTAGGGGTGCTGCTGCGGCGGTGGCTGCTGGCCCCACTGCGGCGTCTGCGGGGGTGGGGTCTGCTGCGGGTAGCCGCCGTACTGCGGCTGCTGCTGCCCGTACTGCGGGGGCTGGTAGGGCTGCTGCTGCGGTCCGCTCTGCGGATAGGCGCCACCCGGTTGCTGGCCGTACTGCGGCTGCTGCCCGTACTGGGGCTGTTGCCGCGGGTCGTTGCCGCCATACGGCGTGCTCATCGTTCGCCTCCGCCTTTACTCGCCTGCGTCGTGCGCGATCCAACCACAGGTGCGGGCCGAGCACACGCGACCACGCACACGGTGTCCGCCCGCGCCCGGCACGGTGCCCTCGAACTCATGCGCCGCCGGCCGCGACGACCCCGCGGCGCAGGGCGCGTACCGCCTCCGCGGCGGTGCCGCCGACCGGGTCGGCCTTGCCGAGCACGTCCCGTACCTGGTCGAGCAGGTCGATGACCTGGCGGCACCAGCGGACGAAGTCGCCCGCGGACAGTTCCTGGCCGTTGGTCTCCGCGGCGGTCAGCACCTTCTCCAGGGATTCGCCGCGGGCCCAGCGGTAGACCGGCCAGGCGAACCCGGCGTCGGGTTCGCGGGTGCGTTCGAGCCGGTGCCGTCGTTCGTCCTCGGTCAGCTCGACCCACAGCCGTCCGGTTTCCTGCCAGGCGGCCGGGACGGCGCCGCCGGGCAGCCGCGGTTCGCCCGCGGTGTCCCGGCGTGCCTCGAACACGAGGGTGGACACGACCGCGGCCAGTTCGGCCGGGCCGAGGCCGGACCAGACGCCGTGGCGGATGCATTCGGCGGCGAGCAGGTCGGATTCGCTGTAGAGCCGGGCGAGCCTGCGGCCGTGTTCGGTGACCCGGTCCTCTCCGGTGCCGGGCCCGAGGTAGCCGCGTTCGCCGAGCAGCCGCAGGATCCGGTCGAACGCGCGGGCCAGGGAGTGGGTGGTCGCGGCGACCTTGCGTTCGAGCTGTTCGGTCTCGGTGACCAGCCGCTGGTAGCGCTCGACCCAGCGCAGGTTGGCCTCGCGTTCGGCCAGACCGTGGCACGGGTGGGCGCGCAGCGCCCGGCGCAGCGAGGCGAGTTCCGCGTCGTCGCCGGTGCCGGTGCGGCGGCGTTGCCGCCCCGGTGTCTCGATTCCGGCGTTGCGCAGGGACGAGGCGATGTCGCGGCGGGTCTTCGGGGAGCGCAGTTCGACGTGCTTGGGCAGCCGGATCCGCCCGAGTGGTGCGACCGGGGCCGGGAAGTCGGCCACCGACAGCGGCCCGGACCAGCGGTCCTCGGTGACGACGACGGGGCGGGGTTCGCGGATCGGGTCGAGCCCGGGGTCGACGACCACGGCCAGTCCGGCGCGGCGGCCGGCGGGGACGGCGATGACGTCGCCCTTGCGGAGCTTCTCGAGTGATTCGGCGGTGCCCGCGCGGCGTGCCGCGGTGTTCTGCCGGGCCAGGGTCTTCTCGCGGGCGGAGATCTTTCCCCGCAGCTCGACGTACTCGAGCATCTGGTCGAAGTCGCCGGTGACCGCGTCCGCGTAGCCCTTGAGGGCTTCGGAGTTGCGCTCGATCCGGCGGGCGGTGCCGACCACCGACCGGTCGGCCTGGAACTGCGCGAACGACTGTTCCAGCAGGTCGCGGGCGGCGTCCGCACCGACCTGCGCGACCAGGTTCACGGCCATGTTGTAGCCGGGACGGAACGAGGACCGCAGCGGGTAGGTCCGGGTGGAGGCCAGGCCGGCGACCGCTTTCGGGTCGACGCCCGGTTGCCAGGCCACGACGGCGTGCCCCTCGACGTCGATGCCGCGGCGCCCGGCGCGGCCGGTGAGCTGGGTGTACTCACCGGGGGTGAGATCGACGTGGGCTTCGCCGTTGTACTTGACCAGCCGTTCCAGCACCACGGTGCGGGCGGGCATGTTGATGCCGAGCGCGAGGGTTTCGGTGGCGAACACGGCCTTCACCAGCCCGCGGACGAACAGCTCCTCCACGGTTTCCTTGAACGCGGGCAGCAGGCCGGCGTGGTGGCCGGCGATGCCGCGTTCGAGGGCTTCGCGCCATTCCCAGTAGCCGAGCACGCCGAGGTCGCCTTCGGGCAGGTCGGCGGTGCGCTCGTCGACGATGCGGCGAACCTCGTCGATCTGCTCGGGACTGTTGAGGCGCAGGCCGGAGCGCACGCACTGGGCGACCGCGGCTTCGCAGCCGGCGCGGGAGAAGATGAACACGATCGCGGGCAGCAGCCCGGCGGTGTCGAGGCGGTCGACGACGTCGACGCGGGACGGCGGGCGGAACCGGGGGCCGCGCTGCGGGGCGCCGCGGCGGCCGCCACGGGGGCCACGAGGTCCACCGAAGGCGGGGGCGTACCGGCCGAGGTCCTGGGTGCGGCGCAGCAGGGACGGGTTGATCCGCAGCTGCTCCCCCGGGTCGGCTTCGTTCTGCCCGGCGAACAGGTCCAGCAGCTGGTTGCCCACGAGCATGTGCTGCCACAGCGGCACCGGCCGGTGCTCGTCGACCACGACGGCGGTGTCACCGCGGACCTCGACCAGCCATTCGCCGAACTCCTCGGCGTTGCTGACGGTGGCCGACAGCCCGACCACGCGCACGTGTTCGGGTAGGTGCAGGATCACTTCCTCCCAGACCGCGCCGCGGAACCGGTCGGCGAGGTAGTGCACCTCGTCCATCACCACGTAGCCCAGTTCCGGGATGGCGGAGCTGCCCGCGTAGAGCATGTTCCGCAGCACCTCGGTGGTCATCACGACGACCTGGGCGTTGCCGTTGATCGAGGTGTCGCCGGTGAGCAACCCGACCGCGTCGGTGCCGTAGCGGGCGGCGAGGTCGGTGTACTTCTGGTTCGACAGCGCCTTGATCGGGGTGGTGTAGAAGCATTTGCGGCCCTCGGCCAGCGCGAGGTGCACGGCGAACTCGCCGACCACGGTCTTGCCGGCCCCGGTCGGAGCGCACACCAGCACGCCGTGCCCGTCTTCGAGGGCTTCGCAGCCGCGGACCTGGAAGTCGTCGAACTCGAAGGAAACCTCGCCGGCGAACCGGGTCAGCTGGGGGTACTTGCCGCGGCGCCGCGAGACCGCGTAGGCCTCGGCCGGTGATGGTGAAGGGCTAGTGGCCACCCCGTCAGGGTTCCACACGACCCGGCCGGTGCGCACCCGGTGTGCCGGCGGGCCTCAGCGGGAGCCGACGACGGTGAGGGCCGCCGGGACGCACGTCGCTTCCGCCGGGGCGGTGCCCTGGTCTTCGCCGTCGGCGAAGGCGGGCCAGCCGGGTGCCTCCAGGCGCAGGGTGCGGGTGCGCAGGGTGTGCACGGAGGGGTGGCCGACGTGCTGCCCGGTGCGCAGGGTGGGCAGCATCCGCAGGAGCCGCGAGCGGCCGGCCGCGCCGATCACGGTGACGTCGAGGAGGCCGTCGTCCGGGGTGGCGGACGGGCAGATCGGGATGCCGCCGCCGTAGTACGGGGTGTTGCCGGCGGCCACCAGCATGGCTTCGAGTTCCAGGGTGCCCTCGTCGGTGTGCAGGACGATCGGGCGGGGCCGGAACGCGGCCAGTTCGGTGAGAATTGCGAGGTCGTAGCGGCGTGGCCCGGTGGGCCAGCGCAGCCGGTTGGCGCGGGAGTTGACGGCGGCGTCGAATCCGCTGCACAGCACGGTGGCGAACCAGGTGTCGCCGAGCCTGCCGAGGTCGACGCGGCGGCGGTGACCGGCACGAAGTGCGCGGGCGAGGTCGTCGGTGGCGGCGCGGGGGTCGGCGGGGACGCCGAGCGCGCGGGCGAGGTCGTTGCCGGTGCCCGACGGCACGAGACCGAGGGCCACGTCGTGTTCGGCGCAGAACTGCACGCCCTGGTGTGCGGCACCGTCGCCGCCGAGCACGATCAGCACGTCGAGGCCTTCGGCATGCGAGGACCGCATCAGCGCCCGGGATTCCTCGACGCTGGTCGCGGTGAGCACGTCCAGCCGGTCGACCGCCGGCCGCAGCCGGGCGGCGACGGCTTCCGCGACGCGCGCGGCGGCGCCTCTCCCGGAAGCCGGGTGCACGGCCAGTGCCGCGTGCAGACCCACGGATCAGGTGATGTCGTCGGTCGAGCGCGCGGACGGCCCGGACGCGGCGGGTTTCTCGTCCTCGAGCGTGCTGGGGGTGTAGTCGAACGGCGCGGCCTCGTCGTCGGCCAGCTGGTCCCAGCCCTCGTCGGCGCGCACCTTGTCGAGCTTGCGGTCGTGGAAACGGGCGATCTGGATGGAGATCTCGAACAGCAGGGTCAGCGCCGCGGCCAGGCCGAGCATCGAGAACGGGTCGGAGCCGGGGGTGGCGAACGCGGCGAACACGAACAGCGCGAACAGGATGCCGCGGCGCCATTTCTTCAGCTGCTGGTACTTGAGCACGCCGACCCGGTTGAGCATCACCACGAGCAACGGGAGTTCGAAGCTGACCCCGAAGATCACCAGCAGGCTCAGGATGAACGAGATGTACTTGTCCGCGGTGAGCGCGGTGACGAACTGGTCCTGGCCGAACCCGGCGAGCAGGGCGAGCGCGTGCGGGACGAGCAGGTAGGCCAGCACCGCGCCGGCGGCGAAGAGCACCGAGGCGAAGCTGACGAAGACCGTCGCGTAACGGCGTTCCTTGGAGTAGAGACCGGGCGCGATGAACGCCCAGATCTGGTAGAGCCAGGCCGGGGAGAGGAGGACCGCCCCGGCCGCGACACCGACCTTCAACCGCACCATGAACGCCTCGAACGGCACCGTCTGCAGCAGTTTGCAGCCGCCGGAGTTGCCGTCGAACCGCTGCTGCGCGGGAATGGCGCAGTACGGGCCCTTCATGATGTCGCCGAGTGACGGGATCACGCCGAGGTGCTGCTCGAACCAGATGAACCCGAAGATGCCGCCGACCACGACGAACAGCAGAGCCCAGCCGAGCCGGCGGCGGAACTCGTAGATGTGCTCGATGAGCGTCATCGTGCCGTCGGGGTTGGCCCGTCGGCTGCGCCGGCGCCGTCGCGACGACCGGCCGCCGTTGCCAGTGCCGCTGCCGTTGGCGGATTCCGCCACAGGGTCGTTCCGTTCTCGTCGTAGCCCTGCGGAGCGCGCCGGGGAGGGCGCGCTCCGTGGACCGGGAACCGGGGGAAGAGGGGTCGGTCAGCTCGCGTTCTTCTGCGGCTGGCCGTCGGCCTGCTGCTTCTTCATCTCGTCGAGCTGCCGCTGCAGGTCGGCGACCTGCTGGTCCTGCGCCGAAGACGCCGGGGTCGCGGAGGCGGGCGGGATCTGGCGGGTCTCGACTGGTTCGGCGGCGGCGTCGCCGTCCTTCTCCTGGCCGGAGAGGTCCTTCGTCTCGGCCTTGAAGATCTTCATGGACTTGCCGATGGACCGGGCGGCGTCGGGCAGCCGCTTCGCTCCGAACAGCAGAACCACCACGAGCACCAGGATGATGAGATGCCACGGCTGCAGCGCGTTCATGGTCGTCTGCCCTCCTTCTCTGGGGTCAATCCCGATGGTACTGGGTGCGCGGCGCTCCGCGGCGTTGTGCCACGGCCAGCCGCAGGGCCGCGGAGCGGGCGCGGAGAAGCCCGGTCCGGTCCTGGGTGACCGTGTTCACCATGCTCACCGTGTGACGGAGGCGGCGCAAGACTCTGAATGTCCGTACGAGGAGCATGACCAGCAGCAGCAGGCCCGCGGCGAGCAGCACGACGGTCGGCAGGTACGGCACGGCGTCACCTTAACGGTCGGAGGTGGACGTGAGGTGACGGGCTCGCGCCACCGCGGCGGCGGCCCGGCGGTGGACCGCGTCGGCGAGCTCCCGCGGGCTTTCCACCAGCGCTTCGCCGCCGAGGCTGAGCACCAGCCGCACCATCCAGGGCTCGTCGCTGTAGCGCATGCCGATGCGCAGCCGTCCGCCGTCGAGCTCGGCCAGCTCCTCGCACGGGTAGTACTCGGCGACCCAGCGTGCGTCGGGGTCGAGGACCAGGTGCGCGACCCGCTGATCGGGACGGGCGGAGAACACGCCGTCGGACAGGTCGCTGCGCCGGGCGTGGGCGGGGGGCGCGGCGGGCTCGTCCAGCACGGTCAGCCCGTCGATCCGGTCGAGCCGGAACAGCCGAACGTCCTCGGCCCGGCGGCACCAGGCTTCGAGGTAGCCGACGGCCTGCACGATGACCAGCCGCATCGGGTCGACCGTGCGTTCGGTGATCTGGTCCTTGGACGCGGTGTAGTAGCGCATCCGCAGGGCACGGCTTTCCTGCAGGGCACCGGCGACGGTTTCCCGGGTGCGGGCGGCGCGGGCGCCTTCGCGGACCCCGCCGCCGACCACGACGCCGGCCGGGCGGGCCTGCCCGGCCGCGTCCTCGATCTTGGCGGTGGCCCTGCGCACCGCGTCACCGTCGGCGACGCCCGGGGTTTCAGCGAGCGCGCGCAGCGCGACCAGCAGCGCGGTGGCCTCGCTCCCGGTCAGCCGCAGCGGGCGGTTCATCCCGGCGTCGTGGGTGACGACGATGGTGTCGCCCTCGAAGGACAGGTCGATCAGGTCGCCAGGGCCGTAGCCGGGCAGCCCGCACATCCACAGCAGCTCGAGGTCCTTGCGCAGCTGCCGGGGCGTCACGTCGAAGTCCTGCGCCGCCTCGTCGATCCGGATCCCGGGGCGGGCCAGCAGGTAGGGCACCAAGGCCAGCAGGCGGGGCATCCGCTCCCCGGAGCCGCTCACCGGCCGCTCCCCCGCTCGGCGCGGGCGAGCACGGCCTCCTGGCGGTGCAGCACGGCTTTGGCCAGCACGTCCGGCTCCAGCACGAGCACGTCGGGGCCCTGCGCGGCGAGCCAGTCCGCGGCCGATTCGGGGAAGGACAGGCCCAGCTCGACCACGTCGCCTTCCTCGCCGCCCGCGACGTCCCGGCCGACGATCTCGCCGCGGCGGCGCACCCCGGCGGCCCGGCCGTCGGCCACCCACAGCCGGGCCGTGGTGACCGGGGACGGTTCGTCGCCGCCGGTGACCGACACCAGCTGCAGCAGGTTGATCCCGTCCGGGCGGCTGACCGCGCCTGCCGGGCCGAACGGGGTGACGCGGCCGGTGACGCGGGAGAGCCGGAAGCAGCGGGTGGCGTCGCGGTCACGGTCGTGCCCGACCACGTACCAGCGGGCCCGCCAGGACACCACGCCCCAGGGCTCGAGGGTGCGGATGCGCCGCTCCGGGGAGCCGCTGCGGCGGTACTCGAACCGCACCGCCTGCCCGGCCTGCACCGCGGCGAGCATCGGCCCGAACGCGGGTTCGGCGCGGACCCGCGGTTCGATCACGGTCGGGGCCTGGTCGTCGACCTCGACGCCGGCCGCGCGCAGTTTCACCAGCGCGCCCTGGGCCTGTCCGGTCAGCTCGGGTGAATCCCACAGCCGCACGGCGAGCCCGACAGCCGCGGCTTCGTCGGGGGCCAGGTCGATTTCACCCAGCTCGTAGTCCCGGCGGGCGATGCGGTAGCCCTCGACCGGGTCGAAGGCGGAGGTGCGGCCGGTCTCCAGCGGGATGCCCAGCTCCCGCAACTCGGTCTTGTCGCGTTCGAACGTGCGCAGGAAGGCGTCGTCGCTGGCCGCGTCCGCGTATCCGGGCACGATTCCGCGGATCCGCTCGGCGGTGAGGTACTGCCGGGTGGACAACAGGGCCAGCACGAGGTTGACCAGCCGTTCGGCGCGTGCGGTGGACACCTGACGACTGTAGCTCGCACGCCCGGGCACGATCGTGAGGTCCGGGATACGCGCGTCGGAACGGGCCTAGCCTTGGCGGTATGACTGATCGAGTTCTTCTGGTGACCGGTGCCTCCCGCGGGATCGGCGAGGCGACCGCGCGGCTGGCGGCCGGGTCGGGTTTCCGGGTGGCGCTGGTGTCCCGCCGCGCGGAGTCGGTGTCCGCGCTGGCCACCGAGCTGGGCACCGACCGTGCGCTGGCGCTGGGCGCGGACGTGGCGGACTGGGCGGCGATCTCCGGCGCCGTGGCGGCCACGGTGGAGAAGTTCGGCCGCCTCGACGCCGTGTTCGCCAACGCCGGCTCGATGCTCGGGACGTCGTTCTTCGGCACCGAGGGCGAGGATCCCGAGCGCTGGCGTGACATGGTCCTGACGAACGTCTACGGCGCGGCGATCACCGCCAGGGCGGCGCTGCCCGAGCTGGCTCGCACCGGCGGGCACCTGGTGCTGACGGGTTCGGTCGCGGGCCGCCACATCCGCCGCGCGAGCCTGTACTCGGCGACGAAGTGGGCGGTCACCGGGATGGCCGGGGCGATCCGCGAGGAGGCGGTGGGCACCGGCGTGCGGGTGACGCTGGTGAACCCTGGCATCGTGGACACCGAAATGATCACCCGCGAGATGCGGGCGAAGCCGAAGCTGGCGGCCGGCGACCTCGCGCGCGCCGTGCTCTACGCGCTCGACCAGCCGGCCTCGGTGGACGTCAACGAGATCGTGGTGCGCCCGACCGGCCAGGAACGCTGACGTCGCGCCAAGGGACGGTCAGAAGGCGAGCCGGGCGAGCCTGCCGTCGACGCCGCTCGCCCAGCAAGCACCGGTGCCGGTGCAGTCGACCGTGTCGAAGCTGCCGGAATCGAACTGCGTCCAGCTGCGGCCGCCGTCGCGGCTGAAATCGCTGCCGCCCGGGCCGACGGCGAAGACGGTGCCGCCGCGCCAGGCGAGGCCGGAGCGGTATCCGGCCGGGTAGCGCGGTGGGGTGTGCCAGCTACGGCCGCGGTCACCGCTGAGCGCCACGGCCGGGCCGGGTGCGTCCGGGGTGGCGTAGTCGCCGCCGATCGCGACGCCCTGCCGCGGGGTCCGGAACGCCACGGCGAACACCCCGGCGGACGCGCTGCTCGGCAACGGGGTGTCCGCGGCGATCCAGTGCCGTCCGCCGTCGCCCGAATGCAGCACCCGCGCCCGTACACCACCGCCGGTGGCCAGCCACGCGTCGAACGGACCCGAAGTGCTCACGCATTGGCCGCTCGCGGCGAACCCGGCTTCCGCCGGCAGCGCGGGCGGGAACGCGCTGCCGGGAAGCTGCCGCCAGCTGCGGCCACCGTCAGAGGTCGTCTGCATGCGGAACCGGCCGTCGACCGGATCGCTCATCGCGAGGCCGCGCCACGGATCGAAGAAGGCGAGGCAGTCGTAAAACGCGGCCGGGTCCGGATTGGTGAAGGTCTGGCGCCAGTGCGCGCCGGCGTCATCGGTGCGGTAGATCCGGGAATCGCCGCCCGGCCCGATCGAGAGCACCACCGCACGACCGGCGCCGAACGCCTCGATGTCGCGGAACTCCAGCTCACCGGTGCTGGGCGGACCGACCGAGGCCCAGCTGCGTCCGCCGTCGACGGTGCGCAGCACGGTGCCCTCGGTGCCGCTCGCCCACGCGACCCGCGCGCTCACCGCCGACAGGCCACGCAGCTGCGCCTGCACGCCGGTGGGCGTGAGCCGCCAGGACGGAAGGCCGGTCGCCGCGGCGACCCCGGTCAGGGCCACCGACAGCACCGCGAACAGGACGAGCACCACCCGCAACGGACGCATGTGCCGATCCTGCCGCATCGCCCCGCCGACTTTCGTCGGTCACAGCGAGCTGATCAGCCGCTCCACGCGTTCGTCCACGGCCCGGAACGGGTCCTTGCACAGCACGGTGCGCTGGGCCTGGTCGTTCAGCTTCAGGTGTACCCAGTCCACGGTGAAGTCCCGCCCGGCGGCCTGCGCCGCGGCGATGAAGTCGCCGCGCAGCTTCGCCCGGGTGGTCTGCGGCGGGGTGTCCTTCGCGGCCTCGATCTCGCCGTCGTCGGTCACCCGCTTGACCAGGCCCTTGCGCTGCAACAGGTCGAACACGCCGCGGCCGCGGCGGATGTCGTGGTAGGCGAGGTCGAGCTGCGCCACCCGCGGGCTGGACAGGTCCAGATCGTGCTTGGAACGGTAGCGCTCCACCAGGCGGTGCTTGATCGCCCAGTCGATCTCGGTGTCGATGGTGCTGAAGTCCTGCCGTTCGACCGCCTCCAGCGCGCGGCCCCACAGCTCCACCACCCGCTCGTTGGCCGGGGTCGAGCCGTTCTCCTTGAGATGCTGCACGGCACGGGCGTGGTATTCCCGCTGGATGTCCAGCGCGGAGGCTTCCCGCCCGCCGGCCAGGCGGACCTGGCGGCGGCCGGTGAGGTCGTGGCTGATCTCGCGGATCGCGCGGATCGGGTTGTCCAGGGTGAAATCGCGGAACTGCACCCCGGCCTCGATCATCTCCAGCACCAGGTTCGCCGAGCCGATCTTCAACATGGTGGTCGGCTCGGCCATGTTTGAGTCGCCGACGATCACGTGCAGCCTGCGGTAGCGCTCGGCGTCCGCGTGCGGCTCGTCGCGGGTGTTGATGATCGGCCGCGAGCGGGTGGTGGCGCTGGAGACACCCTCCCAGATGTGCTCGGCCCGCTGGGACAGGCAGTACACCGCGCCGCGCGGGGTCTGCAGCACCTTGCCCGCCCCGCAGATCAGCTGGCGGGTGACCAGGAACGGCAGCAGCACGTCGGCGATCCGGGAGAACTCCCCGGCCCGGGTGACCAGGTAGTTCTCGTGGCAGCCGTAGGAGTTGCCCGCGGAGTCGGTGTTGTTCTTGAACAGGAAGATGTCGCCGCCGATGCCCTCGTCGGCGAGCCGGCGCTCGGCGTCGGTGAGCAGGTCCTCCAGGATCCGCTCACCGGCCTTGTCGTGCGTGACCAGCTGGGTCAGGTCGTCGCATTCCGCGGTCGCGTACTCCGGGTGCGAGCCCACGTCGAGGTAGAGCCTCGAGCCGTTGGAGAGGAACACGTTCGACGAGCGTCCCCACGAGACGACCCGCCGGAACAGGTAGCGCGCGACCTCGTCCGGGGAGAGCCTGCGCTGACCGTGGAAGGTGCACGTGACCCCGAACTCGGTCTCGATGCCAAAGATCCGCCGCTGCATGTCCCCAGAGTAGGCGCTGCGCCCCCTCCGCCGGTGCGCCGTTCGGGCGTCGACACGCGGTCGGTACGTTGCGTTGGGTGAGAAAGTGCCACAAACCGGTCGCCGCGGGCGGCCGGAACCCGTTCGTACGGCGGGATCGCGCGACCGCGTTGTCCCGTCTCGGCGAGGCTTTTCGCCAGGTGGGAGACGGTGACCGCGCGCTCGTCCGGCGCAGCGCGGCGCTGCCGCGGACCCGCGCCGACGACGTCCTGTCGCTGGTGTCCCGCAGTGCGGACAAATCCCGGCTCTGGTGGGGCGTGGCGGCGGTCCTCGCCGTCCGGAAGGGACCCACGCGACGCGCGGCGCTGCGCGGGGCCGCGGCGATCGCCGGTGCGAGCGCCGCGGCGAACCTGGTGGGCAAACCGCTGCTCCCCCGCCGCCGCCCGGCCGAGGACGAGGTGCCCGAGCACCGCAGGCTGCGCCGCCGGCCCAGTTCGTCGTCGTTCCCGTCCGGGCACGCCGCCTCGGCGGCCGCGTTCGCGACGGCGGTCGCGATGGAGTCGCCCCGCGCCGGGCTCGCGCTCGCGCCGCTGGCCGGGCTCGTGGCCTACTCCCGCGTGCACACCGGGGTGCACTGGCCCAGTGATGTCGGTGCCGGACTGGCGATCGGTGCCGGCGCGGCCGCGCTCACCCGGCACTGGTGGCCCCTGCACCCGGATCTGCGGGCGCGTACCGCGCACCAGGCGCAGGCGCCGCTGATGGTCGACGGCGAGGACATGCTCGCGCTGGTCAACCCGCATTCCGGGGTCAACGGGCAGGATCCGACCGAGGACGTCCGCTACGCCTGGCCCAAGGCGACCCTGCAGTACCCGGACTCCGACCGTGACCTGCGCGAGCAGCTCGCCGACGAGATCGACGCGCGCGGCACCGTGCGGGCGCTCGGCGTGGCCGGCGGCGACGGCACCGTGGCCTCGGTCGCCTCGGTCGCCGCCGAACGCGGGCTCCCGCTCGCACTCATCCCCACCGGCACGCTCAACCACTTCGCCCGCGACGTCGGGGTCCGCTCGATGCCCGACGCGGACGCGGCCACCGAAGGCGGCCACGCCGTCGGGATCGATCTCGGCGAGGTCGAGATCAGCGGCGCCGACGGACCCGCGCACCGCTGGTTCGTCAACACCGCGAGTCTCGGCGGCTATCCGGAAATGGTGCGGTTGCGGGAAAAACTCCAGGAAAAGCATCCGAAGTGGCCGGCCGCCGCGCTCGCGCTCGCCCGGGTCCTGCGCCGGGCCAAACCGCTGCGCGTGGAGCTCGACGGCGCCGAGGCACAGATCTGGCTGCTGTTCGTCGGCAACGGCACCTACTCACCCAAGGGCTTCGCCCCGTCCCGGCGGCCCGCGCTCGACACCGGCCTGCTCGACGTCCGGTACCTGCGTGCCGACCTGCCCTACTCACGGGCCCGGTTCCTCCTCGCGATGATCACCAACAGCCTGCACGCCAGCCACGTCTACCAGCAGCACGACCTGCCGGAGCTGCACATCCGGCTGCGCGACGGCCATCGCCGGGTCGCCACCGACGGCGAGGTGGGCCCGCTGGGGCGGGAGTTCCACTTCCGTTCCCGCCCGAGTGCGCTCACCATCTACCGCAACCCCGACCCGTCCGGATGAGCGCACCCTGGCGGAAAACTTTTCGCCAGGGCCTGTCCATCCGGGCGGCCGCCGTTCGTAGCAGGTACGTGCGGCCACCCGGGCGGCACCACCGGACAAGGAGCCTGACATGAAATACCTGCTGCTGATCCACGCCTCCGCGCTCGAGGACAACGGCAGCCCGGCCGGCTGCGAACCGGCCGACTGGATGGCCTACGAGAAGGAAGTCCGCGACGCCGGCGTGTACGTCACCGGGGAATCCCTCGCCGACCTCGTCACCGCCACCACGGTCAAGATAGGCGCGGACGGGCAGCGCTCGATCACCACCGACGGCCCGTTCGCCGAAACCCGCGAACTGCTCGGCGGGTTCTACGTCCTGGACGTGCCCGACCTCGACGCCGCGCTCGACTGGGCCGCCCGCTGTCCTGGCGCCCGCGACGGTGCGGTCGTGGTCCGGCCGATCGCCGAATTCCCCGGCTGATGTCCGGACCGGACGCGCACGCGTCCACGGCGGCCGTGTTCCGCGAGGAGCACGGCCGCCTGCTCGCCGCCCTCACCCGCCGGTTCGGCGACCTCGACCTCGCCGAGGAAGCCGCCGCCGAAGCCATCGAGACCGCCCTCGTGCGATGGCCCGCCGACGGCGTCCCGCCCAATCCGGGCGCCTGGCTGATGACCACGGCCCGCCGCAAAGCCGTCGACCGGCTCCGCCGCGACCAGGCCTACGCGGCGAAACTGGCGCTCCTGCAAGCCGAACTCGACCGGTCCGGCGCCGCGGCACCCATCCGCGGCGAACTGCCCGACGAGCGTCTCCAGCTGTTCTTCACCTGCGCCCATCCCGCCCTCGCCGCGGAGGACCGCCTGGCGCTCACCCTTCGCTGTCTCTCCGGGCTCACCACCCCCGAAGTGGCCCGCGCGTCCCTCGTCCCCACCGCGACCATGGCGAAACGCATCGTCCGGGCCAAGAACCGGATCCGCGTCGCCCGCATCCCGTTCCGCGTCCCCGGCGGCGACGAACTCGCCGAACGGCTGCCCGGCGTGCTGCAGGTGCTGTACTCGATCTTCACCGAGGGCTACGCGGCCAGCTCCGGCCCGCACCTGCAACGCCTGGACCTCGCAGAGGAAGCCATCCGGCTCGCCCGCATTCTGCACAGGTTCCTGCCGGGCGAACGCGAAACCGCCGGCCTCACGGCGCTACTGCTGCTCGTACACGCCCGCCACCGCGCCCGCACCGGCCCCGACGGCGTTCCGGTCCTGCTGGAGGACCAGGACCGCACCCGCTGGGACCAGGACCTGATCGCCGAAGGCCGCGCCCTCCTGCGGTCGGCGGTCACCGCCGGCCCGGCCGGCCCGTACACCGTCCAAGCCACCATCGCCGCGCTCCATGACGAAGCCCCCAGCGTCACCCACACCGACTGGGCCCGCGTCGTCGCGCTCTACGACGTCCTCACCGCCCTGACGCCGACACCGGTGGTGGCACTCAACCGAGCGGCCGCGGTGGCCATGCGCGACGGGCCCGCCGCAGGACTGGCCCTCCTCGACGACCTGGCCGGCGAACCCCTCTTCCGCGACTACCACCCGTACACCGTCGCCAGGGCAGACCTGCTCGAGCGCCTGGACCGCCACACCGAAGCCGCCGAGGCCTACCGCCACGCCCTGGATTCCGCGGGCACCGAACCGGAACGCACTTTCCTGCGCCGCCGCATCAGCGCCCTCAACGCCGGATCGGACTGAAACCCGACCCGGCAGCACGGACCTGATCCTCGGGCACTCCCTCGGCGGGCTCGGAAGTGGCCGAGTTCCTCACCCGCCAACGCGAATGGACCCTCGAACAGCTCACCCACGCTGGCACCCGAAAGCCGTCCGGCACGAACACCGCGCGCTCACCCACTGGGATGCCGGCACCGTCGGGCTGGTGCGCGACCACCACGGCCCCGCGCCGTCCCACCCGCCACTACGTCACTGGTCTTACTCGGCGACTGGCTCCGCAGGTAAGGCCCCGCAGCCCCGGCCACCGGGTCCGAAGCCTCGCCCCACACTCCGGCCCCACACGACGGCGGGGCCGCCCGAAAAACCGGACGGCCCCGCCACCACACAAGCTCACTCCTTCTCGGCAGCGCCCCCCGACGACCCCTTGTCGTCCTTACCGGGCTTCTCCTCGCCACCGGACGCGCCCTCCTTCGGCTCCGGCAGCAACGCGTCCAGCGCCGCACCGGACAACCGGCGGAACGACCGCCTCGGCCGAGCCCGGTCCAGGACCGCCACCTCCAGCTTGATCTGATCCGCCTCCGCCGCCGCACCGTTGCCGTTCGACGACGAGGTCGACGACGAGGTCGAAGTCGCCCGCAGACCCTCGATCGCCGTGGCCAGCGCGGTACGCAGATCGTGCTCCGGATCCACCACGTCCTTCAGCTTCGTACTGATCGGCTCGGTCTGGCCACCCATCACCACGAACGGCGACTCGTCGAAGATCGAGCCGTCGAACGTCAACCGGTACAGCTGGTCCTCGGCCGAGGTCGCCCCCACCTCGGCCACGCACACCTCCACCTCGAACGGCTTCAGCTGCTCGGTGAAGATACTGCCCAGCGACGCCGCGTACGCGTTCGCCAGCGCCCGCGCACTCACATCCCGCCGGTCGTACTGGTAGCCCTTCAGATCCGCATGCCGGATCCCCGCCACCCGCAGGTTCTCGAACTCCGAGTACCGGCCCACCGCGGCGAACCCGATCCGGTCGTAGATCTCCGACACCTTGTGCAACGTCGCCGACGGATTCTCCGCCACGAACAGCACCCCGCCGGCGTACTTCAGCACCACCACGCTCCGGCCGCGCGAAATCCCCTTCCGCGCCAGCTCGGAACGCTCCCGCATCAACTGCTCGGGAGAGGCATACAACGGCATCGTCACGGTGTCGGCTCCACGTTCTCCGGCGTACCGGCGCTCGAATGGTCAGCGTGCAGGAACATCGGCGGACTCAGCTCGGCCGGTGGTGCGTGCGCTCGGCCCGGCCGGCCACGACCGCCTCCGCCACCGCCCCGGTCCGCTCCGCGGGCAGCTGCACCGCACCCTGTTCCGCGGTGATCGTGATGACGTTCGGAAAGATCCGCCGCACCAGGTCCGGACCACCACTCGCGGTGTCGTCGTCCGCCGCGTCGTACAACGCCTCCACCGCGGTCCGCACCGCCGCTTCCTCGTCCGCATCCGGGTCGTACAGCTTCTTCAGCGCCGACTTCGCGAACAGCGAACCCGAACCGACCCCCGCGTAGCCCGCGTTCTCCTCGTACCGGCCACCCGCCGGGTCGTACGACACGATCCGGCCGGCGTGCTTCGCGTCCTCGGCCTCCAGGTCGTACCCCACGAACAGCGGCACCACGGCCAGCCCCGCCATCGCCATCTCCAGGTTGGCCTTCACCATCCCGGCCAGCTTGTTCGTCTTGCCGTCCAGCGACAGCGACACACCCTCGATCTTCTCGTAGTGCGCCAGCTCCACCGCGTACAACCGGACCATCTCCACGGCCAGCCCCGCCGTCCCGGCGATACCCACCGCCGAGTACTCGTCGGTGACGTGCACCTTCTCGATGTCCCGGCTCGCGATCAGGTTCCCCGACGTCGCCCGCCGGTCACCCGCGATCAGCACCCCACCGGCGAAGGTCAGCGCGACGATCGTGGTGCCGTGCGGTACGTCCAGACCCGCGTCAGCCGGCACCCGCCGCGCCGGCAGCAGATCGGGTGCGGCCACCCGCAGGAAATCCGCGAACGACGACGAAGCCGGCGAGAAATAAGCCGACGGCAGGCCGGTCCCCGAAAAACCCGCCCCAGCGGAGGTGTTGTCCATACGTGCTCTTGGTTCCCATCTCTCCCGTGTCCGGTGCCGGCCACGTCCGCCAGGACGCCCCCAGCACCGGGCTAGCCTGCCACCCCGTGCACCCCGCGGCACCGGCCCCGCTCCGGGACCGGCACCACGGACGAACGGCTACTCGCCGCCCTTCTGCACGTAGGCGCGGACGAAGTCCTCGGCGTTCTCCTCCAGCACGTCGTCGATCTCGTCGAGGATCGTGTCCACATCCTCGCCGAGCTGCTCGCGCCGCTCCTGGCCCGCCGCTCCGGTCGCCTCGGACTCCTCGTCGGAGTCCCCACCACCGTGCTTCTCGATCTTCTCCTGCGCCATGTCGCCTCCCGGTGTGGCCGTTGTCCCTAAGCCTACCGAGCGGGCCGGACAATCGGTGCCCACGCGCCCGCCACAATGCCGGTTTCGGCTAGTCCGAACCGGTGATCGCCTCGACCAGCTCCTCGGCCGTCGCCGAAGCGTCCAGCAACTTCCCGACGTGCGCCTTCGTCCCCCGCAGCGGCTCCAGCGTCGGAATCCGCACCAGCGACTCCCGGCCCACGTCGAAAATCACCGAATCCCACGACGCCGCCGCAATCGACGTCGCGTACTTCTCCAGCGCCCGGCCCCGGAAGTACGCCCGGGTGTCCGACGGCGGCGTGGTCACCGCCGCCCGCACCTCGTCTTCGGTGACCAGCCGCTTCATCGAACCCCGGGTGACCAGCCGGTTGTACAGCCCCTTCGCCAGCCGCACATCCGAATACTGCAGATCCACCAGCCGCAACCGCGGCGCACCCCAGGCCAGCTGATCCCGCTCCCGGTACCCCTCCAGCAGCCGCAGCTTCGCCGGCCAGTCCAGCCGATCCGCACACTCCGCCGGGTCCCGCGCCAGCGCGTCCAGCACCTCACCCCAGACCCGCAGCACCTCCTTCGACGACTCGTCCGCGCCGGTGCGCTCCAGATTCGCCGCCGCCACCTCGTGATAGGCGAACTGCAGGTCCAAACCGGTGAACTTCTTCCCGTTCGCCAGCTCGACCTTCGTCTTCAACGTCGGATCGTGGCTGATCCGGTGCACCGCACGCACCGGCTCCTCCAGCTTCAGATCGTCGAACCGCACACCCGCCTCGATCAGGTCCAGCACCAGCGCCGTCGTCCCGACCTTCAGATACGTCGAGTACTCCGCCAGGTTCGCGTCCCCGACGATCACGTGCAGCCGCCGGTACTTGTCCGCGTCCGCGTGCGGCTCGTCGCGCGTGTTGATGATCCCGCGCTTGAGCGTCGTCTCCAGCCCGACCTCGACCTCGATGTAGTCCGCGCGCTGCGAGAGCTGGAAACCCGCCTCCTCGCTCTGCTGCCCGATCCCCACCCGGCCGGACCCGCACACCACCTGACGCGACGCGAAGAACGGCGTGAGCCCCCCGATCACCGCGGTGAACGGCGTCGACCGCGCCATCAGGTAGTTCTCGTGCGTGCCGTAACTGGCACCCTTGCCGTCCACGTTGTTCTTGTACAGCTGCAACGGCGCCTGCCCCGGCACGGTGGCCGCCTTCAGCGCGGCCTCCTCCATCACCCGCTCGCCGGCCTTGTCCCAGATCACCGCGTCCCGCGCGTTCGTGACCTCCGGCGCCGAGTACTCCGGATGCGCGTGATCCACGTACAGCCGGGCACCGTTGGTGAGGATGACGTTCGCCGCCCCCAGATCCTCCACGTCCGGATCGTTGCCCGGCCCGCCCGGACCGGTCAGGTCGAACCCGCGCGCGTCGCGCAGCGGCGACTCCACCTCGTAGTCCCAGCGCGCCCGGCGCGCCCGGGGGATGTCCGCCGCCGCCGCGTAGGCCAGCACCACCTGGGTCGAGGTGAGCACCGGATTCGCCGTGGCGTCCCCAGGCACGGAGATGCCGTACTCGACTTCGGTTCCCATGATCCGCCGCATACCCACCACCCTACGGGTTCACCGCGTGCGACGATGCCCCCATGCCAGGCAGTGACGAACTCGTCGCCCGCTATGACCGCGACGGCCACGACATCGGCGCGGCACCACGTTCCCGCGTGCGCACCGAGGGACTCTGGCACGCGGCCGGCGTCGTACTGGTCCGATCGGGCGACGGCCGGTCGGTCTACGTTCACCTGCGCACCGCCGGCAAGGACATCTTCCCGTCCACCTGGGACTGCTGGGCGGGCGGCGTCGTCGCGGCCGGCGAGACACCGGCCGCCTGCGCCCGCCGTGAGCTCGCCGAGGAACTGGGCGTCCACGGAGTGGAACCCACCCCACTGTTCACCCAGATCTACGACGAAGGCAGCGTGCACTGCCACAACTTCGCCTTCGAAGTCCACTGGGACGGACCGATCCGGCACCAGCCCGAAGAAATCGCCGAAGGCCGCTGGATGCCCCTCGACCAGCTACGCGCCTGGGTCGAGGATCCGGCCAGCCCCTTCATCCCGGACGGCCGCGCCGGCATCCGGGAATGGTTCCGCCGCTACGGCTGAACCGCGGCCAGCTTCGCCGCGAGCTTCGGCAGCAACCGCTTCGCCGCGTCCTGCGCCCGCTCCGGCGTACTCGCCGCCACGCTCAACGCGGAGACCACGTTCCCGTTGGCCAGCAACACCGAACAGGTCGCATCCGCACACCACACCCGCTGCTCGGCGACCCCCGGCGCAGTCGGCAGCGCAACCACCTCACCGGCACAGTCCGCGGCCGAAACCACGTCCGCGCCGCGGCGATCCGCGTACGCGGTCACCTCGTGGGTCAGCACCGAACCGCTCGGATACCGCCAGCTCGCCGAGCGCCGCTCCCCGGCCGCGAGCCCGCTCAGGCACCCGGACGCCTGCCCGGCGCCCGGGGTCACGCCCTCCTCGGCAACGTCCTCATCGGACAGCAGGGCCGGCCGCGGATCGACCGCGGCTCGCGAAGGCGACGGGGGCACGGAAACCGGCGCGGGTGCCGGAGGCTGCACGGGGGCACTCGTCTCCGGGGAGGGCGAGGGATCGTCGTAGTAGGTCTCGAGATCGTTCGGCCGGTTCCCGCATCCGGCCAGATTCAGCGCCCCCAGCCCGACGAGGACGGCGACCGCCGGCACCTGCCGATGACGCACCTGCCACCCCTCCGCACACTCCCGCGGCCGGGCCGCCCCCGGGCCCGCGATGCGGCCGAGAGTAGTGCAGCCGCTCAGTTCCACCGGAGGTGGGATCGCTGCGCCCAGTACTCCGCCGGATCCTGCGCCACCTCGCCGAGCCCGGCCACCACGGCACGCGGCACCCGCGTCCCGGCCAGGTTCGCCGCCAGCTGAGTGGGACTCGACGGCCCGAGCACCGCGACGGAAGCCCAGTCCTGCGCGAGCACCGCGGCGACTGCGATCGCATCCGGGCCGACACCGTGCTCCGCGGCCAGCCGCCGCACCGGCTCCGGCGCCTCCACCGCGAGCCGACCGTTCGCCAGCGTTTCCTTGACCAGGACGCGTTTTCCCGCCTCATGCGCCTCGGCGAGCGCCGGCCCGACGGACGGCTCGAGCACGTTCCACGTGGACTGCACCGAGGAGAAGACCGGCTGTCCGGCCACTTCCAGCTCGAACGCCCTCCGCACCGCGTCCGCTTGCGCCGGGCCGGAAGTCGAGAACCCGACCTCGATCCCGTCGGCGGACAGTCCGGCCAGCGCGTCGAGCAACGGCGGATCAGTGAAAAGTGGACTGTCCACAGTGAGCGAATGCACCTGGTACAGGTGGACCTGCGCACCGAGGAGTTCGCGCGTCCGCGCCCACTGTTCCCGGAAGCGCGCCAGGCTGTGTTCTTTCACCTCGTGCACGTCGGCATCGAGCCGCCACTGCCCGACGTACCGATAACCCCATTTGCTCGACACCGTGAGGTCTCGATGACCACGTTCCCGGAGCCAGTCACCGAGAAACTCCTCGGACCGGCCGTAAGAACGCGCGACGTCCACCCAGCGCACCCCGGCCGCGTACGCGTCGTCGAGCACCGCATGGGTCGCCGCCCGCATCGCCGGAACGTCCCGGTCCGCCGGCAGCTCCCGCCCCAGATTCACGTACGCCGGACGGCCGAGCGCGGCGAGCCCCACCGCAATGCGCTGCATCGCTTCTCCCTGTCGGTGCTTGCTTTTTGGTGATTGGGGGATCTTTCCACCCGCCCCCAGCCGTATAGGTTGTTATACACTTTGGTGATGCCGGAGGATGGCGAGCCATTGGCCGGAGTTCTGTGCCTGGCGATGCAGTTTCTCGAGGCGGGCGGCCGGGGCGCGGACGTAGCCTTTGCCGAAGACCGGGGCGATCTGCCGGAGACTCGCGCCCTCTTCGCGAGCGGCGAGCAGGGCCCAGTCGGAGGCGTCGGCGCACGCGGCGGAGGCGCGGCGGAGTTCGCCGAGCAGGTCGATCAGGTCGGGTGCCCCGAGCTCTCCCGCGCGGACGGCGGCGGCCGTGGTTTCCAGCCAGGCGAGAATGTCGGCCTCGGTGACCGGCGGTCGTGGCCGGGTGTCGTCAGTACTCACGAGCCGCAGTATAGAGCGTTATACGCTCGATGCCCGGTAACCGGCCACTCCCCCCCGGCGTGGCCGTCACCCAGCGAAGTCCTTGAGTGACTTACCTCACAGAAGCGCCTCGAGGGCCCGCCGGCCGCTGCCGACGAGCCCTCGAGGAAACGCGTTTACAGGTACTGACCGGTGTTCGTGGCGGTGTCGATCGCCCGCCCCGACTCCTGGTTCTTGCCGGTGACGAGCGTGCGGATGTATACGATCCGCTCACCCTTCTTGCCGGAGATCCGGGCCCAGTCGTCCGGGTTGGTGGTGTTGGGCAGGTCCTCGTTCTCCGCGAACTCGTCCACGATCGCGTCCAGCAGGTGCTGCACGCGCAGACCGGGCTGCCCGGTCTCCAGCACCGACTTGATCGCGGACTTCTTCGCCCGGTCCACGATGTTCTGGATCATCGCGCCCGAGTTGAAATCGCGGAAATACAGGACTTCCTTGTCCCCGTTGGCATAGGTGACCTCGAGGAACCGGTTCTCGTCGCTCTCCTCGTACATCCGCTCGACGGTGTGCTGGATCATCGCGTCGAACGTGGCCTTCTGGTCCCCGCCGAACTCGGTGAGGTCGTCACCGTGGATCGGCAGGCCTTCGGCCAGGTACTTGGAGAAGATGTCCTTCGCGCCCTCCGCGTCCGGCCGCTCGATCTTGATCTTCACGTCCAGCCGGCCCGGGCGCAGGATCGCCGGGTCGATCATGTCCTCCCGGTTGGAGGCGCCGATGACGATGACGTTCTCCAGGCCCTCGACACCGTCGATCTCCGAGAGCAGCTGCGGCACGATCGTGGTCTCCACGTCGGAGGACACGCCCGAACCACGCGTGCGGAAGATCGAGTCCATCTCGTCGAAGAACACGATCACCGGAGTGCCCTCGGAGGCCTTCTCCCGTGCCCGCTGGAAGATCAGCCGGATCGACCGCTCGGTCTCACCGACGAACTTGTTCAGCAGCTCCGGACCCTTGATGTTGAGGAAGTAGGACTTCCCGTCCTCGTTCTGCCCACGGGCCCCGGCGACCTTCTTGGCCAGCGAGTTCGCCACCGCCTTGGCGATGAGCGTCTTCCCGCAGCCCGGCGGGCCGTAGAGCAGCACGCCCTTGGGCGGGCGCAGCTGGTACTCCTGGTACAGCTCCGCGTGCAGGAACGGCAGCTCCACCGCGTCGCGGATCTGCTCGATCTGCCGGGACAGGCCACCGATGTCCTCGTAGCGGACGTCCGGCACCTCCTCCAGCACGAGGTCCTCGACCTCGGCCTTCGGCACCCGCTCGTAGGCGTAGCCCGCCTTGGAGTCCACGAGCAGGGAGTCCCCGGGTTTCAGGGCCTGCTCGGCGAGTGGGTCGGCCAGCAGCACCACCCGCTCCTCGTCGGCGTGCCCCACCACGAGCGCGCGTGGACTGCCGTCCTCGACGTCCGGGGTGAGCACCTCACGCAGAGCACACACCTCGCCGGTGCGCTCGAAATCCCCGCCCTCGACGACGGTGAGCGCCTCGTTGAGTCGCAACGCCTGGCCACGGCGCAGCGACGAGAGCTCCACGGCCGGCGACACCGAAACCCGCATCTTGCGGCCCGCGGTGTAGACGTCCACCGTGTTGTCCTCGTACGAGGCGACGAACACCCCGTAGCCGCTCGGCGGCTGCGCCAGCCGGTCGACCTCCTCACGCAGGGCCAGCAGCTGGCCACGGGCCTCACGCAGGGTTTCTACCAGTTTGGTGTTGCGTTCGGTGAGCTGATTCACCCGCTCCGTCGCCTCGGCGAGGCGTTGTTCGAGTACTCGGTTCTGGCGCGGTGAATCGGTGAGCCTGCGGCGCAGCAGCGCCACTTCTTCCTCGAGAAAACGGATCTGGCGGGCCTGCTCGTCGCTCGCCTGCCCAGCTCCGCTCGTTGCTGAAGGGTCGGCCTCCTCGCGCCGACCTCCGGGAAGGTCATGGTGCATCGGGCACCTCCTCGGAGTGCTTTTCATTCCACGGTACCGGCGATCACCGACAAGAAAAGGCCTTTCCGCATCACAAGATCGGCGCGTCGCTTTTTTCCCGCCCGCCCAGCACGGCGGCGACCACGGCGCAAGCGTCCGTTTCGGTACCCCACAGCGGGTGACCGTCACGGCGTGTTCCGCCGCACTGCTCGGGCATCAGCCGAATACCCCGGCGTCACCACGGCGAACCTCCCGCGGATCCGGTCCGGAATCCGGGCGAAACAGACAGCGTCCGGACTGGCCGTGCCGGTACCGGCAGTGCTGGCTAGCATCCGTCGTGACCACCACCACGGTGGCCGGGGACGACGATGACGAAAAGCAGGGGGCAGCGAGATGACCTACCCGCCGCAGCAGCCCGGGGGCTGGAACCCAGGTGGGCCGCAGCAGCCGAATCCCTACGGGCAGCAGCCCGCGCCGGGACAGGGACAGCCCGGCGGGCAGCCGCAGCCCGGCGGCTGGAACCAGCCGCAGCAGCCCGGGTGGAACCAGGGCGGTCCGCAGCCCGGTGGGTGGGACCAGAGCGGGCAGCAGCCCGGTGGGTGGAACCAGGGCGCGCCGCAGCCGGGTGGCTGGGAGCAGGGCGGACAGCAGGGATGGAACCAGGGCGGGCAGCCCCAGCCGGGCGGCTGGGACCCGAACAACCCCGGACAGCCGGGACAGCCCGGGCAGCCCGGCGGTGGGCCCGGCTTCGGCGGATTCGGCCAGGAACCGCCGAAGAAGAAAAAGACCGGCCTCATCGTCGGGGTCGCGATCGGAGCCGTGGTGGTGATCGGGGCCGCGGTCGGGCTCGTGATCGGCCTGTCCGGTGACGACGACCCGCAGCAGGACAACACCGCCGCCGCGCCGCCGTCGTCGTCCGCGCCGGCTTCCTCGAGCGTGCCGCGGTTCACCGAACCCAGCGGCGGGGCGTCCAGCGCGCCGCCGTCGGCAGGCACGGGCACCGGCGACGGCGAGGCCGCCCCGGGCGGGAAGTCGTCGTCCGGCGAGCTGTTCACCGCGGCGGCCCAGGCGTACAACGACTCCGACGGCGACAGCATCTTCTCGATGCTCTGCACCGAGCTCACCAAGGGGCAGAAGCCCTCGGACGGCAACCTGCCCTCCGGGATCCACTTCGAACTCACCGGCAGCCCGCAGGAAAGCGGTGACCAGGCCACCGTCCGATACCACGTGACCCAGGCGAGCAACATCGCCGACGGCACGATGACCGGCTACCGGCGAGGTGGCTCCTGGTGTCTCGGGAAGGTCGTCGCGGACCACTAGTGAACCGCGGGCTCGTCGCGGCACTCGTCGTTCTCGCCGCGCTCGTGGCAGGCGGATTCCTCGGCCTGCTCCTCGTCGCTCTTCCCGGGTCCGGGCCACCGGCCACCCCGGCACCACCGCCTCCGGCGCCCCGGACGACCCCGTCGTCGCAGGCCCCGGAGGCGGACCGCGTGGCGACCACTGTGGTGGCGAACGCTCTCGTGCACGCCATGTCGGCCGCCGACACCACGGAGTTCGGCGCCCTCGCCTGCCGTCCGCAGACCGCGGAAGCGCTCGCGCGTCTGCAGAGCCGGTGGGATGCCACCGGACCGATGCGGGTCACGCTCGCCGCACCGCCGCTGGTGTCCGGCGACGAAGCCACGGCGACCGTCCACGTGGAAGCCGAGGGAGGACACAAGGACACCGCGTTCCCGCTACGCCGCGAAAACGGCCGGTGGTGCCTCGCGGATTAGGCCTCCGTCGAAAGTGGACCATGCGCAGATCCAGACGGGAGCAGCCACACCGGCGCAGCCGTCGGCCGGCTGGCGCATACCCGACGAAGCGCATCCCCCTCAGCTGACCTACCTGGCTTGGCCGGCAAGCAGCAGCACGACCGGGACGGGCTCGTGGCGCGCCGGATCCTGGAACGCGAGCAGCTGCCCCAGATCCAGGCGACCGTCACCGGCGAAGGACGCGGGATCGAGGTCGACCGGCAGGGCGCTCTGCTGGCGACCGAGAGCTGCTGAGACAACGACAACCGCAATCCCCCGGGCAGTCCACAGCGAGAAGTTCCTGCCAAGCTACGTGAACTACTACGTGTCCCACGGCGCGATCGGCATTCACTGCGCGACCCAGCAGCTTCCCCGGTCGGACTGACCGCGGCTGTAGTGACTCCGGTCGTACCCACCGCCCGCGGCGGAAAGCCGGATCCGGTCAGCCCTTGCCCTTGCTGGGCCGGCGTGACACCCGCGGGGACACCGTGCCGTTGGCCAGCCGGCGCGCGGTCAGCAGGAACGCCGTGTGCGCGACCATCCGGTGATCGGGACGGACGGCCAGTCCGACCACGTGCCAGGGCCGCATCAGCGTCTCCCACGACTCCGGCTCGGTCCAGCACTGCTGTTCCCGCAACGATTCCGTCACCCGGGACAGCTGCGTGACCGTCGCGACGTACACCGTCAGCACCCCGCCCGGCACCAGGTGCTCGGCGACGTTCGGCAGCTGGTCCCACGGGGCCAGCATGTCCAGTACGACGCGGTCCACTTCCCCGCTGTGCGAAGCCAGGTCGGCGACCGTCAGGGTCCAGTTCGCCGGCTTGTCGCCGAAGAACTTCACCACGTTCCGCTCGGCGTGTTCGGCGTGGTCGTCCCGGATCTCGTAGGAGTACACCTGCCCGGCCGGACCGACCGCGCGCAGCAGCGAGCAGGTCAGCGCACCCGAACCGGCGCCGGCTTCGAGGACCCGCGCGCCCGGGAAGATGTCGCCCCACATCACGATCTGCGCGGCGTCCTTCGGGTAGATCACCTGGGCGCCGCGCGGCATCGACAGCACGTAGTCCGGCAGCAGCGGGCGCAACGCGAGGTAGTTGCTGCCGCCGGTGGACGTGACCACCGAACCTTCCGGACGGCCGATCAGGTCGTCGTGCGCGAGCGCGCCGCGATGCGTGTGGTACTCCCCGCCGCCGGCGAGCGTGAGGGTGTAGTGCCGGCCTTTCGAATCCGTCAGCTGAACCCGGTCACCTGCACGAAACGGTCCGCTGACCGACAACTTCTTCCTCCACTGCGCACACGGGACACACCGGGGAGGAATCCTCGCAGGTCGTCCCGCCGGGCCGGTGCCCGGGTGCGGGCTCAGCGCGCGCGGCCGCCGCGGGCGAGCGCGGCCCGCAGGTCCTCGCGCCGCAGCACCCCGGCCGGCCTGCCCTCGTCGTCGACCACGAGGAACTGCCAGGCCGGTGTCTCCCGCACGTGCTCGGCGATCTCCTCCCCCGGCTCCGAGGCCAGCAGCACGGTCTCCGCGCGGATCGGCTCCGCGGCCAGCTCGGCCGGCGCGTGCGGGCTGGTGCCCGCCAGCTGCTGGGCCGCCTGCTCGTCCAGCAGGCCGGCGGCGACCCCGTCCGCCCGAACCAGCACCACGCCACGACCGGCGGAGGCGGCCAGCGCGTCGGACACCGGGCTTTCCGCGGGCAGCTGCAGCACCGGGCGGACCAGCTCGGCCAGCCGCAGTCCCTGCGGCCAGCCCCGGCGGGCCTCGGCGGCCAGCTCGGATCGGGCACCGAGGATCACGAACCAGGCGGTGACCACGCACACGCCCAGCCGCAGCCAGCGGTCCGGGCTCTGCGTCGCCAGTCCCCACAGCGCCCACACGATCAGCGCGGTCGCCACGAGCGCGCCGCCCGCGACCGCGGCCCGGGTGCCCTTGGCCCGCAGCCCGGTCGCCGCCCAGACCCCGGCCCGCACCAGCCGTCCACCGTCCAGCGGCAGGCCGGGCAGCAGATTGAACACGCCGACCGCGAGGTTGGCCACCGCGCATTCGGCGACCAGCAGCCAGACCGCGCCGTCCGGCGGCACGGCGAACATCAGCAGCGCGCAGAACCCGCCCAGCAGCAGGGAAACAGCGGGTCCCGCCGCGGCGACCAGCCCTTCCTGCCCGGGCCGGCGCGGCGAGCGGGCGACCTCGGACAGTCCACCGAGCAGGAACAACCGCAACCGCCGCACCGGAATCCCGAGCCGCAGCGCGACCACGCAGTGCCCCAGCTCGTGCGCCAGCACGGACAGCCCGAGCAGCACCGCGAACGCGGCCGCGAGCAGCCACGAGGTGAGTGTGGAGACGTCCGGCAGCAGCCGCCCGACCAGCGGCGCGTAGAGCACCACGATGATCAGCGAGCCCACCCACCAGGACGGGGCGAGCAGCACCGGCACCCCGCCGACCCGGAACAGCAGGAGCCCCCCGTCCCCGCCGGCGGCCTGCCGGGAGGGCCCGGCACCGGGCTGACTGGTCGCGGCCATGCCGACCAGCGTAGAGGCCCCCATGTGGGAACCGAGTGACCCCGTCCGCGCCGACGGGTGGTGTCGGCCGCGTGGCCGGTCACCGGCGTCGGTCGTGTGGGGTAGCGACGCGTCGGGTGGGCCGTGCGGCCGGGAGTGGGCGCGGCCGCGCCTGGCGCGGCCGAGAGGCGCGTGTACTAGACGTGCCAGTGGGCCTGGTGGTGCGGTGGGCGGCGGTGCCGGACATGAGGCCGCCGGCTGCCTGGTGGGCGAGCAAGCCGAAGCGCGTGCCTGCCGCGAGTGTCTGGCTGCCGGGCGGCCCGGTGCGGCCGAGCCGCGGTGCAGACCTCCAGCCCGTCTGGCCAGACTCCGGCAAGCAATTCCTGGCCGCAAACCCCCGCTCCCTTGACGGACGTAGTTTCCTTCACGGACCGTCACTTGCGCAGGATGCCTTCCGGTGCCGGGCGTGAACCCGCGCGACTCCCGCATTCCGGCCTTGACCGGGAGGCGACTCGCCTCGTCCGCGCGTCGGGGGCGCGGAACTGTCGGTGCCCGGCGTTACCCTCTGGCCATGCCCGATACCGCTACGGCCACCAGTCCCCCGGACGCCCCTGTCCGGAGGCGGCCCGCGTTGTCGCCGTCCCGCGCGAGCGACTTCAAGCAGTGCCCGCTGCTCTACCGGTTCCGCGCGGTCGACCGGCTGCCGGAGGTCCCCACGCGGGCTCAGCTGCGCGGCACGCTCGTCCACGCCGTGCTCGAGCGGCTTTTCGCACTGCCGGCGGCCGAACGCGTCGCCCCGCGCGCCAAGGAGCTGCTCGAGCCCACCTGGGCCGAGCTGTCGGAGACGAGTCCCGAATGGACGGAGCTGTTCGCGGAGAGCGAACCCGGCCAGGTCGACGATTCCCAGCAGGCCGGCAGTTCCGGCCGGAACGGCACACCCGAAGTCACCGCGTGGCTTGCGTCCGCGGAGAAGCTGCTCGACTCCTACTTCGAGCTGGAGGACCCGCGCCGGCTCGAGCCGGAGGCCTGTGAGCTGCACGTCGAGATCGAGCTGGGCTCCGGGGTGCGGTTGCGCGGGTACATCGACCGGGTGGACGTGGCGCCCACCGGCGAGATCCGGGTCGTGGACTACAAGACCGGCGCCGCCCCGCGGGAGATCGGCGAGGCCAAGGCGATGTTCCAGATGAAGTTCTACGCGGTGGTGCTGTGGCGGCTGCGTGGCGTGGTCCCGCGCCAGCTGAAGCTGATGTACCTCACCGACGGCCAGTCGCTGGCCTACACCCCGGACGAGGCCGAGCTGGTGCGCTTCGAACGCACCCTCGAAGCGATCTGGCAGGCGATCCTGCGCGCCGGCAAGAGCGGCGATTTCCGGCCGAACAAGAGCAAGCTGTGCTCCTGGTGCGACCACCAGGCGCACTGCCCGGAGTTCGGCGGCACGCCACCGGACTACCCGGGCTGGCCGGAGCCCGATCCGGGCGACGAGACGGCACTGGACCGGGCCGACTGATGGCCGACGCCTTCTACGTCCCCCTCGACGGCGAGCGATACGCGGCCACCGAGCACACCAGCGGCCCGTGGGACCCGGGCGCGCAGCACTTCGGCCCGCCCTCGGCGCTGCTCGTGCGCGGCCTCGAACGGCTCGAGGCCGCGCGTCCCGCCCAGTTCGCCCGCGTCACCGTGGAGATCCTCGGCCCGGCACCGGTCGCCGAACTCGAGCAGCGGTCCTGGATCGAACGGCCGGGACGTTCGGTCGAGCTGCTGCATTCGGAGCTGTCCGCGAACGGCAGGCCGGTCGCGCGCGCGTCCGCGTGGCGCATCGCGACCTCGGACACCACGGCCATCGCCACCGACGCCGGCCCGTTGCTGCCCACGGCCGCCGCCGGATCGGCCACCACCTTCCCGGACACCTGGCAGGGCGGCTACCTGCAGGCCATCGAATGGCGTTCGGTGCGCGGCGCGGTCTCGGCACCCGGCCCGGCGGCGGTGTGGGGACGGCAGCGAATCCCGCTCGTCGACGGCGAGGAGCCGAGCGGCCTGCAGCGGCTGTTCGCGATCGCCGACTCGGGCAACGGGGTGTCGCACTTCCTCGACACCACGGAATGGTGGTTCATCAACTCGGAACTCACCGTGCACCTGCGGCGGGCACCCGCGGGCGAGTGGATCGGGCTGGACGCGGTCACCCTGGTCGGGCCGCACGGGATCGGCACCGCGACGAGTACGTTGCACGACAGCGCCGGCCCCGTCGGCACCGGCGCGCAGGCACTGCTCGTCCGGCCGCGACAGGCCGGGGGCGGATGAGCCCACCCCGGCCCGCGGGTCCGATACCCTTCGCGGAACGACCGACAAGGAGCGCTCCGGCATGCAGATCACCTCGGTGGTCAACCAGAAGGGCGGGGTGGGCAAGACCTCGCTGAGCGTGGGCGCGGCCGCAGCCCTGGCCGAACGAGGCCGGCGCGTGCTGCTCATCGACCTCGACCCGCAAGGGCACGCCACCACCGAGATGCTCGGCCTGCCCGAGACCCCGGCCGACGGCCCCAGCCTGGCCAAGGCGCTCACGAAGCTGTGGAAGGGACCGGTCGAGGAGCTGGCGCTCGCGCACCCCCGCAGCAACATCGGCCGCGGCGGCACGTTCGACGTGGTGCCGACCTCGCCCGGGATGTTCGACCTGATCCGCAGGCTCGACCAGTTCCGGGTGCCCGGCTGGCAGCTGGCCCGGGTCATCCAGTTCGCGCACTACGACCACGTGGTGATCGACTGCCCGCCGGCGCTCGACGTGCTCACCAACAACGCGCTCGCCGCCTCACACGGCATCCTCGTACCGGTCCAGCCGGACAAGACCAGCATCCGCGCCCTGCGGCTGCTGGCCGACCAGGTCCGATACGTGGAACAGACCACCGGCCGCGGCCCGATCTCCTGGTACGGCATCGTGCCCGGCCTCTACCGCCGGCCGATCTCGCACTATGCGGCCGCGGCACTGCAGGAAATGTTCTCCTTCGGCGTGCCGATGCTGTCGCACGTACCCCTCGGCGTGGTCATGAACGAAGCCGCGGCGAACGGCGTCCCGGTCACCACCTACGCACCGGAGACGATCCAGGCGGTGTCGTTCCGCGAGATCGCCGAGACACTCGACGGCTACCTCGCGCAGAACCCCGGCCCGACCGAAGTCCCCGCGGACGACGAGTTCGTGTTCGAGGACTTCATCTCCGACGTCGCGGTCGCCCGCAACGCCAACGACAACGGCGCCCGCAAAAAGCTCTACGACCTGATGCCCAAACGCAGAAGGTAGCGGTTGTTTCCTTCCCGGTGTGACCGGCCCGGGGCCGGGCACACCGCTCAGTGCAGAAACCGGCGCGATCCCGCGGGACGTGGCCGAAACCGTAGTCCACAATGGATGTTCCAGCGCAGCAGAGACGATTGCTGGGGCTTGGGGACTGGCTACAGGCGGCAGGAGCGGATGTCGGAGGCCAGGATGGCTTTGGCGCCGGCTTCGGCCAGTTCGTCCATGATGCGGTTGACTTCCTTGCGCGGCACCATCGCACGCACCGCGACCCAGGTCTCGTCGGCCAGGGGCGCGACCGTCGGCGACTCCAGACCGGGCGTGATCGCGATCGCGCCGTCCAGCAGCTCCCGCGGGCAGTCGTAGTCCAGCATCATGTACTGCTGCGCGAACACGACCCCGCGCAGCCGCGCCGCCAGCTGGGCCTTCGCCTTGTCCTGCCCGCTGCCTGCGCGCTGCAGCAGCACCGCTTCGGACACGCAGATCGGATCACCGAAAGCGACCAGATTGTGCTGACGCAGCGAACGGCCGGACTCGACCACGTCGGCGATCGCGTCCGCCACGCCGAGCTGGATGGAGATCTCCACCGCGCCGTCGAGGCGGATCACCTCGGCCTCGACGCCGTGCCGGGCGAGGTCGTCGCGGACCAGCCGCGGGTAGGACGTGGCAAGCCGCTTGCCGTGCAGATCTCCCGGTTTCCAGTCCCGGCCGACGGGAGCGGCGTAACGGAAAGTGGAGCCGCCGAAGCCCAGCGCGAGCAACTCCTCCACCGGGGCGCCCGAGTCCAGGGCCAGATCGCGGCCGGTGATGCCCAGGTCCAGTTCCCCGGAACCGACGTAGATGGCGATGTCCTTGGGCCGCAGGAAGAAGAACTCGACCTCGTTGACCGGATCGAGGACGGTCAGGTCCTTGCCGTCATGGCGCTTGCGGTAGCCCGCCTCGGCGAGCATCTCCGCCGCGGCGGCGGAAAGGGCTCCCTTGTTCGGCACGGCAACACGCAGCATTTCGCTGTCTCCTCGATCTCCGGTACGGATGCGCGTCAGAGGTAGCGGTACACGTCCTCGGTCGAGATCCCCCGGCCGAGCATGAGCACCTGAACCCGGTACAGCAGTTGCGAAATCTCCTCGGCGAGCCGGTCGTCGGACTCGTGCTCGGCGGCGATCCACACCTCGCCCGCCTCTTCGAGCACCTTCTTGCCCTGTGCGTGCACCCCGTCGTCGAGGGCGACGACGGTGCCGGATCCGTCCGGACGGGTACGCGCGCGCTCGGCAAGCTCGGCGAACAGCTCATCGAAGGTCTTCACGGAGAGCGATCCTTCCATCCCGCGCGCGCCCGCGCCGCCTCGGGTGACCCGGAAGCCGCCGAGGTCACACCTGCGCCAGCAGCGCCGCCAGCGCGGGCACGTCCACACCGGCCAGCGACTCGCGGAACACCCGCCGGGGACCGGGCGGCACGTCGACGTCGTTGGGGACGACCAGGACCGCGCACCCGGCTCGTTCGGCCGCCTCGGCCCCCGGCGGCGAGTCCTCGACCGCCACACAGCGCGCCGTCGGCACGCCGAGCAGCTCGGCGGCCTGCCGGTACGGGCGCGGCAACGGCTTGTTCTCCCCACCGACCTCGTCCCCGCACACCGTGACGTCGAAGAAATCACGGCCGATGGAGTTGAGCGCCAGCTCGGTGAGCGCTCGTTCGGTCGAGGTGACCAGCGCCGACCGCAGCCCTGCGGCGCGGACCGCCGCCAGCGCTTCGCGGGCACCGGGCCGCCACGGCAGCGCCCCGTCGAACAGGCCCGCGGTCCGGCGGCGGATCCACTCGCCGGTCTCCGCCACCGACTGGTCGGTCACCGGACGGCCGGTCTCCCCCAGCAGCACGGTCGCGGTGGCGTCCATGTTCGAACCGACCAGCGTCAGCCGGGTCTGCTCGGACAGCGTCCCACCGAGCATCTCGGCGGCCTCGTACAGCGCGACGTCCCACAGCTTCTCGGAATCGACGAGGGTGCCGTCCATGTCCCAGAGGACGGCCTCCAGTCCGTCCGGCGAGGACGGTGCAGTCACGGTTTCTCCTTCTCCCGGGGCCCGGCGGCCCGACGGCCGTTCTGCTCCAGGGTCCCACGCGGACCCGGGTGAGCGGCGCCACACCGGCACCGCACCGGGACCCGTCCAGGACCGGGCCGCACGGTGACGCGCCCGGCCGGGCACGCTGCGCAGCGTAGGGGCGGGAGGTCGTAGGCTGGTCAGGTGAGTGACCCAGTCGAGCAGACCCCCCGACCCGGCGACCCGGATCGTGAACGTCCGGAATCGAACCGTCCCCTCATGGTCGTCGCCTTCGAGGGCTGGAACGACGCCGGCGACGCGGCCAGCCATGCCGTCGAACACCTCCAGCTGACCTGGGACGCGACCCCGCTGGCCGAGGTGGAGCCGGACGAGTACTACGACTTCCAGGTGAGCCGCCCGTCGGTGCGGCTGGTGGACGGCGTGAGCCGCCGGATGGAATGGCCCACCACCCGCCTGTCGGTGTGCCGGCCGGAGGGACTGGACCGCGACGTCGTACTCGTGCAGGGCCCCGAACCGAACATGCGCTGGCGCGCCTTCTGCGCGGAGCTGGTCGAGCACGTGGTGCAGCTGGACGTGGAAACGGTGGTCGCGCTCGGCGCGCTGCTCGCCGACACCGCGCACACCCGGCCGGTTCCGGTCACCGGGACCGCCTACGACAAGGAGACCGCGAGCCGGTTCCACCTCGAGCTGAACAACTACCAGGGGCCGACCGGCATCGTGGGCGTGCTGCAGGACTACTGCGTGCAGGCCGGGGTGCCGTGTGTGTCGGTCTGGGCCGCGGTGCCGCACTACGTGTCGCACCCGCCGTCGCCGAAGGCCACGCTGGCGCTGCTGCACAAGCTGGAGGACGTGCTCGACGTCGAAATCCCGCTAGGTGCGCTGCCCGAGCAGGCCGAGGAGTGGCAGCAGACCGTCAGCGAGATGGCCGACGAGGACGAGGAGATCAGCGAGTACGTGCGCGGCCTCGAGGAACGCGGCGACGCGGAGACCGACTTCACCATGGAGGAGGTCTCCGGGGACAAGATCGCCGCGGAGTTCGAGCGCTACCTGCGCCGGCGCCGCCCCGGCCCGGACAGCGGCGGATTCGGCTTGCGCTGATCCCCGCTCCGGAAGAGCCGCTCAGCAGCTACGGCGTGCCCGGCCCGCCGCCGGTGGAGCACCGGGCCGCCGCGGTGGCCGGGTCGCCATCGTCCCAGGCCGCGATCTTTTCGAGCAGTCGGCCACGAGAGCCAGGTGGTCGTGCGCGTCGCGGATGCCCAGCTCGGCCGGCTCGATGTCGCGTCGCGGATGCCCACCAGGCCACCGTTCAAGCGCTGAGCAGCTTCCGGACCGGCACCGCGCCGCGGGCGCGGCGGCTCCACTCCCGCGGGTAGCCGAGTGAGACCTCCTCGAAGCGGACGCCGTCGGCCGAGGTGGTGCGCGGGATGTGCAGGTGCCCGTACACCGCCAGGTCGGCGCGGTAGCGCAGGTGCCAGTCCTCGGTCTCGGTGGTGCCGCACCAGAGCGCGAACTCCGGGTAGTACAGCGGAGCCGTCGGATGCCGGTGCAGCGGCCAGTGCGACATCAGGATCGTGCGGTGGCTCGCCGGGATCGCGTCCAGCCGGTCCCGGCTGACCTTCAGCCGCGCCTCGCACCAGGCCGCCCGGGACGGATACGGGTCCGGATGCAGGAAGTACTCGTCGGTGCACACCACGCCGGCCTCGCGGGCCTGCTCCAGCGCCACCTCGCGGCTCTTGCCCTCGGCCGCGGGAGTCCGCCAGCTGTAGTCGTAGAACACGAACAGCGGTGCGATGGTGAGCGGATGAGGGCCGTGGTCCCACACGGGGAACTCGTCCTCGGGGGTCAGCACGCCGATCTCCCGGCACTGCTCGACCAGGAACTCGTAACGGGCCTGGCCCCGCAGCTGGCATTCGTCCTTCGGCGTGGTCCACAGCTCGTGGTTGCCCGGCACCCAGACCACTTTCGCGAACCGCTCCCGGAGCGTGGCGAGCGTGTCCCGGATGACCGGCGCACGTTCCCCCACGTCCCCGGCGACGAGCAACCAGTCGTCCGGTCCGTCGGGCACGACCCGGTCGACGAGCGGCCCGTTGCCCTCATGGGTCACGTGGAGGTCGGAGGTGGCGAAGAGAGACGGCACTGCTCCACCGTAACGACTTCCGTGGCGGAAGAACGCCGGAACCACCCCAACAACAGCAGACCGGCCGCCGCGTGGGCCGCGGCCTGCACGTTCAGCAGCACATCGAGGCCGGTCACGGCGACGAGCGCGCCGGCCACCATGAACAGACCCGCGTACACACCGAGCGTCGTGGTGACCACCGGCAAGTTCCAGATCACAGCGGACAGCACACCCATCGTGAGCAGCCCCCATCCCTGCAATGCGACCGGAGCGATCCGACGCGCGACCGCGGCCACGGCGAAGCCCGCGACGAGCCCGCCGATCGCCTGTACCCCGCGCAGCAACCCGGCGTCCGCCTCGCTGCCGGCCAGGACGTCCAAGACGAACATGACGAACAGCACCAGAAACATGCCCTGAGCGACCGACGTCAGCAGCGTCGAGATGCTCGGCACCCGCAGCTGCTGACGCCGCAGCTCCCGAAAGCCTGCCAGCCACTCCGTCCGGCGCCCGGCCGCCGGCGCCCGGGGTGCTCGGGACGGCCGGCCGTGGAACGGCACCGCGAGCAGCGCCCCGGAGACGGCGAGTGCGGCGAGGTAGCCCAGCACGACCTCGGCCAAGCCGCCCCGGTCGAGCAGCACTCCCCCGGCCCAGCCACCGGCGAGCCGGGCGACGTTGCCGTTGACGCTCATCAGGCCGTTCGCCGTGGTCACGTCCTCGACGCCGACCAGCTCCGGCACCAGAGCGTTCCGCGCCGGCTCGAACACCGAGGCGAGCCCCGCCTGCACGGCCATCACCAGGTAGATCCCCGCGACCGGCAAGCCCCGCGCCAGCAGCGGCAGAACTGTCACGACCTGTCCCAGGCACACCACGGCCAGCAGCAACCGCCTGTCCCAGCGGTCGGCCGCCACACCGGCGAGCGGGCTGAGCAGCACCGCCGGAAGCAGCCCGAGGACGATGCTCAGCGCTGTGGTGACCGCGGAACCCGTGCTGGTGAACAAGTACACCGGCAACGCGACCTGGAGCATCCACTCCGCGGTCTCACCGAAGAACGCCGCCACCCACAGCCGCGAGAAGGCCGGAATCGCGAGAAGCCGTCTCACGACGCCGGCTTCCCGTCGTGCCTGATCCGGCGGAACGCACGCAACCCCAGGTACACCGGGCGCGCGTCGGCGGGGGCGTCCGTCCGGATCGTGCTGACGTACGGACGCACCAGCTCGTCGATCTTCCGCTGCAACTCCGCCAGCTCCGCCGCCGACACGCGCATCGAATACGACGCGAGGCCGCTTGCCGCCTGCCACTCCGGATCGAGTTCTTCGACGGTGTCCAGATAACGCTGGGTCAGTTCCTGTTCCTCGCCCAGCTGCGTGCCCACCACGGCCAGGTGCGCCGCGGTGAGCGCCGGATCGGCGCCCGGTTCGCCGAGTTCGAGTCCGACCTGCAGCGCACGCCACGGACGTTCCCGGCCGTCGCCGGCGTCGGCCCGTTCGACGAGCCCGTGCCCCGCGAGCTGACGCAGGTGCCAGCTGCAGTTGGACGCCGTGGACCCGACCGCCTCGGCGCATTCGCTCGCGGTGGCCGCACCGGTGGCCATCAAGTACTGCAGCAGCGCCGAGCGCAGCGGATGTGCCAGCGCACGCAGCAGCTCAGCGTCGTCGACCCGCTTGCGCGGTGGCAGTCCGGCCATCGTCCACCCCTTTTTGAAGTAAATCTTTCGAAATGTTCCTTTCAGATTGATGGACCGCCTGGTACGACGTCAAGGCACTTCGCTAACCTCACGGGCAGTCACTGCTTCAGGCAGCGACTGCGCTCATCAGCCACTCTCCTGTCGAGGAATCCGCCCGTGCCGCACCAGCGAGAACTCGCCACCACCGCCGCGCTGACGCTGCCGCGGTTCGTCAGTTCCGTGGTGCGGTTTCATGCCGGGGTGGCCGACCGGCTCGGCGTGACCGCCACCGAACTGCACTGCCTGCAGCTGGTGCACAGCGGCGTCACCGACTCCCCCACCGAGCTCGCCCGGCAGCTCGGGCTGACCACCGGCGCGTTCACCCGCATGCTCGACCGGATGGAGCGGGCCCGGCTCGTGGAGCGCGTTCCCGATCCGGCCGACCGGCGCAGGTTGCGGGTCCGCGCGCGGCCCGAGCGGATGGCCGAGCTGACCGACCTGTACGCCCCGCTGGCCCACCGGCTCGGCGAGAAGCTGGCGAAGTTCGACCGGCGGCAACTGGCCGCGCTCGTCTCGTTCCTCACCGACGGCGAAGCGGCGGCCGACCGCGCCGCGGCCGGACTGCGCGACGGCGAGGCCGGCGAAATAACCGGTTGACCGATCGCGGGGTGCCCCGGCTACCGTGGGCGCCATCATGAACAGCTGAGCCGAGCCCTCCCCGTACCGAGGCCTCGCGCGGTCGAGCCCCGCTCCCGCGCGGCAGTGCCCGTCGGGGCCAGCATGTCCGTTCAGGCCCGGTGATCACGTATGCATACCTTCCTCCAAGCCACCGACCTCGTTTTCGGCTACGGCGCCCGTACCGTGCTCGACGGCGTCTCGCTCACCGCACCTCCCGGCCGCCGGATCGGTTTGGTCGGCGAAAACGGCGCCGGCAAGTCCACGCTGCTGCGTCTGCTGGCCGGGCTCGAAGTGCCCCGCTCCGGGGAGATCGTGCGCGGCGACGACGTCGGATTCCTGTTCCAGGAACTGCCGTTCGCCGGGACCGCCACGGTGGCCGACGTCCTCGACGACGCGCTGACCGAGATCCGCACCGCCGCGGCCCGGCTCGACGTGCTGGCCGGCGTGCTCGCCACCGATCCCGGCGAGCCCGCGGCGCTGAGTGAATACGGCCGGGTCCTCGAATGGGCGCAGGCACACGACCTGTGGGACGCGGACCGGCGCGCGGACCTCGTGCTCACCGGTCTCGGGCTCGGGGGCGTCCGCCGCGACCGCACGCTGGAGACGCTGTCCGGCGGCCAGCGTTCCCGGCTCGGGCTCGCCGCACTGCTGGTCCGCCGTCCGGGGACGCTGCTGCTCGACGAACCGACCAACCATCTGGACGACCCGGCGATGGAGTTCCTCGAACGGCACCTCGGCGACCTGGCCGGGGTCGTCGTGCTCGCCTCACACGACCGGGTCTTCCTCGACGCCGTCTGCACGGACATCGTCGACCTGGAGCCGGTCCCCGCCGACCGCCGCGTCGGTGGCGCCACCCGCTACGGCGGCGGCTACACCGGCTACCTCGGGCAGAAACGCGCCGAGCGGGCCCGATGGGAGCAGCGCTACACCGAGGAGCAGGACGAGCTGAAACAGCTGAAGGAGTCGGTCGACGTCACCGCACGGCGGGTCGCGCACAACCGCCCGGCCCGGGACCCGGCGAAGACGCTCTACGACCGCAAGGGCGGGCGGGTCCAGAAGCAGGTTTCCCGGCGAGTGCGCAACGCCCAGGCGCGGCTGGACGCGCTGGAGCGCGAGCAGGTCCGCAAGCCACCCACTCCGCTGCGGTTCCGGGCCACGCTGACCGCGAGCACGTCCGGCGAAGGGCCGGCGGTCTCACTTCGCGGCGTGCGGGTGCCGGGCCGGGTCGCGCTCGACCGGCTCGACGTGGACCGTGCCGCCCGGCTCCTGGTGACCGGCGGCAACGGCGCGGGCAAGTCCACCCTGCTGTCCGTGCTCGCCGGACGGCTCGACCCGGCCGCCGGGACCGTCCACTTCGGACCCGGTGTCCGGGTGGGGCTGCTGGAACAGGATGTCACGTTCGCACGGCCCCGCCGCAGCGCGCACGAGGTGTACCGCGAGGCGGCCGGCGACGCGGCACCCCCGCTGTCCGCACTCGGCCTGCTTCCGCCTCGCGAGCAGGGCCGGCCGGTAGGTGAGCTGTCCGCAGGGCAGCGCCGGCGGCTCGCGCTGGCCGTACTCCTCGCCGAACCGCCGGACGTGCTGTTGCTGGACGAGCCGACCAACCACCTTTCCCTGACGCTGGCCGACGAACTCTCCGAAGCCTTGGACAGCGCGCCGGGCGCGGTCGTCGTGGCGTCTCATGATCGGTGGCTGCGCCAGCGCTGGGTTGGTGACCAGCTGGAACTGACAGTGGGCCACAACCTGGCCGTATAGGCTGTTATACGGCCAGGCTGGCCTGCCGTCAGAGCGTGATGCCGAGGAGCGCGTCCACCGCGTCGCGGATGAGAGCCGGCGCCGCGGCGTCGGTCCCGTCGCGGCGCAGTGCGGCGGTCGCCCAGGCGTCGACGGCCGCGAGCGCCTTGGGTGTGTCCAGGTCGTCGGAAAGGTGGTCGCGCAGCCGGGTCACGGTGTCGGCTGCGTCCGGCCCCGCGGGCAGTGCGGCCGCCTCACGCCAGCGCGCCAGCCGCTCCTGCGCCTCGGCGAGCACCGTGTCACTCCACGGCCGGTCCTCGCGGTAGTGCCCGGCGAAAAGGCCCAGCCGGATGGCGGCGGTGTCGACGCCGTCGGCGCGCAGGCGCGAGACGAAGACCAGGTTCCCGCGCGACTTCGACATCTTCTCCCCGTCGAGCCCGATCATTCCGGCATGTGTGTAGTGCCGGGCGAACGGGTGGTCTCCCGCGGCCGCCTCCGCGTGCGCCGCGCTGAACTCGTGGTGCGGGAACCGCAGGTCCGAACCGCCGCCCTGCAGATCGAACCCGAAGCCCAGCCGGTTGACCGAAATCGCACTGCACTCGATGTGCCAGCCTGGACGTCCGGCGCCGAGCTCGGACTCCCACGAGGGCTCGCCCTCGCGCGCGGCACGCCACAGCAGCGCGTCGAGCGGGTGGCGCTTGCCCGGGCGGTCGGGATCGCCGCCGCGCTCGGCGAAGAACTTCGCCATCGTCGCCTCGTCGTAGTTCGACTCGTAGCCGAACCGGCCGGTCGCCGCGTGGTCGAAGTAGATGTCCGGATGCTCGGCATCGTCCACGCGATAGGCGCTGCCGTTGGCCAGCAGCTTCGCGACGACCTCGACGATCTCCGGGATCGCCGCCACCACGCTCACGAACTGGCGCGGCGGCAGCACGCGCAGCGCCTCCATATCCTCGCGGAACAGCGCGGTCTCCCGCATGCCCAGCACGACCCAGTCGTCGGAGTCGCGCTCGGCACGCTCCAGCAGCGGATCGTCGATGTCGGTCACGTTCTGCACGTAGTGCACCTCGTGCCCGTTGTCCCGCCACACCCGGTTGACCAGGTCGAAGGCGAGGTAGGTGGCCGCGTGCCCGAGGTGCGTCGCGTCGTAGGGGGTGATGCCGCAGACGTACATCCGGGCGATCGGGCCCGGCGCTGTCGGGCGCACCTGCCCGGTCGCGGAGTCGTGGAGCCGAAGAGGGCGGGGCGTGCCGGGCAGCCGCGGCACGGCCACCGATGACCAAGTCTGCATACCCCCGACTGTATGCGTGACGTCCGTTCGCTTTCCCACCCGGTGAGAGGTATGCCGCCGTTCGAGCGGCCCGGGAACAGCCGTAAGGCCGCCCTCGGGGAACTGGTCCTCGAGGGCGGCCTTCACGGCCCGGGTGCCGCGCTCAGCGCCTCCGGGTGCGCAGGTAGTCGCCGACCACGGCGGCGCCGAGGCCGTCCAGGTCCGGCGCCACCACACGGCCGCCGGCGCGACGCGCGATCAGGTCCACGAACGCCTCCAAGCGGGGATCGTCGCCGAGGCGGAACACCGTGACCGCCGCGCCCAGCTTCGCCACGCGGTCCACTTCGGACAGTGTCTTGTGGAGGGTCCGCGGCTCGGGCGGATACGAGAACTCCGCCTCACCGTCGGGTTCCAGGTGCGCGGTGGGCTCGCCGTCGGTGACCAACAGCACGACCGGTTGGGCGTCCGGATGGCGGCGCAGGTGCCGGCCGGCCAGCAACAGGGCGTGGTGGGCGTTCGTGCCCTGTTCCCAGGTGCCCTCCAGACCCACCAGCTCCGGCAGCTCCACCGGCATCGCATAGCGGCCGAAGGTGATCAGCTGCAGCGCATCGTTGCGGAACCGGGTGCTGATCAGCTGGTGCAACGCCAGCGCGGTGCGCTTCATCGGCAGCCAGCGGCCCTCCTGGACCATCGACCAGGACGTGTCCACCAGCAGCGCCACCGCCGCCCGCGACCGGTGCTCGGTCTCGACCACCTCGACGTCTTCGACATCGAGGCGCACCGCCGGCGAACCGACCGCGGCCGAGCGCAGCACCGCGTTGCGCACCGTGCGTGGCACGTCCCAGGGCTGCATGTCCCCGAACCGCCACAGCCGGGTGGCTCCGGTCGGCTCCCCTGCCGCGCCGGCCGACTCGGTCTCCCGATCACCGGTCTTGCCCCGCAGCGCGTTGACCACGTCCGACAACGCGGTCTCACCGAGCCGGCGCAACGCCTTGGGCGACAACCGGAGCGTGCCGTCCGCGGCCCGTTCGAACAGCCCCTGCCGGCGCAGCTCACGCTCCAGCTCCGAAAGCCGCCGGGCGTCCACCCCGGCATCCGGGCCGAGCTGCCGTTCCAGCGCCTCGAGGTCGATGTCCTCCAGCCGGGCCCCGGGATAGGACTGGCCCAGCTGCTCGGCCAGTGCGTCCAGCTCCGCCAGGTCGGCCATCGCCTGTGCGCCCTCCCCGAGGCCGAGCGGATCCTGGCCGCGGAAGCGCTCGGAGGAGGTCCAGTCCTCCCCCGGCCGCAACGAGCGCAGCTGCGAATCCAGTGCCGACAGCTGCTGGGCGAGGCGTGGATCGCCGAACGCCTGCTGTGCCAGCTCCGCCAGCTCGGCGCGCTGCTGCTCGGACATCGAGTTCAGCATCCGCTGCGCGGCCGCCGACCGGGCGGCCAGCACATCGATCAGTTCCTCGACGTCACGCGGATTCTCCGGGAAGAACTCGCCGTGGCGGCGCATGAACTCGGCGAACCGCTCGTCGATGTCACTCGCGCCGTCGGCGTGCGCGGACAGCAGCGCGTTGAGGTCACCCAGCATCCGGTTGATCGCCTCGACGTCCTGCGGCCCGGCGTTTTCCATCGCCTGCTTCATGCCCTGGAACCGGGCATCGAGCATTTCGCGGCCCAGCAGGTCCCGGATCTGCCCGTACTTCTCGCGCGCCTCGGCCGAACGCCAGTCGTACTCGCCCAGCTCGCGCACGGCGGCAGCGGTACCGGGCGGCAACGCGTCCAGCTGCGCCTCACGGAAACGTGCCTCGTCGTCCGGATCCGGGAACAGTTCCCGGCGCTCGGCCTCGACCGCCTCCCCCAGCAGCCGCTGCACCTCCTCCAGCGTGCCGTCGAGCCGGTGCCGGCGGCGGATCTCCGACCGGCGCTGCCACATCCGGCGGGTCAGGTCGTCGAGCCCCGAAGTGCGCTCGGTACCGCGGCGCAGCAACTCCTCCAGCGCCGACCGCGGCGACGCGCCATCCATCACATCGCGCCCGATCTCGTCGAGCGCGTCCCGCAGATCCGCCGGCGGCGCCAGCGGATCCGGCCCGTCGTGCCACGGACCGTAGGAATACCCCTCGGGCAGGAGCGGCATTATTCGCCGTACACCGTGGTCGTGTCGTCGGAGTCCTTCGCCAGCCGGCGGGCGAGGAACAGCGACTCCAGCGCCAGCTCGATCGCCGCGGCGATCCGGCCCGCGGGCTCGTCGGAGGACACCCCGGCACGCTGGGCGACCTCGTGCAGCACCGGCAGCTCGGGCAACGCGGCCAGCACGTCCCGGCCCGGCACGCGCTCGCCGGTGGCCACCAGGTGCCCGTCGGCCACCGCTTCCGACAGCGGGCGCAGATCGAGGCCCGCGAACCGCTCCCGAGCGGTTTCCGCGACCGCCCGGCGCAGCAGGTGCACCAGGTGCTCGACCTCGCGGCCCTCCTCCCCCGGCTCGAACTCGATCTTGCCGCGCAGCACCGCGGGCACCGCATCGAGGTCCACCGGCCGGGCGACGGCCGGCTCCTCACCGGTCAGCGCGGAACGCCGCAACGCCGCCGCGGCCACGGTTTCCGCCGCCGCCACGGCGAACCGCGCGGACACGCCGGAACGCTGGTCGATCACCGTCGACTCACGCAGATTGCGGACGAACCGGGCCAACACCTCCAGCAGCGGCTCTCCGACCTCCGCGACGAGCTCCGCCTCCTGCCGCACGACGGCCATCTCGGCCGCCACATCGAGCGGGTAGTGCGTGCGGATCTCCGCGCCGAAGCGGTCCTTCAGCGGCGTGATGATCCGGCCACGGTTGGTGTAGTCCTCGGGGTTCGCGGTGGCCACCAGCAGCACGTCCAGCGGCAGCCGCAGCGTGTAGCCGCGAACCTGGATGTCGCGCTCCTCCATCACGTTCAGCAGCGCGACCTGGATCCGCTCGGCCAGGTCGGGCAGCTCGTTGATCGCGACGATGCCGCGGTGCGCCCGGGGCACGAGCCCGAAGTGGATGGTCTCCGGATCGCCCAGGCTGCGGCCTTCGGCCACCTTCACCGGGTCGACGTCACCGATCAGGTCACCGACGCTGGTGTCCGGGGTGGCCAGCTTTTCGGTGTAGCGCTCGCTGCGGTGCCGCCACGCGACCGGCAGCTCGTCGCCCAGCTCGGCGGCGCGGCGGATCGAGGCCGGCGTGATCGGGTCGAGCGGGTGCTCCCCCAGCTCGGAACCCTCGATCACCGGCGTCCACTCGTCCAGCAGCCCGGCCAGGGTGCGCAACAGGCGGGTCTTGCCCTGGCCGCGCTCGCCGAGCAGGACGACGTCGTGCCCGGCCAGCAGCGCGCGTTCGAGCTGCGGCAGCACGGTGCGGGAGAACCCGACGATGCCGGGCCAGGCGTCGCGACCGTCTCGCAGGGCGGCGAGCAGGTTTTCGTGGATCTCACGGGCGATCGGGCGCGGGGTGTACCCGGCGGCGCGGAGCTCGCCCGCGGTACGGGGAAGTGCCTCGGGAACTGCGTTCACCCCTTCGACGCTACTGACCGTTCCGGCATCCGTCGACGTGGAGCAGCTCCAGCGTGGGCGTCCGCCGCGAATGCACGGGTCTCGTTCCCTTTTCACCGCCCTCTGCCGAGCGGCTTCGCGGTGCGGGCCTAAAATAGGGCGTCGTGTGCCGACCCAGTGCGACTCTCGCCGTCTGGTCCTCCGCGTGGCTGAACGGGACCGCGGCTTCCGACGACGTCCTCGACGCCTTGCAGGCCTGGGCCGAGGCCCACGACGTGGTGGCCGCGGACCCGGCCGCCGCCGACGCGTTCGACCTTCCGCTCGCCTTCCACCGCGCGGCGACGCCCGTGCAGCTGCTGCTCGCGTTGCGCACCCAGGGCGCGGCCAGCGCCCAGCTCGTGCTTCCGGTGCCCGGTGACGTCCGCGGCCTCGGCGGCGGTGGCCCGTTCACCGAAGCGGCGCTGCGCTGCGGCGAAGCAGTGGTCCTGACCGCGCTCGGGTTCGGCTTGGTGCCCGAACCGATCGCGGAGGGCCTGATGCGCTGGACGGTCTACTCGCTCGGCACCACGGTCCCGTTGGAGTACCAGCCGCTGCCGGACGCCGAGCACGGCCTCACCGACGCCATCCGCGCGAGCGCCGGTGCGCTGCAAGCACTGGACGTGGCCCGCGACCGCCCGGGAGTGCGGGCGGAGCTGTCCGCTCACCTGCGCGCCCGCCCCCAGGTCGAGTGGCCTGCCGGAATGCCCAGCCGGTCCCTGCGCGTCCTGCAGCGTGCGGAGGAGATCTCGGCGATCCTCGCGATCGCGCACAGCGACGACCCGGGCGGCGCCGTGTCCGCCTCGGCCGCGACCCGGCGCGCGGAGGCCCTGCGCCCGCTTTCCGACGCAGTGCGGACCGCCCGCACCGCCTCGGTGAACGAGGCCGTCCGGATCTTCTCCGACCAGGGCGACCTGCACCCCTGACCGGGCGGCTCCTGCCGTTCGCAGCGTCAGTGCACTACGGCGTCAGCCGGCCGGGCGCTTCGCCGGCTCGCAGCAGCCCACCGCACACGGCGCGCCGTTGACCGTGCATCCCGCCACCGGGAACTCCGACAGCTTCCGCACCGGGGCATCGGCCACGTGCTCCCGGATCAGCTCGACCACCAGCTCCGCGAAACGCGGGTCGGCGTCGGGGGTCGCGGCGCGGGCGAAGTCCATGCCGTGTTCCGCGGCGCGTTCGGCCGCCTCGTTGTCCAGGTCCCAGATCACCTCGAGGTGGTCGGACACGAAACCGATCGGGCTCACGACGACGGCTTCGACCCCCTGCTCGTGCAGGGCGTCGAGGTGGTCGACGATGTCCGGCTCCAGCCACGGCACCTGCGGCGGGCCCGACCGGGACTGCCACACCACGTCGTACTCCCCGATGCCCGCCTCGGCGGCCACCAGGCGGGCGGCCTCGGCGATCTGGCGGGAGTACAGCCGCCCGCCCTCGGCGGGCGGCCCGGCGGCCCGGTCGGCACTCTCCGGGATCGAGTGCGCAGTGAACACAGTGCGGATGCCCGGCCGGTCGCCGAGTTCAGCGTGCGCGGCGACGACCGCGTCGGCGACCGCGGACACGAACAGCGGGTGGTCGAAGAAGTGGCGCAGCTTGACCAGTTCCGGCGCGTCTTCGACCGCCGCACGAGCACGCTCGATGTCCTCGTCGTACTGACGGCACGCCGAGTAGCCGCCGTACGCGCTCGTGGGGAACACCAGCGCGCGCCGCACGCCTTCGCTCTTCATCCGGGCGACGGTGTCCTCGACCATCGGCTGCCAGTTGCGGTTGCCGAAACGCACCGGCAGGTTCAGGCCTTCCGCGACCAGCTGCTTCTCGACCGCTTCGATGGCCGCACGGTTGAGCCGGTTGATCGGCGAGACGCCACCGAAGTGCTGGTAGTGCTCCGCGACCTCGAGCAGCCGTTCCCGCGGCACACCCCGGCCGCGCGTGACGTTCTCCAGGAACGGCATCACCTCGTCGGGTCCTTCCGGACCGCCGAACGAAAGCCATAACAACGCGTCGTAACCCACCCGGCCATTTTGCCGCTGTGGCGGTGCGCACGCCGAGGCGGCCTTGTTGTGTACTGGTCGATCCAAAACGTGCTACCGTCCCCGGCATGCCACGACCGCGCGAGTTCGACGAGACCCAGGCCGTCGAGGGTGCGATGAACGCGTTCTGGGCCCGCGGCTTCGAAGCGACCTCGACCGACGACCTGTGCGCTGCCACCGGTCTCGGCCGCAGCAGCATCTACAACACGTTCTCCAGCAAACGCACGCTGTTCCGGCGCGCGCTCGACCACTACCGGCAGCTCGGCATCGAGAGCCGGGCGGCAACACTGGAGCGCGCCACCGACGGTCTCGACGCGATTCGGCGACTGCTGGCCGACCTCGTGGCCGACGAGATGGACAACGGCCGGCGCGGCTGCCTGGTCGTCAACACCATCGCCGAATTCGGGACCACCGACGCGGAAATCTCCGCACAGCTCGACGCCGACACCGAGGCCTACCTTTCGGCGCTCCGGCATTTCGCCCGGGCGGGCCAGGCCGACGGCAGCATCACGCGCGACCGCGACGCGCTCGACATCGCGCAATTCGTGCACAGCACGGTTTCCGGCCTGCGGGTGATGTCGCGACGTGGCGCCGCGCAGTCCGCACTGGAAGCAGTGGTGGACATCGCCGTGGCAGCGGTCGCGCGCCGCTGAACCTTCCGATGAGCAGCGCGGCTCGTCGCCATCCGAGTTTTGCACTAGACGTTTCATAAGGAGAGATCCGTGCCCCTCGCCGTCTTCGTGCTCGGGCTCAGCATTTTCGCGCTGGGCACCTCCGAGTTCATGATCACCGGGCTGTTGCCCGGCATGGCCGCCGATCTGGGCGTGAGCATCCCGGACGCCGGGTTGCTGATCTCCGCGTTCGCCGTCGGCATGGTGGTCGGCGCGCCACTGCTGGCCGTGGGCACCCTGCGCCTCCCCCGCCGGGTCACGCTGCTGGCCCTGCTGGTGGTGTTCGGGCTGGCACACGTGGTGGGCGCGGTGGCCGGAAACTACGGCCTGCTGTTCGCCACCCGCGTGGTGAGCGCGCTCGCCTGCGCCGGTTTCTGGGCGGTCGCCGCGTCCACGACGGTTTCGCTCGTGCCGACGGCTCGGCGCGGCCGCGCGCTCGCCGTCCTCGTCGGCGGGCTCACGGTGGCGAACATCGCCGGCGTTCCCGCCGGCACGGTCCTCGGCCAGCACGCGGGCTGGCGAAGCGCGTTCTGGGCGGTCGCCGCGCTGACCGTCGTGGCAGCAGCGGGCGTACTGGCTCTCGTCCCACGCACGACCAGCACCGCGCCGGCGCGGGTACGTGCCGAGCTCCGGGTCTTCCGCAACGGCCGGTTGTGGCTCGCGCTCGGCGTCATCGCACTGCTGCAGGCCATGGTCTTCGCGACGTTCAGCTACCTCGCGCCGCTGCTGGTGTCCGTCGACGGGCTTTCGGAGTCCGGAGTCCCGGTCGTGCTCGCGCTCTTCGGCGGCGGCGCGCTGGTGGGCATCGTCGCCGGCGGCAAACTGGCCGACGCACACCCCTTCGCCACCCTGTACGGCAGCCTGGCCCTCGCCGTGGCGGCACTGGTCACGCTCGCCGCCACTGACAACGCTGTGGTGGCGGTCATCGCGGTCCTCGTGCTGGGCGCCGCGGGCTTCGCCGCGAACCCGGCGTTGAACATCCGCGCGTACACGATCGCCGGTGGTACGCCGACGCTCGTCGGCGCCAGCACGACGTCCGCGTTCAACGTGGGCAACACCGTCGGCCCGTGGCTCGGCGGCACGACCATCGCCGCCGGGCTCGGCTTCGCCAGCGTCGCGTGGGTCAGCGTCGTCCTCGGTGCGCTCGCGGTCGCCGCGCTCACTGTGTCACTGCACCTGCACCGGCGAACCGAGGTTCCGGCGCAGGTGCCCGAATCACAGCCCGTGTGACGAGTCGGCGCCCAACCCGGCCGGCCGTCGCTGACCGGGCTGGGCGCCGCTTGGCAGGGCTCAGATGCCCAGCGCGTGCACTCCGCCGTCGACCATGATCATCGAGCCGGTGGTGGCGGGCAGCCAGTCGGACAGCAGCGCGCACACGGACTTCGCGGTGGCCGTCGGGTCGGAGCTGTCCCAGCCCAGCGGCGCGCGGTCGTTCCAGCCGTCCTCCAGCTCGTTGAAGCCCGGGATCGACTTGGCCGCCATGGTCTTCATCGGGCCCGCGCTCACCAGGTTCACGCGGATGCCGCGCGGGCCCAGTTCCTTGGCCAGGTACCGGTTCACCGACTCGAGCGCCGCCTTCGCCACACCCATCCAGTTGTAGGCCGGCCACGCCACCCGCGCGTCGAAGTCCATCCCGACGATCGAGCCGCCCCGCGACAGCAGCGGCAGCGTCGCCACCGCGAGCGACTTGTAGGAGAAGGCCGACACGTCCACCGCGACCTTCACGTCGTCACTCGGCGCGTCCAGGAACGGCGCGCCCAGGCAGCTCGGCGGCGCGAACCCGATCGAGTGCAGCACGCCGTCGAGTCCGTCGACGTGCTCACGCACCCGGTCGGCCAGCGAGCCGAGGTGCTCGGGGTCGGTCACGTCCAGCTCCAGCACCGGCGCCGGCTTCGGCAGGCGCTTGGCGATGCGCTCCACGAGCGACATCCGGCCGAAGCCGGTCAGCACCAGCTCGGCGCCTTCCTCCTGGGCGATGCGGGCGGCGTGGAAAGCGAGCGAGGCGTCGGTGATGATGCCGGTGATCAGCAGCCGCTTGCCTTCGAGCAGTCCGGGCAACGGGTCCTCCAGTCGGGGTTCAGCGGGAACTACAGCGGTCGAACTCGGGGAACAGCTCGGGCGGCCGGGGGAATCCCAGTAATCCAGGGGATCCGGGCAACTCGGGCGGCTCGGGCACGTCGGGACTCGGGAGCCTCAGTGGCCGAGGCCGAGGCCGCCGTCGACGGGGAGCACCGCGCCGTTGACGTAGCCCGCCTCGTCGGAGGCCAGGTAGCGCACCGCGGCCGCGATCTCGCCCGGTTCGGCGTAGCGGCCCGCGGGTACCGCGCCGAGGATCTCCTTCTTGCGGTCCTCGGGCAACGTGTCGGTCATGTCGGTGTGCACGAACCCGGGGGCGACCACGTTCGCGGTGATGTTGCGCGAGCCGAGCTCGCGGGCGAGCGAGCGGGCGAAGCCGACGAGGCCGGCTTTCGACGCGGCGTAGTTCGCCTGGCCCGCCGAACCGGAGAGCCCGACCACCGACGAGATGAACACGAACCGGCCCCATTTGCCGCGCAGCATGCCGCGCGAGGCCCGCTTCGCGACGCGGAACGCGCCGGTCAGGTTCGCGTTCAGCACGCGCTCGAACTGGTCCTCGGACATCCGCATCAGCAGGGTGTCGTCGGTGAGCCCGGCGTTGGACACCAGCACCTCGACCGGCCCCTGGTGCGCCTCCACCTGAGCGAACGCCGCGTCGACCTGCTCGAGGTCGGTGACGTCCGCCTGGACCCCGAAAAGCCCCTCCGGCGCCCCGGACCCGCGGTGGGTGACCGCCACCTGGTGTCCCTGCGCGGCGAGGTCCCGGGCGATCGCGAGCCCGATGCCCCGGTTGCCGCCGGTGACCAAGACCGACCGTCCCACTGCCACTCTCCTCCTGGTTGCTCCGCCGGCGCTGCTGCGCCCGCACGAGGCTATCGGCCCCGCACACGTCCTTCGCACCCGGCGTCCGACCGTCCTAAGCGCAGGTAAGGAACCGCGCTCCGACCTTGCTGGTTACCGGCCGGTTGGTCACCGTGAGTCGCGACACAGGAGGTCAACGATGACTACCCGGATCCAGGGTGCCGGCACCGAACGGCGTGTGGTCGGCAACGTGCTGCGCGGCTCGGTGGGCAACCTCGTCGAGTGGTACGACTGGTACGCCTACTCGGCATTCACCATCTACTTCGCCAAGTCGTTCTTCCCCGGCGGCGACGCCACGGCCCAGTTCCTCAACACCGCGGCGGTGTTCGCCGTGGGATTTCTCATGCGCCCGCTCGGCGGCTGGCTGCTCGGCCGTTTCGCCGACCGGTTCGGCCGCCGGTCGGCGCTCGTGCTGTCGGTCACGATGATGGCCTGCGGCTCACTGCTGATCGCGGCCACGCCGGCGTATTCGGCGATCGGCGTCGCAGCACCGATCCTGCTCGTGCTCGCCCGGCTGCTGCAGGGGCTGTCAGTCGGCGGCGAGTACTCCACCTCGGCGACGTATCTGTCCGAAGTGGCCACTCCGGGGCGCCGCGGGTTCTACTCGAGCTTCCAGTACGTGACGCTCGTCGGCGGGCAGCTGCTCGCGCTCGGACTGCAGCTGATCCTGCAGAGCGTGCTCACCGAGAAGCAGATGGGCGAGTGGGGCTGGCGAATCGCGTTCGTGGTCGGCGCGCTCGCCGCCGTGATCGTGATGCTGCTGCGGCGGAGCATGGACGAATCCGAGAGCTACCGGCGAGTCGCGGAGGACGCCGGGCGCGACGCCGGTGAACGGGGGACGCTGCGTCAGCTCGTGAAGTACCCGCGGGAGATCGCGCTCGTCGTCGGCCTGACGCTCGGCGGCACCGTCGCGTTCTACACCTACGCCACCTACACGCAGAAGTTCCTGGAGAACACCGCGGGCATCCCCCGGCGCACGGTCACCGTCATCCTGTTCGTCGCACTGCTGCTGTTCGCGATCCTGCAGCCGCTCGCCGGGCGGCTGTCGGACCGCATCGGCCGGCGCAAGCTCCTGCTGTTCTTCGGTATCGCGGGCACTGTGCTGACCGTGCCGATCATGACCACGATGGCGCACACCACGCAGCCGTTGCTCGCGTTCCTGTTGCTGCTGGGCGCGCTGGTGATCGTCACCGGGTACACGTCGATCAACGCGATCGTGAAGGCGGAACTGTTCCCGACCCGGATCCGCGCGATCGGTGTCGGGCTGCCCTACGCACTCACCGTCGCCATCTTCGGCGGTACCGCGGAGCTGATCGCCCAGGCGCTCAAGAAGGCGGGGCACGAGTCACTCTTCTTCTGGTATGTCGCGGGATGCATCCTGGTCTCCGTGGTCGTGTACGCGACAATGCGGGAAACGTCGCGTTCGTCCGCTCTCGAACGCACGGAGAACTGACGGGGAGGACGGCCGTGCGCGTGCTGCTGGTCGAGGACGACACCGGGGTCGCCCTGGCGCTCGCCGAGACACTGCAGGCGCACGGCCACACCGTCGCCGCCGTCGGCCGTGGCGCCGACGCGCTCGGGCGGCACCGCGAAGCCGACCTGCTGCTGCTCGACCTCGGGCTGCCCGACCTCGGCGGGCTCGACGTGCTGCGCAAGATCCGCCAGGTGTCGCCGGTGCCGGTCATCGTGCTCACTGCCCGCGACGACGAACGTTCGGTCGTGCGCGCGCTCCGTCTCGGCGCGGACGACTACCTCGCCAAACCCGTACGGCTGGCCGAACTGCTGGCACGGATGGACGCCGTGATACGTCGTGCGGGCAGCCGTGCCGACGCGGCCGGGGATCGGGTCGTGCGGATCGAGGACGTCGAGATCGACCTCGGCGGCCGCCGGGTGCTCGTCGGGGACCGGGACGCCGGCCTGACCACGAAAGAGTTCGCCGTGCTCGCGGTCCTCGCCACGCGGCCGGGCACCGCGGTCAGCCGCCAGCAGCTGATGGACGAGGTGTGGGGCGACGCCTACCTCGCCGTCTCTCGGTCCCTCGACGTGCACATGACCCAGCTGCGCGCGAAACTCGACCGGCCCGGGCTGCTGACGACGATCCGCGGCTTCGGGTACCGCCTGGGCCGGGGCTGAACCGGTGCGGACCCGCCTGCTGGCCGTGCTCGTCACGTTCGCGCTCGCCGGAGTGGCGGCGTTCGCCGTGCCTCTGCTGTCCACGACGGCGGATCAGCGCACCGCGGAGCTGGTCATCTCGCGCAGCAGTGACGTCGAACGCTTCGTCGTGCTCGCGCAACGGGCGGTGGACTCCGGTGACGCGACCGTTCTCGCCGCCGAAGCCGAGCAGTATTCGTCGTTATACAGCGAGGCGGTCGTGGTCGTGGACGCGCAGCGGGTCCCGCTGGTGCAGACCGGCGGCCTCACCGCGGCCGACCCGGCCGTCCGGACGCTGGTCGAGGCGACCCTGCGCAACCAGCCCGGGCCGCCGGTCGAGCAGGTCACACCGTGGACGGCCGAGCCGGTGCTGGTCACGCGTCCGGTCGGCACCGGCACGCGGGTGTCCGGGGTGGTCGTGCTGCGGGCGTCCGCGGCGCGTGCCGCCTCCGACGTCGCCATGCGCTGGAGCGCGGTCGCCGCCGGCGCGCTCGTGGTGGCCGCGTTGTTCGTGCTGCTGTCGGTCCTGCTGGCGCGGTGGATGGTGCGGCCGCTGGTGGAGCTGGAGACCGGGGTACTCGCCGTGTCCCGGGGACGGCGGGCACAGGTTCCGGAGCGGTCGGGACCGCGGGAGCTGCGCTCGCTGGCCGCCTCGGTGAACCGGATGTCCGATGCCGTGGTCGAAGCCGCGAACCAGCAGCGCCGGCTCGTCGCCGACACCTCGCACCAGCTCCGCAATCCGATGGCCGCGCTGCGCCTGCGGCTGGATTCCCTCGCCGCCGAGGTCGGTGCCCACCCGGCGCATGAGGCGGCCACCGCCGAGGTCGAACGGCTGGAACGCATCCTCGACGGCCTGCTCACCCTGGCCACCGCGGAGAGCACCGCCACCCGGCTCGCCGCGCGGGAGGACACCGGTGAGGACACCGAACCGGCCGATCTGGCCTCGGTCACCGCCGAACGAGTCGACGCCTGGCGTCTTTCCGCCGACGAAGCGGGCGCGACGCTCGTGCCCCGCGCGGGGCATCTCGAACCGGTTCTGGTGCGGATGCCGGAAACCGAACTGGCGCAGATTCTCGACGTGCTGCTCGACAACGCCGTCCACCACGGCGGCCGCGGCGCCACCATCACCGCCGGCTGGGAGACCGGCCCGGGCACCGTCACGCTGCTGGTCACCGACGACGGTCCGGGGATCCCCGAAGCGGACCTTTCCCGTGCCACCGAACGGTTCTGGCGCGCCGGCGGCGAAGGCGCGCCCCGCGGGACCGGGCTCGGGCTGGCGATCGCCCGGGAGCAGACCCGCGCCCGCGGCGGGCACCTGGAACTGCGCGCGGTGCGACCCCACGGACTCGATGTCCGCATCACGCTGCCCGCGGTGGTGACGTCATGAGGCCCACCCGGCGTGCCGCGCTGCTGGGCGGACTCGGCTTCGCCCTCGCAGGCTGCGAGAACGGCTACCGCGGTCCCGACCGGGCGGTGACCATCGCAGCAGGGGAAGCAGGCGGCTTCTATCTCGCCTTCGCGGACGTGCTCGCCACCGAGCTGAACCGCGCGGAACCCCGGCTGCGCTGTGTCGCGTTGGCCACCGAGGCCAGCGTCGAAAACGTCGGTCGCGTCCGCGACGGCACTGCGGACCTCGGACTCGTGCTCGCCGATGTCGCGCAGTCCGCGCTCGCCGGTACCGCGCCGTTTCCCGAAGCGGTTCCGCTGCGGGCACTGGGCCGCGTGTACGAGAACTATCTCCAGCTCGTCGTCCGCGCCGCCGACCAGCACAGCGAACTGACCGCGCTCGCCGGACGGCCGGTGTCCTTCGGCGCCGCCGGTTCCGGCGCCGCACAGCTGGCGGAACGGGTCTTCGCGACCGCCGGCGTACCGGTGCGGGCAGTGCACCTCCGGCTGGCCGACGCGCTCGCCGCGCTGCGCGATCGGCGGATCGACGCGCTCGTGTGGTCCGGCGGGGTGCCCACGCCGGCGCTGGCCGATCTCAACCGCACCACCCCGCTCGCGTTGCTCCCGCTCGCCTCGGCGCTGCCTCGCCTGCGGCAGGCACACGGCCCGCTGTACGAACAAGTCCAGGTGCCCGCCGACGCGTACCGCGGGGTCGGCGCGCTCGCCACGATCGGCGTCGCGAACCTCCTGGTCTGCTCCCCCGGGCTGCCCGCCGACGTCGCCGCCGCGGTGGTCCGCGTCCTCACCCGCCGCGCCGCCGAACTCGTGCCCGCGCAGGCGGTCGGCACGCAGTTCCTCGACGTGCGCACGCTCATCGGCACCCGGCCGGTCCCGCTGCACCCCGGGGCGGCCGGCACCTACCGCAGCCTGCACGGGTGACCGGCGATGGCAAGATTGGCCGGGTGACCGATCGCCGCGCCATCGCCGAAATGCCCCTGCGGGTGCGCTACCACGAATGCGACGGGCAGGGCGTCGTGTTCAACGCGCACTACCTCGCGTACGTGGACATGGCCGCGTTCGAGGTCGAGAAGGCGCTGTTCGGCTCGCACCGGGACTTCCTCGCCACCGGACTGGACCTCGTGGTCGCCGAGTCGAATCTGCGCTACCACGCACCCTGCCGCTTCGACGACGAACTGGTCGTCTCCGCGTTCCTCACCCACCTCGGCTCGACCTCGCTGATCTTCGACCACGAGATCCGGCGCGGTGCGCTGCTCACCACCGAGGCCCGCGTGCGCTACGTGTTCGTCGACCAGAAGACGTTCCGCCCGCGGCAGCCACCGGACGAGGTCCGCGACCGCTACCTGCCGTTCCTGCCCACGCCCGAGCACGCCTGAGGCCGCCCGTGTTCCGCATCCTGTTCTACCGTCCCGAAATCCCGCCGAACACCGGTAACGCGATCCGGCTCGCCGCGAACACCGGCTGCGAACTGCACCTCGTCGAACCACTCGGGTTCACGCTCGAGGACAAGCAGCTGCGCCGCGCCGGCCTCGACTACCACGACCTCGCCCGGGTCCGCGTCCACGCCGACCTCCCGTCCGCCTGGCAGGCCCTGCTGCCCGCCAAGGTGTACGCGTTCAGCGCCTCGGCGACCCGGCGCTACACCGACGTCGCCTACGAACCGGGCGACGTGCTGCTGTTCGGCCCGGAATCCGCCGGCCTACCCGCGGACGTCCAGCACGCCCCGGAGATCACCGACCGGCTACGGCTGCCGATGCTGCCCACCAGCCGTTCGCTGAACCTGGCCAACACCGCCGCGATCACCCTGTACGAAGCCTGGCGCCAGAACGGCTTCGCCACCGCCTGACCCCGGACGCCTCGAGGCTGTGAAGGCCCCTCCACGGTCCGGAACGGCCACCGGCGTCAGGGCAGCCGCTGCCCGATCAGCAGCGCCGCACCCGCGCCGATCATCAGGATCAACGTGCCGGCCACCAGCCACGGTTTGCTCGCGTCCGCGTCCTTGAGCTCGTAGCCGATCTGCTCGCCCAGATCCCCGTAGACCCGTTTCAGCTGATCCGCGCTCGCCGCCTTGTAGAACTCGCCGTCGGACAGGTGCGCGATCTCCTGCAGCGAATCGTCGTCCACCCGCACGTCCTGCGCCTTGCCTTCGATGTCCACCGAACCGTGGGTGGTGCCGAAGGAGATCGACGAAATCGGCATCTGCGCCTGCTTCGCCTCCTGCGCCGCGGTGTAGGCGCCGCGCGGCGCGTACAGATCCTGCGGGACGGTCTGCTTGCCGTCACTCATCAGCACGATCCGCGCCGGCGGCGGCCCCTCGGCCCCGCCCACCACCGAGGAGAAGTTCTGGATCGACTGGATCGCCGCGTAAATGCCCTCACCGGTGGCAGTGGACTCCGACAGCTTCAGATTGTCGATCGCCTTGCTCACACCCGCCCGATCGGTGGTCGGATTGACCAGCACGGTCGCCGTACCGGCAAACGAGATCAGGCCCAGATTGACCCCCGGCGTCATGTTCTGCGCGAACTGCTTGGCCGCGTCCTGCGCCGCTTTCAACCGCGTCGGCGCCACATCGGTGGCCTTCATCGACAACGACACGTCGATCACCAGCATCACCGTCGCCCGGTTCCGCGGCACCCGCTGCTCGGCAGTCGGCCCCGCCATCGCCACCGTGAGCACCAGCATCGACAACACCAGCAGCAGCGCCGGCACATGCCGGATCCAGCCCTGCGCCCTCGGCGCCACCCGATCCAGCAACTCCAGGTTCGCGAACCGGAACACCCGCCTGCGCCGCGCCCGCTGCACCAGCACATAGGCGACGACGACCCCCGCCACCGCGATCAGCAACAGGAACCACCACGGCGCGGTGAATCCGCTCAAACTCATACCGCCTCCGCGGGAAAAAACACGTCGACGGTGTCATCCGCCGCCTCCGCGGGAAAAAACACGTCGGCGGTGTCATCCGCCGCCTCCGCGGGAAAAAACACGTCGGCGGTGTCATCCGCCGCCTCCGCGGAACAAAACACGTCGGCGGGCCTCACGCGGCACCCCCGGACCAGCGCCGCTTGCGGGCCACCGCGAAACGCACCAGGTCGGCGATCCAGTCGGAATCCGTGCGCAGCACCAGATGCGCCGCCCCTGCCCGGCGCAGCCCGGCCGCGACCTGCTGCCGGTGTGCCTGCGCGGCCGCGCCGAACTCCTTGCGCAGCAACGCCGACGCGTGCACCTCACGCTGACGGCCGGTCTCCGGATCGGCCAGCACCACGGTGCCCACCTCGGGCAGATCCACGTCCCGCGGGTCGAGGATCTCCACCGCGATCAGCTCGTGCCGCGCGCCGAGCGCCCGCAGCGGACGCTCCCAGTCGCCGGGCCCGAGGAAGTCCGAGATCACCACGGCGAGCCCGCGCCGCCGCGGCGGACGGCGCAGCTGCTCCAGCGCCCCGGCGAAGTCCCCGCGCACGCCTTCGGGCGCTCGCGGCGTCTCGGCCAGCCGGCGCACCAGGCCGCGTGCGTGCGCGAGCCCCCCGCGCGCCGGGATCCGGACGCTGTCCTGGCCGTTGGAGATCAGCGCGCCGATCCGGTTGCCACCACCGCCGGTCAGATGGGCGACCGCGGCTGTCGCGCACACGACGAGATCACGCTTCTCGCACAGCGCGGTGCCGAAGTCCAGGCTCGCCGACAGGTCCGCGACCACCCAGGTCTCCAGCTCACGGTCGGCCACCGTCTCCCGGATGTGCGGCGTGGTGGTACGGGCGGTGACCGCCCAGTCCATCCGGCGCACGTCGTCGCCCGGCTGGTAGGGCCGGGCCTCGCCGGGCTCCGAACCGGGCCCCGGCACGAGACCGAGGTGGTTGCCCTGCAGCAGCCCGTCCAGCCGGCGGCGCACGTCGAGCTCGAGGGTGCGCAGCCCGGCCTCCATCCGGTCGCCGCGCAGCACCGGCGGCGCCCACGACGGACGCTGGTCGCTCTGGTTCTTCCCGGCCACGCGGCTACCTGACGGGAGCGCCTGCGGCCACCGGGCCGGCCCCGCCCTGCGGACGGGCCGAAACCTGCGGCAACGGCACGGTCTGCAGCACGCGGGTGATGATGTGGTCCACCGGCACGCCGTCGGCGAGCGCGTCGTAGGACAGCACGAGCCGGTGCCGCAGCACGTCCGGGACCACGTCCACCACGTCCTGCGGCAGCACGTAGTCGCGGCCGCGCACCAGCGCCAGCGCACGCGCCGCGGCGATGATGCCGAGGCTCGCACGCGGCGAGGCGCCGTAGGACACCCAGCCCGCGACGTCGGAGAGCCCGTGGTCGTTCGGCGTGCGCGTGGTGAGCACCAGCCGCACCACGTAGTCCACCAGCGCGTGGTGCACGAAGACCTGGGCGGCCACGCCCTGCAGCCGCACCAGCTCGGCCGGGCTGAGCACCTCGTGCGGGGCCGGCGGGGTGACGCCCATCCGGTAGACGATCTCGCGCTCCTCCTCCGCGGAGGGGTACTCGACCACGATCTTGAACAGGAACCGGTCCCGCTGCGCTTCCGGCAGCGGGTACACGCCCTCGTTCTCGATCGGGTTCTGCGTGGCCAGCACGAGGAACGGGTCCGGCATCGGGAAGGTCTTGCCGCCGATGGACACGTGCCGCTCGGCCATCACCTCGAGCATCGCCGACTGCACCTTCGCCGGCGCGCGGTTGATCTCGTCGGCCAGCACGAAGTTCGCCACCACCGGACCGAGCTCCACGTCGAAGCGCTCCGCACCCTGCCGGTAGATGCGGGTGCCGAGGATGTCGGCGGGCACCAGGTCCGGGGTGAACTGCACGCGGGAGAACGAGCCGCCGACCACCCGCGCGAAGGTTTCCACGGCCAGCGTCTTGGCGACGCCGGGAACGCCTTCCAGCAGCAGGTGGCCCTTGGCCAGCAGCCCGACGAGCATCCGCTCCACCAACCGGTCCTGGCCGACGATGACGCGCTTGACCTCGAAAACGGTCCGTTCCAGCAGCTGGGCGTCCCGCGCCGGGGTGCCGGGCTGCTGCCCGTTGCCGCCCTCGGCGTAGCCGGGCTCGGTCACTCTTCCTCCAGTGGTTGCGCTCCTGCGGGCTCGCCCGCGACCGTACTGCCTGGCGGCGGCCACCGTCCGCGCGGCACGCTGATCCCGCAACGGTAGCCAACCCCATCACCGGTGTGACAGCTGTGAAGCTGTGCTTCAGCGGTACCGTGCCCAGTCCTCAGGAGTGTCGATGTCGTCGGCCTCCCCCGGCTCCGCGGGCACCTCCGCGATCCGCAGCGTGCCGAGCGTCCGGCGCAGCGACCGGTTCTCCGGCTGGACCGGCAGCGCCGCGCGCAGTGCCGCGGTGCGCCAGGCCCCGGTCAGCCACTGCCGCTCCCCCGCCGCGTCGACCAGCACAGCCCCGTCGACGTCCGCTCCGAGCGCGCCCCGTAGCCGGTCCACTGTGGACGTGCCGACGCCGGGAAGATCCCCGGCGAGCAGCACGGTGACCCGGCTGTCCCGCACGGACTCGAGGCCCGTCGCGAGCGCGGCCACCGGACCGGTCCCGGGCACCGGCTCGCGTGCCCAGACCACACCGGCGTACCCGGCGCGGCGCGGCCCGACCACCACCAGCGGCCGGCCCCCGGCCAGAGCGGCGAGCGCCCGCCCCAGCAGGGAGGTGCCACGCACGACCAGCTCCGGTTTGTCCACTCCGGACATCCGCCGGGCCGCCCCACCGGCGAGCACGATGCCCGCGAAGGTCGCGCCTGCGGCACGGCCTCGTCCGGCGATCAGCTCTGTCACCGCTCCAGGGTGGCCCCGGCGGGAAACCACCGCGCGTCCGGGGGCGGCACGGGTTAGGTTGCCGACGTGCCCGAGGCAGCGCGGCTGCTCGCCGCCTACGACAACGAGCTGCGTCCCGCGGAGCTCACCCGTCCCGAGCCGGGGCTGCGGCTCACCACCGACGGGCCGCTGACCCGGATCACCGGCGGGCGGCGCGGCTTCGTCGCCGGGCCGCCGGATCTCGGCGTGCACGGCGAGGCACTGGCCTCGCTGATCGCCCGGCAGTGCGCGTTCTTCGCCGCCCGCGGGGAAGAGTTCGAGTGGAAGACCCGCGGCCACGACAGTCCCGCCGAGCTGCCGGAGCGGCTGCTGGCCGCCGGCTTCACCGCCGAGCCCACCGAAACGGTGCTGGTCGCGCCGGCCGGCGCGGTCGCCACCTCCGCGCCACCCGGCGACGGGGTGCTCGTCCGCGAAGCCCACGGTGCCGGCGACCTGCTTCGCATCGCGACGCTCAGCGCGCACGTGTTCGGCCACGACGAGGCAGCCGTGGCCGCGGACCTGCTCGCCCGCGCCCGTGCGGACACCGGCACCACCACGCACGTGGTCGCCGAGGCCGGCGGCCGGTTCGTGTCCGCGGCCCGGCTGGAACTCGTCCCCGGCACCGGATTCGCCGGACTCTGGGGAGGCGCGACGCTGCCCGCGTGGCGGGGCCGCGGGCTCTACCGCGCACTGGTGGCCCACCGGGTCGGCGTCGCGCGCGCCCGCGGGGCCCGCCACCTGCTGGTCGACGCGCTCCCGACGAGCCGTCCGATCCTCGAACGGCTCGGCTTCCTCGCGATCACCACGACCACGCCCTATTCGCGGCGCCCCGCACCCTCCGGCCGCGGCCCGCGCGGCCGTGGCGAACCGTCGCCCGCATAGGACTCGACGAACGGCACGATCCCGTCGATCGGCTCCAGGTCGTCGCACTCCTTGCCGACCACTTCGGACCTCGCGCGGAGCACCGGGTCCCGCAACGCCCGCGCCGTGATGGCGGCGATCCGGTCCGCGTCGGCTTCGGCCTGGTCAACGGGAGCGCCAGCCCGGCTTCTTCGGCGCTCGCCGCGTTGATCGGATGTTCGGCACCGAGCACGAGGGGCACCATCGGCACCCTGTGGTAGATCGCGCCGAGCATCGTGCCCAGTCCTGCGTGGCTGACCACCGGCGACGCTCGCGCCATGGCCAGGCTCTGCGGCAGGAAGCGTTCCACCCGCAGGTTGCCCGGGACCGGCCCGACCGTGTCCGGGTCGACGTTGCCTCCCACGGTCAGGAGCACGTCCGCGTCGAGGCCGGAGAGCCCGTCGATCACCGCCTGGCGCAGCTTCCGCTGCCGGTTGAAGACCGTTCCGAGCGTCGCGTAGACGAACGGGCGCTCCCGGCCCAGTGGCGCCGGCGAACCAGGCAGGCGGCAGCCCGGTGAGGGTCGCCTGGCGGTTCCACGCCGTCTCGGCGTCATCGTCGACGAGCCCGACGCTGCGCGCGGCGCTGCGAGCAGGTCCCCTGCCGCGGCCAGATTCCACTGTGTCCAGGTCAGTTCGGCGGAGTACCGGAATTCCTTGCCCCGGCGCGCCGCGGCCACGATCCCGGGGAACTTCTCCTCCACGTTCGCCCAGCTCAAGTCCGGCCCGACCGGCACGAGCGCGAAACCGGCCGGTTCCACGGCGGGGGTGAACGCCGCGCTGCTCGCGACCCGGACCTCGTGCTCGGCCGCCCGCAGGACCGCCGCGTACGGAATCATCGGATCAAAGTGCCCGTGGCCGGGCTGGGTGGCCAGGAGAACCCGCGCCGGCCCGAGAGTACCGGCCGATCAGCCGATCAACCGGGTCGCGTAGGGCATGATGCCGCCGTAGCGCACCGAGGTGACGCGCACGCGGGAGCCCGACTGCGGCGCCTCGACCATCTGCCCGTTGCCCAGGTACAGCGCCACGTGGTGGATGCCGCCCGAGCCGCCCCAGAAGAGCATGTCGCCGCGGCGCATCTGGGAGAGTCGGACATGCCGGCCGGCGGTGTACTGGTACCCGCTGTAGTGCGGCAGCGCGCGCACTCCGGCGAAGGCGTAGATCATCAGGCCCGAACAGTCGAACCCGATTTTGCGGTAGTCGCCGTAGCTGTCCGCGACGCCACCGTCGCGGATACCGCGGGTCGGGCCGCTGCCGTTGCCGCCGCCCCACGCGTACGGGAGGCCGAGCTTCGACAACGCCCGCGCGACGACGGCCTCGATGGAGCTGCCCGCCGCCGGAGACGGCCGTCCGCCCCCACCGCTGCTCGAGTGCCCGCCGCCGGACTTCAGCGCCGCCTGGCGGGCGCGTTCCTCGTCCTCGCGCTGCTTCTGCGCGACCCAGTCCTGGTAGCGCTGGCGCTGGCCCTGCAGCCCGTTGACCTTCGACTGTGCCGTGTAGAGCTGCTGCTCGACGGCGGACTTGTCCGACTCCAGCTGGGTGTTCTGCGCGGCCTGCGCCTGCTGCGCGGACACCGCGGCGGCCTGTGCGGCGTCCGCCCCGCTCTTCGCCCGGGTAGCCGCTTGCTGCTTCTCCTGCGCGACCTCGAGTGCCTTGCGTGCCGCGGAGTCCTTGTTGGACTTGTCGGTCTGCGCCTGCTCGAGCCGGTCCAGCGCGTTCAGCCGCGATCCGCCGATCGAATCGAGCAGCTGCGCGCGGGCGAGCAGATCCTTCGGGCTGTCCGAGGTGAGGTAGGCGGAGATCGAGCCGACCGTGCTGCCCTGCTCGAAACTGGCCGCGGCGAACTTCTTGAGGTCCTCGCGGGCCTTCTCGATCGCCCCGGCCGCGGCGTCGGACTCCCGGCGCGCGGACTGCGCGTCCTGGTCGGCCTGGCTCGCCGCGTCCTGCGCGGTCTGCAGGTCGACCAGGGCCTTCATGGCCTGTTCCTGCTTCAGCTCGACGTCGTCCTGCAGCGAGCCGAGCTTCTGCTCGGCCTGTGCGAGCTGGTTGGTCAGCCGGCCGACCTCCCCGGCCTTCGCGCTCGCCGCCGCCTTCGACGAATCGAGCTCCGAGTCGCTCGGATTCGGCGGCGGGGGCGGCACGGCCAGCCCGGTCCCGGCCACCCCGTAGAGCGCGACGACCGCGAACGTCCCGACCACCAGGCCACGCCGCGCCCCGGTCGCGGCCCGCCGAGCCCCGGACGCACTGCCTCGCCGGATCCGCACGACCCGCCACCTCCGCTTCCGAGCGCCACCGCACCGGGCACACCCGGCGTCACCGTAGTCACACCACTATCACAAGCCTCACCAGGAACTCCCACACCGTAAACCCCATTTCCCCACATCGGGGGACCCGCGACGGGCGCGTCCGGCATGGCGGGCGTCACGCCGCGTGTCGGCTTGAACGAAATACAGGACACGCGTACTGTTTGGGTCGACGACGAGGTGTGCCCTCCCGCTTCCGGCCCTACCGTGGGGGTGCGCAAGACTCGGTCGAGGCCGGCCCGACGGCCGCGACACCACCGAACTGACCCGGGACCTCACGCCGCGAGCGGCGCGGGTCCATGCCACTGGAGTTAGACGTGACTGCACCTGCCAGCAAGGACAGCTTCGGCGCCAAAGACACGCTGAAGGTGGGCGAGAACTCCTACGAGATCTTCCGCCTGGACAAGGTCGAAGGCTCGCAGCGACTGCCCTACAGCCTCAAGATCCTGCTCGAGAACCTGCTGCGGACCGAGGACGGCGCCAACATCACCGCCGACCACATCCGCGCGCTCGGCGGCTGGGACGCCGACGCCGACCCGTCGGTCGAGATCCAGTTCACGCCGGCGCGCGTGATCATGCAGGACTTCACCGGTGTGCCCTGCGTGGTCGACCTGGCCACCATGCGCGAGGCGGTCACCGACCTCGGCGGCGATCCGGACAAGGTCAACCCGCTCGCGCCGGCCGAGCTGGTCATCGACCACTCGGTGATCATCGACGTGTTCGGCAGCTCGGACGCCTTCGAGCGCAACGTGGAGATCGAGTACGGCCGCAACCGCGAGCGCTACCAGTTCCTGCGCTGGGGCCAGGGCGCCTTCGACGAGTTCAAGGTCGTCCCGCCGGGCACCGGCATCGTGCACCAGGTCAACATCGAGCACCTCGCCCGTACGGTGATGTCCCGCGGCGGCCAGGCCTACCCGGACTCCTGCGTCGGCACCGACTCGCACACCACCATGGTCAACGGGCTCGGCGTGCTGGGTTGGGGCGTCGGCGGCATCGAGGCCGAGGCGGCCATGCTGGGCCAGCCGGTATCGATGCTGATCCCGCGCGTGGTCGGCTTCAAGCTGACCGGCGAGATCCCGGCAGGCGTGACCGCGACCGACGTCGTGCTCACCATCACCGAGATGCTGCGCCGGCACGGGGTGGTCGGCAAGTTCGTCGAGTTCTACGGCGAGAGCGTCGCCCAGGTCCCGTTGGCCAACCGCGCCACCATCGGCAACATGAGCCCGGAGTTCGGCTCCACCGCGGCGATCTTCCCGATCGACGACGAGACCATCCGCTACCTCAAGCTCACCGGCCGCTCGGCCGAGCAGGTCGCGCTGGTCGAGGCGTACGCCAAGGAGCAGGGCCTCTGGCACGACTCGTCGCACGAGCCGACCTACTCCGAGTACCTCGAGCTGGACCTGTCCACCGTGGTGCCCTCGATCGCCGGGCCGAAGCGCCCGCAGGACCGCATCGAGCTGTCCGACGCGAAGTCCTCCTTCCGCAAGTCGGTGCACGACTACGCCGAGGACGAGCAGCCCACCCCGCACACCAATGTGGACGAGACGGTCGAGGAGACCTTCCCGGCCTCCGACCCGGCCGCGCTGTCCTTCCAGGACGAGACCGCGGTGCCGGTGCAGTCCGCCGCCAACGGCGCGGTCGGGCGCCCGACCAAACCGGTCAAGGTCTCCAGCGCCGACCGCGGCGAGTTCATTCTCGACCACGGTGCCGTGGTGATCGCGTCGATCACCTCGTGCACCAACACCTCCAACCCGTCGGTGATGCTGGCCGCCGCGCTGCTCGCGCGCAACGCCGTCGACAAGGGCCTGTCGGTCAAGCCGTGGGTCAAGACGTCGATGGCGCCGGGCTCGCAGGTCGTGACCGACTACTACGACAAGGCCGGTCTCTGGCCGTACCTGGAGAAGCTGGGCTACCACCTGGTCGGCTACGGCTGCACCACCTGCATCGGCAACTCGGGCCCGCTCTCGGACGAGATCTCCGCGGCCATCCAGGAGAACGACCTCACCGCCGTCTCCGTGCTTTCGGGCAACCGCAACTTCGAAGGCCGGATCAACCCGGACGTCAAGATGAACTACCTGGCGTCGCCGCCGCTGGTGATCGCCTACGCGCTGGCCGGCACGATGGACTTCGATTTCGAGCACCAGCCGCTCGGCCAGGACGGCGACGGCAACGACGTGTTCCTCACCGACATCTGGCCCTCGCCGCAGGAGATCCAGGAGACCATCGACTCCGCGATCACGCAGGAGATGTTCACCAAGGACTACGCCGACGTGTTCGACGGCGGCGAGCGCTGGAAGTCGTTGCCCACCCCGGAGGGCAAGACCTTCGAGTGGGATACCGAGTCGACCTACGTGCGCAAGCCCCCGTACTTCGAGGGCATGACCGCCGAACCGGCACCGGTGCAGGACATCTCCGGTGCCAGGGTGCTGGCGAAGCTGGGCGATTCGGTCACCACCGACCACATCTCCCCCGCCGGCGCGATCAAGGCGGACACCCCGGCCGGGAAGTACCTCACCGAGCACGGCATCGAGCGCAAGGACTTCAACTCCTACGGTTCCCGCCGCGGCAACCACGAGGTGATGATCCGCGGTACCTTCGCGAACATCCGGCTGCGCAACCAGCTGCTGGACGACGTGCAGGGCGGCTACACCCGCGACTTCACCCAGGACGGCGCCCCGCAGTCGTTCATCTACGACGCTGCGCAGAACTACGCGGCACAGGGCACCCCGCTCGTCGTGCTCGGCGGCAAGGAGTACGGCTCCGGTTCGTCGCGCGACTGGGCAGCCAAGGGCACCTCGCTGCTCGGCGTGCGTGCGGTGATCACCGAGTCGTTCGAGCGGATCCACCGCTCCAACCTGATCGGCATGGGTGTCATCCCGCTGCAGTTCCCGCAGGGTGAATCCGCCGCGTCACTGAAGCTGGACGGCACCGAGACGTTCGACATCTCGGGCATCACGAAGCTCAACGACGGCGAAACGCCGCGCACCGTGCACGTCACCGCCACGAAGGAGGACGGCACGAAGGTGGAGTTCGAAGCAGACGTCCGCATCGACACCCCCGGCGAGGCCGACTACTACCGCAACGGCGGCATCCTGCAGTACGTGCTGCGGAAGATGACCAACGCCTGACGCGCACCACCAGCTGTGGCCCGCCCCGACAGTCCGGGGCGGGCCACAGTGCTTTCCGGACAAGGCGCTTTCCGGAGAAGGCTTTTCGGGTCGCCGCCCTGCCAGCAGCCGTAATCCAACGAAACCTCACACCAGAACGAACCAACCCGTGTCCGCCAGGAGATGCCGTTGGGAAGCTGACGTTCGCTCCACATTCATGGACGGCCAGCCTTCTCGCCGACGGGCAGCAGCACCGTTCTGACGTTCAACGGCTTCACTGGTCAACGCATTGGAACAGGCATCAGTGCCTGCCTGCCGGGAGGTTGGCGGCCGCTGTCGGGCTGAAGCGGGGCCGGATTCCGGTCGACCGCAGGGTGTCTGCGGTCGCTTCGTCGGCGGGCACCAGGAAGGTTGCGCGGATACCTGTGCCGTCCTGGGTCCGCATGGGCACGTACTGGAGCACGAGGGGCCCCAGCTCGGGATGGTCGAGCGTGGTGGTGCCCTCACCGCGGGTCTGCGCCGGGTATTCCTGCCACCACTGGCGGAACTCGGGACTCGCCTGGCCGACCCGGTCCACCATGGCGCTGAGCACGGGATCACCCGAATGCAGCGCCGTGCTCAGCCGGAACTCCGCGAGCAGCCGCCGGGCCTGGGTACGCCAGTCCCGGAACAGCGTCCGGATGAACGGATCGGTGAACATCAGCGTCAGCAGGCCCCGGTCGGCGACGTCCAGCCGGGTCCAGTCGCCGAACAGCAGCCGCGCGCTCTCGTTCTGGCCGAAGCCTTCCCAGCGCGGCCCGATCAGCCAGGCCGGGGCCGGGTCGTGGTGCGCCACCAAGCGGACCAGCCCTTCGGGTGCGCCCTCCGCGCCGTCGTGCGCCGGTGCGGCCGGTCCGCGGCCGCTGAGCAGCGTGAGCACCAGTTGTGTTTCCTCGTCGGTGCAAGCCAGTGCCGCGGCGACACGGGTGAGCGCGGCGGCGGAAACCGGCACCGGGCGTGCTTGTTCGAGCCAGGTGTACAACGTGGTGCTGATCTCGGCCAGTGCTGCCACTTCTTCCCTGCGCAACCCGGCCGTCCGCCGACGGCCGGTCACCGGGAAGCCCGCGGCCGCCGGATCGATCGCGGTGCGCCGTGCCCGCAGGAAAGCGGCAAGTTCCCGCCTGCGTTCAGGATTGTCGATAGCCACAGAACACTCCGCCCGAGCCGGGTAATCGCAGATACCAGGAAGGTCCGGCAACTGGTGACCCGCCGCCGGATCGCACACACTACTCAGGATCCGCCGGACCCGGTCGATGCCGCCGCGAGGGGAAGACCGGGCCGGGTAAGCCGGTGAGGAGTTCTGCTGTGCACGCCACCCATCATCCCCTGTCCGAGAGCGACGCCTTGCGGATGGCGAAAGTCCGGGCGAGCGCACAGGGCGCCGTCGACACCGGAGAGGTCCTCGTGAGCATTGCCGCCGGCGAGGACACTTCACCGACCATCGCGACCGGACCGTTTCGCACCGGCAGTCTGACCGGCGAATGGGTCGCCGCGCCGGGCACCGCTGTCGACGGAGTCGTCCTGTACTTGCACGGCCGCCGTTTCCAGTTCGAGGAGCCGGCCGACGTGCTCGCCGGCAAGCTCTCCGCGGCCACCGGGTGGCCGGTGCTGATGCCCCGCTACCGGCTCGCCCCCGCGCATCCCCACCCGGCCGCGCTCGAGGACGCCCTCGATGCCTACCGGGCGTTGCTGGAACAGGGTTTTCCCGCCGGCCGCATCGTGCTCGTCGGCCACTCCGCCGGGGCGACGCTGGCGTTGCAGGCGTTGCTGCGGCTCCGCGCGGCCGGTGCGCCGCTGCCGGCCGCGGCGGTCACTGTCTCACCGATCACCGACTTCACCTTCAGCGGTGCGAGCATCGCGATCGGCGATGATGACGTGGTCACGAACCAGGAGCTTTACCAGGTACGGGGAGCGCTTCTCGGGGACGCCGACCCGGCCGGTGCGGTTTCGCCGCTGAGCGGGGTGTGCCCGGATCTGCCCCCGCTCATGATGGCCTGCGGCAGCGTCGAGCGGCTGCTGGACGACACGGTGCGGTTTGCCGAGCGGGCCGTGGCCGCCGGCACCGAGGTCACCCTCGAACTGTACGACGGCATGCCGCACGGCTTCCCGGTCCTCGGTACAGATGCGGCGAGCCTGTTGCTGAACAGGATCGCCGAGTTCACCACCGAGCACCTCGCCCGTCGTCCGGCAGATGCGGTACGCGCTCCGCTGACCATCCGGCGGGTCGGCTGGGCGAGCTACGTGGTCACCACTGAACGCGGGACCAGAATCCTGGTGGATCCCTACCTTTCGGGCAGCGAGGGCATCCACCACGGGCTCCCGGAAAGTCCGATCCGGCCGGCCGAGCTGACCGACGTCGACGTGGTGGTGGTGACCCACGCAGGCTTCGACCACCGCGGCCAGGCGCTGGAAATCGTCACCTCCGGACACGCCGTCCTGGTGTGCGGAACGGCATTGGGCGCGTCCGCCCGCGCGGCAGGTGTCCCCGGGGAACGGATTGCGGTGACCGTCTCCGGCGTCGAGGTGCGGCACCGGGACGTGACGCTGCGCTCCCTGCCCGCCCGGCACGAGTCGAGCATGAGCGCCGAAGGAGCATTCGTCGCCGACCAGCCGCAGTCGTTTCTGCTCACCACAGCCGAGGGCGCACGGGTGTTCTGCGGCGGTGACACCTCGCTGTCCCAGGATCTGCGGACCTGGGGCGAGCTCTACCGTCCGGAGACGGCCGTACTCGGCATCGGCGGAATCTGGCTGGGCGCGACCCGCGTCGTCGAACTGCCGCCCGCGGACGCCGCGGTGGCAGCCCGTTGGCTCGGGGTCTCGACCGTGCTCCCCGTCCACCACGTCCCCGGCGACGCCATGCCGGCACAACTCGCCGCGAACCTTGCCGACGACCCGATCGAGGTCGTCCCCCTGGCATTCGGCGAGAGCTGGACCGCGGCCGGGACCGGGCGGCCGGTCCGGCGAACCTAGGAGCGGTCCGGCACGTGGCCGGGGCGGCGGTCCGGCTCGACCGCGTGCCGGACCGCCGCTAGCCGACCACCGCCCCGGTCTTCGGGTCCAGTTTCAGTGGTTTCGCCTGGGGATGGGCGAAGTCGAACATGCCGTTCAGCGGGGCGGCGAGCGCGTCGTAGGAGCCGCCGCCGATCCGGCCCAGCCGCCAGTTGTCCTCGATGAACCGCAGCACCGAGGTCTGGTCGGTCATCGTGTGGTCGACGTGGTTGACCCGGCTGTAGGGCGAGAGCACCAGCAGCGGCAGCCGGGGTCCGTATCCGCAGCGGTCGGCGGCCCCGCCGAGGCGCACCGGATGCGACGTGCACACCGGCGAATCCTGGTCGCTGTCGTGCGAACCGTTGACGATCTTCGAGGGCACGTGGTCGTACCAGCCGTCGGAATCGTCGTAGGCGAGCACGATCGCGGTCGAGTCCCACTTCGGGGACGCCTGGATACGGTTCACCTCGTCGACGACGAAAGCCTGTTCGTCCAGCGGATCGGAGTAGCCCGCGTGGCCGTCCTGATAGGACGGTGCCTTCAGGAAGCTCACCGCGGGCATGGTGCCCGCCTTCAGCGCGTCGTTGAAGTCCGCGACGTCGTACTGGTGGTTAGCCTGGTCCGTCTGCCCCACCGCGTGCAGCGACGACGGTGGCAGGTGCTTCTGATTCGCCGTCGAGCGGTAGTACTGGAACGGCTCGTGGTGCGGGCTGTAGTCCACCACCGCCTGGTCGCCGACGTTCGGATGCTGAGTGCCGCAGACCGCGTAGCCGTTCTCCTCACCGGTGGGGCGGAACCCGCCCTCGAACCAGCCCCACGTGACCCCGCGCCGGTTGAGCAGGTCGCCGACGTTGCGGCCCTGGAAGGCCCCGAGGTTGTCGGTCGCGGTGTGGTTCTTGTCCGAGCAGTCGTCGAACGCCGGGTCCGGGTCGGTGATCATGGTGCCGACGCCGTGGGAGTCCGGGGACGCGGCGGTGTTCGGGTCGACCTTCGGCTCGCCGCTGACCGAGTCCACCGGCTGCAGGCCATGCGTCTGCCCGGAGATCAGGTTGATCGCGCCGGGGCTGGACGGGCCGAACACCGCGTCGAAGGAATTGTCGTTCAGCGAATAGTGCTGCGCGTAGTTCCACATCGCGGTCACGGTGTTGCCGTCGAAGTAGTCCATCACCAGACCGGGCTCGCCGAACAGCACCGGCTGCCCGGTGCACTTGTCCTTCTCGGTGTGCTCGACGAACTTGTCCATCTTCCCGCCGTTGAACGCGGCCTGTTCCTTGTTGTAGTCGTGCGCCTGGTCGCAGGTCAGCGCCTGGTCCGGGCTGAGCCGCTTCGGGTTGTAGGCGTTCGGGTTGTGCTCGAGCAGCTCCGGGGTCAGGCCGTTGACCGCGGGGGTGCCCGGCGCGGCCTGGAACGGTGTGCCGTTCTCGTTGGTGGCCTTCGGATACGTGCCGAAGTAGTGGTCGAAGGAGATGTTCTCGCCGAAGATCACCACCACGTGCTTGATCGGTGTGGCGGTGCCGAAGCTCTCCGCCGCCACCGCGTGCGCGGGCGCTGCCGGTTCGGCCGCACTGCTCGCGCACGCCGCCGCCAGTGCCGCGGTCGCGGCCAGCGCCGCCGCGGCGATGGTCCGCCGTCGCCTGGTCCGATCCACTCGGTACCCCTTCCGCTCAGCTCAGCAAGGCCCGGCCGTAGTGGTCGGCCGGATCCGTCACGCCGGGGAACAGGTGGAAGTACCCACCCCCGAACGGCGAGACGTAGTCGGTGAGCGGCTCGCCGGCGAGCCGCCCCTGCACGGCCTCGAACTGCCGCTCGAGATCGCGCTGATAGCAGGTGAAGACGAGCCCCATGTCGAGGTTCCCGTTCGCGTCCACCCCGCGGTCGTAGTTGACCGACCGGCGCAGGATGCGTTCGCCGTCGGTGCGCGCGGTCCGCGGGTTCGCCAGCCGGATGTGGCTGGTCAGCGGCACCACGGTGCCGATCGGGTCCTCCCCGTACCGCGGCGCGTCCTGTTCGGCCGCGCCGTCGAGCGGGGCCCCGGTGTCCCGCCGCCGCCCGATCATGTTCTCCTGCTCGGACAGTGACACCCGGTCCCAGAACTCCACGAGCATCCGGATCAGCCGGATCACCTGGTAGCTTCCGCCGTCCTCGGTCCACACCAGACGGTCCAGTTCGGACTGTTGCGGGTTCGCCGTGCCGTCCTTGAACCCGAGGAGGTTGCGCGGGGTGCCGGAGGGCCGTGGAGGCGAGCTGAAGCCGTCGATCTTCCACCGCAGCTGCATCCCACCCCGGGTCGCGCGGGTGAGATCCCGCAACGCGTGCAGTACGGTGTCCGGCTCGGCGGCGTTCAGCACCAGGCTGAGATCGCCGTGGCACCACTGCGGGTCGAGCGCGTCGTCCGGGAAGGTGGGCATCGTCTTGAGCTTCGGCGGTTTCCGTGCGGCGAGCCCGAACCGGTCGTCGAACAGCGACGCCCCGGCACCCACGAGCACCGACAACGCGCCACCGGGGACCTGCGGGCCGAGCACCCCGGAATCCGCGGGAGGACCGGTGATCCCGAGCGCCGCGGGCGCACCGCCGGCGGTCAGGAACCGGGCCCGGTCGGTCAGCTCCCGCAGCAGAGCGGTCAGCTCGGCGCGGTCCTCGGCGATCACGTCGAACGCGGCCACCACCGAATGCCGCGCCGGTTCGGCGAGCACCGCCGCCTGCCGCGGACCGTGGAACGACGCGTTCTGCCCGTTCTGCCCCGCCGCGGCACTGCCGGTGAGCCCGGCCAGTCCCGCCCCGGCCCCCGCGCCCGCCGCACCACGCAGGAACGCGCGCCTCGCCAGCGTCACGAGATCCTCCTCGGTTCGACGATCGCCGCGATCGGCGCGAGGCGTTCGGTCAGCTCCGCCACGTCGCCGTTGAGCCGCTCACGCTGCCGGCGGTCCAGTGCGGACAGCGACGTCCCCGCCGCGGCGTGCAGATCGTGCTCGGTGCGGTCGAGCCAGGCGTCGAGGTCCTTCAGCGCCGGGAAGCGGGTGTTGAGCAACGGACGCAGCACGTCGAGCACCGCGCGCGTACCGGCGAGGTTGGCGCCCGCGGTCGCCAGGTTCGACCCGCTGCCGTAGTCGGTCCGCCCGGTCAGCTCGAACTGGAGGGTGTTCTCCATGATCTCGTGTGCGCGCAGGCCGAGGTCGTTCTGGTCGATCTGGGCGTCGCCGAACGAACTGCGCAGCTCCCGCACGTCCGCGTCGAGCCGATCCGCGACCGGGACCAGCGCCGCGGCGGACTCGCCGTGCCACAAGCCGTTCTCCAGCCGGTGGAATCCGGTGAATCCGGGGTCACCGGCCCCGCCGGGCAGCCCGTCGGTGGTGCCGTTGATCGCACCGTCCGAATCACCGAACGCGTCGTAGGCGGCGCCGAGGCGCTCGTAGGTCAGGTGCGCGGTGAGCCACGCACGCTGGGCGGCGCCGCGGTCACCCGTGCGCACCGCCTGTTTCACGCTCTCGGTCTGGCCGGCGAGCGTGGCGAGACCGTCCGCCACGTAGGCGTGGTAGCGCCTGAGCGGCTCGAGCAGATCCGCGTAGGTCACCGGGACCACGGCCGGCCCCGGACGGTCGGTGCCGCCGCTGACCGTCACTGCCGGGCCGACGAACGGCGTGCCGTCCTCGGGCGCGCACCGCAGCGCGTACGCGCCGTTGCCGAGGTTGACCGGCAACGACCGGGTCGTGCCGGTCCCGACGCCCTCCAGCTCCCCGAACACCGTGCCGGTCGCCGGGTCGACGAGCTCGACCTCCATGGTGACCGCGGCGTTGTTGCGGACCCGCAAGGTCTGCGGACCCGGCGGCGGCGCGGTCCAGCCCGCACCGCACGCCGCTCGCGTCACCTCGATCGGACCGTCCTGCGCGGGTTCGTCCGCGCAGCCGGCCAGAACCGCAGCCAGACTCACAGCCAGGACCGGGGCCAGGACGACGGCAGGGACACCGGCACCGCCGTGGCGCACCGCGCACCGCCGCACGTCGACTCCCCTCAGGTGAACTTCTGGCGGACACTTTCACGCGTCCGTCGGCACCTGACAAGAGGGTTGTGCCGTTATGCCCGTTTTTCCGTCCGAAGGTCGCTCGGGTCAGCTCGGGTCAGCTCTGCCCGGGTGTGCTGAACGGCTGGACGTCCGGCTGGAACACCTGGCCGTCCGCGGGCACCTTCAGATCGATCAGGTACGCCGCTGCCGCCTCGTCCACGCCCTTCGAGTCGCCCAGGATGCAGTGGCCGAACGCGTCCACCGACAACAGCCGTGAGTTGCCCAGCTCGGCGGCCATCTGCTTGCCGAACCGGTACTGGGTGGCCGGATCATAGTAGTTGCTGACCACCAGCACCGGCGTCTCGGTGTGCGCCTGCCACGGCCCGCGGTACGGGTCGGAGGTCTTCGCGGCGGGCCAGGCCGGGCAGGCCGCGATGTCGGAGAACACCTGGTAGCGCCCGAAGGTCGGGGACTCCCGGTCGGCGCCGGCGGCGATGCCCGGCACCTCGTCCTGCGCGATGTCGATCGGCTTGTCCGCGCAGTTCACGCCGAAGTACGAATCGTCGGTGGTGTACGGGCTGTCCGGGCGCACGTCGGCGTGACCGTTGCGGACCGGGAGCTTGGCGAAGGCGGATTTCCCGCCGGCCTGGCTCTGGTTCTGCGCACTCGGGTGCAGCACGTCGTAGGCCTGCTGCAGCGCCTCGCCCAGCTCGGGGAAGCCCGCCGGTGAGTACAACGCGCCGGACACGGCACTGGTCAAGGCATCGAGATCCATCTCGGTGCCGTCCGGGAGGGTGATCGGCTCGGTGCGCACGTGCTCGCGCAGCTCGTCGAACTTCGCGCGCGGATCGCCGGGGCTGAACGCGCACGCGTCACCGGCCTGGTCGCAGCGCTTCAGGAATCCGTCGAGCGCGATCTCGAAGCCCTGGGCGCGTGCCAGGTCGTAGGTCACGCCGTCGTTCGTGCGCAGCTCGGGGTCGACGTTGCCGTCGATCACGATGGCTCGCGTCTGCTGCGGGAACATCGCGGCGTAGGTGGAGCCGATGAGGGTGCCGTAGGAGAACCCGGCGTAGGTCAGCCGCTGGTCGCCGACCGCGGCGCGCAGGGTGTCGAGGTCGCGGACCACGTCGCGGGTGGACATGTGCTCCAGCAGGGCGCCCGCGTTGCGCTCGCAGAACCGGCCGTAGTCGCGGTAGGCCGCCAGCGTGCCGGAGATGTCGTTGCGGGACACCGGGACGGGGACCATCGCACCCATGACGTCCTGGGAGTCCTCCGCGGTGGTGAAGCAGCGCAGCGGATTGCTGTCGCCGACGCCGCGCGGATCGAACCCGATCAGGTCGAAGCGATCCATCACCTGCGGCTGGAAGTAGCTGTCCCCGGAGATCGGCATCCGCAGCCCGGAGCCGCCCGGCCCGCCGGGGTTGAGAAACAGCGACCCGACCCGCTGCCCGGGCACCTTCGCCGCCCGTTTCATCAGTGCGAGGTCGATGGTGCCGAGCGAGGCGTCGTCGTGGTCGATCGGCACGCGGTAGCGCGCGCAGCTGTACAGCCCGGTCTGATCGTCCGGGACCCCGCTGAGCTGTTCGGCGGTGCACTCACCCCAGTCGACCCCGGCAGTGCTGCCGACCCGGGCCGCGACCGGCACGCCCGGCGCCTCCGCCGCCGCGGTCCCGGTGCCGGCCGCGGTCACCGCACCCGTCACCACCGCCACCGCCGCGACCAGCGTGCCCGCCCGCACCGCCCTGGATCCCCGCACATCGACCTCCCCTGCCGGGCGCCGTGCCCCCGGCACGACGCGTCACCGAGCCGAGACTGGCACAAAGCCACCACCCGGACACCGTCCGAAAGGAGGAGATCATCCGCACGAATGCGTGAAGGCCCGTTTCGGGGAACCGGAAGCCGCAGCGGACTCCATCACTGCCGACCGGCTCACTCGCGGAGCGGGGGTGGGGTCGGATGGGGTGCGGGTCGGCGGGGTACGGGGCGAATGCGCGGTGCGGTTGCTGGTGCGGACTGCGGGCCCGGGTGCGGACCGCGGTTGCGGGTTGCGGGTGTGACGTGGGTACCCGGTTCACGCGTGCGGTGCAGTGCGGGCGTATGGCGCTGGTGCGAATGGGAGTCACGCGCGCGGCGCGGGTGCAGGTCGCGCGCGCGGCGCGCGGGTCGGGTCGCGGGTGCGGGCCGGGTCGCGGGTGCAGGTCACGTGCGGGTGCGGGCCGGGTCGCGGGTGCAGGTCACGTGCGGGTGCAGGTCACGTGCGGGTGCAGGTCACGTGCGGGTGCGGGCCGGGTCGCGGGTGCAGGCCACGTGCGGGTACGGGTCATGCGCGAGTCCGGTTCGCGGATGCGGGAACGGTTACTGCGGGGTGAGCAGGAAGATCGGCAGCTCGCGGCCGGCGGCGGAGCGTTCCATGGCGTAGCCGGGCCAGAACTCCAGCAGTTCGGCCCACATCCGGCGGTACTCGGCGTCCTGGAGTTCGCGGGCCTTGACCTCCACTTCGTGGCCGCGCAGGGCGACCGTCGCGCTCGCGTTCGCGCGCAGGTTGTGGGTCCAGGCCGGGTTCTGCGGGCGGCCCCAGTTCGAGCCGGTCAGCACGATATCCCGGCCGTGCGGGTAGTACAGCAGGTTCGTGCTGCGGGGCAGGCCGCTGCGGCGGCCGGTGGTGGTCAGGCGCAGCGACGGCAGGCCGGCGATGCCGACCAGGCTCACCCGCCCGCCGAACCACCGGTGCAGCCGCTGGTCGGTCGCGATGATGGCGCGGGAGGCGGCCATCACCCGGGGCTGGGCGCCGAGCGTGCGGGCGAGGGAGGCGAGAGGGTTACGCACGCACCGATCTTGCCAAACTCACCCCGAAGCGGTGCTGGGAGTCGGTCCACCAGCGCTGGACCGCGAACCCGGCGGCGGCCAGCTCCGCGGTGATCCCCTCCCGGCGGAACTTCGCGGAGACCTCCGTGCGGATGTGCTCCCCCTCGGCGAACTCGACGACGAGATCGGCACCGGGGATGCGCACGGTCGTCGCCCGCCGCGCGCGCAGCCGCATCTCGATCCACTCGTGCCCGGCGTCCCAGTGCGCCACGTGGTCGAACGTGTCCGGGTCGAAGTCCGCGCCCAGCTGCGCGTTGATCACCCGCAGCACGTTCCGGTTGAACGCAGCGGTGACGCCCGCCGCGTCGTCGTAGGCACGCTCCAGGGTTGCGGAGTCCTTCACCAGATCCGTGCCGAGCAGCAGCCACTCCCCCTCGGCCAGCACCTCCCGCACCGACCGCAGGAACCCGGCCCGCTCGGTGGGCAGGAAATTGCCGATCGTGCCGCCCAGGAACGCGACCACCCGCGGTGCCGTGCCCGGCAGCAGCCGCAGATCCCGGGTGAAGTCGCCGACGACGCCGCGCACGTCCAGCGCCGGGTACTCCGCCGAGATCGCCGCGGCCGCCGCGGCCAGCGCCGATTCCGACACGTCCATCGGCACGAACGCCTCGAGTGTGCCGTGCGCGGTGAGCGCGTCGAGCAGCAGCCGGGTCTTCTCACTCGACCCGGAGCCCAGCTCCACGAGCGTGTGCGCCCCGGTGAGGCCGGCCACCTCCCCGGCCCGGTCGGCGAGCACCGCACGCTCGCTGCGCGTCGGGTAGTACTCCGGGACCGCGGTGATCTTCTCGAACAACTCGCTGCCTTCGGCGTCGTAGAACCACTTGGGCGGCAACCACTTCTGCGCGGCGGTGAGGCCGGTCCGCACGTCCGCGCGCAGTTCGGCGGCCACGTCGGTGCGGTGGCTCTGCAGGTCCGCTTCGGTCATCGGGCGGGACTCCGTTCCAGAGACGGGGAGGGCGACGATTGCAGGGACGGTGTTCCCGGAGACAGTGCTGCGTCCGGGGGCGGTGCTTCCGTAGACCGTGCTGCGTCCGGAGACGGTTCTCCGGACAGAGCCGAGATCTCCACGCCGGACGCGGTGACGCGCACGGCGTGCCGCTCGGGCACCGGCTGCCAGGTCGGGTCCGGATCGCACGGTTCGGACGCGAGCACGACCCCGGTCGCCGTGCGCCGCCAGGACAGCGCATGCGTCCACGCCGTGCCGACCAGCGTTTCCCCGTCGGTGAGCAGAAAATTCAGCCGGGACCCGGGTGCGGCCGCCTCGACTTCGGCGACGAGCGCGGACACTGCGGCCAGCGGCTCCTCGCCCGCACGCAATCGCGCACGCAGCAGCGCCCACAGCAGGACCGAATCCGTGGGTGCTGCCAGGGTCAGCAGCTCACCCAGATCGAGGCGGCCGGCGAGTCCGGTCATCGACTGCGGCCACCCGCGGACCACTCCGTTGTGGCTGAACAGCCAGCCGTCCTCGGCGAACGGCGCGGCCGCCGCTTCGGTGACCGGCATTCCGGTGGTGCCGTTGCGCACCGCGGCGACGAACGCCTTCGTACGCACCGAGGCGGCCAGCGCGGACAGCGTGTCGTCTGTCCACAGTGGCTCCCGGCGCCGGTAAAGCTGCGGCGGCGCACCCGGATCCGGGTACCAGCCGAGACCGAATCCGTCGGCGTTCACCGACCCGCCGCCCCGCATGTCGCGGGGCGCGTACGACTGCACCAGCAGCGCATGCGGGGCGGTGAACACCAGCTCGGCGGGCGAGCAGGGCTCGCCCAGATACGCGAGGTGACGGCACATCGCGGCTAGCCCACCTCGCCCGGACGCGGATCGCGGGCACAGCGGAAGCCGGCGAAGATCTGCCGCCGGATCGGGTAGTCCCAGTTGCGGAACGTGCCGCGCGCGGCCGCCGAGTCGGTGCCGAACGATCCGCCGCGCAGCACCTTGTACTCCGGCCCGAAGAACACCTCCGAGTACTCCCGGTACGGGAACGCCGCGAACCCGGGATAGCCGTGGAAGTCGGTGCTCGTCCACTCCCACACGTCCCCGATCAGCTGGGCCACGCCCAGTGGCGACCGCCCGGCGGGGTACGCGCCGGCCTCGGCCGGGCGCAGGTGGCGCTGGCCGACATTGGCGTGTTCGGCCGTGGGTTCCTCGTCGCCCCAAGGGAATCGCCGCGAACGGCCGGTGGCCGGATCGAACCGGGCGGCCTTCTCCCACTCCGCCTCGGTGGGCAGCCGCTTGCCCGCCCACTTCGCGTACGCCTCGGCCTCGTAGTAGGACACGTGCACGACCGGTTCCCGCTCCGGAAGCCGTTCCCGCACCCCGAAACGCGTGCGCCACCAGCCGTCCGGCCCGCGGTGCCAGAACCGTGGCGCCGTGATGCCGTGGTCCTGGAGGTAGGCCCAGCCGGCCGCGCTCCAGAGCCGCTCCCGCTGGTAGCCGCCGCCGTCGAGGAACTCCAGGTACGCCCCGCAGGTGACCGGGGTGGTGTCGAGTACGAACGCCGGCACGTCGATCTCGTGCGCCGGACGTTCGTTGTCCAGCGCCCAGGGTTCCGCGCTCGTGCCCATCGTGAACCTGCCCCCGGGGACCAGGACCTCGGCCGGCCGGGGTCCGGACGGCGCGCGCGGCGGCTCCGGCGCGTGCAGCACCGGCTCTCCCTTGCGCAGCTGGTGGGTGGCCAGCATCGTCTCGTCGTGCTGCTGCTCGTGCTGGGTGATCATCCCGAAGGCGAACGCGCTCTCGGTGAGCCGCCGCCCCTCCATCGGCGCCTTTTCCAGGACGTCGAAGGCCTTCTCCCGGACTTCACGCACGTACGCCCGGGCCTCGGCCGGGCTGAGCAGCGGCAGCGCCGGCCGGTCCGCCCGCGAATGCCGGAAGGCGTCGTACAGGTCGTCGATGTCCGGCCGCAGCGCCTCCCGTCCGCCGACATCGCGGACCAGCCACAGCTCTTCCTGGCTGCCGATGTGCGCGAGATCCCACACCAGCGGCGACATCAGTTTCGAATGCTGGCGCACGAGGTCTCCGTCGTCGACCGCGTCGGTGAGCGTGACGCTGCGCTCGCGGGCCCGCGTCAACGCCGCTGCCGCGTGCGCGCGCAGGTCCTGCGGGCTCAGTTCCAGCAGGGGGTTGGGCTCGGGGGTGACGCTCATCGCTCGTGCCTCCTCGATCCGTCGAGCCGGGCACGCAGCCCGGTGGTGATGTCGGTGATGGTGTCCTCGGGCAGTCCGGTGGCCGGCAGCGCGGCGACGCCGAGCTCGACCAGATCCCGTGCCACGGCGGACATTCCGGGCGCGGCCAGCCCGTGGCGTGCCGCCTGCTCCCAGCGTCCGGCCACCGGCGCGCAGCGGCGGACCACTTCCTCCACTGTGGACGGATCGGCGAACAGCGCGGTGACCAGCGCGACCGGCGCCAGCCACTGCCCGGGCGGTTGCGCGTCCAGATACCGCAGTTCGAGATAACCCTGCGGCCGGACGGGCGTGAACATCGTGCCGAGGTGGTAGTCCAGATCGGCGCCGGTGGGCCGGGGCAGCACCGCGGCCGCGCCACGCCCGGCGATCCAGTCCGCGAACGTGAGCCCCTCCGGGGCATCCCACGGCTTCCGGTCCCGGGGCAGCACCATGAGCGGGGTGTCCATCATCCGCCGGGCCCACGCTCTTGCCGGGTCCAGGTCGGCGCCAGCCGAGTCCCGACCAGCACCAGCCGGGTCCACAGCGGTGCCAGCCGGGTCCAGGCCAGCACCAGCCGGGTCCAGAGCGGTGCCAGCCGGGTCCGGGCCAGCACCCGCCGAATCCCAACCAGCGCCCGCCGAGCCCAGGCCAGCCCCCGTCGAGCCAGGGCCAGCACCCGCCGAGCCCGGACCACCGCCCACCGAATCCAAGCCAGCGCCCCCCGGATCCAGGTCGGCGTCCGCCGATCGGGTGCGCACCGGTTCGGTCTGCAGCACCGCGAGCCACCGCGCGGAGGCGTGCCCGGTGTCGCGGCCCTGGTGCACCCGCGAGTTCGCGAACAGGGCCAGCAGCGGCGGCCCCATCGCGTGGGCGGCCGCCCAGCGGGGCGCGATCTGCTCGGCTTCGCCCGCGTCCAGGCAGATCTGCAGCCCCGCGGTGCTGCACATCATCGTGATGCCGCCCTCGCCGAGTGGCGCGAACCGCCGCTCCATGGCGGCGTAGCGGGGAGTGCGCAACCGGCGCCGCGGCGGGCGGTGCGCGTCGATGCCCGATTCGCCGAGTTCGAGACCGGCGCGGGCCAGCAGTGCGGTGAGATGCGAGAGATCGGCTTCCACGGCCGCGTGCAGGGCCGGCAGAGAAGCCTGCGGCAGAGCGGAAATCTCCACCTGGCAACCGGGTTCCAGGCTCACCGGCGAACCGGCCGGGAGCGGGACCGCGGGACTTTCGGGGCGCAGGGTCCGCGGGGTGTGCGGCCCGAGCGCGGTGGCGAGGACGTCGGGATCGAGGGGGCGGGCCGGGTCCCCGGTGTGGTGCACCGTGAACTCGAGTTCCACGCCGAGCAGCCGCGGTGGCCCGTGCTTGAAGCACACCGAGGCGACGTACCGCTCCCCGGCCGCGCGGTCCGACAGGACCCGCACGGCAAGGTCCGACGCACTCCCGGGACTGTCCGGAAAATTGTGCACCGTAGTCATGTGTCGCCGTCCACGTCAGGAGGTCCACGGAGCGGGACCTCGTCCGTTCCGGACGCTACACGCGGGGTCCGACAAAATCAGGGCCGTACGCCGGGACGGCCCATCGATAAGAACCTCGTAAGCACCGCCGACCTGGCGTTTCCCGATTCCCCGTGCGGCCGCGGCGGCTGCTCCGTCCGGGTGGCCGGCTCACGGCAGCTCGGGTTCGGTGCCCAGCCCCAGTTCCGCCGCCGCGGTCCGCACCGCGGCGACCACCAGCTGCAGCGCCGGGCGCCGGGTCTCGGTGCGCCGGTAGGCGATCGACACCGTGCGCAGCAGCGGGGTGGCCAGCGCGACGACGTCGATGCCGGGCGGACGCAGCAGCCGCAGCCCGAGATCGGACACCAGCGTGACCCCGAGGCCGGCGCCGACCATCACCATCGCGGTGGACTGTTCCTCCACCTCGTGGTTGATCTTCGGCTGGAACCCGTGCCGGTGACAGGCGATCCGGATCGCGCGGCCGAAATGCGACTTGGCGCTGGCGAGGATCCACGGGTACTCGGCGAGCGCGTCGAGCGGGACGGTGGCCGAGGGCAGCGCACCCGCCGGCACCGCCGCGTGCAGCCGCTCCACCGCGACCACCGCGCGTTCCAGCCCGGTGTCCCAGCGCATCGGCGCGTCCGAATAGTCGATCACGAACGACAGGTCCAGCGTCCCGTCGCGGACCGCCTCCGCGGTCGCTTCCGGGGCCAGTTCCCGGGTACGGACCTGGATTCCCGGGTAGTCGGCGGCCAGCGCGGTGAGCGCGCCCGGCAGCAGGCCCGAGGCGACCGACGCCCACACCCCGGCGGTCAGCCGCGCGGACATCGTGCCCTGCGCCTCCTCGAGCGCGAGCGTCGCGCGCTCGACCGAGCCGAGGATCTCCTCCGCGTGGTCGGTCAGCAGGAAGCCCAGCTCGGTCAGCTGAACGCGCCGGCCGAGCCGTTCGAACAGCTTCACCCCGACGTCGCGTTCGAGCTGGGCGAGCTGCTGGGACACCGCGGAAACCGTGTAGTGCAGCGACGCCGCCGCGGCCGTGATGGTCCCGCGCCGCCGTAGCTCACGAAGCATCCGCAGGCGGTGCAACGAAAGCTCCATGCACGAACCCTAAACAACTTCCTCCAGCTTCGGTAACTGGACGCGCCCGGTTCCCCGGCGCCACTCTCGGAAGTACGGCGGCGCACCGGCGCCACCGGCGGACACTTGGAGGTGAAGGGCCCGATGAACGCCGAACCGCTGATGAGGCTCACGTGGACCGACCCGGTCACCGGCGCCCACGGCTACCTGGTCGTGCACAGCCTGGTCTCCGGCATGGCGACCGGCGGCACGCGGATGCGCGCCGGCTGCACCGTGGACGAGGTCGCCGACCTGGCACGGGGCATGGCGAACAAGACGGCAACGTTCAACCTCCCGGTCGGGGGCGCCAAGGGCGGCCTCGACTTCGATCCGAAGGACCCGCGCGCGTTCGGCGTGCTGACCCGGTTTTGTGAGTTCCTGCGCCCGTGGCTGGACGGCAGCTGGGTGACCGCGGAGGATCTCGGCGTTCCCCAGCACCTGATCGACGAGGTGTTCGCGAAGCTCGGTCTCGAGCAGTCCTACCACGCGGCGATCCACCGGTCCGCGGATCCGGCCCGCACGCTGCGGCGGGTCCAGGCCGGGCTCAACGCACCGGTGCCCGGCGGGCTGCTGCTGGGCGACGTCATCGGCGGTTACGGCGTGGCGCAGGCCTGCCTCGGCGCCGCGAACGCGTGGAGCTGGGAAACGGCCGACACGACGGTGGCGATCCAGGGCATCGGCACGATGGGCGGCGGCGCCGCCTGGTACCTGCACGAGGCGGGAATGAAGGTCGTCGCGGTCGCCGATGCCGCGGGCACGTTGTACGACCCGGAAGGCCTCGACGTGCCGGCGCTGCTCGAACTGCGCGACCGCTTCGGCGAGATCGACCGCACCCGGCTGCCCGATGGCGTGCGCAGCCTGCCGCGCGAGGCCGTGGTCGGCATCGGCGCCGACGTCTTCGTGCCGGCCGCGATCTCGTACGCGCTGCGCGTGGACAACGAAAACCTGGTGAAGGCGAAGGTGGTGGTGGAAGCGGCGAACGCGGCCACCACACCGGAGGCGGAGGCCGCGCTGTCCGCCCGTGGCGTCGCCGTCATTCCGGACTTCGTCGCGAACGCCGGTGCTGCCGCGTGGGCGTGGTGGCTGCTGCTTGGTGAGGTCGGCGCCGACCCGGCCGACTCGTTCCTGCGGCTGCGCACCGAGATGCAGGCGAAGGTGGCCCTGCTGCTGACCGAGTGGAACCTCGACCGCGTGCCGCCGCGCGTGACCGGGCTGCGGCTGGTCGAGCACACCCGCGTGGCGCGGGCCGAGGAGTCGCTGACGCCCGGCGGAACGCCGGCACTCACCATCCCCTGAGCGGGCGCGGGGAAAGGCTCCTTGCCGGAGGCGAAAGAGCGTCCGGCAAGGAGCCGCTCAGCGTGCGAACCGGTCCGTGGCGCCGATCAGGACGTCTTCCATCGCCGGCGCTGCCGTGGTGTGCCCGGCGCCGCCGACCAGCACCAGCTCGGCGTCCGGCAGCGCCTGCTGCAGCAGCCACGGCGTACCGGCCAGGCTGCTGAGATCCAGCATCCCCTGAGCGAGCACGACCGGGATCCCGGCGAGCCGCCCGGCCTGACGCAGGATCGCGCCGTCCTCCAGGAAACAGTTGTGGGCGAAGTAGTGCGTGACGAGACGTGCGAAGGCGAGCCGGGGCCGCGGTTGCGCGAGGAGCGGCGAAGGCGGCACGCCGGGAAGCATCGCGTCCTCCCACGCGCACCAGCGCCGCGCGGCTTCCTCGTGCACGGCGGGATCCGGGTCGAGCAGCAACCGGTGGTAGGCGGCAGCGAGATCGCCGTCGCGTTCGGCTTCGGGGACGCCCTCGCGAAACCGCGCGAACGCGTCCGGGAGCATGCCGCCGAGATCGCGCGTCAGCAAGGAAATCTCCGCGCGCCGGTCGGTGGCGAGGCCCATCATCACCACTTCGCTCACCCGGCCGGGATGCCGTACCGCATAGGTCAGTCCGAGCGCGCACCCCCAGGAACCGCCGAACACCAGCCATTTCTCGATCCCGAGCGTGGTGCGCAGCAGTTCCAGGTCGGCCAGCAGGTGCTCGGCCGTGTTCGCGGTCAGTGCCTCGACGGTGTCGCCGGCGTGCGGGGTGCTGCGGCCACTGCCGCGCTGGTCGAAGAGCACGATGCGGTAGCGCTCCGGGTCGAAGAACCGGCGCATCGCGGTGCTGCATCCGGTGCCCGGCCCGCCGTGCAGGACCACCGCGGGTTTGCCGTCCGGGTTCCCGCAGGTCTCCCAGTACACCCGGTGCCCGTCGCCGACGTCGAGCAGGCCGTGGTCGTACGGCTCGAGTTCCGGATAGCGCATTCAGGCGAGATTACCGGCGAGTTCCCGCAGCGCACCACACAGTTCCGCCGGTCCGGCCGGGCCGATCCGGATCATCGCGTCCGGGCCGGCACCGACGGTGTAGCTGAGGTAGCGGCCCCAGTCGGTATCCGCGTAGTGCAACGGCTCTTCGAGACGGCTGTAGCGGCCGACGTCGTCGCGGCGGCCCGCGTACAGCTCCCCGCTGCCGTGGACCGGACGCTGCACGAGGTTCACCACGTCGGCCAGCACCGGATCGAGGGGGTAGGCGTCCGCGCCGCGGCGCGCGGCTTCGGTCAGGTCGCCGACGCGGACGCTGCGCGGCTGCCCGCCGCCGCGGCCCACGTGCGGCAGCTGCGCGATCAGCGTCTCCAGCACCTGGTCCCGGTCGATCTCCTGGACGCCGACCTGCTCGCCGTCGGACACCGCGAGCACCGCCTGCAGCCCGCCCGCCGCGGCGAGCACGCCGTAGGTCCGGTCCCCGGTGGCGACCCAGCCGTAGTACTCGACGACCGGGCGCACGAGCAGCGGCAGCCAGTCGAGGAAGTCCGCGGTGGCCCGGCCGCGGCCGTCGACGAGGCCGGCCACCGCGAGCGCGTCGTCGACCCGTTTGGCCGCTTCGTCGCGTTCGGTCTCCGAGAGCCACCGCGGCTCCGGGCGCAGGGTCACGTGCAGCCGGCCGAGGCGTTCCCGTTCGGCCAGCGCGGCGAGGGCTTCGACCGGGACGTCGACCCGGTCCGCCGGTCCGGTCACCGGTCACTCCTGCCCGAGCACCGGCGGGGTCGCCGGCTCGCCGGTACCGAAGACGGCGTCCGGATCGTCCTCCACCAGGTAGTCCGGCCGGTAGCGCTCGCTCTCGCCGGTCCGCCGGACGCCCGGCGCGCCGGCGACGCCACCGGCCTGGCCCGTCCCGCGCACCACGGGTTCCGCGGGCGCCGGCGCCCAGGTGGCCGGCGCCGGAGCAACGCCGCCGCCCGCACCGGCCGACTGCGTGGTGGTCGTTTCCGATCCCGCCCGGCGCACGGGCGCCGCGTCCGGGCCGACGAGGCCGTACTGCCGGGGCAGCACGGCCTTCGTGTTCGCGGTGACGCCGTGGTACTGCTCCATGACCCGGACGTTCGTCTCGTTCGCGGCATGGTTGCCTTCCACACCGGACTGGAACGACGGCGGTACCGCCGCGGCCGGCGACACCACCGCGTGCAGCCCGGCGGCCCACGGCTGCGGTCGCTGCGGCGCCGGCGGCACGTCGACCACCTCGTGCCCGGATCGTTCGAAGCTGCTCGCTTGCGTGTCGGCCGAGGCGCCGGTCATGTCGAGCGGATCGGCCGAGTTCCCAAACGCGGCCGCCAGCGGGCCGGCGCCGGAACGCGCCGCCTCCGCGCCCACCCCGGTCCAGGACCGGGCCATCCGCTCCTGCAGGTCCTTGATGTTCCGCGCACGCTCGAGGTAGGCCGCGGACAGCTCCCGCACTTTGTCCGCGGTCGACCGCAGACCGGACGTGTCACCGCCGCGGAAGTTGTCGTAGATCTGCTTGCCGTCCACCTGGTTCCCTTCGTGCCCCGGCCCCGGTCGGCCCGCGTCCGATCACCGTGCCCCACTCGGCTGTGCCCCGATCAGCGGTGGTCACCGCGCCCGGCCGAGGTCGGCGTTCGCCCGGTCCACCTCGACGACGCGGTCCCGCGCCGTCCGCAGCCTGCCGAGGTAGTCCTCCACGTACCGGCGCATCGAATCGTTCTGTTCACGCAGCGTCCGCAGCGAGTCGGCGCCGGCCGCGGCGTACTCCGTGCTCGCCGGGTCGGCGGCGGGCGCGCGGAACACCGTCAAGATCTCGTCGATGGCGTGGCCGTCCGCGGTCACTTTCCCGAGCTCGTCCTCCCAGAGCCGGATGACCGCGGTGAGTTCGGCCGCGTCCATGGCGAAGCCGCTGCCGCCGTGCTCCGCTGCGCCGTTGACCAAGGCCGTTCCCTTCCCCAGGCTCACGCACCGTGATGGTGCACCAGCGTAGTCGGGTGTCACGTCCGTGTCAGCCGGACACAGGGCTTTCACAGCCGTGATGAGGAACGCAGACAGGGAATCGGGCGAGGTCACGGACGGAGATCACAGTACGTACGTACGGATTGCGAGAACCCGGTCCGGGGTGCCAGGATTCCAGGATGCCACGGGTCAGCCAGGATCACCTCGACGCACGCCGGCGCCAGATCCTCGACGGCTCGCGCGTGTGTTTCGCCCGGCACGGGTACGAGGGTGCCACGGTACGCCGTCTCGAGGAGGCCACCGGGCTCTCCCGCGGGGCGATCTTCCACCACTTCCGCGACAAGGAGTCGCTGTTTCTCGCCCTCGCCGAGGACGACGCGGTGCGGATGGCCGACGTGGTCGCCGAACAGGGGCTCGTGCAGGTCATGCGCGATCTGCTTGCCGGGCGCAGCGAACATCCGGCGGACTGGCTGGGCACCCGGCTGGAGGTGTCCCGGCGGCTGCGCACCGACCCGGAGTTCCGTGGCCGCTGGGCGGAGCGTTCGCAGCAGCTGACCACCGCGACCCGGGAACGCCTCGAGCGCCAGCGCGAGGCCGGCAACCTGCGTGACGACGTGGACGTCGACGTGCTCACCGCATTCCTGGAGCTGGTACTGGAGGGCCTGGTCTCCCACCTGGCGATGGGCCTGCCCGGCGACGATCTCGGCCCGGTGCTCGACCTGGTCGAGGAGACCGTGCGCCGGCACCGGCCCGGTGCCGGGCACGAGGTCCCCGGTACGGCGCGCACCGTGCGCCCTGGTGAATGAACCCGCCGAACAGCTGTGGGGGCCCCGGCTGCCGGGCGGGGCACCGGCCTGGCTGATCGCACTGCCCGGCCGGCAGCCACACTGAAGCCCGCGGCACACCCGAGCGCGCGCCATCGCGCATTCCCCGACGCCCGGGGCGGGCGACCCGGTAGGATTGCCGGCATCGTCGCACTACACACCGTTTTTCCCGAGGAGTGACTCCATTCGTGCGCGCCGCGCCATCGCCCGGTGACAGTACCGGGCCGGGTCCCGGACCCGGCTTCCCCTCCGCCGCCCGCCGCCTCCCGGACGGTGCGTCGTGATCCACGCCCTGCTCTCCGTTCTCGGAGTGCTGCTGTTCCTGCTCCTCACCATCGGCACCGGGCTGGCCGTGGCCGCCGAGTTCTCGCTCACCGCGTTGGAACGCAGCACGGTCGACGCGGACGTCCGCCACGTCGGTGACCGCCGCTCGGTGAGCGTGCAGAAGGCGCACCGGACCCTGAGCTTCCAGCTCTCCGGCGCACAGGTCGCGATCACGCTGACCACCCTGATCACCGGTTATCTGGCCGAACCGCTGATCGGCGAGCTGGTGCACCCGCTGTTCGCCTCGATGGGCCTGCCCGCCGCCGTCTCGACCGGGATCTCCGTGGTCGTCGCGCTGCTGCTGGCGACCTTCCTGTCGATGGTGCTCGGCGAGATGGTGCCGAAGAACCTTGCGATCGCCCGGCCGCTGCCGACCGCGCGGGCGGTGACCGGCTACCACGCGCGCTTCTCCGCGCTGTTCCGCTGGCTGATCACGCTGATGAACAACAGCGCGAACTTCGTGGTCCGCAAGTTCGGCGTGGAACCGCAGGAGGAACTGCGGTCGGCAAGGTCCCCGCAGGAGCTCGGCTCGATCGTCCGGTCCAGCGCGGAAAGCGGGAAGCTCGACACCTCCACCGCCGAACTGCTGGACCGGTCGCTGCGCTTCGGCGAACGCACCGCGGAGGAGCTGATGACGCCCCGCGTCCAGGTCGAATCGCTCACCGTGGACGACACCGTGGACAGCCTGATCGACATCTCGCGCCGCACCGGGTTCTCCCGTTTTCCCGTCTACACCGAGGATCTCGACGACGTCCAGGGGGCGGTGCACGTCAAGCAGGCGTTCGCGGTCCCCGCCGCCGAACGCCCGACCACCCGGATCCGCTCCGCGATGCGGCCGGTGCCGACCGTCCCGGAGTCGCTGTCCGGGGACGCGCTGCTCAACCGGCTGCGGGATTCCCGTTTCCAGCTCGCCATCGTGGTCGACGAGTACGGCGGCACGGCCGGGCTGGTCACCCTCGAGGACGTCGTCGAGGAGATCATCGGCGACGTCCGGGACGAGCACGACGAGCGCGAGGCACCCGCCTCGCAGCAGGTCGGTGCGGACCGCTGGCTGGTCTCCGGGCAGCTGCGCGCGGACGAGGTCAGCGAGGTCACCGGGTTCCGGATGCCCGAGGGCGGCTACGAGACCATCGCCGGGCTGATCCTCGAGCGGCTCGGCCGGATCCCGGCCGAGGGCGACGCGGCCGAGGTCGAGGGCTGGCGGCTCACCGTCACCTCGATGGACCGGCACCGCATCGCCGAGGTGCAGCTGCGGCCGGTCGAGGCGGCGGCCGGAGCCGAGGTGATCGCGTGAGCGACTGGCTGAACATCGCACTGGTCGTGGTGCTGCTGCTGGCCAACGCGTTCTTCGTCGGCGCCGAGTTCACCCTGATCTCCTCCCGGCGCGACCGGCTGGAAGCGCTGCTGGAACAGGGGAAAACCCGCGCGAAGATCGTGATCAACGCGAGCAGGCACGTGTCCCGGATGCTCGCCGGGGCGCAGCTGGGTATCACCATCTGCTCCCTGCTGCTCGGCCGGCTCGGCGAGCCCGCGGTGGCGCACCGGCTGTCCGGGTTCTTCGATCTGCTCGGGCTGCCCGAGGCGCTGCTGCATCCGATCTCGTTCGCGCTCGCGCTCGCGTTCATCACGATGCTGCACGTGCTGGTCGGCGAGATGGTGCCGAAGAACCTCGCCATCGCCGAGCCGGAACGGCTGGCGCTGTGGCTGGTGCCGGCGCACGTGGGCTGGGTGAAGCTGGCCAGCCCGGTCATCGCGTTCCTCAACTTCGTCGCGAACTCGTTGCTGCGCGCGGTGAAGGTCGAACCGAAGGACGAGCTGGAGACCGCCTACACCTCCGCCGAGCTGGCCGAGCTGCTGAGTGAGTCCCGTCGCGAGGGGCTGTTGGAGCAGTCCGAGCACCAGCGGCTCTCGCAGACGCTGTCCTCGGCGGCGAAAACGGTCGCGGACGTGCTGGTGCCGACCGCGGAGCTGACCACGCTGCCGTGCCGGCCGACCCTGGGCGAGGTGGAGCGCGCCGTGTCGTCCACCGGGTTCTCCCGGTTCCCGGTGTGCGCCGACGACGGCTCCCTCACCGGCTACATCCACGTGAAGGACATCCTCGACCTGGCAGGCCAGAGCCCGGAGACGGCGGTACCGGACGGCAAGACCCGGCCGCTGACCGAACTGCGCTCGAACGCCCGGCTGGACGTCGCGTTGTCGGCGATGCGCAACGAGGGCAGTCACCTCGCCCGCGCGCTCGACGAGTCCGGGCAGGCGCTCGGCGTGGTGGCCCTCGAGGACCTGGTCGAGGAGTACGTCGGGACCGTGCGCGACGGGACGCACGTGGCGGCATGAGTCCCCCGGTGCTGGCCGAGCCGGAATGGCAGGCACGCGAACAGGCGCATGCGGAGCGGATGCGCGCGTGGACGGTCCCGCACCAGCGGCGCCGTGCCCGGGGCGAGAAGCATCCGGTGCTGGACTTCCTGTTCACCTACTATTCGTACCGGCCGGGGCACCTGGAGCGGTGGCAGCCGGGCGCGGGATCGGTGCTGGCCGGTCCGGCCGCCCGCCGGTTCCTGGACCGGCCCGGATTCACCGAGACCGCCGGAGGCGTCGTGCTCGATCCGGCCGCGTGCACCGGCCGCCGAGCCCGTACCGCGGAGTTCGTGCTGCGACTGCTGTCCGCCACGGCCTCGCGCCCGCCGCGGCTGAGCTGCTTCGGGCTGCACGAATGGGCCATGGTCTACCGCGAACCCGCGGAATCCGTACGGCACGACCAGGTACCGCTGCGGCTCGGCTCCGCGGGCACCGACGCCGTGGTCGAGTCGATGGAGATGCGCTGCGGGCATTTCGACGCCTTCCGCTTCTTCACCGCCCCGGCGCGGCCGCGCAACACGCTCGCCCCTACCCGGGAAAGCCAGGTCGAGCTGGAACAGCCGGGCTGCCTGCACGCGAACATGGACTTGTTCAAATGGGCCTACAAGCTCGATCCGTTCGTGCCGGCCGAGCTGGTCGGTGACTGCTTCGCGCTCGCCGCGGACGTCCGGGAGCTGGACATGCGCGCGAGCCCGTACGACCTGAGCGGCTACGGCTATCCGCCGGTGTGTGTGGAGACGCCCGCGGGCCGGGCTGCCTACGCGCGGGCGCAGGCGGAGTTCACCCGGCGGGCGGCTCCCCTGCGGGCGCGGCTGATCGAGGTGTGCCGCGCACTGCTGGATCACCGGATGGTCGAACGCGATTAATCCGACAACTCTGCGTCACGATATTCACCTGCGGTTTCTGGCCTGTTAGAGTGACAACGATGCCGTTGCATTACCACACGTAGTATTCAGCGCTGGTGCGTCACGAAAGGACAACGATGGGGCGACACAACCTGGCCGAGGAGCCGGTGCCGCACCCCCTCGATCCGCCCGCGCGGCCGGCCGGCCGCAGTGAGACGACCGGTTCCCACCGGATCGTCGGGAGGAAGGCCCCCCGCAGGCGGATCGCGAAGTGGCCCATCGCGGTGGCCGGCCTCGTCGTCCTCGTGGCGCTCGGCATCGTCGGCTGGAACTGGGCCGACGGGCAGCTCACCAACCGCGCCGAGGCACAGGCCGCCAGCTGTTCCGGCGGCCGCACCGGCATCCGGATCGTGGTGACCCCGCAGGTCGCCGCCCCGGTGCGGACCGCAGCCACCCGGTGGAACCAGGACCTGACCGAGGTACACGGCAGCTGCGTCCGCGTCGACGTGCAGTCCCGGCCCGCCCCGGACGTGTTCAACGCGCTGACCGGGGCGACCGGCCCGGCGGCGATCGGCGGGGTGCCGGACGGCTGGATCTCCGAATCGCCGTACTGGGTGACCAAGCTGGGCCAGGCCAAGCCGGACGTGATCGGCTCGCCCGCGATGTCCGTGGGCGACGGTCCGGCCGGGAACGGCTACCTGTTCGTGGCACTGAGCTCGCCCTCGACCGACGGGACCCGGCAGCGCGCCACCCAGAGCTTCCGCGCCTTCCTCAAGGAACCCGCCCAGCTGGCCGACCTGGCCGCCGCCGGGGTGTCCGGCCCCTGATCAGCCCAGCCGGTCCGGATCCGGGCCGGTGCGCGTGCCGTCGTCCAGCTCGGCGAGTGCCGCCAGATCGTCCTCGGCCAGCTCGAAGTCGAACACCGCCAGGTTCTCCCGCATCCGCGCCGGATGGGCGGACTTCGGGATGGCGATGGTGCCGAGCTGCAGATGCCAGCGCAGCACCAGCTGCGCCGGGGTCTTGCCGTACTTCGCGGCCAGCGCGGTGAGCACCGGCGCGCCCAGCATCCGCCCCCGGGCCAGCGGGCCCCACGCCTCGGTGGCGATGCCGTGCGCCGCGTGGAACTCCCGCAGCGGCGCCTGCTGGAGCCACGGATGCAGCTCGACCTGGTTCACCGCGGGCACCACGTCCGTCTCGTCCAGCAGCCGGCGCAGGTGCGCGACGCCGAAGTTCGACACACCGATGGCCCGCACCCGGCCGTCGCGCAGCAGCTGTTCCAGCGCCCGCCAAGTCTCCACGTAGCGGTCCAGACCCGGCTGCGGCCAGTGGATCAAATACAGATCCACGACGCCCAGGCCGAGCGCTTCGGTGCTGCGGTCGAACGCGCGCAGAGCGTTGTCGTAACCGTGGTCGGAGTTCCACAGCTTCGTGGTCACGAAGAACTCTTCGCGGGGCAGGCCCGACGCGCGGACCGCGGCGCCCACTTCGGCCTCGTTCCCGTACAGCGTGGCGGTGTCGATGCTGCGATAACCGGCCTCGATCGCTGTCGAGACGACCTTTTCCGCCTCGGCGGCGTGCACCTTGTACACGCCGAACCCGAGCTGCGGGACGGTGACGGAGTTGTTCAGGGTGAGCAGGGGCGGCACAGCCATCCGGCAATCCTCACTGCGACGTCTCGGGGACGCCACCGATCTTGCCACTCCCCTGCCCGGCGCGCTCACACCCTGCTGCGCGCGGCACCGGCACGGGCTGCCTCCGTCACCCGCGCCACGCGCTCGGCGAGGCCATCGACCTCGGGTGCGGTGCCATCCCGCGCCTCCACCGCGACTCGCGCGCTGAACGCCGACGAACGCGCCATCTCCACCGCCGCGCACACGTCGGGCAGCGCCGTCGGTTCCACAGTGGACACCACCTGTTCGGCGAGAGCCACCACCTCCCCCGCCGCACCGACCACGTCCGCGGCCGGCTCCGCCCAGGACTGTGCCGGATGCGCCACCGCGTGCGCGTCCTTCTCCGCCAGCCGCAACGCGTGCCGGGTCAGCCGGTCCGCCTCCGCGTGGCCGCCCGCGGCACGGCTCAGCAGCGCCGCGGCCTGCGCGAGGGCGAGTGCCGCGACGGTCGCCCCGGCCGGCACCGGCACCGCGGGCCGCGCCAGGGAGTTCAAGAATTCACTCACGATCTGGTCCCGCAAGGCGGACCTCCTCCCGTGCTGCCGCGCACTGCCTCCCGGCAACGGCTGTGCCGAACGAAATCAGCGAAAGACCACAGTGCGCGTGCCGGCCAGCAGGACCCGCCGCTGGCAGTGCCAGCGCACCGCCCGCGACAGCGCGAGCGCTTCGGCGTCGCGGCCGACCGTGGCCAGTGCCCGCGGCGAGTGGCTGTGGTCCACGCGCTGGACCTCTTGTTCGATGATCGGGCCCTCGTCGAGTTCCGGGGTCACGTAGTGCGCGGTCGCGCCCACGTATTTCACCCCGCGGTCGTAGGCCTGCTGGTACGGCTTCGCGCCCTTGAAACCGGGCAGGAACGAATGGTGGATGTTGATCGCCCGCCCCTGCAGCTTCTGGCACAGCCCGTCCGAGAGCACCTGCATGTAGCGGGCCAGCACGACCAGGTCGATCCCGTGCTCCCCCACCAGGTCCAGCAGCCGCTGTTCGGCGTCGGGTTTGGTGTCCGGGGTGAGCGGCACGTGTTCGAACGCCACCCCGGCGGCCTCGGCCATCGGGCGCAGGTCCTCGTGGTTGGACACCACCAGCGCGATCTGCCCGCCGAGCCCGCCCGAGCGCCAGCGGAACAGCAGGTCGTTGAGGCAGTGGCCGGCCTTCGACACCATGACCAGGATGCGGTCGGTGGCCGGCGCCGCGAACCGGAACCGCATGCCGAAATCTCCGGCGACCGGCGCGAACTCCCGGGTCAGCTCGTCCTCGGTCAGCTCGGCTCCGCCGGTGAACTCGGTGCGCAGGAACAGCTGCCCGTGCACGTCGTCATCGAACTGCTGGTGCTCCACGATGTCGCACCCGTGCCCGACGAGGAACGTGGTGACCGCGTGCACGAGACCCGCGCGTTCGGGACAGTGCAGCGTGAGCGTGAAGTGCTGGGTCATGACAGCTCCCGGTCTTCGAGGGCGGCGCCACCGTCTGATCTGCTACTGATATATCAATTCTCGACTCAGGATATGTGTGCTGCACACCACGGTCAACCACGTTCTGCCCGGTGCTCGCAGGGAGCGTTCGCGGGCGCCCGGCAGAAGCCGAAGTCGTTTCACCGTCCGGGGAAACGACACTCCAGTGCGTTCGTCGTCGCGGGATCCTGGACGGCGGCCGTGAGAAAGTCGTTGAAGGCCTGGCTGGACTGGGTCACCTTGGCCGTGTCGTCCGGGGTCATTCCGTGCACGAGCAGCACGGCGACACCGACCGTGCCGTCGTCACGGCGGACTTCCGTTCCGCGCGCCAGGATCCCCGTCGTACTCCCGCCCTTGACGCCGATCCCGCGAATTCCCGGACGAGGGTGGGGTTTCTGTTCGGAGATACGCCGCGCGACGTCGGCGCCGGGGAAACTGCCGTGGCCGATCGCGGACCAGAGCGAGGCGAGCTGCGCGGCGGTTCCGCCGGGACCGCCGTCGACGAATGCCGGTTCGTCGGCGCCGGCCGGCACCTGCCGCGAATCCACGTCGGCGCGGAATGCGGCGTCGTGGGCGTACCGGCGGGCGATTTCCCATTCGGCCTTCCGGCGCGCGGCCCGATCGCCCGAAGCGGGCAGGAGTTCCGGGGTGAAGAACGACGCGAGGAGACCCGTCGTGCTCGGCAGTTCCGCGTCGTGCCAGCCGACAGTTTCCGCGGCCTCGGCCAGGGCACGGTCGCCGAGGCGGTCCCGGAGGAAGTCGGGCGCGGCGTTGTCACTCCAGATCATCATCTCGTTGACCAGCTGGTCGAGGCTGACGGTCTGCTCCGGATCCCGCGCGCGTGCGCCGTTCCGCGCCACACCAAGGTGATCCAGGGCGTGCGCGTGAGCGTCTTCGCCGCCGCCACGGACCGCCCACCGTTCCCAGTCACCGACTCGCACTCGCTCATCCGGAGACACGGCACCCGAGGCGACGGCGCGCGCGTAGGCGACGAGATTCAGCGCCTTGCTCGCCGAGGCCATCGGCTGCACCTCGTCCGGCCGATGCCGGACCCGGTGACCGCGACCGTCGTCGACCACCAGAGCGACCTCCGAAGGATGGGCCGCGAGGTAACCCACCCAGCCTTCCACGGAGCCGACGTCCGACGCCACGTCCGCGCACTGGTCGCCGGCACGATCGTCTTGCCCGCAGGCGGTCAGCAGCAGGGAGAACGCCAGGACGACCGCGCAGAGCGACGCCCGACGCCTCGCCCCGCGCTTCGCCACCATTGCCGCGAGTATGGCAGACCGCCCCGCGCCTCGCGCGGTCGTCGCGACGAGATCCGGAAACACCGCTGCCGGCGCGGCTTCCTCCCCCGGCTACCGTTGCGGCACCTCGCTTTCCACCCGCCCGCGCACCCAGTCGTGGAACAGTCCGATGTGGTGCTCACTCGGCACGAGCACACCGCCGCGGGCGTACGCGCGGGAGCCCATGGTGAGCTGACACCGTTCGCACGCCTCGAAATCCTGCTGGTTCACCCGGTGGAACAGCTCCACCGAACGGGACAGGTCCGCACCGGAGCCGACGACCTCGGGCAGGTACAGCCAGTCGCAGCGGACCAACGTGCGATCCGGCGCGAGCGGGAACATCCGGTGCAGGATCACGTGATCGGGCACCAGGTTCACGAACACCTGCGGCCGCACGGTGATCGCGTAGTACCGGCGGTCCTGGTGCGCGCCCACCCCGGGCAGCCGCTCCACGCCGGCGCCACCGTCCACAGTGAACCCGGTGACCTCCTCGCCGAACTCCGCGCCGTGTCCCACGTAGTATTGCGCCGCGTAGCCGTCCGCGAACTCCGGCAGCACCTCGGTGAGTTCCGGGTGGATCGTGGCGCAGTGGTAGCACTCCATGAAGTTCTCGATGATCTGCTTCCAGTTGGCCCGCACGTCGTACTCGATCCGCCGGCCCAGTTCCAGGTCCTCGATCCGGTAGGCCTCGATCTCGCCGGGGCCGCCGAGCCGGTCGCTCACGTCCGCCATCACGGTGTCGGCGAAGGACGGCGGCTCCTCGGCGAGGCACACCCACGCGTAGCCGAGCCACTCGCGCACCGCCAGCCGGGTGAGCCCGTACTCGGTCCGGTCCACGTCGGGCATGCCGGTGAGATTCGGGGCCGCCACGAGCTTGCCGTCCAGCCCGTAGGTCCAGGCGTGGTACATGCACTGGAACGCGCGCTTGACCGACCCCTTCTCCTCGGCGCAGATCCGGGCGCCGCGGTGGCGGCAGACGTTCAGGAAAGCCCGCAACCCCCCGTCCCGCCCCCGCGCGACGAGGACGTTCTCCCGTCCGATCTGGACGGTCTCGAACGCACCCGGCGTGGCCAGGTCCGCACTGCGGACCGCGCAGAACCATTCGGTTTCGAAAATCCGCTCCTGCTCCCGCGTGAAGATCTCCGGGTCGGTGTAATGCCGCCCGGACAACGTCGGCAGCAGGCTCTGCGGGAGGTCGGTGGTGGTCACCGGCGATGCTCCTCTCGGAAAGGACCGGTCGGTCCGCAACGGCCCGGTCCGGGTGTCTCGGGTCGGCTCGGGTGGCTTGGTCGGGTGGGCGGCTTCGTCGTGCGGGGCACTCGCGTCCGCTCGGGGCTCTGTCGTAGGGGGCCGCGGGCAGGCGCGGCGGGGACGGTCGCGGCAGGGACGTTTCGGAACCGGCGCCGGAGCTTCGGACCCGCCTACACCCGCCCGGGTGGTCTCGCGCCCGCGACCCGTGCCCCGCCCGGTCTGCCGCCTGGTCGCCACACCGCTCATTTGTTGCGCATCATGCGCGTTGTTGCTCTGTCCGGAACACGATGGGACGACTCGGGGGCGCTGTCAAGGCGTGTCCGCCACCGTCACCCGATCACCCGAACATGCGCTCCGACCACCGGTTTCCCGCGGACCCGGCACCCTGGAATTTTCGTCCGAACTCGTCCCCCGCGAGCTCTTGACGGCGGTTCCCGTGCCGCCCACACTCTGTTGCGTATCACGTTGAGCGTTCCTTAATACGCAACAAACCCACCCTTCGTCGGAGGACCAAATGCTGCGCGCGTGCACAGTCGACGAACTGCCCCCGGGTGAGTCCGTCCGGATCGCCGGGCCCGAGCCCATCGCCGTGTTCAACGCCGACGGCGAGCTCTACGCGATCGGCGACACCTGTTCCCACCAGGACGCCTCACTCGCCGACGGATGGCTGGAGGGCTGCTTCGTCGAATGCCCGTTGCACGCCGCGCTGTTCGACCTGCGCACCGGCATGCCGAGCTGCCTGCCCGCGAAGCGGCCAGTGCGGACGTATGCGGTGCTCGTCGACGAAGGCGTCATCTACGTGCGTGCCGAAGCTGCCGAGGACGCCGCGTGAAGACGGTGGCGATCGTGGGGGCCTCGCTCGCCGGAGCGCGCGCGGCGCAGGAGCTGCGCGCACAGGGCTTCGACGGGCGGGTGGTGCTCGTCGGCGAGGAGCCGCACCTGCCCTACGACCGGCCGCCGTTGTCGAAGGCGTTCCTGGCCGGCACGGCGTCACGGGAATCGCTGGACCTTCTCGACAGCGACGATCTCGCCTCCCTGGAGCTGAGGCTCGGCACGCGCGCCGAACGACTCGACGCGGCGAACGGCAGGCTCGTGCTCTCCGACGGTGAGCTGAAAGCCGACGGGATCGTGCTGGCCACCGGCGGGCGGGCCCGGACCCTGCCGGACACCGGATCCGTCGCCGGGGTGCATGTCCTGCGCAGCCTCGACGACGCGCTGGCGTTGCGGGCGGAACTGCTGCCCGGCGCACGGGTGGTCGTGGTCGGCGGCGGGTTCATCGGCGCGGAAGTGGCCTCGACCTGCCGGACGCTCGGACTGGACGTCACCGTCCTGGAAGCACTCGAAACGCCGCTGACCAGGGTTCTCGGGCCACAGCTGGCGCAGGCCTGCGCCCGGCTGCACGGTCGCCACGGCACCACGCTGCGGTGCGGAGCGGCCGTCGCCGGCCTCGACACGACCGGGGACGGCGCCCGTCGGCGAGTCACCGCGGTCCGGCTGGAGTCCGGTGAAAGCCTCCCGGCGGACGTCGTCGTGGTCGGCGTCGGCATGGCGCCCGCCACCGGCTGGCTCGCCGGTTCCGGGCTGGAGACGGCCGGCGGCGTGCACACCACCGCCGGGCTCGTCACGGACCTGCCGAACGTGGTCGCCGCCGGCGACGTCGCGGCCTACTCCGCGGCCGGCACCGGGCTGCGCCACCGGCACGAGCACTGGACCAACGCGAGCGAACAGGCCCCGGTGGCGGTGGCGAACCTGCTGGCCGGCCGGCAGGTCCGTGAGTACCGGCCGAGCGGCTACGTGTGGTCCGACCAGTACTCCGGCACCCTTCAGCTGGCCGGGCACCCCGAGCCCGGCGACGAGATCGTGTTCACCGAGGGAAGCGCCGAAGACGACGCGTTCGCCGCCACCTTCCAGCGCGACGGCCGCACCACCGCGGTCTTCGCGCTCAACCTCCCCCGTGCCTTCACCCGGTTACGCCGTCAGGCGTTCCGCCGTCCCGCGCCGGTCTCCTGACGCACGACTGCGGCGTCCGATGTGGACGGACTGCCGAAGCACTGCGAAGTCACTTGACGACCTGCACGACATCCCCGGGATGCAGCCCGTCGTAGAACGCAACCGCGTCCGCGTGCGAAAGATGCACGCAGCCGTGCGATTGAGCCTTCAGGCTGCCCTGATGGAAGGCGACACCGGTGTTGGTGAAGAAGACCGAGTACGGCATCGGCCCGTTGAACTCCTTGCTGTAGTGGTCGATGTCCTTGTACTGCACGTGAAACGTCCCGCGCGGCGTCGGGTACGCCGGCTTCCCGACCGTCACCGGAACCCCGCCACGCACCACCTTGCCCCCGTCCATCAACCAGGCAGTGTCGGTGGACAACTGCACGCACGCCTTGGCCTGGGCGCCACACGGGGCACCAGCCGCCTGCGCGCTGCCCGCGAACCCGAACGTCGCCGCCGCCGCGGCCGCCCCCGCCAGTACTGCCGTGATCCTCCGGTACATCCCACGCCTCCCGCGCCACCGGCGGCCGCCCCGACCGGCCACCGTCTTGATCATGAAATGCCCCACGCGCCCGGCTCCCAATCACCGTGCGCGCATGTGGGTGAACCGGCACCCGGTCCACAGTGGAGATCCGCCGTCGGTCACCAACGCTCCGCGAGCCGTTGCCGGGGCGCGGCCCGCGGTCGGTAACCTGACGCGGTGGCCGACCCCTCTCCGCGCGACCCCGTCCCCGGCGAACCCGAGCCAGTACCGCCCGACGGGACCGGTCCATCCGGTCCACCCGATCCGTCCGGTTCGGACAGTTCGGGCGGCGCCGAGGATCCGGGCGGCGCCGAGGCCCGTGGCGGCAAACGGAAGCGGCCGTTCTGGCAGGAGCTGCTGATCCTCATCGGTGCGGCGCTCGTGCTCACCGTGCTGATCCAGCAGTTCGTGGCGAAGGTCTTCCTCATCCCGTCCGCGTCGATGGAGACCACGCTGCACGGCTGCGAAGGCTGTTTCGGGGACCGGATCCTGGTCGACCGCATCACCTACGACTTCTCCGACCCCGAGCCCGGTGACGTCGTGGTGTTCCGCGGTCCGCCGTCGTGGAGTGCGAGCGAGGTCGTGCCGCAGCGGTCGTCCGGCTTCTTCCCCACCGCGATGCGCGAGCTGGGTTCGCTGGTCGGTTTCGCGCCGTCGGACGAACACGATTTCGTCAAGCGCGTGATCGCGGTCGGCGGGCAGACCGTGCAGTGCTGTGACTCGCAGAGCCGGGTCCTCGTGGACGGGAAGCCGCTGACCGAGCCGTACGTGCACTGGATGGACCCGGAACATCCAGTGCAGAAGCCGTTCGCGCCGGTCACCGTCCCGGACGGGAGCCTGTGGGTGATGGGTGACAACCGCGGGAACTCGTGCGACTCCCGCTGCCAGGGCGGCGGCGGGGTACGCGGCACCGTGCCGGTCGACGACGTCATCGGCAAGGCGCGGCTGATCGTGCTGCCGCCGTCGCGCTGGGGCGTGGTCAGCGGGCAGAACGCGCAGCAGGCCTCGGCCCTCGGCGCACCCGGATGGCAGCAGGGGCTCCCCCTTGCGGCGGGTACCACGCTCGCCTTTCCGGTGGCGGCCGCGAGCCGCCGGATGCGCCGCCGGGGCTGAGCACGAGACGCCGTCCCGCCCCGCCGTAGCCGGGCGGGCACGCGGTGGCATGATGCCCGCACGGTTCGCGGCCATCCCGGGCCGGGGGCCGGCGAGGAAAGGGGACGCTTGAGCACGCGCACGACCCAGGTGGACGACCTCCGGCTGGTGGCGCAGCCGAGCGCGGTCTCCTGCACCGAGCTGTTCGTCCGGCTGATCCTCATGGACTGGTCCCTGCTCCCGATGCTGGAGCAGGTCTCGGCCACCGCGGCCCACCTCGTGGGCGAAGTGGTGGACCAGAGCCACCCGTCCGCGCCGGCGTTCCTCACGGTGCGGCTGCAACTGCGTGGCGAGATGCTGCTGGTCGAGGTCGAGGACGACCTGCCCGCGCCGAGACCTCCGCGCGACGAGCGGATCGGCGTGCGGCCCGGTGCCGGCGGCGGCCGGGTGAGCTGGTGCGAGCTGGCGCTGCCCGGCGGCATGTCCGCCGGACAGGTGCAGCTCCCCCGTCGCCAGGGCCGTCGGTCACTGGTTGACGAACCGGTCTCCGGCGAGCCCGTGGCCGCCGATCCGCAGGTTCTCGAACGACTGCTCAACCGGCTCAGCGGCTGGTCCGGCTGACCCGGGCGGGTTCCGCTCCCACTACTTGCCGATTCGGAAAGAAGTCACTACATTCCGAGTAGGCAAGTAGCAGGAGGTGGATTCCGTGGGTGAGCGGGACGAGGCGCGGAGGGCGGCCGAGGCGCTGGCCGCGGTGCACACGCACCAGGAGCGGGCCGAGAAGGCGGCCCGCCTGCCGTGGTGGGTGTACGCGCTCACGTTCCTCGCGAGCGCCGGGCTGGGTGTCGCCGGCGACTTCGTGGACCTGAACGGCGCCAAGTTCATCGCCGCGGTGGTGATCGCGCTGTTCGTGGTCGTCTTCGTGGCCGGGGCGCTCAGCCGCGGAAGCGCACCGCTGAGCCGGGTCCGGGGTGTGCAGGCCCGCCGCGACGTGCCGCGGTGGCAGTTCGGACTGGTGATCGTCGTTCTCGGTCTCTGCCTCTGGCTGCTGACCACCTACGGCCACGGACTCGCCACCGGCCTGGCCGGCGCGCTCGGGCTGCGCGGCTACCCGAACTCCGTGCTCGGCGTGGTCTTCGGCGCGGTGTTCACGCTGCTGTTCGCACTCAGCCAGTTCACCATGGCAGCGCTGCGGAAGCGTTCCGATCGATGACCGCAGGCCCGCCGCCGGGGCTGGACCGGCTGCTGTCGGATCCGACCCGGCTCGCGATCATGTCCGTACTGTCCTCGGTGGACTGGTGCGACTTCGCGTTCCTGCGCGACACCGTGGAGCTGTCGGATTCCGCGCTGTCCAAGCAGCTGAGCACGTTGAAGAACGACGGCCAGGTCGAGCAGCAGCGGAAGTACCTCGGCCGGGTGCCCAAGACCTCCGTCCGTGCGACCGGTGAAGGCCGCGACCGCTTCCGCCGGCACGTCCAGGCTCTGCGGGCCATCGCGGAACGCGCTCTCCCGGGCGACTGACCGGATCCGTGGCACCGCACCGTTCTTGACGGCGTCTCAGCCCGCTTTCACCGGTTCCCGCGCCCCGGTGCGTTCCGCGCCGATGCCCGCCACGACCACCAGGACGATCCCGGCCACCGCCGCCGGGTGGGGCAACTGGTGCAGCACGAGCACGCCGATCACCAGTGCGGTCGCCGGTTCCAGGCTCATCAGCGTGCCGAACGCCGAGGTGCTCAGCCGGCGCAACGCCAGCATCTCCATGCTGAACGGCACCACCGGGACCAGGATCGCCAGCCCCAGCCCGGCCAGCACCAGCGGCCAGCTCAGCTGCCCGAGCACCGCCGGGCCGTCCACCGCGGTCGCGACCAGCCCGGCCACCGGCATGGACACCGCGAGCCCGCGGATGCCGGCCACCTCGTCGCCGACCCGCTGGGTGAGCACGATGTAGCAGCCCCAGCACACCGCCGCCGCCAGTGCGCAGCCCACCCCGGTGAGGTCCGTCCCGCCGTGCCAGGGCTCGGTGAGCAGCACGACCCCGGCCGCGGCCGGCACCGGCCAGATCCGGGTGAGCCCGCGCCCGCGCACGATCGCGACGGTGAGCGGGCCGAGGAATTCCAGCGCGCTCGCGGTCCCGAGCGGAATCCGGGACGCGGCGATCATGAACAGGATCGTCATCCCCGCGGTCACCGCACCGAGCAGCACGCAGGTCAGCAGGACCGGCCGCCGGAACGACGAGGGCCGCGGGCGGACCAGCACCAGGACCAGCACGCCCGCCCAGGCCAGCCGCAGCCAGGCGACCCCGGCCGGGCCGACCGTGTTCGCGAGGTCGACCGAGACGGCGAGCCCGAGCTGGACGCACAGCATCGCGCCGACCGCGAGCGCCACCCCGGCCCGCGTCGAGGAGAGGAACGAGGAGACCACGAGCCCAGGAGAACGCACCCGGACCGTCCGTGTCCATCTGCCGATCATGGACGTATCGTCCGGATTTGTCGGACAATCATCTCGTGGACACGCGCAGGCTGCGGTTTCTCCTCGAGCTTTCGCGGCTCGGCTCGATGCGAGCCGTCGCCGATGTGCTCGACACCACCACCTCCACCGTGTCGCAGCAGATCGCGGTGCTGGCCAAGGAAACCGGCGTACCGCTGCTCGAGCCGGACGGGCGGCGCGTACGGCTCACCCCGGCCGGGCGGCGGCTCGCCGAGCACGCCGTCACGATCCTCGCGGCGGTCGAAGCTGCCCGGGTCGACCTCGACCCCGGCGCCGAACCGGCCGGTGTGGTCCGGGTCGCCGGCTTCGGACTGGCGATCCGCCGTTCGCTGCTGCCCGTCGCGGATCTGCTCGCCTCCCGGCATCCGGAGGTGCGCTTGGTGATCAGCGAACACGAACCGGGCGAAGCGCTGACCGCGCTGCTGGCCGACGACATCGATCTCGCCCTGACCTACGACTACGAACTCGCCCCCGCCACAGCGGGACCGTCCGTGGCCGCCTCCGTACTGTGGACGACTCCGTGGGGCCTCGGAGTCCCCGCCGGCGACGCCCACCGCGTCCGCGCCGACGGCACGCTCGCGGTGTTCCGGGCCTTCTCCCACCACGACTGGATCGGCAATTCCCGCAACAACGCCGACGAAGAGGTGGTGCGCACCCTGGCCTCGATGGCCGGGTTCGCGCCCCGGTTCACCCACCGCGCGGACAGCCTCGAACTCGTGGCGGACCTGATCGCCGCCGGTGGCGGGGTGGGACTGCTGCCGATGGACCGGCCCACCCGCCCGGACGTCACCGTCGTGGCGCTCGCCGGGCCGGACGTGCTGATGCGTGCCTACACCTGCGTCCGCCGCGGCCGGGACGCCTGGCCGCCGCTCGCGCTCGTCCTGGACCTGCTGCGCCACGGCTGGTCTCGCGGCTCAGGGCGCGGCGGGGGCGCTGCGTCCGGCCCGGTCATCCGAGCGGTACCCGGCCTCCGGTGTCCTGGCTCGGGCTGACCCCGAACTCCCGCCGGTACTCGCGGCTGAACTGCGAAGGGCTTTCGTACCCGACCCGGTACCCGGCCTCGGTCACGTTCGCCGCCTCCGTGGCGAGCAGCACGCGGGCCTCGCGCAGCCGGATCCGCTTCTGGAACTGGATCGGGGTCATCGACGTGACCGCCCGGAAGTGCCGGTGGAACATCGACGGGCTCATCCCGGCCAGCGCGGCGAGGTCGGCGACCCGCAGCGGGGCGTGGTAGTCCTGCCGGATCCGGCGGATCGCCCTGGCGATGTGCCCGGCGGTGCCGGCCGACCGGCCGATCTGCCGCACGAGCGCGCCGTGCTCACCGGTCAGCAGCCGCCAGAGGATCTCGCGGCGGTACCCGGCCTCCAGCACCCGCCGGTCCCGCGGGCAGTCCACCAGGCGAAGCAGCCGGACAACCGGGTCCAGCAGCTGCGGGCCGGCGGTGCTGACCGCGAGCGCGGGAAATGGTTGCGGGGCAGAGGAATCCCCGGAATCCAGCAGCAGCGGCGCGACCGCCTGCGGCGTCAGGGTCATGCTGAACACGGCGAACGGCTCGTCCCCGGACGCCGCGAGGGCCTGCCCGGACACCGGGAGATCCACCGAGACCACCAGGTACTGCCCGGCCGCGTGGTCATGGCGCACGCCGTTGAGCACGGTCCGCTTGACGCCCTGGGCGACGATCGCGACCGACGGCTCCGACATCGCGGGCACCACCTCGCTGGGGTGGTCCGACCACGTCAGGAACACCCCGTCGAGCACGCGCACCTTCCGCAGGCCGCGGCCGCCCGCGTGGTGCGCGATCAGCTGCCGGAGTTCGTCGAGCGCAGGCACGGTTCTCAGCCAAGCACCCGGAGCCGGCCGCCGCCACCGCGCCCCCGGCGAACCCGCCAGGATCGGGCAAGCGGGCGCCTCGATGTGGCTGGCACCCCCGGCTCCGGCGGTGCTCGAATGGCGGGGACGCCGCTGAGGGAAGGACGGGAAGTCCCGTGGAACAACGGATTCTGGGCGCGACCGGAATGTCGGTCAGCGTGTTCGGGCTGGGCGCCATGATGCTCGGCTCGCTCGGCAACACCGACCACGACGAGGCGGTCCGGATGGTGCACCGGGCGCTCGAGGCCGGGGTCACGCTCATCGACACCGCCGACGTGTACTCGCGCGGGGAATCCGAGGAGATCGTCGGCAGGGCGCTGCGCGGGCGGCGGGACGAGGTCGTGCTCGCGACGAAGTTCGGCCGTCCGATGGGCGAGGACCCGAACCGCCGGGGTGCTTCCCGGCGGTGGATCGTGCGGGCCGTGGAGGACAGCCTTCGCCGGTTGCGCACCGACCACCTCGACCTGTACCAGCTGCACCGCCCGGACCACGCGACCCCGCCCGGCGAGACCCTGCAGGCGCTGACCGATCTGGTGCGGGCCGGGAAGATCCGGGCGTTCGGCGCGTCGATGGTTCCGCCGGAGCTGATCGTGGAAGCCCAGTGGGCGGCGCACGAGCAGCGCTCGCACCGGTTCCTCACCGAGCAGACCATGTACTCGATCTTCACCCGCCGCCCGGAAGCCGCGGTGTTCCCGACCGTGCAGCGGCACGGTATGGGCGTGCTCGCGTTCAGCCCGCTCAACAGCGGCTGGCTGTCCGGAAAGGCGGATCTGGTGCGAAGCCACCGTGCCGGGCTGATGGCCCCCGTACTGCCCACCCACTACGACCCGTCGACCCCGACCGGCGCGGCGAAGACCGCGGCGCTCGCGGAACTCACCGTCCTGGCCGGCGAAGCCGGACTCACCCTCCCCCAGCTCGCGACCGCATTCGTCCGCGCACATCCCGCGGTGACGACCGTGCTGCTCGGCCCGCGGACCCCGGACCAGCTCGACAGCCTCCTCACCGGCACCGGGACCACGCTGCCGGGCGACGTACTCGACCGCATCGACGAAATCGTCCCGCCCGGCACCGACCTCGACCCCGCGGACACCTACGCGGCGACCCCGCCCGCCCTCGAGGACGCCACGCTCCGCCGCCGGTGACCGCACTCCCGGCTCGGCCGGTTTCCCGCCGGGCGGACCAGCTTCCCGAACAAAGCACCGCAGGCTATCACGCAGGCGCGTAACCGGGATTTCCCTTGCCGGTCAACCGGATCCCGCGCCCGCGGCCAGGCAGTGGGACATCCGCTCACCCTCTGGGAAGGACTTCAGCACTCGCGCGTGACCGGGTGAGCTGGGGACAGCGCCGTCCCCGCCCCTGGAGGAAAGCCGTGCCCCGCCCCACCCGAACCCGCACCACCCCGCCACGAACACCACCGCGAACAACCCCACCCCGTTCCCGCTCGCCAAGGCCCGCCCGGACGCGGTGGACGCCCCGTCTCCTGCCCGCGCTGGCGCTTCCGCTGGTGCTCACCGCATGCGGTGTCGCGGACGGCGCGAATCCCCAGGACGCCGGGCCGCCCCGCCCCGGCGGCACGCTCCGGCTCGGGATCTCCTCGGCCCCTGACTGCATCGACCCTCAGCAGGCCAGCACGAACGCCTCGCTCAACGTCGGGCGCCAGGTCGTCGACTCGCTCACCGACCAGGACCCCGAGACCGGTGAGATCACCCCGTGGCTCGCCGACCGCTGGGACGTCGACGCCGACTCCACGAGCTTCACCTTCCACCTCCGCGCCGGCGCCACGTTCTCCGACCGCACCCCGGTCGACGCCACCGCGGTCAAGGCCAGCTTCGACGGCATCAAGGCCCTCGGCGCGAAAGCCCTGCTGGGCGCCAGCTACCTGGCCGCCTACCAGGGAGCGACGGTGCTCGACCCGGCGACCGTGCGGCTGGACTTCAGCGAGCCGAGCGCGCAGTTCCTGCAAGCCAGCTCCACCATGTCGCTCGGCGTGCTCGCGCCCTCGGCCTACCGGCGCACCGCCGAACAACGCTGCCAGGGCGACGGGCTGATCGGCTCGGGCCCGTTCGTGGTCACCAGCTTCCGCCCCAACCAGGACATCGTGCTGAGCAAACGCACCGGCTACCACTGGGGTTCCCCGCTGTGGCGGCACCAGGGCGAGGCGTACCTGGACCGGATCGACTACCGCGTGGTCCCCGAACCGGGCGTACGGACCGGCAGCCTCGTCTCCGGGCAGCTGGACGCGATCACCGACGTGCAACCGGTCGACGAACCGCAGTTCTCCGGCAGCGGCTTCACCGAACCCGTGCGGGCCAACCCCGGCATCGTGTTCAACCTGCACGCCAACGTGACCCGCGGGGCACTGGCCGACGACAAGGTCCGGCAAGCGGTGTCCAAGGGCGTCAACCGGCCGGAAGTGACGGACACCGTGCTGTCGGGCAACTACAAACCCGCCACCAGCATCCTCGGCTCCGCCACCCCGCTGTACACCGACCTGTCGCGTGAGCTGGCCTACGATCCCGGCGGTGCCACGGCGCTGCTGCAGTCCGACGGCTGGGTGCCCGGACCCGACGGTATCCGCGTCAAGAACGGGCAGCGGCTCAGCGCCGCCGTGCTCTACTCGCCGGTGTTCAACCAGAACCAGAGCGTGCTGGAGCTGATCCAGCAGCAGCTCCGGAAGATCGGCTTCGACCTGCGGATCGAACAGCACACCAACTCCGAGGTCACCCGGCTGCAACAGTCCGGCGACTACGATTTCCTGTGGTACAACGTGACCCGCGCCGATCCGGACATCCTGCGTCAGCAGTTCTCCGTGCACGGCACAAACCGCAGCCGGCTGCCCGCGGACAACCCGCTGGAGCCCGCGCTCACCGCCCAATCGGCCACTGTGGACGCGGCGCAGCGCAAACCCGCCGCCGAACAAGCACAACGCACCATCGTGGAGAACGCCTACGCGATCCCGGTCTTCGAGCTGACCCAGGTGCTGGCTCTCGCGCCGAACGCGCATGACGTCGGCTTCGAAGCTTCTTCGCGGCTGCAGCTGTTCGACGCCTGGGTGTCGGGCTCATGAGAGTGGCCCGCCGCCTGCTCCAGGCCGTTGTCGTGCTCTGGGCCGCGTTCACGCTGTCGTTCCTGATCCTGTACCTGCTTCCCGGCGACTCCGTGCTCACCAAACTCGGTTCGGCCGAGGGCGGGCCGAGTGCGTCCCCGGAGCAGATCGCCCAATTGCGCGCGCAGTACGGCCTCGATCAGCCGGTGCTGGTCCAGTACGGGAAACAGCTGCTCGCCGCGCTGCACGGCGACTTCGGCACCTCGGTGAGCACCGGCGACGACGCGACGCACATGGTGCTGACCGCGTTGCCGCCGACACTGGCCGTCACGGGGCTCGCCTTGCTGTTCGCCGTGGTCTTCGGTGGCGCGATCGCGGTGCTCGGCACGTTCACCCGGACTCGCTGGGTGAGCCAGTTGCTGCTGTCCCTGCCGCCGCTGGGCACGTCACTGCCGACGTTCTGGGTGGGCCTGCTGCTGATCCAGCTGTTCTCGTTCCGGCTCCGGCTGGTTCCCGCGCTCGGCTCCGCCGGGTTCGCCTCGCTGATCCTGCCCGCGGTCACGCTCGCGCTGCCGACCGGCGCGATCATCGCGCAGGTGCTGGCGAAGAGCCTGCGCACCCAGCTCGCCGAGCCGTACGTGGAGATCGTGCGGGCCAAGGGCGCCGGCCGCGGCCGGGTCCACTTCGGACACGCGCTGCGCAACGCCGGACTGCCCACGCTCACTCTCGTCGGGGTGGTGGCCGGGAACCTGCTGGCCGGTTCGGTCGTCACGGAGACCGTGTTCTCCCGCGACGGGCTCGGCCGCATCACCGCCTCGGCGGTCACCTCCCAGGACGTGCCGGTGGTCCAGGCGGTGATCGTGCTGGCCGCGTTCTTCTTCGTGGGCCTGAACCTGATCGTCGACCTGGTGTACCCGCTGCTGGATCCGCGGGTGCGGAAGGAGGTCACCGCCGATGGCTGAGGCCGTGCTGCCGGGGCACTCCCGGTTCGTGCTGCGCCGCCCCGGGCTCGTGCTGTCCGTGCTCCTGCTCGCCGCGGTGCTGATCGCCGCGTTCGCGCCGGGCTTGTTCACCGGCCAGGACCCGATCACCGGCGTGCCCGCCGAGCGTCTCCAGGGGCCCTCGCTCGCGCACCTGTTCGGCACCGACGAGACCGGCCGCGACGTCTTCGCGCGGGTCGTCCACGGCGCCGGACTGTCCCTGCGGGCCACCGTGCTGGCCGTCGTCGTCGCGTTCCTCGCCGGTTCGGCGCTCGGCCTGCTCGCCGGGTTCCGCGGCGGCTGGCTCGAGGCGGTGGTGATGCGGGTCGTCGACGTCCTGCAGGCCGTCCCCGCGATCCTGCTCTCGCTGGCGCTGGTCACCTCCCTCGGGTTCGGCACCACCAACGTCGCGATCGCGGTCGGGGTCGCCAACCTCGCCGCGTTCGCGCGGCTGATGCGAGCCGAGGTACTGCGGGTGCGCTCCGGCGTCTTCGTCGAAGCCGCCCGTGCGTCGGGAGTCCGGTGGGCCGGGGTACTGGGCCGGCACGTCCTGCCGAACGCACTGGGCCCGGTGCTCGTGCTCGCCACGGTGACCGTCGGGACCGCCGTGCTGGAAGTGTCGGCGCTCAGCTTCCTCGGCTTCGGCGCCGGCCCGCCGACCCCCGAATGGGGCGCGCTGGTGGCAGGCGGCCGCAATTTCCTCGCCACCGCCTGGTGGATGACCACTTTCCCGGGACTCACCGTGGCGGCGGTCGTGCTGGCCGCCAACCGGCTGTCGCGGGCCCTCGACGGTGAACGGAGCGAACGGCGATGAGCCTGCTGGACATCCACGACCTGGCCGTGTCCTACCACACCCCCTCCGGGGTGGTGCCCGCCGTGCGCGGCGTGGACCTGCGGGTCGAACCGGGCGAGATCGTGGCCGTGGTCGGCGAATCCGGGTCCGGCAAGAGCACCACCGCACACGCCGCGATCGGGCTGCTGCCGCGCGGAGGCCGGGTGAGCGGCGGCACGATCTCCTTCGCCGGGCGCGACCTCACCGCATTGTCCGAAAAGGACTGGCAGGGCGTGCGCGGGACCGGGATCGCCCTCGTACCGCAGGATCCGACCGTATCCCTCGATCCCGTACGGAGGATCGGTGACCAGGTCGCCGAGGTGCTGCTGGTCCACCGGCTGGCACCGCGCCGCGGCTCGGCGGCCCGTGCGGTGGAGCTGCTGCGCCGGGCCGGGGTCGACCGCCCGGAGGTCCGCGCCCGGCAGTACCCGCACGAGCTCTCCGGCGGCCTGCGGCAGCGGGTGCTGATCGCGATCGCGCTAGCGGGAGAACCCCGGCTGATCATCGCCGACGAACCGACGAGCGCGCTCGATGTGACCGTGCAGCGGGAAATCCTGGACCACCTGGACGAACTGGCGGCCGGATCGGGTACCGCGGTACTGCTGATCACGCACGATCTCGGCGTCGCCGCCGACCGGGCCGCCCGCGTCGCCGTGCTGTCGCAAGGAAAGCTCGTGGAGGAAGGTCCCACGGGTGAGCTGCTGGCCGCCCCGGCGCAGGACTACACGCGCCGGCTGCTCGCCGCGGCGCCGAGCCTGTCGGGCACCCCGGTCCGGCCACCGCGTCCGGAAGGTCCTGGCGTGCTGCTGTCGGCCGAGTCGCTGGTGAAGACGTTCTCCTTGCCACGCAAGGGATCGGTACGCGCGGTCGATGACGTCTCGTTCCGGCTGACCCGCGGCCGCACGCTGGCCCTCGTCGGCGAGTCCGGCTCCGGCAAGACGACCACCGCCCGGATCGTGGTCGGTCTCGAAACGCCCAGCTCCGGCACGATCACCTTCGACGGCCGGGAACTCCCCCGCGACTCCGCCGCACTACGCCGGCTGCGGCGCCGCTTCCAGCTCGTGTACCAGAACCCCTACTCGTCGTTGAACCCGCGGTTCTCCATCGCCGAGGTGATCGGCGAGCCGCTGCGCGCCTTCGGCGCCGGGACCCGGGCCGAACGCGCGCGGCGGGTGAGCGAGCTGGCCGACCAGGTCGCGCTCCCCGCGGCCCTGCTCGGCCGGCGGCCGGCCGAGCTCTCCGGCGGCCAGCGCCAGCGCGCCGCGATCGCGCGGGCGCTGGCACTGGCGCCGGATCTCGTGGTGCTCGACGAACCGGTGTCGGCCCTCGACGTGTCGGTGCAGGCGCAGATCCTGGAGCTGCTGGTGCAGCTGCAGGACGAACTCGGCCTGACCTACCTCTTCATCACCCACGACCTCGCCGTGGTGCGGGAGATCGCCGATGAGGTCGGGGTGCTGCGCCGAGGACGGCTGGTCGAGCTGGGCCCGGCGAGCGAGGTGCTGCAGCGGCCCCGCGCACAGTACACGCGGGACCTGCTCGCCGCCGTGCCCGGCGCCCACCGGGTGGACGCCTGAATGCCGTCACCAGCCGACGGCGACCTCCAGCCACTGCGGGTCGTTGTGCGAGACGAACGACGACTGGCCGGCCGCGTCGTCGTAGGGGAACCCGTACGCCCGGTTGTCGATGCCGTGGTCGTGCCAGAACTTCGCGTAGTAGTTCGCCGGAGCGGCCTGGTAGAAGTGCGCCGGGTCCTGCTGCTGGTCGGCGGGCAGGTCCGCGGTGTGCCGGTTCAGCGCCGCACACTTGTCCGCGGATTCGGCCAGCGACCCGGCACACGCGGCGATGTTCCCGGTCGTCTCGTCCACCCCGACCGAGTGGGCGTAGTCGGTGAAGTAGTTCTCGCTCTTGCCGCCCGGCTGGAAGTCCGGGCTCTTGCCCGGCGCGAGGATCCGGTCCTGTCCCTGGACCAGTCCCTTGAACTCGTCGGGCACCTCGTTCTGGAACTTGCTGAAGGTGGCCTCTCGGTCCTCCTGGAAGGTTTCGTAGTCGTCACCGACCTGGGTGTCGAAACCGTCGTGCGCATGCAGCCGCATGGCGAGCTTGAGCCCGAACGCGTCCACCCGGGTGGTGTTGCCGTTGAAGACGTCGTCGCCCACGGTGAACTCGATGAAGTCGGTGTACTGGCTGTCCGGCGACCCGAGGAAGAAGTTCATCCGGCCCGAGGAGTTCGCGGCCATGTCCACGGTCGGCTGCTCGGCGATCGAGTGCGTCTCGCCGTTGAAGCTCCAGTAGACCTGGTCGTCCGGGTACTTGCCGTTCGTCTGGTTGAGCACCTTCACGGTCAGCACGTTCTGCGCCTCCGGGATGCTGCCGGTGTCGCCCCAGAACGAATCGGGCGGGGTGCTGCCGGGCGCGGCCGCGGCGACCGGGGCGGTCAGCCCCAGCGCGGTCAGCGCGAGCACCGCGGCGAACGCGGTCCGGCGGCGGGTGGAAAGGGGCATGGTTCCTCCTGGCGCGGCGAGCGGACCCGCGGGGGGATCCCACGGGCGGGCAGCCTCGGCACGAGGGCGGAACGCCACGGGGGCGCACGACCGGGCCGGGGGAAAGGTTCATACCATTCCCGCGCTGTGTCAAGTCCTCACCGGCCGGTGGTCCGGTTCCGTCCGCCGTCCGGCCGTCCCGGCCGCCCCCGTTCGGCGGTTGCGCCCGCAGGCCCGGCCTGCTCTCCGCCGCGAGCGGAGTCCGCCGGAACAATGCCCGCGGGCCCGATGTTGGCTTCGGGCAAGGACAGTTCACGAGGGAGGACCAGCCGTGCCGCCGCCCACCCGGCCCCTGCGCAAACTGGGGTTTCTCACCATCGGCCTCTTCGACGGCGACGATCCGCGCCCCGGTCACGAGTCCACGCTGCGGATCATCGAGCTGGGCGAGCAGCTGGGCTTCGACAGCGCCTGGGTGCGGCACCGGCACCTGCAGTACGGCATCTCCTCACCGGTCGCCGTGCTCGCCGCGGCCACCCAGCGCACCCGGCGCATCGACCTCGGCACCGCGGTCATCCCGCTGGGCTGGGAGAATCCGCTGCGCCTGGCCGAGGACCTGGCCACCGTGGACGTGCTGTCCGGCGGCCGGCTGAACCCGGGCCTGAGCGTCGGCCCACCGATGCACTACGACGCCGTGCGCCCGGCGTTGTACCCGGACACCGGTGATCGGGAGGACTTCGGCTACGAGCGGGTGTCCCGGCTGCTGTCCCTGGTCCGCGGCGAACCCGCGTCCACCTTCGACGGGGAGGAAGGCATCGAGGTCTTCTCCGAGCGCGTGCAGCCGCATTCGCCCGGGCTCGGCAGCCGCCTCTGGTACGGCGGCGCGAGCACCCGTTCCGCCCGGTGGGCCGGAGAGAACGGGATGAACTACCTGACCAGCAGCGTGGTCCGTGCCGAGGATTCCGGAAGTTTCGAGGAGATCCAGCTCTCGCACGTCCGTGCCTTCCGCGCGCACCACCCCGACGGCGAACAAGCCCGGGTTTCCCAGGGCCTGGTGGTGATTCCGACCGACAGCGCCACGCCCGGGCAGCGCGCCAAGTACGAGGACTACGCGGCGAAGCGGCTGCCTCGCACCGCCAGTCCGCAGGGCCCGGCGAAGATGCTCTTCTCCCCCGATTTCGTCGGCACCTCGGCCGAACTCGCCGAACGGCTCTACGCCCACCCCGCCTTCCGCGAGATCGACGAGGTCGCCTTCGCGCTGCCGTTCACCTTCGAGCACGAGGACTACGTCCAGATCCTGACCGATCTCGCCACCCGGCTCGGCCCCGAGCTGGGCTGGAAACCGGCGGCCGGCACACCGGGGCGCTGAACCGGCGACGTTCGGGACCGGCCGGCGCGGCGCTGCGGTCTTCCCGTTCCTCGGGAACCGGAATTCGCCACGGCCCCGGGGGTTGATTCCGGCATGAGCATCGGAATCGCACTGTCCGTAACCAGTCCGGCCGGCAACTACGTCGACGCCATCGTCGAGCAAGCGCGCACCGCCGCGGCCGCCGGAGTCCGCACCGCGTGGCTGGGGCAGCGACTCGACTACGACGCGGCCGCCCTCGCCACAGTCGTCGGACGCGAGGTGCCCGGGTTGCACGTCGGCACCTCCGCCATCCCGATCTTCGGCCGCCACCCCCTGCTCGTCTCGTCGCAGGCGCAGACGGCACAGGCCGCCACGCACGGCCGTTTCCACCTCGGACTGGCCCTCGGTGCACGGTTCCTCGTCGAGGACGTCTTCGGGCTGCCTTTCGAACGGCCCGTCGCGCTGCTCCGGGAATTCCTCACCGCAGTCGCCGGACTCCTCGGCGGCGGCGAAAACGCCTTCCACGGGGAACGCCTCACCGCGGCCCCGACCCTGCCGGTCACGGTCGCCGGCGCGGAGCCGCGCGTCCCGGTGCTGGTGGCCGCGATGGGGCCGAAAGCCCTTCGCACCACCGGCGAACTCGCCGACGGCACACTCCCCTACCTGGCGAGCCCGCGGGTGCTCGGCGAACACATCGTCCCGACGATCACCCGAGCCGCCGAGGACGCCGGCCGGCCCGCCCCCAGGATCGTCGCGTTCGTCGCCGGAACCGTCACCGGGGACGTCGAGGGAGTACGCGAGAAGGCACTGCGCGAAATGGCCTTCTACGACCAGGTTCCCTCATATCAGCGCGTCGTCTCCCTGGCCGGCGCGACGCGCGCCGGTGAGCTCGCGGTGATCGGCGACGAGTCCAGCATCGCGAGCGCCGTGCGCAGCTACTTCGATGCGGGCGCGACCGAGGTGGTGTTCACGCAGACCGACCTCGGCAGCCCCGAAGACCAGCGCCGGACTTTCGACGCCCTCGGCGGGCTGGCGTAGCGGCCGGCCCCTCCGGCCGACATCGCTACCGGCTCTGGTCCCACCCGAGCGCGGCCGCCAGGGTCCGCAGGCACAGGGCATGCAACTCGTCCCGGCTGATCCGACCGTGCAGCAACCATTCCACGCTGCTCACGCGGACGAACGACAGCCAGGCCAGCAACGCCACGCCCGCCACCTCGCGGCGCGCTCCGGACAGCTCCAGCGCGTCCAGCAAGCGGCCGCGCAGGGTCGCCAGCTCGTCGGCGATGATGCTCTGGATCACCGGATCGCCCGCGAGGTCGCGGTTCGCCGTGAGCACCGTGGTGGGGTTCGCGGCGAAGTAGTCGAAGTGCGCGTCGAGCCCGGCCGACACCCACTCCCGCACCGGCCCCGGAGCGGGAGTGGGAGTGGGAGTCGGTCCGGTCACCGTGACGAGCTCGTCGGCCGAGCGCCGGTACACCGCCGCGAACAGGTCACGTTTGCTCGGGAAGTAGCGGTACACCAACGCCCGCGACACACCGGCTGCCGCACCGACCTCGTCCATGCGCACCTCGTGGTACGGGCGCTCGGCGAACAGCCGCGCGCCGAGGTCGATCAGCTGGGTCCGCCGCTGGTCGGGCGTCAGGCGTCGCCGGGTCATCCCGACAGCTTACTTGACACGCGTCTACTACGTGCTAGCTTACTGCACACGCGTACAACAAAGGGGTGACCGTGCCGGACTACACGTCCACAGTGGACATCGAGCGGCCGGCCGGCGACCGGCGTACCGCCGAGCAGTGGGCACGGGCGGTCTGGGAAGAAGCGTCCTCGCCGATGCGGCTGTTCCTCCGTACCGGGTGGTGGTGCTTGGGGTTGCGCGGCCGTCCGGCCCCGGGCCGCGTGCTGGGCTGGACGGTCGCCGAGTCCGCGCCGCACCGGATCGTGCTCGAGAACCCGTCCCGGATCATGACCTCCCGCAACGTGGTCCGGCTCGACGAGAAGCGCGTGCGATGGACCACCGACGTCGACTTCGACCGCGCCCCGGCCCGCTTCCTGTGGTCACTCGCCGCGCCGATCCACCACCGCGTCATCCCGGCCCGCCTGCGCCGTGCCGCGAAGAACCCGCGGCGGCCCGGCGACCGGCAGCACCGGCTCGTGACCGGTTTCCAGCGCCGGCTGGGCAACCCGCTGCTCGCGCGGCTGCCAGGGCAGACCCTGCTGGAGACCACCGGGCGCACGTCCGGGCTCCCCCGGCGGACCCCGATCGGCGGCCGCCGCACCGGCGGGGAGTTCTGGCTGGTGTCCGAGTTCGGCGTGCGTTCGCACTACGTGCGCAACATCCAGGCGGATCCCCGCGTACGGCTGCGGCTGCGCGGGCGCTGGCACCACGGCGTCGCCCACCCGGTCCCCGAGGACGACGCCCGGGCGCGGCTGAAGTCGTTGCCACGCATGAACAGCACCGTGGTCCGCGCCTTCGGGACCGACCTGCTCACGATCCGCATCGACCTCGATTGAGCTCGCTCAGCGAGCCAGCCGGCCGGCGAGCCACCGCAGCGCGAGCGGATACCGGTAGTCGATCGCGCCGTGTCCCGCGTCGAACAGCTCGAACGACAGCCGCTCCTCCGGAAGACCTGCGGCGCGGACAGCGTCCCGGAACGCGACGGCCCCGAGGTCGAGGAACCACTCGTCGCGCGTACCGGCGTCGATCCACACCGCGTGCAGCGACCGCACCGCTTCCGCGTGGCGGGCGACCATCCGGACCGGGTCCCAGTCGAGCCACCGTTGCCAGGCCGCGTCCCGCAACACGCCGCTGACCGGGTCGAACGGCAGCTCCGGCGTGCCGTCGGCACCCGCCGAGAAGCAGGCCGACACCCCGAGCATCATCAGCAACGTCTCGTCGCCCTGCTTCGTGAACGCCGTCCGCGACCGGAAGTCCTCCCACCAGCGAAACACGTCGTGGTCGTAGTCGCGCAGCAACCGCACCGAGCGCGCGAAATCCGGGATGTAGGAAGCCTCGTAGAGCGCGTCCCCGGCGTGCGTGGCCAGCGCGCCGAACAGGTCCGGACGCAGCATCGGGGTGATCATCGCGCCGAAGCCGCCGGACGACTTCCCCGCGATCGCCCGGGATTGCGGGCGCGCCAGCGTGCGGTAGTGCTCGTCGACCCACGGCACCACCTCGTCGCACAGGTAGGAGTGGTAGCGGCCGGTGCCCGGCGAATCCACGAACTGCGAGCCACCGTAGGAGGTCCAGGCGTCCACGTACACGAGGACGCACCCGGGCGCTCCACCGGCGAACACCGCGTCCGCGGTCTCCGGCAACGGCTGCCGGAACGCCGAACGGTTCGCCCACATCCCGAGGTGACCGGTATAGCCCTGGATCACGTAGATCGCCGGGTACCGCTCGGTGCTTTCGGCGTACCCCGGCGGCACGTACACCCACAGCGGCCGCTCGTGCGGATCCCCGAGCGGATTGCCCCGCAACACGGTGGAGTCGAAGGTGTGCCGGTCCAGCCGGCCGGCCAGCGGCGCCTCCCAAGGCAGCATGCGCTCAGTCAACCACGGCCTCCAGCGTGTGTCGCGCGTTCCGCGCCAGCACCGGGTTCGTCTCGCGGTAGTACGGCAGCTGGATCGCCGCGATCGACAACGCCCAGCCACGGCCGCGTTCCCACGTCGCGGCGTCCGCGCCCACCGCCTCCCGGAACGTTTCGCGTTCCGCCGCCGGCAGCAGGTTCCATGCCGGGATCAGGTCCACGGCGGGGTCCCCGACGCCGGCGGTCCCGAAGTCGAGCACCGCGCTGAGCGCTCCCCCGGACACGAGGACGTTGCCCGGGGACAGGTCGGCGTGCAGCCACACCGGCGCCCCCGTCCAGTCCGGAGCGGCCAGCGCCCGCTCCCACGCCTCGACGCACGCCGGATCACCACCGAGCTGCGCAATCGCCTCCCGCGTCGGCTCGTCCCGGGTGCGTAGCGGCCGTCCGCGCTGTGTTTCCGGTCCCCCGGCCGGCTCGACGCGGTGCAGCGCGGCCACGAACTCGCCGAGGTCACCGGCCAGCCCGGTGTCGCCCGCGCCCGGGTTTCGCCCTGGCAGCCAGCTCAGCACCGACCACGGCCACGGGAACCCCTCGCCCGGACGGCCCACCGCGACCAGCTCCGGTATTCGCACCGGCACCCTCGGGCCGAGCCACGGCAGCCACCGCTGTTCCCGCTCGAGGCCGCCGACCGCCGCGGACAGCCGGGGCAACCGGACCACCAGCGTTTCGCCGAGCCGGAACAGGGCGTTGTCCGTGCCCGACGAGGCCACCCGGGTCGCCGGGAAACCGGCCCACTCCGGGAACTGCGCCGCGACCAGGCGGCTCACCAGGCCGGGGCGGATCTCCGGCTCGCCGGGATGCATCCGCATCCGCCCAGCCCACCCGTGACGGCCGGCGGAGGCAAGCCGTTTTCCGCACCGGCCCCGGTTATTCCCGCATCCGCCGGAAATCCCAGACGCTGGGTGCGGCTGCCGCGCGAGGCGATCCGGCGCACACTGCCGGTGTCGGACGAGGAAAGGACGCACCATGACAGGGGTTACCGGACCACGGCTCGCGGTCGCGCTGGACGGCGCTGGCTGGCATCCGGCAGCGTGGCGGGAGCCCGAGGCACGTCCGGCCGAGCTGTTCACCGCCGGATACTGGACCGAGCTGGTCCGCCAGGCCGAGGACGCGCGGCTCGATTTCGTCACCTTCGAGGATTTCCTGTCCCTTCGCACCCCTTCGGAGTCCGGCGCGCGCACGGACGTCACGCAGCCCCGGCTGGACGCGGTCCTGATCGCCTCCCGGGTCGCGCCGCTCACCTCGCACATCGGGCTCGTCCCGACCGCGGTCGTCACGCACACCGAGCCGTTCCACCTGTCCAAGGCGATCGCGACGCTCGACTACGTCAGCACCGGCCGCGCGGGCGTGCGCGTGCAGGTATCCGGGAGCGCGGAGGAATTCCGGCACTTCGGCCGCCGCACTCCGCCGGCCGTGGACGACCTGTTCGACGAGGCCGCCGACTACGTCGAGGTCCTGCGGCGGCTGTGGGACAGCTGGGAGGACGACGCGGAGATCCGCGACGTCGCGACCGGCCGGTTCGTCGACCGGGACAAACTGCACTACATCGACTTCGAGGGCCGCTGGTTCTCGGTCAAGGGCCCGTCGATCACCCCACGCCCGCCGCAGGGCCAGCCGCTGGTCGCGGCGCTGGCGCACAACGCCACCGCTTACCGGCTCGCCGGCCGGCAGGCCGACCTCGTCTACGTGACCCCGCGCGACCGCACCGGCAGCGAGTCGATCCTCCGCGAGGTCCGCGCCGCCGAAACCGGCTCGCCGCTGCACGTCTTCGCCGACCTCGTCGTGTTCCTGGACGAAAGCAGCCAGACCGCCGCCGACCGGAAGGCCCGCCTGGACGAGCGGCACGATTCGGAGTCCACGTCCGACGCGCACGTCTTCACCGGCACCCCGGCCGAGCTGGCCGACCTTCTTCTCGACTGGCACGCGACCGGCCTGTCCGGGTTCCGGCTGCGCCCGGCGGTGTTGCCGCACGACCTCGCCGCGATCACCGGCGGGCTGGTCCCCGAACTGCGCGGCCGCGGCGCTTTCCGCACCGGCTACGAGGCGAGCACCCTTCGCGGGCTGCTGGGCCTTCCCCGTCCGGCCAACCGCTACGCCGCCTGATTCCCGCCCGAGGAGACGAAATGACCAAGCCGCTCAAGCAGATCCACCTGGCAGCACACTTCCCGGGCGTCAACAACACCACGGTGTGGAGCGATCCGGAGGCGGGCAGCCACATCGAGTTCGACTCGTTCGTGAAGCTGGCGCAGACCGCCGAACGGGCGAAGTTCGACTTCTTCTTCCTGGCCGAGGGCCTGCGGCTGCGCGAGCAGAACGGCCGGATCTACGACCTCGACGTGGTCGGCCGGCCGGATACCTTCACCGTGCTGGCCGCGCTGGCCGCCGTCACCGAACGGCTCGGGCTGGCCGGCACCATCAACTCGACGTTCAACGAGCCGTTCGAGGTGGCCCGCCAGTTCGCCTCGCTGGATCACCTCTCGGCCGGCCGCGCCGCGTGGAACGTGGTCACCTCCTGGGACGCCTTCACCGGCGAGAACTTCCGCCGGGGCGGCTTCCTGCCGCAGGACCAGCGGTACTCCCGCGCCGAAACGTTCATGCGGACCACCTGGGAACTGTTCGACTCCTGGCAGGGCGGCGAAGTCCTGGCGGACAAGAGTTCCGGCCGTTTCCTGGCGACCCCGGAGGCCGGCACCTTCGCCCACCACGACCAGCACTTCGACATCGAGGGCCGGTTCCCCGTCCCGCGCAGCCCGCAAGGCCGTCCGGTCATCCTGCAGGCAGGCGACTCGGAAGAGGGCCGTGAATTCGCCGCCGCCACCGCCGACGCCATCTTCACCCGCCACGGCACGCTCGAAGCGGGCCAGGCGTTCTACTCCGACGTCAAGGGCCGGCTGGCCAAGTACGGCCGTACCGAGCGGCAGCTGGTGATCATGCCCGCCGCGACCTACGTATTGGCCGACACCGACGCCGAGGCACACGAAAAGGCCCACGAGGTCCGCCTGGCCCAGGTGAGCGAGCAGACGGCGATCAAGTTCCTGGAACAACTCTGGAACACCGACCTGAGCGCCCACGACCCGAACGGCCCGCTCCCCGCGTTCGACCCGTCCGTGGGCGAGAACCTGATCTCGAAGGGCCGCGCGAGCGTCCGCATGTACCGCGACCCGGTCGCCACCGCCCGCGAATGGCGCGCCCTGGCCGAAGCGAAAGGCCTGACCAGCCGCGAACTGATCATCGAGGTCACCGGCAGGCAGAATTTCATCGGCTCCCCGGAAACCGTCGCGAACACCCTGAACACCCTGGTCCAGTCCGACGCCGCCGACGGTTTCATCCTGGTCCCCCACGTCACCCCGGGCGGTCTCGACGATTTCGCCACCCAGGTGGTCCCCCGCCTCCAAGAACGAGGCGTCTACCGCGAGGACTACACCGGCCCGACCCTGCGCCACCACCTGGGCCTGGCGGACTAGGCAGGCGCTGTTGACTTGTCTTTTGAGATGAGCAGAACATATGACATTCCCATGCCACCCTCCTCCACCGACGCCCACCCCCCTGAAACCCCGGGCGGACCGTCGTATAGTCTCTCCATCAGCAAGTCCGAGTGGCGGAATGGCAGACGCGCTAGCTTGAGGTGCTAGTGCCCTTAACGGGCGTGGGGGTTCAAGTCCCCCCTCGGACACACACGTTACCCACACGGGGAGAGGCGGTCACCACGACCGCCTCTTTTTTGTTGTTGTAGACGACTTGTAGGCCCAGGTCCCGGTAGACCTGCATGATCCGGTCGGGGTTCCGTGAGTTGAGGTGCCGGGCAACGTCGCCGAGCGAGTCGAGCATGGCGTACACCTCAGCCACGTCGAGCGTCTGCGCTTCTGGCAGGTGCTGAAGCTCTTCCTTCGCGGCTTGTCGCTCGGCCTGGGCGACGTTCATCGCGTCGACCAGGGCCGCCGGGTCAACCCCGGCCTCGATCGCGGCCTGGTGCCTGCGCAACCGCGCTTCCGCGTCCTTTAGCCGCTTCTCCACGGCCTCCCGGCCTGTACTCGGCTGGCTGCCCTGCGTGTCGATCAGTGCGGCCACGGTCTCGTCCCGGTTGGCTGGATCGAACATCTGACACAGCCACGCGTTGATCGGCGGAGTCACGACGTCCTCGCGAAGGTTCACCGTCTTGGGGTGATCGGCCAGCGCCGCGGAGCCTGGAGCCAGGGTTCGGGCGATGCACCGGTAGTAGACACCCTTTCGGATCGCCGCACCCTGCATCTTCCTTGTGCAGATCTCGCAGCGCACCAACCCTTTCAGGAGATAGGTGTGCTTGGTGGCGCTCCGATCCCGGTCAAGCTTCGCAATGCCGCGCATCCCGCCGGCCGCGCGGGACCGGCGCACCAGCTGTGCCTGCGTGAAGGTCTCCACCGAGACAATTTCTGGATGCGCGGGCCGCCGCGATCGAACAACGCGTTCCGGCTCCGCCCGGCGGAATCGCACGACATGGCCCGCGCTCACATCGTCCGGGTTCAGCAACGTTTCGTGCTTGGTCCAGCGGCCGAAGATCGCGTACCCGGTGTAGCGCGGATTCTCCAAAATGGATCGGACGGTGCTGCCCTGCCAGCCATCGGCGAGCCGGTGCCGGTTCTGGTCGCGTCGACGTTCCGAAGGGCACGGCACCCCGTCCTCATTCAAGCCCTTCGCGATCGCGCGGTCGCCCACACCTTCCAGGTACTCGGCGAAGATCCGTCGGACGACGCCGGCCGCCTCATCGTCGAGCGCCAACACGCGCAGCCGGAACCCCTCTGCGGCCTTCCGCGGGTTCGGGTGCGGCCCGCCATCTACCACGACGTACCCGTACGGCGCCCGGCCGCCCTGGTGACGACCCTCGTTCACGACCTGAGCGTCCATCGCTGCGCGAACGCGTGCCTGGACGTGCTGGCGCTCCGATTCGCTCATTCCGCCAAGCACGCTCATGAGCATCTTGTGCGACGGGTTCCGGGCGTCGAACTTCCCGCCCAGTTCAGGCACCCACAGGTCCACCCCGTACGCCGCGAACCGTGGCGCGATCAGCGAGAACTGGTTGCCGAACCAACACCGGGTTCCCTCGCCGACCACTACGGCATTCCACGTGCGTCGCGGGTTCTTCAGCTCGGCGAGCAGCCGCGCGGCTTCGGTACGTCGGTCCCAAGGCACCGAGCGGGACTGCCCAATGTCGAAGAACTCGGCCACGACCCGGCCACCGAGCGGCTCGACGAACTTTCGCGCGTTCCCGAACTGCCAGCCGCGCGAAGTCTCGGGGTCCTGGTTGTCCTCGGTAGAGCACCGGCCGTAGACGGCCAGCTCTCCGATCCCGTCGTCGACCGGATCGGCAACTTCGAGACCCAAGATGTCGTCCAGCGTCGACCACGGGTCACTGCTGATTTCAGCCGTCACAGTCCACCTCCTCCGCCGGTCCGTCCAGTACCGGCACCTCAGTAAGCTCGATCAGGATGACCAGCAAGCCGCGCGCGACAGCAGGCGTCAGGTTTGGCAATCCCGCAGGTAGGATAACTCGGATCGGTCGATCCTCGGAGTGATCGGTACTCATGGCTGATCTTCTTCGACGTCCGGCTCGTCGCCGCTGGTCACTCGACTGACTGCGCCCCTGATTTCAGCTGTCAAATATCCGCGCACCTGCCGAATCTCGCCGTCTTCGCTGGTCACCCGGTCCCGGGTTGGCCGACATCCGAGGTCGGTCATTTCCTGGGCGAACGTCCGCCGGTCCATCTCCAGCGCGTCGAGCAGTTCGGCCGTCGGTACAAAGTCCCGGCCTTCCTCACTGAGATCGTCGCCCAGGTAGTCGACCATCGACGCGAGCAGCGCGGGCAGCTCAACCGCGCCGACGGGCTGACCTGCACTGATTGCTTTCATTGCCGCGGCGTCGTCGAGGACCGGCATCGTGTCCTGCCCGGCCGCATGCCCGGTGAGCGTCCCGGCCGCTTCGCGCAGCGCGCGGCCTTGCTCGCAGATGGTCCGCCAGTCCTCGTTCGGCATGTAGTAGGTCCGGACCGTCATGGCCAGGACGTCGGCGCCGGCGGCGGTGTCGCCGTCCGGCCGCAGGATGCCGACACCCTTGTGTGAGGGCAGCAGCCGCGACGAGTCGAATCCTCGCGTGTTCATCTGCTCGCCGAGCACGATGTTCGAGTCTCGCCAGTCCATCACCCGCAAGGCGAACCTAGAGCCGAGCACCGCGCGCAGCCCTGACGGGATCGTCTTCGAGTCCGGCCGCTGCGTCGCGAGGACGAGCACGATCCCCGCGGCCGGTCCCTTCTTCGCCAGCCACGTCAGCAGCTCACCGACGTACTCACCGGCCGGTAGCTTCTTTCCTTGTACGTCAACGGGTGTGCGGTCCTCCAAAGGAACCTGGACCTCATCGATGAAGATCGCTGTGATCGGCATGTTCAAGGCCTTGTCACGGGACATCTCCGGCGTGACCTTCGACTCCGGGCAGGTGAGGTCGTCCAGGTCGCGCATCCGCCGGAATCGCGTCTGCACCTCGCCGACCAGCTCGATCAGCCAGTCGACCAAGGCCAGCACGTGTTCGGGCTCGTCGCCGGACATGAACCGGTGCGCTACCAGGCCGGCCGCGTCCCAGTCCTTCCCGGCCTTGAAGTCGGCCACGTACAGCCGGACCCACGCGTCCAGGATGAGCCCGGCAGCGGCGAGCCGGGCGGAAAACGTCTTGCCCTGCCGCGGAATCGCGCCGACGAGCAGTGACGTCCACACCAGCGGAAGGTCGATCCGCCGATCCCGCGCATCCCGTCCGAACGGAATCGGCCGCCACGCGTCCCACTGCGTCACGCCGAGCAGCGGCGTCCGCAACGGCGGTGATGCGTACGGGTCTTCATCAGCCACCCACATCGCCGCCCGACCGGCGTGCCCGCTGTTGCCTCGTACCCGCTCGACGATCAGCTGGACTTCGTCGACCGCGAGCGCCGACGCGAGTGCGTCCCGGTTCTTCACCACGTCGGCCGCTTTGCGCGTGGCAGGAAGGTCGACGGTGACCGCCCAGCCGTCACCGACGCGCGTCGCGCGCTCGACGAGCCGCAACGTCTCGTCCTTGCCGATCAGTTTCGCGTCCCGGAACGCGTCCACCAGGACCTGCGGGTCCATCGTCCAGGTCAGTGTCCGCGGTCCGGCGAGCGCCGGCTTACGCCCGGGACTGCCGTCCTTCCTGCGTCCGAGAACCGCGAGCGCTACCGACGCAGCCGCCCCGGCGATCCACAGTGGATCGTCCCCATACACCAGATCGACGACGGCCACCGCAATGGCGACAACGACCGTGACGGCACCGCTGACCTTCCACCGGAACAACGTCAGCGCCCGGATTTCGATGAACTTGTCCGCCAGCTTCTCCGACTCCTCGGCGGCCGTCCGGTAATCCCGGACGGTTACCCACCCACGCCACCACCGCGCACCGACGACGACACCGCGCACAACCGCACCGAGGAACCGCAACGGCGACAGCACTAGCCACACCACCGCATCCTTGAGCGCCTGCACCGCCTGCGGCTTGCTCTTCAGCCACAACGGGACCCGCGGCGAGTGCAACCACCACAACACGAAACGGTTCCGACGTCGCTCACGCCGACGTGGCTGCGGCAACGTGTCATCGACCAGCTCGCCGTCGAGCACGGGATCGGCCTTCACCGGCAATGAGTCAGCCATTGGCCACCTCCGCGCGCAGCGCTCGCGCAAGCCGCGGTGACAGCCCGCGCGAACAGCCGGTCGCCCGCCGCACCCACGCCGGCGTGATCTCGACGTCCGGCGTCCAGCTCTCCCGGGCGATCGCGAGGTAGTCGCCGAACAGGACGCGCCTACTGGCGTTCACGGGTTCCTCGTGAACAGGACGCCGTTCAGCAGCCACGAGCACGGCGTCGGTGAGCTTGTCCCGAAGGTCGGTGATCGCTTCGACCGTGACGAACACGACGAGCGGCGGCACTGAGTGCAGGACGATCGATGCAGGATCGCCGGCCGCGAACGACGTCCAGTTGTTCATGACGTACGTAGCCGCGAGCGTGAACCACTTCGCCCGCCGCACCCACGGACCCGTCTTGACCTGGTACCGCGCGGTCACTTGCTCCGCGCGCAGGATCGCGAGCAGGACCAGTGAGACGGTCGGGTCCAGTACCCACGCCGCCAGCCACGGCAGCGAGCCCGACCGTGTTCCGGCGGACGCGAAGCCCTGGACGTTGGTCATCGTGAACGCCAGTCCGAGCACGATCCCGGTCCAGCACATCCAATCGACCTGCCGCCGGACTCGCTCGATCCGCAGCGCGACGACGTCCGGATCAGTCTGGTAGGCGCGCACCTCCGCGGCCTCGGCCGCGTCCTGCGCGAGCCGTTGTGCACGGTTCATCGCCGACCACCCCGCTTCCGCGTGTCGACGGTGGTCACGGTCATGGCGCGAGTCAGCGCGTACGACGCGAACAGTGCCGGCAGGCCGAGCACGGCGACCAGCAGCCACGGGCTACCCGGATGCGCAATCACCACCCACTGGACGGCGACGATCAACCCGGCGTTGAACAGCACCCGCCCGACCAGCGACGCGAGCCGCGCCCCGCTCCGAGCGGCTTCGGCGGCAGCCTTCGCCCGACGGGCGCCGGCCCGCCAGACCCAAAACAGCACGAACAGCACGCCGGCTCCGGCGAGGATCTGCGTGGGTGTCACGGTCAGTCCGTTCATCGCTCACCCCGATCGATCCGCTCGCCGCGCCGCAGCCAGTGCGGGTGCAGCGCGCGCCGGTCGTCGTCGGTCATCGCGCCCCAGACGCCGACCGTCTCGGCGCCGGCCGTCCAAAGCTCCAGTTCAAGGCACTCGTCCTGGACCGGGCAGCCACCGCACAAGCGCTTGGCGAACTCCCGATCGTCACGAGCGTCCGGCGGCCCGCCCGCGGCCGGAGTCATGCAGGCTCCGTCGCTGGTCACGATGTTGGTCAGGACATCGGTGGGCACCCATCGCAAGCGGTCCAGCCGCCACGCGATGCCGATCAGCTGGAGGTCGTCCATGCCGCACCTCCGTCCTGAAGCGCCTTGGCCAGCTCGGCGGAGGAGACACGCAGGCCGGTCCGGCATCGGGTGGCGCGCAGGGCGCCAGTCCGGATCGCCCGGCTGACCGTGTTGCGGGAGACGCCGAGAATCCACGCGGACTCGGAAATGGCGTGAAAGGTCGTTTTGGTGTTCATGAGAGAACCATTCTGTTGATTTCAAGACTATGTTGTTTATTTCAGCTGCCACGTGGACGTGTTTGTCCGCGCGCCGCGGCAACACGCACCCGCGGCGCTAATGAACGCTTGAAAAGCCGCTAATCTCGGCGCTGAGGCGGAGCGCGGAGGAATACGTGACGGAGGACTGGGCGGCGGTCGCGAAGGCGATCGACATGCGCGTGCGGGAACTGGGCTGGCGGCAACGCGAGCTGGCCGAGCGGTCGCACGTGTCGCAAGCGACCGTGCGCGAGCTTCAGCACCACGTCGTCGAGCGGCGCCGCAGTGCCCGGACGCTTGAAGCGCTGTCGACGACGCTGGGCTGGCACCCGCGGCATCTGCTCGCCGTGCTGCAGAACCGCACGCCGCCGCACCCGGATGAGCCGGCCGACGACGGCAACGAGCTCGCGTCCAGATTGGACGCGCTTGAACAGCGGCTGGCCGAAATCACCGACCGGCTCGAAGACGTTCAAACAAGCCTGGCGACCGTGGTCGAGCACATCCGGCCGAAGCGTTAGCGAGGTCTTTTCCATGCCTTCAATTCAAGGCTGGAGCGGCCTCGCAACCCATGCACAAGCACCGCAGCACCACCGCACAACCACCGCAGATCACCGACATTCGGGAGCGCAATTGAATCCGGCCGGGGGATGGACGGGACGCACGGCGGCAGCGTTGCAGACTGCATTGCGGCTGAGTCAGGAGCGCTTCGCCGAACGCCTGGGAATCAGCGCGCGCACGGTCGGGGCGTGGCACAAGAAACCGGATCTTCGACCGCAATCAGACATGCAACAGGTCTTGGACACGGCGTTGGCGCAGGCGTCGGACGCCGAGCGCGACCGGTTCGGCGAGCTGACCGGCGACGCACCGGCCAGCGCCTCGCCGGCCGCGTCGAGCGAGGCTGATGAACGCCTGGACGCCGACCCTCACATCGGCGCCGCACTGGAGTGGCTCGACCGTCACGCGCACTGGACGCCGGGCACCGCGCGTCGCGCCGTCGCCGATCGCCTCGCCCGCATCGACGTCCAACAGCTTCAAGACCGCGGGACTCGGCGTGGTTGGGTCAGCCAACGTGACGTCGTCGCCGCGCTGACCACCTACTATGGCAGCCGGCTCGACGACCACGGCCTGTATACGGCGCAATGCGGTGATCTCGCCATGAACACCAGCGTCCTGACCTGCGCAGACTGGCTCGACCTGGATTGCGAGCTGCGTCCGCCGTACGACCAGTTCCGGGTTCCGAGCGCGCAGCCGGAAGCCGACCTCGACCTGGCGGACCACGCCGCCGACCGCGCCGTTCAGCGACTCGCCGAGACGCTGTCCATGAACACCCGGCTCACGGACAGTCCGATCTACCGGCTCACGAGCGCGGACATCCGTGAACACCAGCTTCGCGGCACGTTCGGAGTGTCCCAGTTCGTGCACTACGCGCTGACGGCCGACCTTCTCGAAGGTGAACTGGTCGACGCGGTGGCCGCGGGCTCGACGGCGATGCCGCTCAGGGACCGTTACCTGCCGGACCTCCGCTCGGTGCTCGACGTCGGCGAGCGGCTCTGCGCGGGCGGCGTCCTTGCGCTGACGGCGATCGCCCGGCCCGCCGACCCGTACCGCGGAGACGCCGACTACTTGCTACTGGTCCAAGAGCGGTCCGGCAACGTGTTGAACGCGGCGCGTCGGCTCGCGGTGATACCGAAGGGCTTCCACCAGCCGCTGACCGACCTCCGCCGCGACGCGCAGGTGGGCATGACACTTCGCCGTGAGATGGAAGAAGAGCTGTTCGGCCGGCCCGACGTCGACAACACCCTGGGCGACATGCTAGCGGCGGACCCACTGCACCCAAGCAAGCTCACCGAGCCGATGAGCTGGCTCATCGCGCAGCCCGGCCGGCTGCGGATGGAGTGCACGGGGTTCGGCCTGAACCTCGTCAGCGGAAACTACGAGTTCGCCAGCCTGATCGTCATCGACGACGAAGAGTTTTGGGCACGCTACGGAGGAGTGGTCGAAGCAAACTGGGAATCCGCGACTCTTCGTCAGTATTCGACTACCGACGACGAGCTCGTCACCGAGTTGCTGGGTGATGTAGCGTGGAGCAACGAAGGATTGTTCGCCATGTCGCAAGGGCTCAGGCGCCTTGCGGAAATCGGCGGAGAGCGCGTGAAACTACCTGCGATCGAATGGGAGATCAGCCAGTGACTGACGGTTGGACCGCTGGCAACGCCAACGAAGACGCGGCGGACACGCGCGGCTGGCTGGTCGGCCACTTCATCGATCCGTCGCGGGGTGTCCGAGCGTCCAAGGACGTGGAAGTCAAGTGGGCGAACCATCCTGCGGGCGATAAGCGTCCCGAGTGGACGTCCGACGACCAGCGAACCACGCTGGTAATGCTCGTCTCAGGTGAGTTCCGAGTGGAAGTCACCGGCGGGAGCACGGTCATGAACCGGCCGGGCGACTACCTCATGTGGGGCCCGGGAATCGACCATTCCTGGGAAGCGTTGGCGGATTCGGTTGTCTTGACGGTCCGCTGGCCGTCAGCGACCTAATTCGACTGCGGGAATCCTCACCCGCTCACCGCCGATCTCGGAGAGTCGACGCAGACCCTGGAGAAATGCGAACAATCCCTCATTACTCCAGGTTTCGTCACCGATCAGTTCGGTGATCAGGTCTCCGTCGAGCGTCGAGTACTGCCGCAGCCCGGCAGCCTCCCAGTTCGCTTCCACATCACCGCCGAACCGCGGCCAGAACTCCTCATCTTCGATCACGACCAGGCTGGCGACCTCGTAGTTCCCGCTGACCAGGTTGAACCCGAACCCGGTGCACTCCATTCGCAACCGGCCGGGCTGGTCGGTCAACCACCGCATCGGCGCCGAGAGTCGGGCCGGGTGCATGGGATCGGCGGCCCGCTGGACGCCGGTTGTCCGGTCGACGTCGCCCCTGCCGAACAGCTCTTCTTCCAGCTCGCGGCGTAGCGTGGCGCCGATCCGCGCGTCGGCGCGTTGATCGGCGAGCGGCCCGTGGAAGCTCTTCGGGATGACGGCCAGCCTGCGAGCCGCGTTCACCACGTGCCGCGAGCGCTCCTGCACCAGCAGGAGGTAGTCCGCTTCACCGCGGAACGGATCGGCGGGCCGTGCGATCGCCGTCAACGCGAGGACGCCACCAGCGCAAAGCCGTCCCGGAAGGTCGAGCACGGCCTGAAGATCCGGCAGGTACCGGTCCCGGAGCGGCATCCGACCCGGTTGTACCGCGCGGCTATGGTGTAGCTCCCGTTCGAGAAGGTCCATGCTCAGGGCGTACTCGACGAACGGCACCACGTGGACGTCGCCGCCGACCATTTCCGGTCGGATCTGCACGTCCGTGAGCCGATACAGCGGCACGTCCGCGATGCGCACGTCGTCGGCCGCGGCTTCGGCCAGCCGCCGAACCGCCCCGACTTCGTCGACCGGCTCACGTGCCGCATTCTCGTTGGCAGACAACACAATCCGGTCGTTCTCGGCCGTCAACGGACAAGCAAGGTCCAGCCAGTCCGGCCGGGTCAGGACGCTGGTCGCGACCTCAACCTGTCCGCAGCGCGCGGCATACAGCACATGCCCGGGAACCGAGTCGCTGTAATAGTTCGCCAAGGCGGCTGCAACCCGACTCCGACCGACCGGCGCGTCGGAATGCGGCTTCACCGACGCGGCGATTGCCACGCGTCCGCGTGCAGTGCCGGGAGACCACCCAGCGTGCCGATCCAGCCAGCCGAACGCAGGCTCAAGCGCCGAGCCAAGCTCCGCCGTCCCGTTCGGCGGATGCAGGCCGATCAGTTCGCGCAGCTCGTCTGCGGTGCGGCCGAGAACCTTGGCCAGCTTCGGCCACTGGTACGGCAGGGGCGCGTAGTCGCCGGCTTCCCACCGGATGACCGTCGTGCGGTCGACGCCCATTACCCCGGCAAGGTTCTCCTGAGTCAGCCCGGCCGCCTTACGCGCTGAAACAAGCTCCTTGCGCCGACGAACGCTGACCACTCGACCACCTCATCCCGGTTGACGTGATCAGAGCGTAGCAGCTGTCATTGCAGGTAAATGCTCCAAGTGCCACATCCCCGCCGCGAAACATCAACGTTTCCGCTCTGGGCCGCGCCCGCCTCTCCGGATTGGATGATTTCAACAGATCCAAAGACCAGGGGGTGGATGTGACCAGCGGCGAACACGGCTCGCGCTTGTACGTGACCTGGTACCGCTGCGTGGCCGACAACCTGGACCACGCCGTCACCGACGACGCTCTAGCCGATGGCATTGCGCGCTACGAAGGCTGCTACCGCACGCTCTGCGGCCGCGATGTGCTGTTCCACTCCTGCCTGATGCCTCCCGGTCGGCCGTGCGCTACCTGCAAGTCGCTGGTCTGGCTCCGCACGGCCCCGCCGTCGGCCGAACCCTCGTCCCATCGCAAGCCGTCGTGCTGGCGTCGCGTCTTCGGCCGTCTCCAGACTCCGGCTGTCCTGCTGCCGCGCCCACCTCAACGCGTGCGGCTCATTCCCGAGCAGGACAGCCGGACCACCACGTCGGCGGGAACGGGCAGCACCCCGAGCGCGCCCGTTCCCGCCGACCACCATCACCGGCAGCCGGCCCGATGACGGTCTTCATCGCGCGCCCGCTGCCCGGCATGGTCGGCGAATCCCGTCGCGTCGTCCACGTCTTCCCGCTCCCAGCAGAGGGCCTGGCACCTGAACGGCTGACCGCGTATTGCGGCGCGATGTTCGGCCGGAGCGAGCTTGAGTTGTTGGAACGTCCGGTCGGGATGCCGTGCGTGACCTGCCTTCGCCTCGCACCCACCCCGGGCGACGCCGATCGTCCGGCGATCGACCGATGACGCCGAGCCCGCCGATCGCGCCGGCGTTTCAACGCGAGCTGGATCCACTGCTGCTCCTGCCGGTCCGGCTGTTCGTACTGTGCCAGCTGGCGGACATGTGCTGGCGCAGGGCTGTCGTGGTCGGGACAGCTCTGGGCGTGGATGGGCGGAGTCTCGCGCCCCACTTGATGACCCTGCGCGCCGCCGGATACCTGCAGACCCGGTTCGAGAGAGCTAGCCTGGTGCTCCGTTTGACGCCGCTCGGACTCGACCGGCTGACCGAGCACGTGACGGCACTCCGGTCAGTCGCGAACACAGCCGCCGAACTCGTCACTGCTCGGCGCGCTCCGCCGATCCGGCGTGCTGTGACGGGCGTGGCCCGATGCGCTGAACCGTCCGAAGACGGCTGCTCGTGACGGTTGTGACGGGACTCCAACCCGAGCTGTCACAGCCGTCACGCAGGCGTTCTCACAGGTCAACCCGCATTTGTCGCTGTCACAGGCCGTGTGACGGCCGTGACGGCTGACGGGAGGAACGCGGCCCCGGTGACAAGGGAAGGAAGACCACCACCACGGCCCGGTGACGGGCGTTGAGTCTTGGCTGTTCCGGCGTCGCTCCCCTCGCGACCATCCGAGCGGAACGGCCGAGCCGGTCCGGCCGGCGCAGTTTGACTGCGCCGGCCGGATGCTGGCTTTACCAGGCCGCGGCCAGGCCGTCGCGGGTGAGGTTGAGCGCGTCGATCAGGTTGGTACGGCTGCCCGCACACATGTTGGCTTCCAGCTCACCGTCGTTCGTGTCGCTGGTGAAAGCCAGGACTCGGCCCGTGTGGGCCAGGTCGTACACGGTCAACGGGGTGCTGCGGACTCGGTCGCCGTCCCCGTCGCGGATCGCGGCGTAGAGCTTGTGCACCGCTACGCGCTCGGCGCGCATCAGGTACCGCATCTCGTCGGCCACTCCGGACAGCTCCGACATCGGATCAGCATCCCTGCCTTCGAGATAGGCAGTCGGCACCCTCAGCTGCTGGATGCGGGCGGGCGCGCAGCCCGGCAAGGTGTCCACCAGGCTGGCCGCTACGTCGCGGGGCCGGATCGGGTCGAGCTGGATCGACCGATTGTCGGTGATCAGCCGCACCGCGTCCGGGCCGGCCGCGGCCACGAAAACGGCGCCGTTGTCATCCGGGTGGCTCCCGAACGCGGTCCACGAGTAGAACTCCCGCTCGGGCACGGCCAATAGGCTGAGCGTCGCGCGGAATTCCGGCGTGAGCCGATCGTCATCTCTGGCCAGGCGCAGTGCGGTGAACCGGGACAACGAGCGCCTCGTGACTTCCTTGGCGAACTCAGCTGTCGAGTAGCTGTCGTCCGGGTCGACCACAGCTGGGAGATCGCCCAGCTCGGCCAGCTTCCACGCGACGAAGAACGCCGATCGCGGCATCCGGACCGGCTTGTCGATGATCGTCATCGTCGTGTCTCAGCCGCCGATCGTCGGCGGGGTCGGCGGGAGCCCGGACCACGGGTCACGCAGCCGGCCGTCCTCGTCGTCGACGATGTCGAACGCGGAATCGTCCTCCAGCACGTACTTGCGCTGGTGCTCCTTGTCCTCCTCGCCCTTGCCGCCCTTACCGGAACCACCCATGGCGCCCATCCCGGACGAACCACGACCGCCGGCGGCACCGCGCGCCCCCGCACCGGCCCCTCCTCGCCCCACCGATTCCTCAGCACCTGCACCGGCTCCGGGACCGGCGCCCAGCCGGCCGGCCGAGCCGCCCGCGCGGCCACCACCGCTCACGCCGCCCGATTCACCACCGAAACCACCACCAAACCCGCTGGTCGGGCCGAACCCACTGACGCCACCCGGCGACCACGAGTTGCCGCCGCTGCCGCCGCCGGGCGGCAGCGACGACGGGGGAGTCCAGCTCGGCCCGCCGGTCGGATTCGTGGACGGCGGAGTCCACCCCGAGGTCGTCGTTCCGTCACCCGGCCCGCTGCCGGGCTTGAAACCAATGGGCGTGGTCGCGCCAGGCCCAGTGGTTACCGGGACCGTCGGACCCTGCCCCTGCGTGAACGTCGGCGACGAGCCATCGGTCGAGGGCTGGTAGCCAGCAGAGCTGCCCGGGCCGCTGGCGGTCGTGTCGTGGGAGTTCGGCCCAGATCGCTGGCCGGGGACAGGGTGCCCCGAGCCGATCGTGACGTTCCCGCCGCCGAAGTCCGCCAGCTGTCCGTAATCGCTCTTCAGTCCCTGACCGGCGGTCTGCGCGTGGGCCGCGTACCCCTGGTATTTCTGGAGGTTCTGTTGACTGATGTTGTTGTAGTCCTGGATCTGCTTCTCCGTGTCGGTCTGCCACCAGGCTGCCTCGTCGAAGAAGTTCTTGTGCGGAGGATTCGCCGGCATTGGCTGCAACGAGGACTTCATCTCGTCGAACCCATGCGCCAGGTCGCTGACGTTCTGCGAGTTGGACGTGAATGTCTCGGACGCCGATTGGGATACGTCCGCAAGCGGTCTGATTCGAGCCTGCGCTGCGTCCGCGCCGCCGCCGGTCCACACCGATTCCAGATTCGAACTCAGCTGCTGCACGCGACCGCTCATTTCCGCGTGCTGCTGCGCCAATTGCGACGCCTGCGCGCTACCATCGTGCCACTCCGGCGCGCCCTTGCTCGCCATGACCATCTGCACCAGGTTAGAGGCCGGAACGGTCTGTTCGCCGAGATTCCCGTGGTACAAGTCGCCGAACCAGTTGCCTACATCGCTGAGCCGGTCACCAGCCCAGTCAGCTGCGTCTTCAAGGCCGTGCCCGACCGCCGTGGCGGTGTCACCTACCCAATCGAAGAACCCCATTACGAACCGGCCTTCTGCCTCAGGTTCGTCATCACCATGTCGGCGACCTGCTCGGCCGCCTGACACGGGTTGAGCTTGCCCTTTTTCGCAGGGCCGAGGCCGACCGAGACGTCAATCGTTCGCTGATCGTTGATGCCGACCGTGACCTGGCAGAACTCGTCGGGTGCGCCGCCGTTCGTCACGTGCGCGACCGCGGGAAAACCCTGTACCTGTGTCGGCTGCCAAACCACAGCCTTCGGCTTGGTGTTCTGGTACCAGCTGCTCAAGCCATCATTCGTGGCGGTGTCGTACGCGACATCGACAGACGAGCCTTTTTCACTGTTCGTCCAGGTGCAACTCACCCCGAGGCCGGCCGTCGTCGTGGGCGAGCCCGCCACGACCTTGCCGAGAACGTCGGTCAGCTGACTTGACGTCAGACCTTCCTGGCATGGCTGTGCACCCAGAAGCGACGACTGCAACGGGTTCGAGACCTTAGGTGCACCGGCGTACGGCAGGGACACATCCTGCGCAGAATCAGTGGGTGCACTCGCCGAGGGACTTGTGTTCGGGTTCGGAGTCCCCGAGCTGCAACCGGCCAACACCACCGCGACAACGACGGAACCGCAGGTCACGACGAAGTTCCGCGAAATCATCCGATCATCCCTCCGCCGCTGTTTGCGGCCTTGTTCACGTCTGTGGTGGCATTGCTATCAGAGTCCTGCGTGATGCCCAGCGCCTTTTCCAACCGGCTGATCAGCTCTCCGACGTAGTCGTGCTCACGCTGAACGTGTCCGAGACCGTATCCGAACGCGCCGGCCTGTCCGCCTGATCCGGTCAGGAGGTTGTTGTAGCCGTTGCTTGCTGGGTCGGCTGCAGGTGGACTCAAGTGCGTCAACCGCTCCGCGACCGGGATCATCTTCGCGAGATCGTCGCGAATGCCCTGCGCGTCCTTGAGCATGGCAGTTGCCTCATCGCGACTGAGAGTGAACCCCTGACCGGTCGACACCGCGGCCCCGCCGGCGCCGGCTCCACCGCCCACTGCGGACCCTGCGGCGGTCGCCGCGCCGAAAGCGTCAATGATATTGAAGTCCAGCCCTGCTAGCCAGCTGCCTGCCGCAGGCGCCTGTTGCGCCATGGTGCACCCCTCGTTTGACACACGTCAGCCACGCGTCGGAGCAGCCCATCCGATGGCTACTCCGTCCGTCACAGTAACCGATCACTCACGGTGGGGTGGTCAAAACCGGGCAACACGTGCTGGCCGCCGGTCCCAGCCTGGGCCGCGCGGTCGCCACGGAGTCAGGCCCGGTGCGCGAGGCCTGGTCGCGCGCACCGGGCCCGCATTGCCCGAGGACTCCTGCGGAGAAGCCCTTACTGGACTACACCCAAATGGCCAGTTGCCCCACTTGCGCCTTGTGTTGCACTGTAAGTGGTTGATCGTTGTCCATGAGTAGCCGTCGGGGAGGCGTCGGATGTCGACCTTGGTGCTTTACACGCCGGAGACCGGTCGACTTGACCTGGCGAGGCTCGGCGAACGTGACTTCGTGCTGAGCAGCTCACTGCAGTACAAGATCAACCGAAGCTATCGGGTTCTCCCTTGTCAGCGTCTAATGGTCGAGGACGAGAGTTGCAGGATACCCTTCGCGTGCAATGTTTAACCTAAAGTGAGTACAACTCCTCAGGTGCCATCCAGGTCGCCGATGGGTGTGTGGATGGCTGAGTACGCGACGCTGAGCTGACCGACGCGATCTCTCGACCGAGTCCTGTAACTACTTCGTAGGTGGAGACGATCTTAGGACGAGCCAGGGAGGTCACTGTGTCACTATGTGCGGCGCAAGCCGGCGGACGTCTTCAGAAGGCGCCCGACAGGCGATGGGCCGGCCGCCTGCCGACGCGGCCCAGCAACTCGGGGCGGATTCTCGATTCACCCTGGCCGAGCGCGGCGGGTGGGCGCTGGCGACGTGGCGTTCCGAGGCAGACAACGACCTGGTCACCACGATCGGCACCATTCTCGAGATGACTGGCAGTATCCCGCTGCACGAGCTGATCGGCCGGATCCAGGCACGCGCCCGGGGTACCTCGGAGGCGGCCATCTCCGCGGCCGCGGCACAACACCCCTTCGAAACGCGTAGTGGGCGCGTTTGGCGCGGCACCAGGTCCCTGGCCGCACGCAAGACGCCCGAGGAGGCCGGCCGGTTGTTCCGCAAGGACGGCGCCTGGCTGTTGCGAGTGCGAGTCACGCAGGATCATCTCCGCGAGGCGAGCGTTCCGATTCCAATCGCGCTCGCGACCGCGATCGGTCTCGCCCGCGACGACCAGGTCGAGTTCCACTCGCCGGTCGGCCTGAGCGCCGTGCGCTGGTCGCGGCTACAGCCCACCAGCCCGTCCGTGCGGCTCCTGCTCGAGCGGACCGGCACACCCATCGGCGCGGTGGTGTTCCTGCGGTTCGGCGACGACGGCATATTCGACGTCGAGGTCCCCGGCCAGATGCCCGACGATCCGCCGCTCGCTCGCGCGCTGTGGCTTGCGGGCCGCTGGGAGGCACCGACGCAGAACGCCGAGCGCGAGCTGGCGGCGGCCGTTCGGCTGTCGGGAGCGATGGACCGGCGCAGGCTGCTCGCCACCTACCGGGGACGTGGTGACGATGAGATCGTCGCGGCATTGGAGGAGGCGTGGGCGAAGTGAACGAGCAAAGCTGTGAACGAGGGAAGCCATCATGACCGCGGCAACGACGGATACGCCGGCCATCGGTGATCTGGTCTCGGTCCGAGGCCAGAAGTGGTTCGTCAGCGACATCGACGCAGTGGATTCGAGCACCCTCCTCAAGCTGCAGAGCGTCGACGAGGGCCGCTTCGGCGAGTCGCTTGAGGTGATCTGGGAGGTCGAACCCGCGCGGCAGGTCCTGCCCTCCGGATCGTTGCCTGAGGTGACCGGCAGGTTCGATCCGCCCGGGCAGCTCGCCGCCTTCCTGGACGCGGTCCGCTGGTCCGCCGTCACATCGGCGGATGTCCGAACCCTCCAAGCGCCGTTCCGCTCGGGTGTCGCGATCGAGGATTACCAGCTTGAACCGGTCGTCCGCGCCCTCCACGCCCCTCGTGTCAACCTGCTGCTCGCCGACGACGTCGGGCTCGGCAAGACGGTGGAAGCCGGCCTGGTCGCGCAGGAGCTCCTGCTGCGTCACCGAACCCAACGGATCATGATCATCTGCCCCGCCGGTCTGACGGTGAAGTGGCAAGACGAGATGGCCGACAAGTTCGGCCTCGCCTTCACCGTCATCGACTCGGAGCGTTGCGCCGAGGTCCGCCGCGAGTTCGGCAGCGCGGCCAACCCGTTCAACGTCCACCCGCTGGCGATCGTCAGCCTGCCCTGGCTTCGCGGCGCGAAGGCGCAACGCCTCCTCGACGAGGTGCTGCCGCCGGACGGACCGACCTACCCGCGCACGTTCGACCTGATGATCCTCGACGAGGCCCATCACATCGCCCCAGCCGCGCCGAAACAGGTCTACGCCGTCGATTCCCAGCAGACCAAGCTGATCCGCAGGCTGGCCCCGCACTTCACCCATCGGCTCTTTCTCTCCGCGACCCCGCACAACGGCTACCAGGCGTCGTTCACCGCGCTGTTGGAGATCCTCGACGACCAGCGTTTCGCGCGCGGTGTCGAGCCGGACAAGTCCGCGGCACGGGACACGGTCGTACGACGGCTCAAACGGGACATCGTCAATGCCGACGGCACGCCACGCTTTGTGGCCCGCGAGACCAAACCGATCCCGGTGGAATATCCCGACACCGAGCGCGAGATCCATCGCGTGCTCACACAGTTCGCCGAGCTCCGGCACAAGAAGCTCACGACCCAGCGCGGCCGCAAGGCCACCGACCTGGTCACCCTCCTGCTGAAAAAGCGGCTGTTCTCCAGTCCCGCCGCGTTCGCGCACACCGTGGCCCTCTACACCGACACTCTCGAGTCCAAGATCCGTGCCGTGACACCGGCAAATGATGAGGTGCCGGAGTGGATGGAGGACTTCTTCGACGACATCGCGACCTACGACGACGAGCAGCTTTCCGAGGCCGAGGATGACGCGTTCGGTCGCACCCGCTCAATGCAGCCCGACGCGGACAACGAGGAGAAAACCCTCCTCGGGCGCATGCATGAGTGGGCGCTGACCCACGAGGCCCAGCCCGACGCCAAGGCCCGCGAGCTGATCAAGTACCTGAAGGCGATCTGCAAGCCGGACAAGCACTGGATGAACGAGCGGGTCGTGGTGTTCACCGAGTACCGCGACACCCAGCATTGGCTGCTCAACCTGCTGAGGCAGGAAGGAATGGGTGCGCCATATGTGGCGGAGATGCACGGCGGTATGACGACCGATGAACGTGAGCAATTGCGCCTCGCGTTCCAGAAGGATCCCACCGAAAGCAAGGTGCGCATTCTGGTCGCGACCGACGCCGCGAGCGAAGGTATCGACCTGCAGCGACACTGCCACCGGCTGGTCAACTACGACATCCCGTTCAACCCGAACAAGCTCGAACAGCGCATCGGCCGCATCGACCGCTACGGACAGACCCGGACACCAGAGATCCGGCATTTCGTCGGCATCGGCTGGGAAGGGGCGGTCGACCGGTACGAGGCCGATCTGGAGTTCCTGTCGCGGGTCGCGATGAAGGTCGCGAAAATGGAGGCGGATCTCGGCTCGGTCAACGCCGTGCTCTCCGACGCCATCCAGCGGCGGATGGTCGGTCAGATCGCCGACTTCGACATTGACAGGGCCGGCCAGAAGAAGGACCGGTTGCCCGCCGAACAGAACGTGCGCGATCAGGTGCGCAGGATCCGGTCGAACCTCGACGAGACGGTGACCGAGCTCGGCATCACGCCAGCTCGGGTCAAGCGAGTGGTGGACACGGCGCTGACACTGGCCCGCCAGCAGGAGCTGAAGCCGTTCCGGGACGAAAAGCACCTGGCCGAGGGCATGTTCGAGGTGCCGACACTGACCGGGTCATGGGTGCGGGCGAGCGCGGGTTTGCTGGAGAAATACCAGCCGGACAAGCACCAGAAAGGCGTGGTTCCGCGGCAACTGCCGGTCACCTTCGACCAGGAGGTCGCCCGCGGCCGCGACGACGTCGTGCTCGCCCACCTCAACCACCCGCTGGTCGCCATGTCGACCCGGCTTCTCCGGGCAGCGGTGTCCAATGACGACATCGGCCTGCACCGGGTCACGGCGGTGGTCAGTGACGACCCTCGACTCGAGGATGTCCTCGTCGGCGCCTACTCGCGGTTCCTCATCGTCGGTGCGGACGGCGTGCGGCTGCACGAGGAGGTCTTGCACGCTGGCGGCTGGGCGCCCGAACACGGCCGGTTCCGCCGGCTGGAGAACCTGAGTGTGCTCGGCGATATCCTCGACACCGCGCTCGGACAGGGCAAACCGGTGTCCGCCCCGGTGTGGCGCCGCGTCGCGGAGCGCTGGCCGCGCGTGTACGATGGCTTGCTCAACGCCATCGAGTGGCGGAAGAACACGCGGCTCGAGTCGCTCAGCCGCGCGCTCAAACAGCGTGAGGACGAGGAGAAGAACCGCATCACCTCGACCATCGAACAGTTCTCGGCGACCCTGCGTGAAAAGCTGGCCGACGAACAGGACGAGGAGGCGCTGTTCAGCCTCGTCGACGTGCAGAAGGCATCGAAGGAAGAGCGTGAGCAGTACCGCAGGGACCGCAGGCACTGGGAAGCACGTCTCGCCGAACTGACCACCGAACGGGACCGCGAGCTCGACGCCATCGCGGCCCGTTACCGCCACCAGGAACCACACCGCTTCCCCGTTGCCGTGGTGTTCGTGGTGCCCAAACGGGAGGCCATCCGATGACGCCCCGTCGGCCCCCTGCCCCGGACAGCGCGCAGCAGCACCGTGATTGGCTCAGCCTGATCGAGGTGACCGGCCCGTTCCTGTCGCTGCCGGTCCTTCGCGCCACCTGGCCGAACCTGGACGCGATCGACAAGCCGACGCGCGAAAAGCTGCGCCTCGCGCACACCACCTGGCAGGGCGACCCGGCCGCGGGTCAGCGGGCATGGGCCGACTTCATCCTCGGCGAGCTGCTCGGCTGGGGCGATGCTCTGCGCTGGAACGACCTCGGCCGGCTGGATGCGCTTGGCGTGGACGTCACCGAGCACGAGACCTGGATCAACCCGTCGTTCGCACTCGTCGAGCCGGGCGAGGACCCCAAACCCGCCACGACGCGGATGCTCGGGCTGATGTGCGAGCCGGGTACGCAGCCGGCCGCTCGGATCGCGGGTGAAGCCTGGGCGGCGACGCCCGTGGACCGGATGGCGCAGCTGTGCCGCCATCACGAGGTCCAGCTCGGGCTCGTGACCGACGGACGCTGGTGGGTGCTCGTTTCCGCGCCGCGCGGCAAGGTCACCACCACAGCGGTCTTCGACGCCGTCGCATGGAACGAGGCGGCCGAGCGCGATGTGGTCCGGGCGTTCCTCTCACTGCTCAACCGCAGGCGGTTCTTCGGTGTGCCCAACGACGAGAAGCTCGTCGCGTTGCTGCATCAGAGCGAGGACTCGCAAGAGGACATCACCGAGCGGCTCGGCGTGCAGGTCCGCCAGGCCGTGGAAATGCTGGTGGCGGCATTCGGCCGTGCCGACACCGCCGCCCGCGAGCGCGGCGAGCCGGGACTGGAGCGGGCTGGCGCGGAAGAGGTGTACCGGGCCGCGGTCACCGTGATGATGCGCGTGGTGTTCGTTCTGTTCGCGGAGGAGCGCAAGCTCCTGGCCTCGGACAACGACCTCTACGCCTCGGCGTACTCGGCCGGGCGGCTCCGCACGGACCTTCAGGACCAGGCACTGCAGGGTTCGGAGACGGAGCTGGAGAACTCCTCGGCCGCCTGGTACCGGCTGCTTGCGTTGTTCGAGGCCATCTACAACGGCGTCGACCATCCCCGCCTGCGGATGCATGCGCTCGACGGGTCGTTGTTCGCCCCGGACCAGTTCCCGTGGCTGCAGGTCCTCAAGATCGACGATCGGACCGTCCTGCACATGCTCAAGGCCCTGCAGGAAGTCGAGATCGGCACAGGGAACGCGCGGGAGAAGCGCACGCTGTCGTTCCGCGAACTCGACGTGGAGCAGATCGGCTACGTCTACGAGGGCCTCCTGTCCTACGACGGTTTCCGCGCCGAAGACGTCACCGTCAGCCTCATCGGCAAGGAGGGCTTCGAGAAGGAAGTCGCGTTGCGTGACCTCGAATCGTTGGCCGCCGAGTGCCCTGATGTCCCGGCGCTGGCGAAGACGATCTCCGAGGAGTTCAAGGAATACAAGGTCGGCTCCGCGAAGGCCGTGGAAAGGAGCCTCGCGCCGCCGGCCCAGGGCGCCAAGGAGGAAGCCCGCCGGAAACTCCTCTCGGTGACGCGCGGGGACAACTCGCTGACCGAGCGGCTGCTGCCGTTCTTCGGCATAATCCGGCAGGACCTGCGGGAGCAGCCGGTCGTCATCATGCCCGGCGAGCTGTTCGTCACCGATTCGCCACTGCGCAAGAACACCGGCACCCACTACACGCCCCGGTTCCTGGCCGAGCAGATCGTCGAGGGCGCACTCGAACCGCTCGTGTATCACCCGGGTCCATTGCAGACGGCCGACAAGGAGGAGTGGGAGCTCAAGTCGTCGCGGCAGATCCTCGCGTTGAAGGTCGCCGACATCGCCATGGGCTCCGCCGCATTCCTCGTGGCCGCCGCGCGCTACCTCGGCGACCGGCTGATGGAGGCCTGGACCCGCGAAGACGATCCCGCGGTTCGCGACTACACACCGTCCGGCACCGAGCGTGAGGCGGAAACCGACCAGGTCATCATCAAGGCCCGTCGCGCCATCATCGAGCACTGTCTGTACGGCGTGGACATCAACCCGATGGCCGTGGAGATGGCGAAGCTGTCGTTGTGGCTGGTGTCGATGGACCCGCAGCGCCCGTTCACCTTCCTCGACGACCGGCTCGCGGCCGGCGACTCGCTGCTGGGCATCACCTCGACCGAGCAACTGGAGTACATGGACCTGGACGTCGGCCGGGCACGCCGCGAACAGGCCGACCTGTTCGGCTGGGCCGCCGAAGTTCCCGCTCTGGTCGCCGAGGTCGCCGATATCCGGGAGCGACTGTCCCAAATGGATGGTTCGACGTTGTCCGGCCTACAGGCCAAGCGAGCAGCCCTGCGGGAGGCGGAGGAAAAGTCCAACCGGCTGCGGCTGTTCGCTGACCTCGTTGTGGGTGCGGCGCTGGCCGGCAGCCGCAAGGTGACCGGTTCACGCAATGCGCAGTTGCGGGAGCATTTCGCCGACGAGGACGCGCGCGACCGGGACAACCTGGTGGTCCAAGCTAAGCGCCTGGCCGACCAGATCGCCTCCGGTGCTGCGGAAGAAAAAGCCCAGACCCGACGCAACCAGTGGCTGGCAACCGACCTTCCCTCCGGTTCGTTTCCACGCGAACCGCTGCACTGGCCCCTGGTGTTCCCGGAGGTGTTCGCACAAGGCGGCTTCGACGCCGTCATCGGCAACCCACCGTTCCTGGGGGGACAGAGGCTAACCGGCGCACTGGGTACGGCCTACCGGGAATACCTTGTCACCTCCCTTGGCGGTGGTGTACGCGGCAGCGCCGACTTGATCGCCTACTTTGCGCTCCGAGCCCACGAGGTCTTGCCTCCGACTGGCCAGACCGGCCTGATCGCCACCAACACACTGACCCAAGGTGATACCCGCGAGGTCGGACTCGATCAAATTGCCGCCGGCGGTACGACGATCCGCCAGTCCATCAAGAGTCAACCCTGGCCCTCGAAGTCGGCGGTGTTGGAGTTCTGCGCGGTGTGGACCAGCCGCACCAAGCTCAACGACAAGGCTCAGCGTCTCGCCGACGGTGTCGTTGTACCCGGCATAACCCCCTCCCTCGATGCAGTTTCCCGGGCCACTGGCAACCCAGCGAGGCTGTCGACCACCAGCGGCACCTCCTTCATCGGCTCCTATGTGCTTGGAATGGGTTTCACTATGGAACCGGCCGCAGCCGATGAGCTCGTCGCCCGTGATACCCGTAATGCCGACGTGCTGTTCCCCTATCTCAACGGCCAGGACCTGAACTCCAACCCGCGCTGTTCAGCGAGCCGATGGGTCATCAACTTCCACAACTGGCCTGAAGACCGCGCGAAAACCTACCGCGAGTGCTACGACCAGGTCCTGCGGCTTGTGAAGCCGGAACGAGATCGAAACAACCGCAAGCCGCGACGCGAACGATGGTGGCAATACGCAGAGCGCACGCCTGAGTTGGTTCGAGCCATCGCGGGGTTGGAGCGGGTCGTGGTGATCACGCGAGTGAGTAAGACCGTGATGCCGGTGATGGTGCCGACCGGCCAGGTCATGTCAGAGCAAGTTGTTGTCTTCGCCACCGGCGACACGGCGATGCTGGCGTTGTTGTCGAGCGCACCGCACTACTGGTGGGCCAAATCGCGCGGGTCCTCGATGAAGACCGATCTCCGCTACACCCCATCCGATGTCTTTGAGACGTTCCCCCTGCCCGAACTCACTCAGGAACTCCGCCACCTCGGCAACCGGCTCGATACCTTCCGCCGTGACGTGATGCTGTCCCGCCAGACTGGCCTGACCAAGACCTACAACCTGGCCTTTGACCCGAGCTGCACCGACGAGGATATCGAGGAACTCCGGGCCATTCACCGGGCGATCGACGAAGCCACCGTCCGAGCCTACGGCTGGGAAGACCGCATCGAAGCTGTCGGTGGACTGGATCACGGCTTCCACCAGGTCGGCCGCGAGACCCGCTACACCGTCGGGCCCGCGGCAAAGCGCGAAATCCTCGACAGCCTCCTCGAACTGAACAACGAGCGCTACGCCGAAGAGGTTGCGCAGGGCCTGCAGGACAAGAAGAAGGGCGCGCGGAAACCCAAGGCGGACGAAGGGACTCTCTTCTGATGGAGCGCATCGTGCCGAGCGCACCGGTGGAATTCGTTGCCCTGACAACCACCGTTCTTGACTTCACACCACGGTGCCCCACTGCCCTGCCAGACTGGATACTCCGATGAGCTCTGGCACCCGGCAAAGACTGACCCGCCAGCGTCGTGCGCCTGAGGGCGCACAGCAACATCGTGACTGGCTGGGCATGGTCGATGTCGAAGGCCCGTTCCTCTCCCTGCCCGTACTCCGGCAGGCGTGGCCGACGCTCGAGTCGTTGGACAAGCCGGCCCGCGATCGACTACGGCTCGAGCACAAGGTGTGGCAGGCCGATCCGGCCAACCGGCAGCGGGCGTGGATCGAGTACGTGCTCGGTGCGCTTCTCGGCTGGGACGATGGCCTGCGGTGGGCGGGCGCGGACGGGCTCGCATCGCTGGCGATCGAAGTTCCCGAACACGAAGCCCACGTAGTGCCAACGTTCGCACTGGTCCGTCCCGATAAGGAAGCCGAACCGGCGTTCACGGAACTGGTGGGCCTGGTCTGCCCGCCCGGTCAGCACCCCAGTGCGCGAATCGCCGATGACGACTGGGCGGCGAACTCGGTCGATCGCCTGGTGCACTTGTGCCGCAGACGCGAAGTTCAGCTGGGCCTCGTCACAGATGGGCGGTGGTGGACTCTGGTGTGGGCTCGGAACGGCAAAGTCGCCACCACTGCAACGTTCGATGCCATCGGCTGGCCAGATGCTGCCGAGCGCGAAGTGGTGCGCGCCTTCGTCTCTCTGCTATCTCGACGGCGGTTCTTCGGAGTTCCGGAATCGGACAAGATCGTCGCATTGCTGGCTGCGAGCGAAGGTTCCCAGGAGGAGATCACCGAGGCGCTCGGTGTGCAGGTCCGTCAAGCCGTTGAGCTTCTCGTGTCAGCGATCGGCCGCGCCGACACAGCGCAACGGGAACGTGGCGAGGCCGGATTGACGGGGGTGGACGCCAAAGACGTCTACCGCACCGCAGTCACCGTCATGATGCGCATCGTCTTCCTTCTGTTCGCCGAAGAGCGCAAGATGCTGCCCTCGGACAATGAGCTCTACGCGGCCTCCTACTCGGTCGGGCGTCTGTGCGGGGACCTGGAGCGGCGCGCGTTGGAGTCCAGTGAGGACGACCTGGAGCACAGCTTCGCGGCGTGGCATCGGCTTCTCGCACTGTTCGAGGCCGTCTACTACGGAATCGACCACCCTCGGCTGACGATGAATCCGCATGACGGGTCTCTGTTCGACACCACGTCTGCCGCCTGGTTCCCTCGCTCCATCGATGACCGGACGATCCTGCACATGCTCCGTGCGGTGCAGTTCATCGAGGCGGGCACCAGGAGCACCCGCGAACGACGCAAGCTCTCGTTCCGTGAGCTACAGGTCGAGCAAATCGGCTACGTATACGAGGGACTCCTCGCCCACAACGGCTTCCGCGCCGGCGAGGTCACCGTCAGCCTGATCGGTAAGCAGGGCTACGAGCAAGAGGTTGCACTTGCCGACCTCGAAGCGCTCGCCGCTGAGTCGGCGACGGCGTCTGTCTTGGGCTCTCGGCTCTCACAGGAGTACAAAACTTCCGGCATCGGCTCGCCGCGTGTCCTGGAACGCAAGCTCGGACCGCTCGCCGCTGTGGAGCGCGAGCAGACGCGAAGGAGGTTGCTCGCAGCAACCCGTGGCGACAACGAACTCGCCGACCGGCTCATGCCCTTCGCCCGCCTGATCCGCGACGACCTTCGTGGTCTGCCCATCGTGATCCGGCCGGGCGAACTGTTCGTCACCGACTCTCCGCTGCGACGGCTGACGGGAACCCACTACACACCGCGGCACCTGGCCGAGCTCGTCGTCAAAGACGCCCTTGAGCCGTTGGTCTACTCGCCGGGGTCCCTGCAGACGAATGACCGCACCAAGTGGGTTCTGAAGCGCAGCAACGACATCCTCGCGCTCAAGGTCGCCGACATCGCGATGGGTTCCGGAGCGTTCCTGGTGTCCGCGGCACACTTTTTAGCGGAACGTCTCGTCGAAGCGTGGACACGAGAAGGCCACGAACAAGCGTTGCTCTCCCAGCTTTCCCGCGCTGTCGGAGACACCGACGAGGATCCCGTGATCATCAAGGCGCGACGGCAGGTGATCGAACACTGCCTCTACGGGGTGGACATCAACCCCAGCGCGGTCGAGATCACAAAGGTTTCCTTGTGGCTGATCTCCATGGACCCCGATCTTCCGTTCACCTTCCTGGACGACCGGCTCAAGACCGGCGACTCGCTACTCGGTGTCAGGTCGCTGGACCAGCTCTGGCACATGCACCTCGATCCGGAACAGGGTCGAAAGCAGCACCATGACCTCTTTCAGTGGGTCGCGCCGGGCCAGGCTCTCATGTCCAAGGTCGCGGACACTCGGCGACAGGTTATCGAGATCGACGTCCGGGACAATCCCCTCGTCCGGCTCGCCGAAAAACGCAAACTCCTCGAAGAGATTCACAAGGACACAGCCGAACTGCGACGCAACGCCGATCTCCTGGTCGCCTCAGCGCTGGCGAATGCAAAACGGGAGGCACGAGGCATATCGAACGGCGCGTCAGAAGCGGCTCGGCTGTCGCACAACAGACTGCGCGACTTCGAAGACGACCACGCTGCGACCCAAGCGCACCGATGGTTGTCGACCGATGCGCCCGAGATCGGGTTCGGGCGCAGACCATTCCACTGGCCTCTCGAATTCCCCGAGGTCTTTGACGACCGCGGCGGGTTCGACGCCGTCATCGGAAACCAGCCGTACCTGGGTGGCCAGAAGCTAACCGGCGCGCTCGGCGAAGCTTACCGGGAGTATCTCGTCCACGAGCTCGCCCATGGCGTACGTGGCAGTGCCGACCTCATCGCATACTTCGTCCTCAGATCCGCCGAGCTCATCAATGACACAGGCACACTGGGGCTAGTCGCTACGAACACCCTGGCGCAGGGCGACACCCGGCAAGTAGGGCTCGACCAGGCCGCGGCGAATGGCTTGACCATTTATAACGCAATCAAAAGTATGCCCTGGCCATCACGAAGCTCCGTTCTGGAGTGCTGCGTCGTCTGGGCATCGCACGCCAACGTCAGGTCAACTATCGGGTTGACAGCAGGACTCGAACCTTCCTCACGAGTGATCGCGCCGCCCAGAAAATTAGCAATCAACGGAGGGATCTCATTTCAGGGCTCGAATATTCTTGGTCTTGGATTCACGATGCCCCCTCTGCAAGCCGACAGGTTGATCGGACGCGATCCGAAGAATAGTGAAGTACTCTTCCCTTACCTCAACGGCCAGGACCTCAACTCCGATCCGGACTGCGCAGCCAGCCGGTGGGTCATCAACTTCCACAACTGGACAGAAAGCCGCGCGAAATCCTACACCGAGTGCTACGCCCAGGTTCTACGTCTGGTCCGACCGGTAAGAGCCAAGAACAACGACAAGCATCGCCGCGAGCTCTGGTGGCAGTTCACACGTCCTGCCCCAGAACTGTACGCGGCGATCGTAGGGCTGGCCCGAGTCGTAGTAATCACGCTCGTGAGCAAGACGGTGATGCCGATGATGGTGCCGACCGGCCAGGTCTTCGCGCATAAGCTGGCGGTCTTCGCCACCGATGACATGGCGATGCTCGCACTCCTGTCCAGCGGCCCACACTATTGGTGGACGGTCCGTCGAAGTTCGACGATGAAGACAGACATCAACTATTCACCAAGCGATGTCTTCGAGACCTTGCCGCTACCACCGCTCACCGACGACCTCCGTCAGCTCGGCGACCGGCTCGACTCCTACCGGCGCGATGTGATGCTCTCCCGCCAGACCGGCCTGACCAAGACTTACAACCTCGTTTTCAATCCTGATTGCCACGACGAGGACATCAACGAACTCCGCCGCATCCACCGCGAGATCGACGAAGCCACCGTCCGCGCTTACGACTGGGAAGACCGCATCGCAGCTGTCGGCGGTCTTGACCATGGCTTCCACCAGGTCGGCCGCGAGACCCGCTACACCATCGGCCCCGCGGCACAGCGCGAAATCCTCGACAGCCTCCTCGAACTCAACCACGAACGCTACGCCGAGGAAGTCGCGAAAGGCCTCCACATCCAGAAACGACGTTCTGGCAAGATCAAGAAGGCAACCGAAGGGGGTATCTTCTGATGGGCTCAGACGCCCTCTTTCCGGACCCACGTGGCGAGCAAAACACACCGGGCGCTTCCGGTGCTGTGCCGGAGACACCTACGCCGCTGGACACCCCGCAGACCTTCGGCGACAGCACGTCGTTCGCTGTGCGCGACGAGTTCCAGTCACTCGTCGAGCGCGACCTGCTCGGACCGTGGGACGGTGTTGCCGAAGAGTTCCGGCCGCGTGCGATGGGGCCCCGAGAGCGGTATCTGGTGGGGATGCTTGGCCCCAAGGCCGCACCGAAGACGACCGCGGAAACCGCCGACTCGGTCACCGACACCGACGTCGGCGTGCACGGCGATGCCAAGGGCGAGGACGGCGCCGAGTTGCCGGAGATCCTGACACCACAAGCCCTGGGGCGTCTGTGGGCGTCGTCGATGGGGCTGTACTTCCGCGTCGGCGCGGACACCGATGTGCTTGCTGTGACCGCGTCCTGGGGGCGTTACTTCACGCACGAGACCGAAGACACCGAGGGTCGCAAACGCACGGTGTGGGCGCGGGAACCGGTCGAGTTCGAACGGGAACTTCGCCTTGACGGGGAACAGGACTACCAGGTCCCGCTCACCACCACCGCCGACCTCAGTGAGCCCGGCGTATACCTCTCCGTCGCAATCCGCACGCACGACCAGCGGCGCACCGTCAACGTGACGCTGGTGAACGGACAGCAGGAGCCGCAGGCGAAAGCCGACGTCGCGTGGATCTTCCAGACCAAGCTGACTCTGACCGCGCTCGACGGTGGGGCCCCGGTGTTCCTGCCCATCGACGATCCGATGACCGACCCCAACCCGGCCGTCGAAGACCGCGAAGACCTGCACCTGCGGCTCCTTTACCGCGATCAGCTCAAGTTCGCGACCGGCCAGAACGTCGCCGTGCACGCGCACGACGACCACCGGCTGCGCCGGGCGCACAAGCTGGAAACCCAGTGGCTGCCCACCTACAACGTGCCCGCCACCATCGCTCAGGTCGGCCCCGGGACTCCGCTGGAAGGCACCGAGCTGTCCATGGACGCCCTTGCTGAGGCGTCCCCGGAACAGCTTCGTGCGGGTCTCACGCCTCTCGTCGACGGTTACACCGGCTGGCTGAACGAACGCGAAACCGACATCGCCACCCTGCCCGGCACTTTGCAGGAAGCGGCCGAAGCCGCGCTGTTCCGGGCGCGCACCGCGCATCGGCGTATCAGCGCCGGCATCACTCTGCTCACCGACCCGGGCCATCCCCGGCACGCGGAGGCGCTTCAAGCGTTCCACTTCGCCAACCGTGCCATGGCACTGCAGCGGCGCCACACCGAAATCTCCCGGCTCCGCGAGAACCCGGACGTCAGCTACACCGAGGCCGATGCCCAAGTGCAGGCGCAGGGCGCGGAAGCCGCGTCGTGGCGGCCCTTCCAGCTGGCATTCGTCCTGCTGAACCTCCCGTCCATCACCGACCCCGACCACCCCGAACGCGCGGCCGACCCGGATGCCACCGTCGACCTGCTGTTCTTCCCCACCGGTGGCGGCAAAACCGAGGCCTACCTCGGTCTGACCGCCTACACCTTCGCCATCCGCCGCCTGCAAGGCGTGGTCGGCACGGCCGAGGCCGCGCGAAGTGGGATGGCCGGCGTCGCAGTGCTCATGCGCTACACCCTCCGCCTGCTCACCGCACAACAGTTCCAGCGCGCCGCGGCGCTCGTGTGCGCCGCCGAGGTGATCCGGCGCAAGGACGTACGAAGCTGGGGCGCCGAGCCGTTCCGCATCGGGCTGTGGGTCGGTGGCTCGGTCTCCCCCAACTATTTCGACCAGGCCCGCGATCAGATCGCCGAGGCCCGCGAGGCCGGGCAGGGCAAGCGGGCCAACGTACTGCAAACCCTGTCCTGCCCGTGGTGCGGAACCAAGCTCGAGGCCCATCGAGACCTCTACCCCGACGAGGACACCCGGCGCATCCTGCTGCACTGCCCGAACGCGGAAGGCACGACGGCCTGCCCGTTCTCCCGAACCCGGTCGGACGAGGGGCTACCGATTCTGACGGTGGACGAGGAGATCTACCGTTACGCGCCGAGCCTGGTCATCGCGACCGTGGACAAGCTCGCGCAGCTGCCGTGGCGTGGATACGCCGGCATTCTCTTCGGCCGTGTTCGCGAATACTGCCCCCGGCACGGATACCGCCACGATGACCTCGACGAGCGCACCCAGTGCAAAGCCAAACACAACAAGAAGAACAAGCTCGCCGCCGTGGTCAGCCAGCCGGTACCACGGCTGCGGCCGCCCGACCTCATCATCCAGGACGAGCTGCACCTGATCTCCGGCTCCCTCGGCACCACCGTCGGCCTCTTCGAGGCTGCGGTGGACGAACTGTGCACGTGGACCACCCGGAGCGGCAATGAGGTGGGTCCGAAGATCGTGGCCTCCACCGCGACAACCAAGCGGGCCCGCGAGCAGGTGCGCGGAGTGTTCGGGCGCGACCTGGAGATCTTCCCGCCGCAGGTCACCGACGTCGCCGACACGTTCTTCTCCAAGCAGGTGCCCGTCTCGGAAACCAATCCCGGGCGGCGCTACCTGGGAATCTGCGCCCACGGTGTCCGCCTGAAGTCCGCCGAGATCCGGCTCTCCGAAATCCTGCTCCTGGCAGGTCAGACGATGTTCGACAGCTACGGTGCGCCAGCCGATCCGTACCTAACGCTCGTGGGCTACTTCAGCTCGACCCGTGAGCTGGCCGGCATGCGCCGTTTCCTGGACGACGACGTGGCCACCCGGGTACGCCGGCATGGGCGCAGCAAGGGCCTCTCCGACCGGATCGTCGGGTCCACGGCCATGCTGGCCATTCAGGAGCTCACCTCCCGCATCTCTTCCGGCGATATCAGCGACGTGCTCAAACGGCTGGAGATCGGGTTCGACCCCGACATCGACACCACCGCCCGCCGGCGCGCGATCAACCAGAACCTCAGCGACGTGATCGGCGCCAACCGCGGCAAGTCGCTCCGCAGCAAGGACCGGCTGGAACCCCATCCGCTGGCACAACGCATGATGGACCGGCGTCAGGGTGACCGGGTACCGGTCGACGTCGTCCTTGCGACGTCGATGCTGCAGGTCGGCGTCGACGTTACCCGGTTCGGTCTGATGGTGGTGACCGGGCAGCCGAAGAACACCGCGGAGTACATCCAGGCATCTTCCCGCGTCGGTCGTGACGCGCGGCGGCCCGGCCTCGTCGTCACCCTGTACAACTGGTCACGCCCACGCGACCTCGCGCACTTCGAAGACTTCGAGCACTACCACGCCACGTTCTATCGCCAAGTGGAAGCACTGTCCGTCACGCCCTACACCCGGCGATCCCTGGACCGTGGCACCACCGCCACATTCGTCGCGGCCGTCCGCAACATGGCCGAACGGAACTCGCGCAACACCGATGCGCACGACGTCGACCTCGACGACACCATGATCGACCGGCTCACCGCGCGTATGCTGGCCCGGGCCGAGCGGATCGGTGGCGAGCGTGGCCGTGACTACCTCAGCGAACGGATCAAACGATTCGCCGACATCTGGACCCAGGCGAAGACCGCGGCTACCCGGCTCGGTTACGAGAAGGCGACCTTTCGCAAGCAGCATCTGCTGGGGCTGTTGACCAAGCCCGGCGAAGTTAAATGGCGCGACACCACGGTCGGCCTCTCGATGCGGGAAACGGAGAACGAGATCAACCTCCTGCTGCCTGGCGGAGGTGAGTTCTTCGACCCGCAGTACAACGCGCCGGACTGGTCGTTTTCACCTCCGGACGGAGAGACCACCGACGACGACGCCCCCGAGGGCGACGAGATGGGCGACTCTGCCTTGCCCGAAACCAGCGGAAGGCGAGGAACGAAATGACCGCGCAGTACCGGCGGCGAGTCGGCGCCGTCCGCCCCAGCCACCTGATGTTCACCACCGGGGTGGGCGCGCTCGTCGATCTGCCCAACTTCTCCGTGCTGGTCAGCGGTCTGGACGACTGGCGGCATGACAACGTGCCCGAATGGGAGCCGATCGCCGAGCCGCGGCTGCTCGCCGCGGTGAAGACCCATCACGGCATGCGCTTCGTCGAACAGTTGAAGCCCGCTCCCTGGATGCCGGGAACCGATACCGAACCCAGCGGGCCGGCCGCCCGCGTCGGCGTTCCCATCATGCCGTTCCCCACCTGGTTGCGGTGCACGGCCTGCAACGAGCTGGGACCGCTGGATTCCCGGGTGTTCGGATTCGAGAACTTCCTGCCGAAGAGGCCTCATGACGCGCGGTTCTTCCACGATTTGTGCGGCAAGAAGCGCTCGGGCAAGAAGCCGCTGGCGGTGCCCGCCCGGTTCGTGCTGGCCTGCACCGCCGGGCATCTCGACGACTTCCCGTACGCGCATTTCGTGCACCAAGGCGGTCCGTGCCCCAAGGCGAGCCACCCGCGTATGCAGATGGACGACCGAGGTGGCAATATCGGCGCCAACGTCGAGATTCGCTGCCTGAGCTGCAACGAACGCCGCAACATGCGCCAGGCCACTGGTGTGCGGAACCTTCCGAACCTGCCACGGTGCCGCGGCCGCCACGCACACCTCGGCATCTTCGAACCCGAGGGATGCGACCAGGATCCCAAGGTGCTCGTCGTCGGAGCCTCGAATCAGTGGTTCCCTCAGGTGTATTCGGCGATCGCTGTCCCGCGCAGCGGCGCCAGCGAGCTGGAAGCCAAGATCGAGCAGCATTGGGATCCGGTCTCGCCGGTCCCGAAGGCGATGTATCCCTACGCCAGGGACAACGTGCCCGCGTTTCGTGAGCTCAGCAAGTGGTCCGACGACGAGATCGAAGCAGCGGTCGCAGCAGTTCGCGCCGGCAAGGACAGCGCGCAGGACCCGCAACCCCAGGGCTATCCCGACCTGCGCACCGCGGAGTGGGACGTGTTCTCGGCCAGGCAGCTGCCCGAACCGACCGACGACTTCGCACTCTACCGCGACCCGAATGGGGTTCCCGATCCGCTGAAAGCGATCTTTGGCGACGTCGTTCAGGTCGAACGGCTCCGCGAGGTGCGCGCGCTGGTCGCTTTCACGCGACTCGACGCGCCGGATCCCGAAGACCCCGAACTCGTCTCCCCTGCGCCGCTCGCGCGAGAAACACCGAAGTGGGTGCCGGCCAGCGAGGTGCGCGGTGAGGGCATCTTCCTGAACATTCCGGAACAGGTACTCGACGACTGGGAGAGCCGCATCGCCGGATCGAGCGCGCTCACGCACCATCGCGATGCCTACGCCGAGTTCCGCAAGAACCGGTACTCGGACCGGATCCCCGGCTCATTCGATCCGATGCGCAATTGGCCGGGCGCGCGGTATATCGCCTTGCACACGTTGTCCCATCTGCTGCTCGGAACGATCGCACTCGATTGCGGTTATAGCGCCGCAAGTCTGTCCGAACGGGTGTACGCGGGTACCGAGGACGACCCGCGGACCGGAATCCTGATCTACACGGCGGTACCGGACGCCGAGGGAAGCCTCGGCGGTCTGGTGTCCCAAGCCGAGCCCGAGCGCCTCGTCCCACTGGTCCGGCGGGCATTGAACGAGGGCATGACCTGCTCGTCGGATCCGCTCTGCAAGGAACGGCTCCCCCAACCTCCCGCGGACTACCTGCACGGGGCCGCCTGCCATGTCTGCCTGTTCCTGTCGGAGACGACCTGCGAGCGCGGTAATCGCTTTCTGGACCGGCGGTTCGTCCTGCCGATCGACGACCCGGCGCTCGCCCTGTTCCCGGACCTGCCGTGACGTCGTTCGAACAGGTCGCCGCGGCATCGGCTTCGCAGCTCGGGTCCGCAACCCTGCGTGGTGTGGCCGAACGTCTTCGCGCCGGCTGGCCAGCAGGTGCGATTCTCGACTGGCTCGGCCATCCCTTCGCCGGCGCCGCGGCACCGCTGCTCGCCGCCCGCGAGCAGTCGGGCCTGGCCTCCGGCGAGGCCGCGGCGTTCCTCCGCGGCCTCGCGACCGGGCACGAGCAACTGACCTCCGCGGTCACCGTGGAGACCGTCTGGAGCGGACCGAGCAGCCATACGGTACCCGTGCGGGCCACCGCACAGGCTCTCGTGGAGGTGATCAAAAGCGCGGAGCACGAACTGGTGCTGATGACCTACTCCGCCAAACCCCACGACGACATCCGCTCCGCGCTCGAGGACGCGGTGGCCCGTGGTGTCGAGGTATCGGCCGTGGTCGAGACATTGCAAGGTGCGCGCAGCGCACTCGCCGGGTCCGAACCCGCCGCGGCGTTTGCCAAGATTTCCGGCGTCATCCTCTGGCATTGGCCGGTCACCCAACGCACTGAGCCCGGGTCGAAGATGCACGCGAAGCTGGCCATCGCCGACCGCCGTGTCCTGCTCGTCTCCAGCGCGAACCTGACGCAGTCGGGGGTCGCCAAGAACATCGAGGCGGGGCTGCTCGTCCGCGGCGGCAACGCGCCCCGCCGGGTCGCCGAGCACATCGACGAACTGAGGTCCAGGAAGGTCCTGGACCGGTTGTCCGTGAGCACCGACGGGGCGTTCTGATGCCGGGGCAAGGAGGAGACAGGTCCAAGCGCACGGTCCTCAACGGACGTTACGAGCTGACGCCGTTGCCCCTCGCGCGGGGCGGAATGGGTGAGGTGTGGGAGGGCCGTGACACCAAGCTCGACCGCGAGATCGCGGTCAAGTTCATCCGGTTCCCCGATGGCACACCCGACGACGAGCTGGTGCGCCGGTTCGTTCGGGAATCGCGCATCACGGCCCGCTTGCAGCATCCCGGTGTGCCCGCGGTATTCGATGTCGGCACCCACGAGGGGCGCCCGTTCCTGGTGATGCAACGCATTCATGGCATGAGCGTCGCTGACCTGGTGGCCGAACGCGGCGCTCTGTCTGTTGGCTGGTGCGCCTCGATCGCCGCCCAGACGTGCGCGGTACTCATCGTCGCGCACCAGGCATCGCTGGTCCACCGCGACTTGAAGCCCGCCAACCTCATGCTCGAACCCGACGGCACCGTCAAGGTTCTCGACTTCGGCCTTGCCGTCGCCCTCGACATGGCCGATGCGTCACAGATCACCCGCTCCGGCCAGACGATCGGGACACCCGCGTACATGGCTCCCGAACAGGTGCTCGCCGCCATGAGCGGGCCGCGGAGTGACCTTTACACGCTCGGCTGCACCTTGTTCGAGATGCTCACCGGGCAGCAGGTGTTCGGCGGGTCCACCGCATACGCTGTGATGAACAAGCAGGTGGACGAGCACCCTCCCGCGGTGACTTCATCGCGACCGGACACGCCACGTGCGCTGGCACAGCTGGTCGGTGAACTGCTGGAGAAGAAGCCGGAGGACCGGCCGGCCGACGCGCGATCCGTGTATGAACGGCTGCTTCCCTTTGTGCGCGACCTCGGGCCCATTCCTGGAGCGCTGACTCCGCCGGCGGTTCCGAGTCCGCTACGGATGTATGCGTCGGTCGTGAGCAGGACCTTCGACACCACGATCGCGACCGGCAGCTCCACGACACCCGCGGCGCCGGTCCCCACACCGGCCGAGCGTCCACCAGCGAGCCGGCCGGACGTCGGCCAGGCCCGCCGCGAGGCTGGATCCCTGGTCAAGCAGTCGCGTTACGCGCAGGCCGCGCAGGTTCTCGAAGGCGCCGTCCACGCCTCGCTCGCAACCTCGGACCCCACCGGCGAGGGCGTTTTCGCACTGCGCCTGGAGTGGGCGAATGTCCTCTTCGAAGGCGGTGAGTACCGCCGCGCCGCGCCGGCCTACCGCGACCTGGCTCGTGATTTCACGAAGAAGGACGGCCCGGACTCCGAACTCGTGTTCCGCTGCCGCCTGCAGGAGGCGACCTGCCTGGCCCTGATCGGTGACACCAGCCTCGCAGTGCGCTCGCTGGAAAGCTTGCTCTCCGACGAGCAACGGGTCTACGGAGCCGATGACTCCCGGCCGCTGGAGCTACGCCGCCAGATCGGGCTGCTTCACCTGGCAGGAGGTCAACGCGACGAGGCCACGCGGACCCTCTCCCGGCTGCTCGACGACCTGATCCGGGTTCACGGGCCAACTCATCCATCGGTGCCGAAGGTGCGCGATCTGCTGAGCGGAATACCGCAAGAGGGAGGCCGTTGACATGGCGAAACTGGGGATCGACAAGGAATTCCTTCGCGAATTCAGCAAGCTCGAGAAGACCGTGCAACAACGGGTGCTGGAATCGTTCGGCAAGTTCGACGCTGCCACGCACGCAGGCGCGCACCTGGAGAAGATCACCAACGCCCGCGACGACCACTTCCGCACGATCAGGATCGACCAGTTCTGGCGTGGTGTCGTGCTCGCGCCGGAATCCGGGGACAGCTACACGCTGCTCAAGGTGTTGCCACACGACGACGCCTACGCATGGGCGCAACGGAGAACCGCGTCGGTAAACACCGCGACCGGGCGGATCGAGATCCGCGACACCGAGGCAATCGACGCCACGCTCCCCGCGCTGTCGCAGATGGCCGCGAGCGCTCCGGCCCGCCTCTTCGACGGCGTCAAAGACGCAGAACTGCGCAAACTGGGAATCGACGAGCAGACCTTGCAGTTCGCGCGGGCGTTGACCGACCCGGTCCAGCTTGACGCCTCCAAGTCGTTCCTGCCGCAGAACCAGTGGGACGCGTTGTACGGCCTGGCGGCGGGGCTCTCACCGGAGGAGGTGTGGGCCGAGGTCGGCGCGTTCACCACGGCGGGCGAGGTCGACACCTCCGACATCGGCGCAGCGGTCGAGCGCAGCACCGACCGCGTGGTGCTGGTGGACGGCCCCGAGGAACTGATGGTCATGTTCGAGCGGCCTTTTGACCTTTGGCGGGTCTACCTGCACCCGCAGCAACGCCGTCTGGCCGAATCTTCATTCTCCGGACCGGCGCAGGTGAAGGGCGGACCGGGCACTGGCAAGACCGTCGTAGCCCTGCACCGTGCGCACAACCTAGCTCAGGCCGGGGCGGGGCGGATACTCGTCACCACCTACATCTCCACTCTCCCAGCGACGTTGAGCGCAGGGCTCAAGCTCCTGGCGGACTCGCCCGGCGTCCTCGACCACATCGACATCCGCCACGTCGACCAACTTTCACACCAGATCTACCGGGAACAGCACGGGGCTCCCTTGCTGTTGCGGTCCGATCAAGAAAAGGAGTTGTGGCGCTCGGCGGCGCGAAAAGCGGGCGCGCACTTCAGCGAGGCATTCCTCGCCGAAGAGTGGCGCCAGGTGGTGCTTGCCCAGGAAGTGACCGATGCCGACGACTATCGCGCCGCCGATCGCACGGGCCGCGGACGCAGGCTCGGGGCCCGGCAGAAAGCCCAAGTCTGGCAGGTCATCTGGGAATTCCGGCAGGAGCTGCGTCGTCGCAACCTCTCGACACACGAGACCATCTGCATCGAGGCAACACGGCTTCTCAACGACCGGCTCGAGAAACCGTACCGCCACATCGTGGTGGACGAGGCGCAGGACCTCAGCCCGGTGCACTGGCGGCTCCTGCGTGCCGCAGTGCCCCAGGCGCCCGACGATCTCTTCCTCGCCGGTGACACGCATCAGAGGATCTACAACAGCCGCGTCAGCTTCCGAGACGTCGGCATCGCGATAGCGGGACGCTCCAGCAAGTTGAACATCAACTACCGGACGACCGCTGAGATTCTGGCCTGGAGCCTCGGCCTGATACGTGGCGAACGGATCGATGACATGGATGGCGGGCTCGACTCCATCGCGGGCTGCCGGTCCGACGTGCACGGCATGACGCCTGAACTCAAGGGCTTCGGCAACTGGGACACCGAACTCGCCAATCTGACGAAGACCGTCACCGACTGGATCGCCGCGGGGGTGCACCCAGCCGAGATCGGGATCGCCGCCCGGTCGAACTATCTGGTCACCGCCACCGAGGCTTCCCTCGGCAAGGACGGCATACCGGTGCGTGCACTGGCCAGCGCATCGACCGGGGAGGATGCGGTGTCGGTGGGAACCATGCACCGCATGAAAGGTCTCGAATTCCGCTGCCTCGCGGTCGTCGGAGCCGGGGCACGACAGGTGCCACTGCCCAACGCCGTGACGGCGGCCGAAGAGGACCAAATCACCCATGAACACGACATGCAACGCGAACGCTGCCTGCTGTTCGTCGCCTGCACTCGGGCCCGCGAGCAGCTGTCAGTCTCCTGGCACGGAGCTTCGAGCCCGTTCCTGACGGCCCTGGCCTGACCACGGATACCCGAGCCGAAAGGTCAATCATGTCCAAGCTCAGCACCATTCTCGATCAACACCCGATACGGTCGTGGAGTCAGCTTCCGCCGGCAGTAGGCCAGAGCCACACGGACGGGCTGGCTTCTGCGGGAAAACTACGTCGTTCAAAGGGCCAGCTGCAAGCGTGTGGCTAACGAGCAAGATCGTCCTCGGACACTCTTTTACCCCACGAATCTTCAGATCCGTGGGGTTATCTCTATATCGGTCCATGGCTAACACCGCCTGATGGTATCGGTCGCTCGCCGATTGCAGGGAATGCGCGGCGATGCTCGTCAGCGGCCACCGTCCGGTGCTCCGGTGCCGTGCCCGTGTGGTGACTGGTCTGCCCCGGGTTTGACAGAGTCTGTTTGTTGGATTCTTATGCCACTTGATCTTGAGAGGGTGGTATGGGACGACGTGGGTATCCGCCGGAGTTCCGGCGGAGGGTGCTGGACCTGATCGAGGCCGGCCGCAAGGTCGCCGATGTGGCGCATGATCTGGGGCTCAGCGATCAGACGATCTACAGCTGGCGGCGACAGGATCGGATCGACCGGGGCCTGGAGTCCGGGTTGACCAGCGCGGAGAAGGCCGAGCTGACCGCCGCGAAGAAGAGGATCGCCGAGTTGGAGAGCGAGTTGGCGGTGCATCGGCGAGCGACCGAGCTGCTGAAGGAGGCGGTGCGCCCAAAAGCCCGCTACGCCGCGATCGCGGCGATGACTGAGGAGGGTTTGCCGGCCCAGCTCGCGTGCCGGGTGCTGGGAGTGTCGGAGTCGGGGTTCTACGCCTGGCGATCGCGGTCACCGTCAGCCCGATCGATCCGGCATGCCTGGCTGACCGATCTGATCACCGAGATCCACCAGAACTCCCAGGGGCGCTACGGTGCCCGCCGCGTGCACGCCGAGCTGCGGCTGGGGCGGGGGATCCAGGTCGGTCACGGGGCGGTGGAGATGCTGATGCGCCGCGCCCGTCTGGTCGGCGCCATGGGGCGGCCGCGGTGGAAGCGCACCAAGCCCGATGAGATCGCCAAGGATCTGGTGAAGCGTGATTTCACCGCCGCGGGGCCGAACCGCAAGTGGCTCACAGACATCACTGAGCATCGCACCCGCGAGGGCCAGGTCTACTGCGCGGTCGTTCTCGATGTCTACTCACGTCGCGTGGTGGGCTGGTCTATCGATTCCTCGCCCACCGCGGCCCTGGTGACCAACGCGCTCGGCATGGCCATCGACAACCGGGCGCCGCAGTCTGGCACGATCATTCATTCCGACCAGGGAGTCCAATATGGATCGTGGGCGTTCACCAAGCGCGCGAAGGACTCCGGGCTGGTTCCGTCGATGGGCAGCGTCGGCGACTGCTACGACAACGCGATGATGGAGTCGTTCTGGTCGCGCATGCAGGTCGAACTGCTCGACCGCCACCGATGGCGCACGCGGGTCGAGTTGGCCAACGCGATCTTCGAGTACCTCGAGATCTGGCACAACCGCCAACGACGCCACAGCAGCCTCGGCTGGCTCAGTCCAGTAGAGTACGAAAAAGCAACCATCGTGGCATGACAATCCAGCAACCGGACTCCACGAAACCCGGGGCAGACCAACCTGCACCAGACCCGGGGCGCATCATTTGGTCCACAGTGGTGGACGGCCGGGCTTCTTGCCGACGGGCAGCAGCGGTTCCAGGATCGCCCACTGCGCGTCGGTCAGGTCGGCTCACCCCGTCGCCGCTAAGCTGGGCACGAGGTCTCCGGTGTTCTTGATCAGCTTGGTCGTTGATCGGTCTACCGGAGACCTCATCTATTTGACCTAAGACACGCCGCACCAACAACGCCAGCCAGAAACTTAGCTGTTCAGCACATCAAACAGGCGCTAGCGCGAGAACGGCGATCCACTATCGGGGGGACTGCGCCAGGAAGGTTAGCCGCCTGCCGGGGTCGCCAGCAGGCGGCTAGATATTGATCAACGATGCTTGACGCTGCGGCCAGTCGCAGTGGCGAGTGCCGGGTTCCCTTGCCTGCATGCCCAGGTCACAGGTAGGTAACCAATTGAGTGTTGGCTCGAATCGGGATAAACACTCACGACACCCACCCGCACTGCCGCGGACCGCACGGGCGACGGGCGGCGAGTGGCGGGCGGCGGGACACGGCGGCGCGGCGGCCGGTGTGGCCGAGCACTATCCGCTGCCGGCTTGCCGCGGAAGAGATCCGGCGGAGCGCGGTTGACCGTGGCCAACCGCGCTCCTCCGGTTTCGGGTGCTGGTCAATCAGCCCAGGCAGTTGTCGCTGGGCAGCGAGTCGCTCGTGTCGACCGGGCAGGTTACGTGACACGACAAGGCAACATGCGCGCCGGCGGGTAGAGCTTCTCGCTCGGGCAGAACTTGCAGCTGAGAAACGTCGGTCGTGACCATTCCGTTTTCCCTTTCTTGTGTGGTGGAATCACGCGAATTCAGACGACAGTTCCGCCGGGGCGGCACCGCCGCCCCGGTGCCGGCGCGGTGCTGGCGTCGCCACCATCCATTGTCGTGGCAAGGAATACCTCAGCCGCAGGAGAAAGCCGAGATACCCGGCCATGCCGACACCGTACTGAGTGCCGAATCCGACGCTGGTTTCGTCGGGGATCAGCACCTTGCCCTCGAACAGCGCGTGCCGGAGATAGCCGGTCGAGGCAAGTTCTTCGGCCCATTGCCGGTAGCGGAGGTCGCCCGTCGCGTCGCCTAGGTCCAGCAGGAATTCCCCGTTTCCGGCCAGCCCGTGGCACTGCACTGGGGAGGCGTGCCACCGCCGCCGGTAAGCGGCGGTGGCCGCGCGGTCGGCGAAGTCGAAGAATTCCTGGATGCCGGTCGCCTCCCACAATCTGAGGAGGAATGTCGCGACACCGGTCGATCCGCTGCACCAGTGTTCCATCGGATCGCTGTCGTCGTCCGCGGAGGACGGCCACAACGCGGCGGTGGCGTCCGCGCCGACCGCGGCGGCGACCAGGCTACGGCCGGCGTCGGCCGCGAGCGAGACCCAGTCGTCCCGGTCGCAGATCAGTCCTGCGCTCAGCAGGAAACAGGCGATTCCCGCGGTGCCGTGCGCGAATCCGAGATGGGTCAGCCCGGCGAGCCGCGAGGCGAATGCGGCGGGAATGGGCCAGCGGATTCCGTCTCCGGTGCGGACGACCCTGGCGGCGAGACCTTCGGCGCACGACTGGGCCCGGTCCCGGAATTCGGGGTCGCCGGTCGCCTGCCAGAACCGCAGTTGCGCGATCCCGGCTCCGGCGGCCCCGTGCGCGACATCGGGGTTTTCCCAGTCGGTCGGGACCTGTTTGGCCAGTGCGACCGCCGCGTCGGCGAGCTGCCGGTCGCCGAGCGCTCCGGCGGCGTCGTGCATGGCCCAGCCTGTGCCCGAGCGGCCGAAGTGCAGACCGGGAAGCCGCCGGGACTCCGTCGCCACGTAGTCGCGCAACCAGTGCGAAGCCGTCTGGACGGTGTCGCGCAGTCCCTGGTCCGGCTGCTGCCGGAAGGCAGTGGTCAGCACGGCGAGCACACCGGCGGCGCCGTGCTGCACGTTGGCCGGGTCGACGAACCCGGTCGTGCAAGTCCTCGGCCACGGCCCGTGCTTCGTGTTCTGCTGGTCGAAAGTGGCGCAAAGGTGGGCGAGGCCGTCCGCGAGCACCCGCCGCGCGGTCGAATCCGGCCAGTGACCGGGCGTCGCCGGCCGCGCCGCTGGCGTCTCGGCGGCGAGAAATGCGCGGATCTCGCCGCCGGTCCACCGGTGCTGCGGGTCAGGATCGACGAGCCCCATGATCAACGGGGTCAGCGCGACAGCCCCCGCCGAGTTCGCAGCTGCCAGCCAGGGCGACATCCGGTCCCGCGCCGGACGCGGCTCGGGGCTGTCCGCCGGGAACACCGGGTCCGTGCCGATCACCAGTAAAAACCCGAGTGCGCCGACGCTGTACCAGTCCGCCGCGGCGGCCGCGGGGGCGCCGTCGAGCTGTTCCGGGGCGGCGTACCCGGGTGTGCCGCCCGGCTGCGCGTCGCTGCCGGCCGGGGCGGCGAACTCCAGGTCGACCAGAGCGACGGTGCCGTCCGGCCGCACCATGACGTTGCCGGGACTCAGGTCGCGCAGCACCCAACCGGCCTGGTGCACCGATTCCACCACGTCCGCCAGCTGCCGCAGGATGGCGCGCGCGGCAAGCAGCGGGACGCCCGGCTCGCGACGCGTCTGCGCGCCGACGACCCCGCTGTGCTCGCGGACCCACCGCCGCAGCGCCGCTCCCTCGATCTCTTCCTCAGCCAGGAAGAGATCCCCGTCTTGCTCGAACAGGGCCAGCTTCGCCGGAGTGTGCCCCAGCGCTTCGAGTTCCCCGAGCACCGCGGCCTCGTGCCGCAGCGCCGTCTGCGCGGTTTTTCCCGAGTTTCCGGTGACATGCCGGCGGGCCTGTTTCACGATGACGCCGGTGCTGTTTTCCCGGTCTGTCGCGAGATACACCCCGCCGCGACTGGAGTGGCGGATCGCCTCGGCCGCGGCGAACCGGCCGCCCAGCAGCACTTCGACCCGCGGAGCGGGCCCGGTGGGCGCGGCGCTCGGCGCCGCGGGGTCCGCCAGCGGATCCCGCGCCCACGGCGGCGGGGCGAACCAGGCCTCGCGGCGGTCGGGAACCAGCACCGGTTCCGTTCCGCTGCCGGGAACCACCAGCGCTCCGACCAGTTCCGCGTCATTGGTCAGCATCCGGCGCGGCGAGAAACCGCCGTAGCGGTAGTGCACCGGGCTTCCCGGCCGGTACGCGCGGTCGGAGAGGATGAGGGGACCCGGAAGTCCTTCGGCCGCCTCGTGCAGCTCTTCGGCGAGCAGCCGGAAATGCTCGTCGTCACGCGGGTAGCAGGTGATGAACTTGGCCGCGCCTTGCCTCGGATAATGGGCGGAATTGAGCAGGGCCAGCCGGTCCGGGGAACTCGCGAACTTGAACACGCACCGGTTCCGCAGCAGGACCTCCGCCGAGCGGTCCAGCACTTCGGCCGCCGCCTCGGTCGTCGCGGAGACGTGGATCTTCCAGCCCTGCACGGGATGGGACGCGCCGTCCGGGCGCACGTGACACCACATCTCGTCGAACTCCACGTCGAGTGCGTCCCCGGACGCCTGGGCGCGCAGCACCCGGACATAAGGCGAATCGGCGGGCGGGACGGGCTGACCGCCCAGCCTCCAGACGGCACCGAAAACGCTGGGCAGTTCCCGGAAATCCGCCGGCCTCGGCACCCCGCTCACCGTGCCTCCGGCCGAAATCCGCTCGCGCCCGGTCCACCGCTCAAGCATTTCATCCGTTGTGGCCTCCACTTCGTCCAGGCCGCTTCGAATGCGCGGCCGGTTCCCGTCGAATTTCGCGCGCGAAAAAAATACCGATCACTGGACCCGTCAGGCGCGGCGTTCCCAGGAGAGACCGTCCGCCGAGGACACGAGCCCGTCGGGAAACATTCCCGGCTCCGGCTCGTCCTGTTCGCCGGCAACCGCCCGCAACTGGAGATCCCCGGCCTCGCGCAGCACGGAACCGAGGAATCTGGTCCCTTCGCCTGCGAACACGGCGTCCCCCTCGTCGAGCGATTCCGGCCGCGTCGCGTCTCGCAGCGCGTCCCCGAACCGCGACGCGCCGGGCGCGGACACCCCGGCGACCAGGTCGACGAACGCCTCCTCGTCCGGCTGGTCGGTGCCGAGCACCTTGCGCGCTTCCCAGAAGTACGACGATTCCGATTCGTTGATGTTGTACATCGCCTGCAGGAACGTGTGGTACACCTCCAATTCCCGGGCGTACCGCCGTTCGAATTCCCGGAAGCACTCCGCTTCCGGCAGGCTCCCGGACAGGACGGTGCTGATCGATCGCGCGGCGAGCACACCGCTGTAAGTCGCCAGGTGGACTCCGGTGGAAAACACCGGGTCGACGAAACACGCGGCGTCCCCGACCAAGACCGCCCCCGGCCGCCAGTATCGGGTGCTGCGGTACGAGTAATCCTTGCGCACCCGCACCTCACCGTATTTCCCGGAGGTCACGCGCCGCGCTTCCGAAAGATAATCGCGCACGATCGGACACGAGTCGACGAAACCGTGCAAAGCGCCTTCGCGGTCTTTCTGAATCGTAGCCGCCCGCTCGCTCGCCACCACGGCTCCGACGCTGGTCAGCGTGTCCGAAATCGGGATGTACCACATCCAGCCGTCGTCGAAGGCCGAGCAGAGGATATTGCCTTCGTTCGGCGCGGGAAGGCGTTTCCCGCCTTCGAAATAGCCGAATACCGCGACGTTCCGGAAGAAGTCCGAATAGACTCGTTCGCCCACTCCCTTGTACAGCGCGGTCGAGCTCCCCGCCGCCACCACGACGTACCGCGCGGCGGCGGTGGCCACCGCGCCGGAATCGTCGCGGAACCGGACGCCCCGGTACCGGCCGTCCTCTTCGATCAGCGCGAGCACCTCGTGCTCCTCGCGGACGTCGACGCCGTGCTTGCGCGCGTTCTCCAGCAGGATCTGGTCGAACCGCGCACGGTCGACCTGGTAGGCCGTCGAGGTGCGCCCGGCCAGCTTCCGCGACAGCGCGAAGGTGAAGGTCCACGGGTCCGGATTGGCTCCCCAGCGGAAAGTGCCGCCGCGTTTGACCGGGAACCCGGCGCGGGCCAGCTCGTCGGAGACCCCGAGCATCTCGCACACCCCGTGCACGGTCGAGGGCAGCAGGGACTCTCCGATCTGGTAGCGCGGGAACCTTTCCTTCTCCAGCAACAGGACCCGGTGTCCACGTTTGGCCAGCAGCGTCGCCGCCGTCGCCCCGCCGGGCCCGCCGCCGGCCACGATGACGTCGAACTCGGGGTGTGCCGATTGATCCATGATGTGCGTCCCTCGTGTCGTTTGTTCGTCCCTCATGGGGTGGGCGGGTCGAGTGCGAGCCGCTTCTCCGCGGCGACGCCGGCGTCCGGGGCGGTGCGGGAAAGCCAGGCGGCCAGAGTCGCCACGCTCGCGGCCTCGTACACCCACAGCAGCGGCACCTCGACGCCGAAGATCCGGGACAGGCGCAAGGAAATGCGCATCGCGTCGATCGAGCGCCCCAGGTCCGCGAAGCCCGCCGAGCGGCTGACGTCCGGCAGGCCGAGCACGTCGCACCACACTCGCGCGACCGCCTGTTCCACCGCGCCGCGCGGCGGTTCCACCGCGGCGGGCACCGGCGTCGCGAGGAGCGCTCGCACCGCCGCGTAGTCGGCCTTTCCGTTCGGGTTGACCGGGAGCGCTCGCACCGGCCGGACGTCCGGCGGGACCAGGTACGCGGGCAGCCGGCCGGCGAGGAAGTCCCGCAAGGCCGGCAGGTCGGTCCCGGACGGCGCGACGCAGGCCGCGAGCGCGCGGCCCGGGGCGCGCGGGGATTCGACGACCGCCGCTTGCCGGAGGCCCGGGAACTCCAGGAGCGCCGCCTCGACTTCCCCGGGCTCCACCCGGTAGCCGCTGATCTTCAGCTGGCGGTCCGTCCGGCCGAGGAACTCCAGTTCGCCATCGGGGCGCCACCGGCCGCGGTCGCCGGTCCGGTACCTTCGCGCGCCCGGAACGCCGTCGGGGTCCGCGACGAACGCCGCCGCCGTCTCGCCCGGCCTGCCCAGATATCCGCGCGCCAGCCCGGCACCGGCGAGGTAGATCTCGCCCGCGGGCGCCGGACGGCCGGACTCGTCGAGCACGCTCACTCGCACGCCGGGGATCGAGCGGCCGATCGGCACGGTGTCGAGTTCGGGCAGCACACCGGACGGCGCGTGCCAGGCGGTGCTCCACACGGTGCCTTCCGCCGGACCGTATTCGTTCGCCAGCCGCGCGTCCGGAACCCGTTGCCGCGCCCGGCGAACGAGTGCGGGCGGGCAGCTTTCGCCTGCCAGGACGACTGTCCGCAGGGAGGCCACCTCGTCCGGGCCCGCGGCTTCGAGCACGAGATCGAACAGGGACGGCAGCGCCAGCACCGTGTCGATGCGGTGGTCGGCGATCTGGCGGACGAGCGCCCGTGCGTCGCTTTCGGTTCCTGTCGGCGGCAGGTAGAGCGTCCCGCCGCCGGCCAGCGTGCCGAAAACCCCGGCGACGGCGCTGTCGAACGCCACCGACGACAACAGGAGAAACCTGCGGTACGGCGGATATGCGGCCAGCCGCGCGCGGGTGGAGTTGACGATCGAGCGGTGCTCGACGGCGACGCCTTTGGGCCACCCGGTGGACCCGGAGGTGTAGATGACGTAGGCCAGGTTCCTGGGGGCGGCCGCGGGGCCCGGAAGCCCAGCCGGGGTCCGGTCGTCGCGGTTCTCGTCGAGATCCAGCACTGGCAGGCCGCTACCGGTGAACCGCGCGGCCGACTCGCGTTCGGTCAGGATCGCGCCCCAATTCCGGCCGAGCGCCCGGGTCGCCGGGCCGTCCGGGTCCATCGGGGCGTACGCGCCGCCTGCCTTGAGCGCGGCCAGCGCCCCGACGACCAGGGCGGGCGATCTGCGGGCGTGCACGCCGACGACCGTCTCGGGACCGACGCCGAGTGCGCGCAGGTCCCCGGCGAGCACGGCGGCGGCCCGGTCGAGCCGCCGGTAGCTCAGCACGGTCTCGCCCGCGACCACCGCGGCCGAATCGGGATTCCGGGCCGCTGCCTCCGCCACCAGCTCATGAATGCACAGATCGTGCTCCGCCATCGCGGCAACCCCGTTCTTCGGAGGCACGGAACGCGCGTCGCCGGCCCGCCGAAATGATTCGCCGCCGCCGGCCGAATAAATCGTGCGATCTCCAGCCTTCTGATTCTCGCCCTCGATTGTCAAGACGGTCGCTCCGTTCTCCGGGCAGCGCCCGATCCGGCCGCGGCCAAGACTTCCCGGCAGACCGACGGCAACTGGTCCCGGTAGTAGAAATGGCCGCCGGAATAGGTTTTCGACAGGAAGTCGCGCGAGGTGTGCGCGGCCCAGCGGGCAAGCAGCTCAGGAGGCGCCAAGGCGTCAGCGTCTCCGCCGATCGCCAGCAGCGGGCACGAAACCCGTTCGGCACTCGGCCGGTACCGCGCCGCCAGCAAGCAGTTCGCGCGCAGCCGGGACACCACGAAATCCAGCACTCGCGGGGAATCGAGCATTTCCTCGTCGACAATTCCCTGCGCGAGCACCTCTGCGCGCCACTGCTCGCCGGTCCTGCCCAGCACCTCCGCCTCGGTGATCGCCGGCTGGCCGGGCGGCCGGCTGGCCGACACCACCAGCAGCAGCGGCGACCGGGACCGGCGGCCGAGGCGGACAGCCATCTCATAGGCGACCAGCGCGCCCATGCTGTGCCCGAGCAGCACCAGCGGTCCCGTCGCGGCCTCGGCCACCGCTTCGGCGGCCTCCGCGGCGAACGCGGCGAGCGCGCTGTCCTCCCCGGACCGCGGTTCCGGGTACCGGAGCACGAGCGCGGCCTCGTCCGGCCCGACCAGCGGGGGCACCCACTCGGCGAAGCCGAAGCTGCTGCCCCCGGCGTACGGCGCCAGCACGAACGTGCGTTCCGGGTTTCCGCTGCCGTAACGCCACAGCAACGGGCCGAACGGTTCTCCGGTTTCCATGGTCATCCTCCGGCTACCGCGGCCCGGCGAGCAGGACGCGATGCATGGGGGTGTCCAGCAGCGCCACCCTGGTCAGCCCGGCGCCGTCGAGCCAGCGGTCGTAGTCCTCCGTCCGGTACGCCCCGCCGCCGCCGGTGGCCAGCATCGACGCGGCGAACAGCCGGGAGAACCGGTTCTGGGCGGAGTGCGCGTCGCCGGTGACGATCTGGTCGACAACGGCGACCAGGCCGCCGCCTGCCAGCGACTTTGCCGCCCTGCGCAACAGTTCTTCAGCCGAGGCCGGGGTCTGGAGGTGGAAGATGTTGACGAACAGCGCGAGGTCGTAGCCGAGGCCCCAGTCTTCCGACCAGAAGTCCATCACCGCAGGCCGGAAACGGTCCGCGACCCCCAGCCGGTCCGCCTGGGCGAGCGCCAGCGGCATGATCCGCCGAACGTCGATCCCGGTCGCGGTGAGCGCCGGAAACCGGCGGAGCAGCAGGTGGCTGTAGATGCCGCTGCCGCAGCCGACATCGACCAGCGACACGGGCCGCCGGGGCGTCCAGCCGCGCTCGGCGAGCGCTCCGGCGAGCACGTTCACGATCGGCGGCGCCCAGAAGTTGATGCCGTGCACCAGCGACCGGTATTCGGTTTCGCCGATCTGGTTCGGCGCATCGGAGCCGTCTTCGACGCGGGTGCCCGCGCGCACCGTATCGGCGAGGTTCCGCCACGCGCGCCAAGCGAGGGTCCGGTCGTATTCGATTTTCCCGACCAGGCTGAACAATCCGTCCGGGAGCAGGCATTCCCGGAGTTCGGCGGGCAGCGCGTAGCGCGCGTTCCCGTCCTCCACGAGCAGGTCGTAGGCGCACAGCGCGTCGAGCAAGACCGACATCGCCCGCGGATCCGCGTCGAGGGCCCGCGCGAGTTCGGCTCCGGAACGCGGCTCCCCGGCGAGCTCGACGAACACGCCCAGGTCGTGCGCCGCCTCGATCACGCCAGGAGCCCAGAGCGAAATCAAGTGTTCGTACACCCGGTGCGCGGCTCCGATCTCCGGCCCTCCCCCGCCCCGGTCCTCGAGCGGGGACGGGTCCACCAAGGGCCGAACACCGGAAAAGCCATTCCTTCGGTAACTCATCGACAATTCCTCTGCTCTTCCCGGCACGGGACCGGGAACCGGTTCGCTTCCGGCGTTCATCGGCCGAGCCGGGTGCGCAGCACCTGGCCGATCTGGGCCAGCGACGCGGGTTTCGTCATCGCTCCGTGCGCTGCCCGCACGTCGTGCACCTCGATCCGGCCGGACACAAGGGTGCGCCACGCCTGCGGATCGGGCGGGGCGCCGGGCCATCCCTGTGCGGCGCGAAAGAACAAGACGTCGCCGTCGAACATTTCCGGCCGGTGCGACCGCGCCAGCGAAACGCTCGCCGTGAGCACTTCGCTCATCGCCGACAGGAGCGTTTCGCTGAGATCCGCGATCCCGCGTGCTCGCAGCATCTCCGCGACCGCCGCCGGCCGAAGCGGCCCTTCGGGCACCGCGTCGAGACCGAAGTATTCGACGAGAAGCGCCCGCAGGCCCTGATCCGGGGCCGCCGGTTCGCCGAGCGGAATTTGTCCGGGTGGATAGGAGTCCAGCATCGCCACCAGCGACACCTCCTCCCCCAGTCCGCGCAGCCCGACGGCGACGGCATGGGCCAACTGGCCGCCGAGCGACCAGCCCAGCAGGTCGTACGGTCCTTTCGGCTGCACAGCACGGATCTGCGCGAGATAGTCGGCGGCCACGTCTTCGATCGTCGCGTCGATCCGGCCGGGGTCGGTCAGGCCACGGGCCTGAAGCCCGTACATCGGCCGGTCGACGGGGAGGTAGCGGAGCAGACCCGCGTAGCACCAGCTGAATCCACTGGCCGGAGGCAGGCAGAACAGCGGCCTCCCGACGCCGGCTCGCAGCGGGAGCAGCACGTCGAGGGACCCTTCCGCGGCAGCGGTTCCCAGCCGCGCGGCGAATGCGGCGGGAGTCGGCGCGGCGAACAACATCCGTACTGTCGGCCGGTAGCCGAGCACTGTTCGCACACGGGCTACGAACCGGGTGGCCAGCAGTGAATGGCCGCCCAGCGCGAAGAAGTCGTCCTGCGTGCCGACCGACGGGAGCTGGAGCACTTCGGCGAACAATTCGCAGATCACCTGCTCGGCGGGAGTAGCGGGCGGCGACGCTTCCGGTGAGGCTTCCGGCACCGGCAGAGCGCGTCGGTCGAGTTTCCCGTTCGGCGTCGTGGGCAGCCGGTCGAGGGAGACGAAGTCGCTCGGCACCAACGCGCGGGGCAGCACTTCGGCGGCGTGCGCGCGCAGGCCCGCCGCTTTCGCGGTGCCGACGATGTACCCGACCAGCGCCGGTCCGGCACCGGGCCGGGCGCGCACCGCGACCGCCGCGCGCTCGACGCCGGGATGACGCGCCAGCGCGGCCTCGACCTCGCCCGGCTCGATCCGCACGCCCCGCACCTTGAGCTGATCGTCCGCCCGCCCCAGATGCTCCAGCGCGCCGTCCCGGCGCCGCCGGACCCGGTCCCCGGTCCGGTACATCCGCTCGCCCGGCGGGCCGAACGGATCCGCGACAAACCGCGCGGCAGTCGCTCCCGGCCGTTCCGCGTAGCCCCGGCCGACGCCGATCCCGCTGTGGTAGAGGTCTCCGGCCACCCCGATCGGCACCGGCCGCAGAGCCCCGTCCAGCACGTACGCCCGGGTGTTCCACAGCGGACGGCCGACCGGCCGGTCGTCTTCGGTGCAGAAGACGAACAGGCTGTCGCCGCTGACCTCCGTGCAGCCGTAAAGGTTGACCAGCCTGGCATCGGGGCTCGCGGCCGCGAGCCGAGCGGGCAACTCCGCGGGCATGGGCTCGCCGCTGCTGCCCACCAGGCGCAGCGTCGCCAGCCGGTGGTCTCCGCCCGCCTCGTCCAGCAACGCCAGCAACACCGTGGGCACCGCGGTGAGGACGCTCGACCGGCTCGCCGCGATCAGGTCCGCCAGCGCCGCCATGTCCCGCGCCGTCTCCTCGTCGACCAGTACGACGCGTCCGCCGTGCGCCAGCGGGCGAAGCAGCTCAAGCGGGCCGTCGACGAAGCTGATCGAGGTCCGCGCGCACACGACGCCGTCGCCGTCGGACGGACGCAGATCGCGGTACCACGACACCTGGTTGACCAGCCCGCCCTGAGTGCCGATCACCGCCTTGGGCAGGCCGGTCGAGCCGGACGTGTAGAGAACCGACGCGGCCGACTCCGCGGTGCGACCGCCCGGCAGTTCGGCGGGCGCGAGGTTGCCGGCGGGGAACCCGGTCAGCACGACGTCCCGCAGGTCCACCACCGGCGCCTCGGTCGCCGGGATCCCGTCCGCGTCGGTCAGCACGAGCACCGGCCGGGCGTCCCCGATCAGGTAAGCGATCCGTTCGGCCGGGTAAGCGGTGTCGACCGGCAGGTAGGCCGCGCCGGCTTTGAGCACGGCGATCAGCGCCACCACCAGATCCGCCGACCGGCTCAGCGCCAGTGCGACGGTCCGCTCGGGACCGGCCCCGCGGGCCACCAGCAACCGGGCCAGCTGATTCGCCCGCGCGTTCACCTCGGCATAGGTCAGCTCCAGCGGTCCGGCGAGCACCGCGACGCGGTCCGGATGGCGGGCGCGGCGATCCTCGATCAGCTCGGCGACAGTGGCGGCCGGGAGGTCCCGCCCCGTCGCGTTGCCCGTCTCCAGCCACGTTCGCGACCGCGGTCCCAGCGGGTCGAGGCTGCCGAGCGGGCGGCCGGGATCCGCCGCGAGGGTCTCGAAAACCGATTCGAGCGCGGCGAGCATCGTCTCCGCGGCGTCCCGGCCGACCGCGTCCGCCTGATAGTCCAGCCGCAGCCGCAGCCGTTCGCCGGGGATCGCGGCCAGCATCAGCGGGTAATGCGAGGCGTCCAGCCCGCGCACCCCGGCGACCCGGACGCCGCCGAAGTCCTCGGCGTCCAGCGGCTCGACCGGATAGTTCTCGAACACGACGATCGTGTCGAACAATTCGTCCAGCCCGGCGCGGGCCTGGATCTCGGCGAGCGGCATATGCTGGAACGGCGTCATCTCGAGCTGGCGGTCCCGCACCGTCCGCGCGACGGCCCACGCCGGCGCGTCCGAGCGCAGGCGAAGCCGGACCGGGACGGTGTTGACGAACAGCCCGACCATCTGCTCGACGTCCGGCAGGTCCGGCGGCCGCCCCGTCGTCACCGTGCCGAAGACCACATCGTCCCGGCCGGTCGACCGGCCCAGCACGATGCCCCACGCGGCCTGCACGACATCGGCGAGGGTCACGCCGCGGGCGCGTCCCCTGCGGAGCAGCGCCGCGGTGGTGCCCGCGGACAGTTCCGCGACGGCCTGCCGGGGCAGCGTGGGCTGGTTCCGGGCGTGCCGCGGCAAACCCACCAGCGTCGGCTCGTCCAGGTCCGACAGCTCCGCCTGCCACGCCGCGCGCGCGGCCTCCCGGTCCTGGCCCGCCAGCCACCGCAGGTATTCGCGGTACGGCAGGGCGGCGGGCAATCCGGAAACGTCTCCGGCGGTCCGGTACAGCTGCAGCAGTTCCCGCACGAGGACCGGTAGCGACCATCCGTCCAGCAGGATGTGGTGACCGGTGAGCACCAGTTCGCTGCGCTCGGGGCCCAGCCGCGCGAGCAGCAGCCGCAGCAACGGAGGCTCGGACAGAACGAAGCGGGATTCCCTTTCCGCGGCCAGCTGTCCGGCCAGCTCCGCTTGATCGGCGACGTCGACCTCGCGCACCGGAACCGTGACTTCGCGCGGGACGATCTGCACCGGGCGCTCGACATGCTCCACCACGAACGCGGCGCCGACGTGCCGATGCCGGGACAGCAGCGCGTTGACCGCGGCGCGCAGCACGTCCCGGTCCAGTCTGCCGGTCAGCTCCACCACGAGCTGGGTGACGTAGACGTCGGGGCCGTCTTCGTTGTACAGGGTGTGGAAGAAGAGGCCCTCCTGCAACGGGGACAGCGGAAGCACATCGGCGATCCCGGATGCCGTCATGGCCGCCGCCAAGCGTTCTCGAGGCGTTCGATCTGGCATTGGTCCAGTTCGACCAGAGCCAGATCGGACGGAGTGAAGCCGCCGGCGTCGTCCCCGAGTGCGGCCATGGCGACGAGAGCCGCGAGCCACGAGCCGGCCAAGGCGCCGACCGTCGCTTCCGGCACGAGCGCGCTGGGCCAGGTCCAGGTCGCGCGCAGCAGCGGCCCCTCCGGACGCTCTTCGACGATCGTGTCCAGGGCCAGCCCGTGCTGGAGGGGCAGCTCGGGGCCGGCACCGCCGCCGAAGGATCCGGCGTCCGGGGCTGTCGACCAATCCTTGTTCTGCCCCAGCGAGAACCGGCCGAGATTGTTGAAAGCGATCCGCGGCCGCCGTCCGGCCAGCTGCGGCGCGGTCTCCGGATTCAGGTACCGCAGCAAACCGTAACCGAGGCCGTCGCCCGGAGTGCGGCGCAGCTGTTGCTTCACGTGTTTGATCGCGGTGCCGAGCGCCGGGCCTCCCTGCCGCACCGCGCCCGCGTCGATGCCCCCGAGGTCCGCGTGCACGGGGTGCGCGCTGGTGAACCAGCCGACTGTGCGGGAGGTGTCGACGTCCGCCAGATCGGTTCGGCCGTGCCCTTCGACGTCGATGACCGGACAGTCGCCTCGCCACTGGGCGACCGCGAGCACCAGCGCGGTGAGCAGCAGGTCGTCGATTCCGCAATGGAACTTCGCCGGCACCTCCGCGAGCAGTCGCGCGGTGTGGTCACTGGCCAGCGTGACCGTCAACCGGTCCGTCGTCGCCGTGGTGTCCCGGCCGGGAACCGGCACGAGATCGGCGGGTTCCGGATGCGAAAGAACCTGCCGCCAGTACGGCAATTCGCCGACTCGGCGCGGTTGGCGTGCCTCGGCGGTCAGGGTCTTCGCCCAACGCCGGAACGACGTTCGCGGCGGGAGCAGCAGCGGCGACCGGCCCGTGGCCGCCGCGGCGGCCGCGTCGCCGAGGTCGTCCAGAAGAACCCGCCACGACACGCCGTCGACCGCGAGATGGTGTATCGCGACGAACAGGCGTCCCTGCGCTGTCTCGCCGGCATCGAACCAGACCGGAACCACGACCCGGCCCGCGTCGGGATCAAGTTTCCGCACCGCATGCGAGGACTCGGCCGCGACGACATCGGCCAGTGCGCCGGAGGTCAGTCCCGCGACCTCCACCCGGCGCAGCTCGACCGGCACTCCCGCCGGCTCGACCTCGAGCGACCATTCGGCGCCGCGGACGGTTCGCCGCAGCCGCAGGGCATCGTGAGTGTCCACGACGACCCGCAGCACGGACTCCAGCGTGTCCCGGCCGAGCCCGGACGGCGTCACCACGAGCATCGATTGGTGAAAGCCCGCGCTGGACCCTCCGAGCTCCCGAAGCCAGTGCATGACCGGGGTGAGCGGCAGTTCGCCGATGCCGTCGTCGGGCTCGGCGGGCGGTTCTTCGCTCGCCTGCCTGGCCGTCAGCGCGAGTCCGGCGACCGTTCCGTGCCGGAAGACGTCGCGCGGGGCGAACTCCACTCCCGCCTTGCGCGCGCGGCTGCTGAGGCGAATCGCGCCAATGCTGTCCCCGCCGAGATCGAAGAAGTTGTCGTCGATGCTCAGCGATGGCACGCCGAGCACATCCGAGAAGAGACCGGTCAGCGCCTCCTCCAGCGGGGTCCGCGGCGCGCGCCCGTCCGCCAGCTGCGCGAAATCCGGCTCAGGGAGCTGAGCTCGGTCCAGTTTCCCGTTGGGAGACAACGGAATCGCCTCGATCACCAGTACCGTGCCGGGCACCATGTGGGCGGGCAGCCGATCCGCCGCGAAGGCGCGGATCGCGGCCGGGTCCAGTGCCTCGCCCGCACCGGGAACGACGTAGCCGACAAGGTGCGCGCCGCCTGTGCCCCGGTGCACCGTCGCGGCCGAACCCGCCGTGCCCGGGCAGTCCTGAAGCACCGCCTCGACCTCGCCCAGTTCGACCCGGTAGCCGCGGACTTTGACCTGCTCGTCGGACCGGCCCACGAACTCCAGCTCGCCGTCCGGACGCAGCCGCGCGAGGTCGCCCGTGCGGTACATACGGGAGCCGGCGGGACCGATCGGGTCGGCCACGAACCGCTCCGCGGTGGCGGCGGGAAGATCGCGGTAGCCCCGGGCGACACCGGCGCCGGCGAGATAAAGCTCCGCGGCGACGCCGGTCGGCACCGGGCGCAGCCGCTGATCGAGCACATAGGTCCGCACGCCGTGCAGCGGCTTGCCGATCGGCGGCGGGCCGTCGGTCAGCGGGCCCGCGGCCGTCGCGGCGATCGTCGCCTCGGTCGGGCCGTAGGCGTTGAACATCCGGCACCGCCCGCTCCATTCCCGCACGAGACGCGGCGGGCACGGCTCGCCGCCGACGATGATCGTCGTGCCGTCCGGGATGGCGTCCGCCGGGAAAGCCGCGAGCAAGGAGGGCGGCACCGGGACGTGCGTGACGGCATGCTCGGCGATCAGCGGCACCAGGTCGCGCCCCGCGTTCCAGCCGCCCGCGGGCGACAGGACGACCCGCCCGCCCGCGAGAAGCGTGACGACGATTTCCCAGTACGACGTGTCGAAACTCGGCGACGTGGAGTGGAGCAGGACCGTGTCCGGCCCGAGCAGGCCCAGCTGGGTCCGGGACCCGGCGAGCAGGTTGAGCACGCCGCGATGCGGCACCAGCACCCCTTTGGGGCGTCCGGTCGAACCGGAGGTGTACATCAGATACGCGGGGTGGTCCGGACGCAGCGCCGAACGTCGTTCAGCGTCGGCGACATTGTCCGCCCGCACGTCTCCGGAATTCTCCTCGACGAGCAGTACCGGGCAGTCGCCTGGAGCCGGCGTGCTCGTCGAGGAGTCGCGCACGACGAGGATCGGCTTCGCGTCGTTCAGCATGCTGGCGACGCGATGGGCCGGATAGTCCGGATCCACCGGCAGATAGACCGCGCCCGCTTTGCTGATCGCGAGCAGGGTTTCGACCAGCGCCAGACCGCGGCGCAACTGCACGGCGACCACGGTTTCCGGCCCGGCGCCATGACCGGCCAGCACGCGAGCGAGGCGGTTCGCGGCGGCATTGAGCTCCGAGAAGGTCCGCTGTTGCGCACCGGCGACGAGAGCCACGGCGTCCGGCGTTTCCGCTGCCCGCTCTTCGAATGCGCTCGCGACAGTGCCGCTCGTGCCGTGGTCGGCACCGGCCTGGTCCGCCGCGGTCAAGGCCGCCCGTTCACCCGGAGTCAGCACGTCCAGGGCATCGAGCGCGATGTCAGGTCCGGCGGCCACCTGCCCGAGGATGCCCAGGAGCCGGGACGAGAAGGCGGCGATCGTCTCCTTCTCGAAAATCGCGGTGTTGAATTCCAGATGGCACTCGATCTCGCCCTCCCCGCGTCCGCCGCGCGGCCGATCGGTGACCGACAGCGAGAGGTCGAACCGCGACACTCCGAAAGGGACGAAGCTCGACCGCACGGCCAGACCCGGCAGATCGATTTCGGCGCCGTCATCGCGGTCCATCGTGATCATCACGTTGAACAGCGGCTGATAGGTGCCGGAGCGATGCGGGCTGAGGTGTTCCACGAGCAATTCGAAAGGCAGGTCTTGATTCCCGTAGGCGGCCAGTCCGGTCTTTCGGACCCGGCCGAGCAGTTCATGAAATTCCGGATTTCCGGCGGTATCGGTCCGCAGGACGATCGTGTTCATGAAGAACCCGACCAGATCGTCCGCCCGTTCGTCCGCGCGGCTGGCGATCGGAGTGCCGAGCGGGAGGTCAGTGCCCGCGCCGAGCCGCGTCAGCAATGCGGAGAGGCCCGCCTGCATCACCATGAACAGGGTCGTGCCGGTGTCCTTGGCCAGGGCGAGAAGCCGCTTGCGCAGGGCGGCGTCGATTCCGAAGGAATGCACCTCCCCCTCGTAAGCCGGCACCACCGGTCGCGAACGGTCCACCGGCAATTCCAGCTGCGCGGGCGCTCCGGAAAGGGCGTCACGCCAGTAGTCCAGCTGGCGATGCGCGATGCTGTGCGGATCGGTCATCTCACCGAGACGCTCCGCTTGCCAACGCGTGTATTCGCGATAGGTAAGGGGAAGCTCCGCCCATTTCGGCGAAGTGCCGTCCAGGCGCGCGGCGTACGCCGTGCCGAGGTCGGCGAGAAGCGGGCGAAAGGACCATCCGTCGGCGGCGATATGGTGCAGGAGAAGAAGCAGAGTATGCGATTCCGGCCCAGTCGTGAACAATTCCGCTCGCAGCGGCAGCTCGGCTTCCAGGTCGAACGGATGCCGGGCGGCGTGCGCGAGCCGGGCGTCGAGGTCGGCCGCGGCTGTTTCGTGGTGCCGGAACTCGATTCGCTCGGCTGAGGCGAGCTCTTGGAAGGGATCGCCGTCCCTTTCCGCCACGATCGTGCGGAGTGTTTCGTGCCGGTCGGCGACATCGCGGATCGCGGATCGCAGCGCCGAGACGTCGAGCCTGCCTTCGAGGTGCAAGGCCAGCGGGATGTTGTAAGTCCGGCTGGGGCCGTGGAAGCGGTGGTGGAACCACAATTGGCGCTGCCCGAAGGACAACGGCGCCGGTTCTGGGCCCGGAGGCGGTTGATCGGGGACGCCGTCGATCAACCGTGCCAAACCCGCCGGCGTCGGCCAATCGAACAGGTCCTGGATCGTGATCTCCAGCCCCAGCCGTGCCCGCGCGCGCATGATCAACCTGGTGGCGCGCAACGAATGCCCGCCGAGGTCGAAGAAATCGTCGTCGACGCCCACCGACGGCAACTCGAGCACCTCGGCGAACACCTCGCACAGCCCGCGCTCCGACGACGTGCTCGGAGCCTCGCCCTTCGGCGCGTACTCGCCGGCCGGGGCGCGCAGGGCCTTGCGGTCGATCTTTCCGTACGGGGTCAGCGGAAGCTTGTCCGTCGCGACGAACCGATCCGGCAGCAGGTGCGGTTCCAGCCTGCTCTTGGCGAAGGTTTTCACCGTCTTCGCGTCCCCGCGGTCCGGGGCGAGCACGACGTAGGCGACAAGCAGGTCTTCGTGCGCGGCGACCGCGACGTGCACCACATCCGGGTGGCTGCCGATCACCGACTCGACCTCGTTCGGTTCGATCCGGTAGCCGCGCACCTTGACCTGGTCGTCGGTGCGGCCGAGGAAGTCCAGCTGGCCGTCGTCGCGCCAGCGGGCGAGATCGCCGGTTCGGTACATGCGCTCGCCGCGCGACCCGAAGGGGCACGCGACGAAGCGTTGCGCGGTGAGACCGAACTGGTGCAGGTAGCCCCGGGCGACGCCGGTGCCCGCGAGGTAGAGGTCGCCGACGGTGCCGGGAGGAACCGGGCGCAGTGCATCGTCGAGCACGTACCCCGTCGTCCCGGCGATCGGGCTGCCGATCGGCGGCCGCTCCGCGCCGGCGAGCGCTCGGCTCATCGTCGCGCACACCGTGCTCTCCGTCGGACCGTACGCGTTGATCATCAGGCGACCGGGTGCCCAGCGCTCCGCCGTCGAGCCGGTAACCGTGTCGCCGACGACTACGAGCGTGGTCACCGACGGGAGCTCGGTCTCCTTCATGACCGACAGCGCGGAGGGCGGCACCGTCAAGTGGGTGGTACCGGTGCGGGCGGCCAATTTGACCAGCTCCGGGCCAGGCGTGAGTTGCTCCGCCGGGGCGACCACCAAGGTCGCGCCGGCGAACAGGCTCATCGCGACCTCCGCCATGGGCGAGTCGAAGTTCGTGGACGCGAACTGCAGCACCTGGGACCGAGTGTCGACTTTCAGCGGCTCCACATGCGACAAGACCAGGTTCGCCAGGCCCTGATGGGTGACGACCACGCCCTTGGGCACCCCGGTCGTGCCGGAGGTATAGATCACGTACGCGGGATGCGCGGGCAGGCAAGGCGGGACGGCCGGGACTTCGCCGGCCGGGTCGCCGCCCGCCAGGTCATCGACGACCACGGTCGGCAGCCAGTCGAATTCCGAGCCGGGCACCGCGATGTCCCGGGCGCGCACCAGCAGCCGGGGCCTGGCCTGGCTCAGCACCGCCTCGATGCGCTCGGCCGGATAGGTGTGGTCGACCGGCAAGTACGCCGCTCCAGCGCGCCACACCGCGAGCATCGCCGTGATCAGGGCGCGGCCACGCGGGAAACTCAGCGCGACGATCGACTCCGGGCCCGCGCCCCGCCGGAGCAGCTCGGCGGCCAGCCCTTCGGCGTCGGCCGCCAACCGGCGGTAAGAGACCTGCTCCCCGGGGCAGGCCAAAGCAATGGATTCAGGGTGTGCCGCGACCTGTTCCGCGAACAGCTCCCAAGCGGTCTTGAGGTCCTGCGGTGCGCCCGCATTGACGCTGTTCGAACCTGTCACTTCGCGTTCCATCCAAGCCTCCTGATGTCAGCCGCACTCGCGTCTCCCGCAGCACCTTCGAGCAGCAAGGCGCCGACCTTTTTCGCGACGTCTCTCCCCACCTGCTGAAGGATCGCGGCCAGCCGGCTCGCGATCGATGCCGCCGCGTCGGCATAGAAAATGTGGCTCTGGTAGTGCACGATGGCGCGCAACGGACTCTCCGAATCCGCATAGACCACGAGCGACAACGGATAGTGATTCGGCGTGAAGGCACGGATGCCGGTCACGCTGACGCCGGCGCTTTCCCCCTCTTGCGCGATCCCGGCCCGATCGAGCGGGAACGATTCAAAGGAAACCATGGTGTCGAACAAGGTCCGCCTGCGAGTCAGTTGCTGAAGCTCGCTCAACCCGTGGTGCTGATAACTCACCAATCCGGCCTGCCGAGCCTGCAGCGCGACGATCAAACCGCCGACGGTGCGCTCCGGGGAGCAGTCCACGCGCACGGGGACCGTATTGAGCAGCATGCCCACCACTGTTTCGATGCCGGGAACCGGCGACGACCGGCCCGAAACCGCCGCGCCGAAGATAATGTCCGCACGGCCGGTCAACTGCGAAAGCAGCATGCCCCAAGCGGCCTGGAAGACAGTATTGGCGGTGACGCCCAGATCAGCGGCGGCCGAGACGAGTGCACGCGAGTCGGCGGCGTCGAGCGGCACGTGCGCCTTTCGGATGGTGTCGGTGCCGCCGGGACGTCCCGCCGCGTCGCCGACCAGCGTCGGCTGCGCGCCGTCCAGTTCGCGCTTCCAGGCTTGTTCGGCCTCGATCTTGTCCTGTTTCGCGTACCAGGCCAGGAAATCCCGCTGATTTCCGGCCCTGGGCAGTCCGGCAGTCGCCGAACCGTAGAGCAGCAAGAGATCTCGCACCAGAACCGGCACCGACCACCCGTCGAGAATCGCGTGATGCACGGTCAGGACGAGTTCGGATTCGCCTTCCGACATCCGGATCAGGGTCATTCGCACCATCGGCGGCGTGCCGAGAGCGAACCGATCGCGCAGATCCTCCGCGAGGAAACGCTCGAATAGCCGATCCCTTTCGGCCGCGTCGAGGGCGGACAGATCCCTCGTTTCCCATGGCAGCGCCACCGACTCGAGCACCAGCTGAAACAGCTCGCCGCGGCTGTCCGGGGCGAAGGTCGTCCGCAATCCGGCGTGCCGGTCCTGCAGCGCCTGTGCCGCGGCCCGCATCCGGCCGGGGTCGAGGTCGCCCGTCAGGCGCAAAACGTACTGCATCTGATAGGCGTCGGCGCCGGAATTGCTGTGCAGGCTGTGAAACAGCAACCCCGCCTGCAACGGCAGCAGCGGCCACACCTCGACGAGACCCGGATGTTCGTGCGCCCACTGGTCCAGATCGTCCTGCGCGACCGGAGCCAGCGGCACGTCGGACGGAGTCAACGAGGAGGCCGCCGCCCTCGCGTGCCGGGCCAGCCCCGTCCACGCGGCCGTCAGGAGACCGGCCAGTGCGGTCAGCTCGTCCTGGGACAGCAGGCCGCTCGGCGCCGCCAGCACAGCCTGCAGCCGTTCCCCCTCCGGACCGGCTTTGAGCAACGCACTGACTTCCAGGCTCGCCGAAGCGGGCATTTTCGGGTCCTGCGCGGCATCCAGCACGGTCAGCGCGGGCACTTCGACTTGGCTCCAGGCTCCGGAGTCCGTCGGCGCGAAGCGCCCCAGATAGTTGAAGCAGATCTCGCCGAGAGGCTGGCCGTCGAGTTCGGCGGAGGTGTCGGGGTTGAAATGCCTGAGCAATCCATAGCCGAGACCCTTGTCGGGAATCGACCGGAACAGTTCCTTGGTGAGCTTGACTGCCTTGCCTGCTGCGGCACCGCCGTCGAATGCGTCTTCGAGGTCGGCTCCGGCGAGATCGAGCCGGATCGGAAACACCGTGGTGAACCAACCCACGGTCCGGGACAGCTCCGCGCCGGGAACAGCTTCCTCCTCCCGGCCATGCCCCTCGACATGAAGCAGCAGAGAGCTTTCGTCCATTCCCTTGTCGCTTCGCCACTTCGCCAAGGCGAGAGCCAGACCGGCGGTCAAGCCGTCCATGACCTCCGCACGGAATGCCGTCGGCACCGCGGTGAGCAGCGGCTCGGCGACCGCCACCGGCAACGAAATCGAGGTCCGGACAACGGTTTCCAGCGTATCGACGTCCGGATCCAGCGACCGCGTTCCGAGCGACGAGGCCGGACCCGCCAAGATCGACTGCCAGAGCGGCAACTCCGCCGCGCGCCGCGAACTGCGTGCTTCTTCGGCAAGGGCGCGCGCCCAGACGCCTGGTGAAGTCCCGGCCTTCGGCAGTTCGGGCCGGCGTCCCTCGCGAACGGCTGCCCACGCGTCCTCGAGGTCGGCCAGCAGGATGCGCCAGGACACGCCATCGATCACCAAGTGGTGCAACGCGATCAGCAGTCTTCCCGGGTCGCCGTCGTACCAGACGAACCGGGCGACGTCACCGGTAGCCGGGTCCAGTCCGGCCGCGACCCGTTCCAGTTCCTGCCGCACGCTGGCCTGCCACTCAGCGCCCCACTGGCCGGTCCACTCGACCCGGTCCAGTGCAGGCTCCGCAGTCCCCCGCGGCGCCAGGACGATCTCGTCGGCCGTCAGACGCATCCGAAACATGTCGTGATGCTCGAGAACAGCTCGCAATGTCGCAGTCAGCGTCGTGCTGTCGATCCCCTCCGGCAACTGCACGACCATCGCTTGCAGGAACCGGTCGAAGCCCGCTCCCCAGCCCCGGATCCATTGCGCGACCGGCAGAAGCGGGAACGAGCCCGCACTGCCGTGCTCGAGTTCCGGCGGGCGAGGCGCGGCCCCGGAGGCCGATCGCGATGCCACCAGAGCGGCGAGCGCCGCGGCCGTTCGCTTCTCGAAGATCTCCCTGGCACTGACCTCGACGCCGTGCCGCCTTGCCCGGGAGACGACCTGAATCGACTGGATGCTGTCGCCGCCGATGGCGAAGAAGTCGTCGTCGATGCCGACCTGGCCTAACCCGAGCACTTCCGCGAAATGCGCGGCGAAGCTCTCTTCGATTTCATTGCGCGCCGCCCGGTACTCCGTGCGGCGGGGCGCGGGCTGAGGAAGCGCGGACAGGTCCGGCTTGCCGTTCAGCGTGAGTGGTATCCGGTCCACCGTGACAAAAGAGGCGGGGACAAAAGGGGCGGGAAGCCTGCTCAGGACGAGCTGGCGCAATTCGCTGTGCACGAATTCTGAATCCAGCGCGATGGACCCGTAATCGCGGCTCGTCGAGAGGCCGGTCTCCGCGGCGGGCACGACATAGGCGACGAGTTGCTTGCCCCGCGGCAGGTCGAGCGAAGTCACCAGTGCGTCCGCGACCCCCGGATGGCCGGTCAGCACCGCCTCGACCTCGTGCGGTTCGATCCGGACGCCGTGGATCTTGATCTGCGAATCGGCTCTGCCGTGGAACATCAGCTCGCCGCCCGCCGTCCACGAGGCCAGATCGCCGGTGCGGTACATCCGTTCGCCCGCACCGCCGAACGGATCCGCGACGAACCGTTCCGCCGTCAGCTTCGGGCGGCTCAGATAGCCGCGTCCCAATGCCGGTCCGGCGACGTAGAGCTCGCCGATCGAACCGGGCGGGACCTGAGCGAGCCGTCCGTCCAGCACCTGAATCGACGCCTTCTCGACCGGACGGCCGATCGTGGGCATTTTCCCGGTGACGGCCAGCGGACCGCTCATGCTGGCGCAGACTGTGGTCTCCGACGGACCGTAGGCGTTGATCATCGTGCGTCCGGGCGCCCAGGTCGCCACGAGATCGGGGTTGGTCGTCTCGCCGGCGACGATCAGGCATCGCAGGCCCGGTACCCATTCCGGACGCAGCGGGACGACGACCGAGGGCGTCAGCGCGACATGGGTCACCCCGTTCCGGTCGATCGTGCCGGCCAGCGGGCGGCCCGGCTCGAGTTCCTCCTTCTTCGCCAGCACCAGCGTCGCGCCGGACAGCAGCGTGGCGAACAGCTCCCACACCGAGGTGTCGAACGCGGGCGACGAGGCTTGCAGGACCCGGCTGCCCGGCGCTATCCGAAGATGGCCGCGTGCCTGCGCGACGAGCGCCTCCATGCCGGAATGGGTAACCGCCACGCCTTTCGGCTGCCCGGTCGAACCTGAGGTGTAGATGACATACGCCGACTGCGCGGACCTGATCTCGGGCAGCCGCACAGCACCGGCTCGAAGCTCGGGCAGCTCTTGTACAGGCAGCTCCTGTATGGGCACTGCCAGTTCAGGCAGCTTCGCCTTGGTCGCACAGTCCGTCAACACCGTTGCGCAGCCGGAATCGGACACGATGAAGCTGATGCGTTGTGCTGGGTAGTCCGCGTCGAGCGGCAGGTAGGTCGCCCCGGCCTGGACCACGCCGAGTACCGCGGCGACCCAGTCGGGGGAGCGTTCCGCTGCGACCGCGACGACCGATTCCGCGGCCGCGCCTGCCTGGACAAGGGCCCGCGCGACCCGGTTCGCGGCGGCGCCCAGTTCACGGTAGGTGAGCTTCCGCCGGCCGAGTTCGACCGCGACGGCCTCCGGAGTTTCGCGCACCCAGCGCCGGAACAGGACCGGGATAGACGGACCGCCAGCTGCGCCACGGCTCGCCGGTCTCAAGGTCGCCTCCCCGCGCGGCCGGGCCAAGCCACGCCGCATTCCAGCACCGACAGCTCAGCGCCCGGCATCTCGTGCACGCCTTCGAGCCGAAACCCGGCCGCACCCAGCAGTTCGCTCCAGCCGGATCGGGTTCTTTCCCTGCCTCCGCAGGCGGACAACATGAGGAGATCGTTCAGGCGCCCGGACCGGTCTCCGGTCTCGGCCAGCACCCGGTCCACGATCAGCAGGCGCGGGGCCGCGTCGCGACAGGCGGCCAGGATGTCGACAGCGCGTTCGTCCGGCCAGTTGTGCAGCACGGCGGCCAGTACAGCGACATCCCCCCGGGGAAGTTCGTCGGTCAGCATGTCCGCGCCTCGCAGGCGCACCCGGTCCGACAGCAGCGGATGCTCCGGAAGTGCGGACAGCGCCACCACTTCGGGCAGGTCCACCAAGACCGCGTGCAGCTCGGGGCGCAAACCGAGCAGCAGCTCCAGCAGGGCGCCGGTGCCGCCGCCGACATCGACTATCAGCCCGGTGCCGGGCCACACCGGCAGTTCCAGCAACGGCTCGTACATTTCGTGCGCGCGGCTGTGCATCTGGCGATGGAACGCGGCGAGCTTTTCGGGCGCGTCCGTGATCCGCTCGAACACGGGAGCGCCGAACACCTCCGGATAGCAGGGTTCGCCGGTGCGGACACTGTGCATGAAGCCGGTCCACAGGGCGAACATGTCGTTGTCGGCGAACTCCGCCCGCAGGCTTCCCGGCGTGTCAGTCGCCAGGAGCGTGCCCGCGGGAAGAAGCCGCCACTCGTCCCCCGGCCCCGGCGCCACCACGTCCAGCGTCGCCGCGGCCCGCAGGATCCGGTCCAGTACCGGTGCCGGTGCACCGACGAGTTCGGACAGCTGGACGGCGGACCGCGGCGTGGCCAGGTGATCGGCCACCCCGAGGACGGCCAGGGCGTGCAGCACCCGCCCGGGAGCCGGGTCGGCCAGCGAACGCAGCCTGCGCGCCTCCGAAGGAGCGAGAACCGCCGCGCGCGCCCGCTCTTCCGCCTCGGCCAGCTTGCGTTCCGCGGCATCGCCGAGCGTACCGGCGAAGATCCGCCGATAGTGCCCGAGCAACCGGAGGGCTTCGTCCCCAGGAATGTCCGAAGCGGCCAGGAAGGCCAAATCCGTGGGTGCCATATGCCGCGCGCCCAGCAGCGGCACCGGGCTCGCCAACGGGTGAAATTCCGAATTGTGCAGGCCTGCCGCGGCATTGCCGGGGAAGAACTCCCCGAGCATGAGCCCGGACTCGACAAAGCTCGACTTCAATTCGCGCTGGACACTTTGCACCAGGCCGATCAGCTCGTCGTCCGGAATGCCATAGGGCACTACGACGACGCTTCGGCGGGCTGCTTCGGCCGACTCGTCGCCAGCGAGCTCTTCGCGCACGCTAACCAGAATCCGGTCCAGCTCGACCCGGCCTGCGGTCGCGTCCCACTGCCGCAGCTCCACTCGCCCGTTCCGCAGTGCGTTGCGCATGAACGGACAGACATCGCCCGGCCTGCCGAGATCGGGGTGCGGCGCGGCGACAAAGCTCTCCATCCACTCCAGCGCCTGGCCGGCCCGGTCAGCCGCGGATTTCCCGGACTCACCGGGTTCATGCGAACAACGGAATTTTCTGTCCTGCACGTCAGGAACTCCCAGACTTTTCGCGCGGAGTGCGCGTCGTATCGGGCGAATCACCATTCGAGCCGGAAAGGCCTTCCGGGTCCGGGAAGCCGGCCAAGACCGGCTTCCGCTCGAGCAGCGACAGCAAGGGACCCGTCATCATCGTCGTCACGACCGCCGTTACGACCAGCGCGACGAAGATCGGCGCGGTGAGCAGCCCCGCGCTGTATCCGACCTTGAGGACGACGAGTTCGGTCAGACCCCGGGTGTTCATCAAGGTCCCGACCTTCGCGGCCGTCCGGTTCGATTCTCCGGCCAGCCTGGCGCCGAGGTAGCTTCCGCCGCCCTTGCCGAGGACGGCCATCAGCACCGCCACGGCAATGAGCGCCCAAGGCAGAGAACCGATCCCCGATGAGAACACGGTCAGGCCGGTCGCCACGAAGAACACCGGAATCAGCGCTTTTCCCACTCTGGTCACCGCGGTGACCACCTTCGCCCACGCAGCATCGTGCGGCACCGCGAGCCCGACCAGCACGGCGCCGAAGATCGCTGTCAGGCCAAGCCGTTCGACCGCGATCGCGACCCCGACCGCGAGCGTCCCGAGCCCGACAGCGGTGACCATCGGCCAGCGTCCGCAAAGGACACTCGCGGCCCGGCTGCGCAATGCGTGCCGCACCGCCAAGGCGGCCAGCGCACCGCCCCCGAGCACCGCGACAGCCTGGAGGAAGCCGTCTATCCGGCCAGAACCGAGCCCGACCGCGACCGACAGCAGCAACCAGCCCGCGACGTCGATGACCACCGCGGCCGTCATCGACAGCCGTCCCTCCGCCGTTTCGCTGATGCCCCGGTCGGCGAGGATCCTGGCCAGGACCGGCACCGCGGTGATCGACAGCGCTACCGCGCACATCAGCACGAACGCAGGCAGCGGCGCGCTGCCGCGCACCTGTCCGTCCTCGACGAAGATGACCCAGCACGCGAACAGCACTCCCGACAGCAGCGCGGGCACGAACCCGCCAGCCACGACCCATCCCGTTGTACGCCAGGAGAATTGCTGTCCGCCGAGACGAAGCTTGTGCGCGAGCCCGACAAGGAACAGGACCAGACCCGCCTCGGCAAACAGCGACAGGATCTTGCTGACCTCGGCGGGCAGGACCGTCGCGAACGACGCCTGGCCCAGCAGCGCGACAGCGACGGGACCGGCGAGCAGGCCCGCCACGATCTCGCCGATCACCTCCGGCTGGCGCAGCCGTCGCGCCGCGGTCCGGCCCAGCCAGCCGATCGCGAGGACGACGACCAGCGCCGCGAGCACGTGCGAAGTCCGGAGCAGGGCCTCGATACCGGTCATGCGCGCAGCTCGGCGAGGTACTCGTACTGGCTCGGCAACGTGTCCACCAGGAACTTTGCCTTGTCGCGGATCGCGGCGAACTCCTTGCGCGCGGCCGTTTCGTCGGAAAGGTTCAACGCGGAAGAAGGACGCAGCGGTATGCCGCCGGTCCCGAGAAGGACGCACATGTACGAGTACGGCGGCAACCCGTGGTAGTACGGGAACACGTTCTCCGAATCCGGCAACTGCACCTGCCACCGTTCGATGCGCTCGGCCAGCGCGTCGGGCATGGCGCGGGTCTTCGTGTCCTTCCAGTACCGCGTGTCGTCGCGGGCCGCGCCTTTGTAGTGCACGACAAGGAATTCCCGCACGCCGTCCATCACGTTGGCGACGGCGGAGTTGTACCGCTCTCGCAGCCTCGGATGCCAGTCAGCCGCCGGGAAGTGCTTCACCAGCTGCTCGATCGCGTGGTGGATGAAGAAAATCCCGGTGGACTCCAGCGGCTCGACGAATCCGCTGGACAGTCCGACGGCGACGCAGTTGTTCTTCCACGACTGCTCGCTGCGGCCGATCCGCATCCGGATGTGGTTGGCCTCGACCTCGGCCGCCCCCGGGCCGGCGAACTCGCGCAGAGTGCGTTCGGCTTCCTCCTGCTCGCAATAGTCCTTGGCGTACACATAACCCGTGCCGATCCGGCCGATCAGCGGGATCGTCCAGATCCAGCCCGCCTTCTGCGCGGTCGCGGTGGTGCACGGCCGGAGGCCTGCCTTTTCCGTGTCCAGCGGCACTTGCAGGGCTACCGCGCTGTCGTTGGGCAGGGTGTCCTGATAGGATACGAACGGGACATCGAGCGCCTGGTTCAACAGAACGCCGCGGAACCCGGTGCAGTCGACGAACAGGTCGCCGTGGATCTGTCCGTGTTCCTTCGTGACGACGTGGTCGATCCAGCCCCGTTCGTCGAGCCGCACGTGCCGCACCTCGTCGACGATGCGCCGGACTCCCCGGTCGATCGAATACCCGGCGAGATACTCGGCCAGCAGCGCCGCCTCGAAGTGGTAGGCGTACGGGAACTGGGTTTTGCCCTGGTGCTCGGACATCGTCAGCCCGGCGGGATCCCCGGCCCCCTCGGCGAAATCCTGATCCAGCAGCGAGCCGTCCAGCCGCCGCGGGCTGCGTCCGTTGTCGCACAAGGACGCCATCACGAAGCAGTCCTTGTCGAAGCGTTCGCTCGGTCCGTTCCGCAGCCACCAATCCGTCAGCGGGAACCCGCCTGCCGAGCGCAGCTGCTCGAACGGATGGTAGAAGTGATGGCCCGGCCCGCGCCAGTCCTCGAACCGGACAGCGAGCTTGTAGGTGGCGTTGCACGCCGGCATCCAGTCTTCTTCCTTGAGGTCGAGAAACTCGAAGAAGTGCCGGATATCGCTGAAAGTCGCCTCGCCGACCCCGATAGTGCCGATCTTCCCGGATTCGACGAGGGTCACCGACAACCGGTCGCCGAACGCAGCCTTCAGGTACGAGGCGGTCATCCACCCGGCGGTGCCGCCGCCGACAATGACCACCCGGTCAGGGTTCTTCGCACTCACATCAGCACCTCAGTTCACGTGGTCGGCCGTCCCGCGCTCCTGGTTCGCGCGCCCACCGCGGCAATGACGTTCAAAGGAAAACTGGAAGGGACATTCGAAGGCGGCCGTACGCTCGCCTGACTGTCTCACGGACCGGCGCCTGACTGCGCCAGATCGGACTTTACAGATACTTCGGCCGCACGGCAAGGAACTCGAAAGACTCCTTGACGAGCGTCGCGCATTATTTGTTTGGCTGTAACGTCAGTGGAAGGCTTCGCAGACCGTTGACCACGATCGAATCCAGCCGCTCCGGAATTCCCGCGGACCGGACCGAGCCGACCTGTGCGCAGAGCTCCCGGAAGATGGTCCGCATCTCGAGCCGCACCAGCCGGCCGCCCACGCAAAAATGCGGTCCGGCTCCCAGCGCGAGATGCCGGTTAGGAGAGCGCTGGAGGTCGAACACGTCCGGATCGCCGAATTGCCGGTGATCGCGGTTCGCCGACGGCAGCCAGCACACCACCAGATCGCCTTCGCGGATCTGCTGATCGCCGACCCTGGTGTCGGCGACCGCCTTTCGCATCATATGCGTCGCGCTTGAGGTCCACCGCAGGATCTCGTCGACAGCAGTGCTTTCCACCGCGTCGAAACGCCGGCGCAGCAGCTCCCATTGCTCCGGGTGCTCCAGGAGGGCGAGCATTCCGCTCGCAGTGGCGAGCCGGACGTTTTCCGTTCCGCCGACCAGCAGGTTGTCGCAATTGAGCACCACCTCGTCGAGTGACATCAGCTCGCCGTCGACCGCAAGCGAAGCGAGCGCGCTGACCAGGTCGTCTCCCGGTTTCTCCCGGCGCTCCGCCGCCAGGTCCGCGAAATAGCCGAGGATTTTCGCATGCGCGAGGCTGCGCTCTCTCGCGGTGCCGGCACAGAAGGCTTGATTGGTCCAGCCGGCCACCGCGGGCCGGTCCGCCTCGGGGAGGTCCAGGAAGGCACAGATCAAATCCACCGGCAACTGCGCGGCGACATCGGCGACGAAGTCGATCGTGCCCGCTTCGACCGCCTTCTGCACAATGCGGTGAGCAGCGACGTCCAGCTCGGCTTGCAAGGTATTCAGATGCCGCGGGGCGAACCAGGCCGCGACCGCTTCCCGGATCACCGTATGCCTCGGCGGATCAGACAGCGCGAAAGTGCGATTGCCGCCGGGATCGGCTCCCTGCGCCGAAGGCCGCAGTACGATCCCCGAGGAGGAACGGAAGTGCTCCGGGTCGCGCAGGACCGCCTTGACGTCGTCGTACCGGGTCGCCGACCAGAATCCCGGAAACGCCGCCGGTTCGTGCCAGGCCACCGGCTCGTACTCGCGCATCCACTGCCACAGCGAGAACGGCAGGCCGTCGAGATAGGTGGCGCCGTCGACCAGATTGTCCATGTCTTCGACCAAAACTTCGCCTCTCCGACGACGGCGGCAGGTGCACCGGGGCCGATCTCCCGGCTAGCCGCGGATGTGTTCGGCTTCGGCGGCGCGCAAAAGGCCCGCGCACCGCGAAAACGGAGCGACTCGCGCGGACGCTCAGCGCGAGGCGTAAAGGGTATAGATGGCGATGCCGTCCGGCAGGTCGTCGGCGAGCACGGCCGTGACAGTGAAACCTCGCTCGCCGAGCAGCGCCTCGGCGGCGGCCAGCGCCCCGCCGGTGTCCTGGATCTCGGCGACCACCTGCCGGATCCGGGCCCAGTCGCCTTCGTCCAGTCCGCGCAGCACGTCCACCTCGGCGCCTTCGGCGTCGACCTTCAGCAGGTCGATCGGGCGCGTCGGCTCGACCTCGGCGAGGACGTCGGACAGCCGCTTGATCTCGACCGGAACCGTCTCGCTCCGGAACGCTCCGGTCGTGGTCACCTCCTGGAAAACCCGTTCGCCGACCAGGTCGAGCAGCGGGCCTTCCTTGAGTTCCCGGTACCGCGTGGAATTGCCGGGCAGCTGCGGGTAGAACGTGAAGTCCACCCTCGCCTCCGCGCGCTCGCCCAGCCCGGACGGGAACACCCGGACCCGGTCGGCTCCGTGCAGTTCCAGGTTGGCGCGCAGGGCCGCCACGAGCGCCGGATGCGGTTCGAAGGCCAGCACGTCGACCTCGGCCGCCTCCTTGCTCGCGAACAAGGAGAACAGTCCCACATTCGCGCCGACGTCCACCACCAGCGCGCGGTCCGGGATGTCGATCCCCTCCCGAAGATAGCTTCGCCGGGTGAACACCTCGTCGTAGATGAAGTTGATCTCGGCGTACTTGCCTGCCGGATCGACGGTCGCGTAGCACGCGAAGCCGTCGGCCAGGTCCAGTTTCACCGCAGCCATTTCCACCACCGCTGACCTCCCCTCGGACAATGGCAGACTATAGTCGACGATAAACGTGTCAAGCAGGTCAAGAACAGCCTAAATATGCGGCGCGAGAAATGTTAACTCCCTGCTTAAACAGATTGACGGCCCGGCGGCGGCGAACCGATCATTCGGCGTGGAGCGGCAGTTCCGCCCGCTCGCGCACCGAGGGGGAACTCGTCATGGCGTTCGGTCCGGCACTCGACCGCGACACTCTCGACCGCGAATACTCGCCCAGCTCGCGCATTCCTGACATCGGCGTCTATCTCGACGAGTACGCCGTGCGCAGCAGGCAGGTCCGCGCCGATTTCCCCCGGCGCCACTGCCTCCGCTACGGTCCCCGTCCCGAGCAGCTGCTGGACTACTTTCCGCCGACCGGCGAGGGCGCCCCGCTGCACGTCTATATCCACGGCGGGTACTGGCAGCAGCTCGACAAGAACGACTCGCACTTCCCCGCGCCAGGTTTCCTGCGGGCGGGCGCGGGTTTCGCCGCGCTGGGCTACGGCCTCGCCCCGCGCTACTCGCTGGACGAGATCGTGACCATGGTCAGGGAGGGCCTGCTCTGGCTGCTCCGCACGGCGGACAGACTGCCGGGACGGCCGGGCGCGATCCATCTCAGCGGCAGCTCCGCCGGCGCTCACCTGATCGCGATGGCCCTGCTGACGGGCTGGCTGCCGGACGGACTGCACCCCGCGGACGTCTTCGCCAGCGCGACCCTGCTCAGCGGCGTCTACCTGCTCGACCCGCTGCGCGGGACCTACATCAACGACGCTGTCGGCCTCGACGCCGAGGCGGCCGACCGGAACAGCCCGATCGCGCTGCTGCCGGAGCGCCTGCCGCCGCTCGTGGTCGCGCGTGGCGACGACGAGACCGACGCCTTCGCCTGGCAGCACGACGAGTTCGTGGCCGCCGCACGCCCGAGGGCAGCGTCGCTGACCGACTTCGTGGCGCGGGAGCGCAACCACTTCGACCTGCCGCTCGACCTGAGCACCCCGGGAACCCAGCTCGGGGACGCGGTGCTGGGGCGGACGGTTGGCGCTCAGCCCAGCCCAGTGCGCACGAAATCCTTGCCGGCCAGCTGACCGTCCCGGAAACACAACCGGTACAACGACTCCGGCGCGGGCACGATCGCGGCCCCGGTCAGGTAATAGCGGCAGGACGCCGCTGCGGGCTGAGGCACCTCGTCAGTGAGCTCAGGTGCGCTCAATTCGAAGGCTGGCAACGACTTCTCCACCTGTTCGCTGGTCTCGCCGATGCTCAGCCGGTCGAAGTCGGCGCGCGAGAGCACGGTGTTCAACACCCAGACCGCGTAGACGCCGAGCACCAGCATCGTCGCGGCCGCGGTGATGCCCACGGGGAGCGCGATCCCCTTCACCAGCCGCCAGCGGATGCGCCGCTGGGCGCGTGCCATTCCGCGCGCCGCCGGCGACCCGGCTTCGCCCGCCGCGCCCGCCGACGTCCGCACAGCGATCCCCTCGCCGTGCGGAAGCCGTGCAGTGACCCGGAATCCGCCGTCGTGCGGTTCGGCGGCGAACTCGCCGCCCGCGAGCCGCACCCGCTCCTCCAAGCCGATCAGTCCTCGCCGCCCCCGCACCGCGGAGATCGGCGGGCTGCCCGGAGCGGGGCCGTTGGTCACGGTCACTTCCGTCTGATCAGCGTGGTAAACCAGCTTGACCAGCACCTGCGCGCCGGGCGCGTGCTTGGTCACGTTGGTCAGGGACTCCTGCACGACCCGGTAGGCAGCCCGGTCGGCGAGCGGGGCCAGCTCGACCGGTTCGCCCTCGTGCTCCAGCCGGACGGCGAGACCGGATTCCCGGGTGCGCTCGACCAGTTCGGCGACGCTCTCGTGCACCGGCTCGGCCGGCGCGGGCGCCAGATCGTGCCGCAGCACCCCGACCACCGCGCGCAGCTCCTTGGTCGCGTTGGTCACCGCGAGCCGCATGTCCCCGGCGAACTCGCGGCATCGCTCGTCCACCGCCGGGTCCACCTCGAAAACCCCGGCCCGCAAGGCGATCAGGCTCAGCGCGTGGCCGAGGGAGTCGTGCATGTCCTGCGCGATCCTGGCCCGCTCCCGCAGCCGTTCCTGCTCCGCGGTGATCTCCTGCTCGCGTTCCAGCTGACGTGCCCGCTCCCAGCCCGCGCTGATCAATCCGGCGTACAGCCTGCGGTACCGGCCGGCCAGCCACGGCAGCACGCCGAGGAACAGCAGCGCGGCGAGGAAGTAGAACCAGTAGAGCAGATTGCTCGCGATCCGCGGCAGCGAGCCGCCGCTGAGCACTCCCGCCGCCACCGCGACCAGCAGCCCGGCCAGCACGCTGAACGAGAAGCCGAGCAGCGGCCCGCGGACGGCATCGACCGTGCGGCCGATGCGGTAGCTCACCACGACCAGCGCGACGACGTAGGACAGCAGGAACGGCGGGCTGATGCTCAGGTTCGAGACCTGCGTCAGCGCGACCGCTCCCACGAGCAGCCAGGAGACCAGCGGCACCGCTCTGGCGAGCGCGCCCGCGACGGCGAGCGCGCCGACCCCGGCGAGCAGGGACAGCCACGGCACGCCCCGCTCCCCCTGCAGCGTGCGCTCGGCCAGCACCAGCAGGATCAGCCCGGCCCACATGCCCAGTTCCCGGTACGTCCTGTCGGTGGCGAGCGCGCGTAATCTCGCGACGCGGGCGGCGGCGATCTTCACAAGGTCCATAATAGTTGCGGCGGCGCCGCGGACAACGGCGGTCCGCTAGCATGGCCGCGGAACATGAGGAGGCACAAGCATGATCCGAGTGGTGCTCGCCGACGACGAGGCCATGGTGCGCACTGGGGTCTGCGGGATCCTGACCACCGATCCGGAGATCGAAGTGGTCGCCGAGGCGGGCAACGGGCTGGAGGCGATCGAACTGGTCGCCCGGCACCGGCCCGACGTGGCCGTCCTCGACATCCGGATGCCCAAATTCGACGGTTTCGCCGCGGCGGAACGGATCTGCGCCGCCGAGTCGAACCGGACCGCGGTCATCATGCTCACGACGTTCTCCGAAAGCACTTACATCGCCAAGGCTTTGCGGGCCGGGGCCAGCGGGTTCCTGGTGAAGTCCGGCGACCCGCGCGAGCTGATCGCCGGGGTGCGGGCCGTCGCCGACGGCGCCGCCTACTTCTCGCCGCACGCGGCCACGACCGTGATCGGCTCGTTCAACGATGACCGGACCGCCCGCGGCGACGCGGCCAGGCAACGGATCGAAGCGCTGTCCGAGCGGGAACTCCAGGTGCTCGCGCTGGTCGGCGCGGGCCGCTCCAATCAGGAAATCGGGCGCGAGCTCTACCTCGTCGAGGGCACGGTGAAGAGCTACGTCAGCACGATCCTCAACCGGCTCGACGTCCGCAACCGCGTGCAGGCCGCGATCATCGCCTATGAGGCCGGAGTGGTCGAGAAACTGAGCTAGCGTCCCGAGGCGGCTTCGTCCTTGCCGGAGAAGACGAGGTCGCGGAGCCGGTCCAGCCGCCGGCGGTCCACTGTGGACAGCAAGGTGCGGACCCGGTCGGCGTGCGTGCCGCCGAGGCACGGGACGGGGATCACGACCGCATAGCCGTCCGCGCCGGGCCGGAAGGTGAGCGCACTGGTCAGGGGAAGTTCGGCGGTCACCGGGATCTTGGCGTCCATCTCGTCCCACGCCCGCACCAGATCGCGATCGGTACGGCCGGCGGGAAGCGACATCGACCCGGACGAGTACATGTCCAGCAGCCACTTCCGCATGTCCTCGTGGAAAAACCGGCGCAGATCGGCGCGAACGGGTGCGGAGCGCGCTTCGGCCAGTACTCGCTCGGCGGCTTCTTCGCTGGGCACGGTGCCCAGCACGAGGTCCGCGAAGCCCTCTTCGGCCGTGCGCTGCCTGCTTTTCGGGTCGAACCTGGTGACCACGGTGATTTCGCCGGTCACGGTCAGCCGCTCGCCCGCTTCGGCCAGCCGCAGCCAGAGATCCCAGTCCTCCATGGCGATGCGCTCGGTCGCCCAGCCGCCCGCGGCCTCGGCGATGCCCCGCACGTGGCCGATCCGCGACGGCTCGTACATCGGCAGCATCAGCTGCAGATCGGGATGCCACACGGTGCCGAACAGACTGGGGTTGTTCAGTTCCCTGCCGTCCCCGGCGACGTGCACGTTGCCGGTGCCCGCCCACCTGGCACCCCGCTCCAGCAGGCCGAGCAGCACTTCGAGGTGGTTCGGCCGCCAGCGGTCGTCGTCGTCGAGATAGGCCACGTACGGAGCGGTCGCCAACTCCAGCGCCCGGTTGCGGGGTCCGCCGGGGTGCCCGCTGTGCGGCGCCGCGACGAAGCTGATCCTCGCGTCGTCGAACGACCGCACGACTTCCTCGGTGTCGTCGGTCGACCCGTCCGACACGATGATCAGGCGCCAGTCGCGCACACGCTGTTCGAGCACGCCCAGCACCGCGGCCTTGAGCAGCTCGGCCCTGTTGTAGGTCGGGCAGACCACGTCGATCCTGCTGGGCACGGCGGGCACCTCGTCTCGAACCGGTTTCGGCTCGAACGCTAGTGCCCGCCGGAGCGGGACACCACGTGGTTAACGGTCGGCTTAAAGCCTTGTCGGCTCCGCGCGGAGCCAGGTTGAATCGGCGCGGGGCTGACGATGTCATGGCCGGGCTGGCCGTTCTGCCACTTCTAGGGGGACTCACACAGCATGACGGAAAGCCGCGAAGAGTTCGATGTCGTAACGGAGCGGGGAAAGCCCGCCGTGATCCTGGCGAAGCCGGAGCGGGTCGGCGGTCCCGAAGCGTGGGTCGAGCGGCAGTGCGACCGGATCCGGTCCGTTGTGGCCGGCCACGGCGCCGTGGTCGTGCGCGGGCTCGAATTGGTCGAGCTGCCCCGGATCGATTTGGCCAGCAGGCTGCTCAGCACGAGCGTCATGGTCGAGCGAGAAGGCTTCGCGCCGAGGGAACAGCGCAGACGCCACCTCTACTCCGGCACCAAATGGCCCTCGGACCAAGTGATGTGCATGCACCACGAGCTCAGCTACCTGCGCACCGCGCCGAGCCTGCTGATGTTCTCGTGTTTGACCGCGCCGGGCGAAGGCGGCGCCACGGCCGTCGCCGACGCCGCCGCGGTGCTCGGCGATCTGCCCGGCGACCTCGTGCGCCGGGTGGCAGGCGAAGGGTGGTGGCTGGACCGCAACTACCACGAGGAGATCGGCGTTCCCTGGGAAGCGGCCTTCGGCACCTCTGACCGCGCCGCGGTCGAAAAGTACTGCCGGGACAACGACATCGAGTTCGCTTGGACGGACGGCGGGCTGCGCACCAGCCAGCTCCGGCCCGGTGTGGTGACACATCCCGGCACCGGCGAGCGCTGCTGGTTCAACCAGCTGGCTTTCCTCAACGAGCACACCATGGAACCCGACGTCCGCGACTACCTGCTGGCGGCGTTCGGCCCGGCCGGGCTCCCGTTCACCACGAGGTTCGGCGACGGCGAACCTCTCGACCGGGCCACCGTGGACCTCGTCAACAAAGTCTACGGCGAGCGCACCTCGCGCGAACCGTGGCAGCGGGGCGACCTGCTGCTGGTCGACAACATCCGGATGGCGCACAGCAGGGAGCCCTACCGCGGCGAACGGGACGTCGTGGCGGCCTTCGCCGACCCGTTCGAGCCCGCGGCGCTGCGCTGACCGTCCACCACACCCGACGAAGGAAGTCATGACCGCAGCGAAAACACCTTTCCGGGAAATCACCGAGGCGCAGTCGCTGCCCCGGCTGGTCCGGCTCGGTCCCAACCTCTACGGCGCCGTGTTCACGCTGATGAAGCTGGTGCCCGCCCGCTACATCCTCCGGTCCGCTTACGACCGGGGCGAAATCGGGCCGGACACGGTCATCGTCGAAACGACGTCCGGCACGTTCGGGCTGGCGCTGGCGATGCAGTCCGCGTTGCTGGAACGCGAACTGGTGCTGGTCAGCGATCCGGTGATCGACCGGAACCTGTACCGCAGGCTCACCGATCTCGGGGCCGAGGTCGAAATCGTCGACCAGCCCGCCGCCGAAGGGGGCCATCAGGGCGCGCGGCTGCGGCGGCTCGCCGAGATCCGCGCGGAGCGGCCCGACACGTTCTGCCCCGAGCAGTACACCAACCCGGACAACCCGAAGTCCTATCAGGTCGTGGCCGAGCACCTGCGGGATTCGCTCGGCGAGATCGACTGCGTGATCGGGCCGGTCGGCTCCGGAGGTTCGTTGTGCGGCACGGTGTCCGCGCTGCGTTCGGGGTCGCCGTTGACCGCCGCGGTCGCGGTGGACACCCATCGCAGTGTCCTTTTCGGACACGAGGACGGGGTCCGCCCGTTGCGCGGGCTCGGCAACAGTCTCTGGCCCGCGAACCTGGACCACCGGATCTTCGACGAGGTGCACTGGTGCTCGGCGGGCCAGGCGTACGCGGCCACCCGCGAGCTGCACCGCAGGCATGCTCTGTTCCAGGGGCCGACGAGCGGCGCCGCCTACGTCGCGGCGCGCTGGTGGGCGGCCAAGAACCCGGACGCCCTGTGCGTGGTGATGATGCCCGACGAGGGCTACCGCTACCAGGAGACCGTCTACGACGACCAGTGGCTGGCCGGTCAGGGTCTCACGGCCGTGCTGCCGGCCGCCGAGCCGGTCGAGGTGTCCGAACCGCGCGCGGCCGACGGCGACTGGAACCGGTTCCGCTGGGCGAGGCGGGAGTACTCGGAGGTTCTCGGGACGGCGCCCTCGGCGGGGCGGCAGTGACCGACACCGGACGGCTGAAGGCAGGACTCGGTCGCCGGACGGGGTCGCTTGTCTTCGGCACGTCCCGTCAGCACGACATCGCTCCCGAGCTCGAACTGAGCACGACCGTCGACCTCGCGCACGTGGTGATGCTGGCCAGGCAGGGCCTGCTCGACGGACTCGCCGCGGCCGAGCTGCTGCGGCTGATCACGCGGCTGCGCGAGGGGAACTTCGCCGAAGTGGCCGGCCGGCCCGCCCCGCGCGGGCTCTACTTGATGTACGAGGACTTCCTGGTCGCCGAACTCGGTGCGCGGACGGGCGGGATGCTGCACACAGGCAGGTCCCGCAACGACCTCAAGGCCGCCTGCACCGCGCTGCGGCTGGGCCGCTGGGTGCGCGAGGCGGGCGAGCAGGCCGTGCGGCTGCAGGCCGTTCTGCTCAACCGGGCCAGGACGTTCTGGGACGCCGTGATGCCGGTGCACACGCACTTCCAGCCCGCCATGCCGATCACCTACGGCTACTACCTCGCCGGGATCGCCCAGCTGCTCGGCCGTGACCTCGCCGCGCTGCGGCAGGCCGTGGACGGGCTCGACCGGTGCCCGATGGGCGCGGGCGCGGTCGCGGGCACCGACCTGCCGATCGATCCGGCGGCGGTCGCCCGGCTGCTCGGGTTCGCCCGGCCCGCCGGGCACGCGCTCGACGCGGTCGCCAGCCGGGACGTCCCGCTGCGGGTGCTGGGCGCGGTCGCCGGGCTGGGCGTGACGTTGAGCAGGCTCGCCACCGACCTGCAACTGTGGTCGTCGGCCGAGTTCGGGTTCGTGACGTTCCCCGAGCGGCTGGTCGGCGGAAGCTCCGCGATGCCGCAAAAGCGCAACGCGTTCCTGCTCGAACACCTCAAGGCGAAGGCGGGGCACGCGATCGGCGCGTGGACCGCGGCCGCCAGCACGATGAAGTCGACCCCGTTCACCAACTCCATCGAAACCGGCACCGAGGCGGTCGCCGCGATCTGGCCCGGCCTGGACGCGGTGGCCGAGGGCGTGCTGCTGGCGCAAGTGGTCGCGAGCGGGGCCCGTCCGATGCCCGACCGGATGCGGGCCTCGGCGGAGCGCGGATTCGTCACCGCCACGGCACTGGCCAACGATCTCGTCCGGGCGGGAGTGCCGTTCCGGGCCGCGCATCATCTCGTGGGCGCCGCGGTCCGCGCCGCGCTCGAACGCGGCGGCTCGGCCGTCGAGGCGGCGGACCTGCCGCAGGACCATCGCGCCGCGGTGTCCGGCCGGTCCTACGACGTCGCCGCGGCCGCCGAAGCGGCGTCCTTCGGTGGCGGGCCCGGCGCGTTCGACGAGGTGTTCGCCGAAGCGTGCCGAGATTGGTCCGAGCACCGCAGCTGGCTCGCCGCGGCGCGCACGGCCCAGCAAACGGCCCGCGAGGAACTCGACATGGCTGTCGCCGCGATGATGAACGGGGAGACCGCGAAATGAGCACCCGGCGAGAACAATGGTTCGCCTTGGTGGAGAGCAACACCACCGGGTCCGGCCGGGAATTCTGCCGGGCCGCCCGCGCCCGCGGGCTGCGCCCGGTCGTGCTCGCGGCCGACCCCGTCCGTTATCGACGACGACTTCTTCGCCCTCGGCGGGCATTCGCTGCTCGCCACCAAGCTGGTCAGCCGCGTCCGCTCGGTGCTGGGCGCGCAACTCGGGCTGCGCCAGTTGTTCTCCACTCCGACAGTCGCGGCGCTGTCGGAGATCCTCGACGGCGACGGGCCGGTCCGGCCCGCGGTCGTCCGAGCCAAGCGGCCGGACCGGCTGCCGCTGTCGTTCGCGCAGCGACGGCTGTGGTTCCTCGCCCGGTTGGAGGGCGCCAGCCCGGTCTACAACATGCCGGTCGTGCTGCGTCTGTCCGGAAAGCTGAACGTGGACGCGCTGAGCGCGGCGGTCGCCGACCTCGTCGCGCGCCACGAGGTACTGCGCACCGTGTTCGGCGAGGACGAGCAGGACGCGTTCCAGCGAGTGCTGCCCGCGACGGAGACTCCGCCGGTGCGGGTCGCCCGGATCGACGCGAACGAGGCGGCCGCCGCCGTGGACGAGATCGTCCACGAACCGTTCGACCTGACCGAACCTCCGTTGCGGGTCGCCGTGCTCGAAATCGGGCCGGAGGAGCACGTCCTCGTCCTGGTCTTGCACCACATCGCGGGCGATGGGTGGTCGCTGCCGCTGCTCTCGGGCGACCTGCTGACCGCCTACCAGGCCCGCGACCGCGGCACCGCGCCCGGCTGGACGCCGTTGCCGGTGCAGTACGCCGACTATGCCTTGTGGCAGCGGGACTTTCTCGGCAACGAGGACGACCCGGCGAGCGTCGTCGCCGGTCAGCTCGGTTTCTGGCGGGACGCGCTCGCCGACGCCCCGGAGGAGCTTCGGCTTCCGGCGGACCGGCCCCGGCCCCCGGTCGCCTCGCACCGCGGGGGCTCGGTGCGCTTCGAAGTGCCTCCCGAGGTGCACCGCAAGGTGCTCGACGTGGCGCGGCGATACCGGGCCAGCGCGTTCATGGTCGTGCAAGCGGCGGTCTCGGCGCTGCTGTCCCGGCTCGGCGCCGGGCCGGACATCGTCATGGGCACTCCCGTCGCGGGCCGCTCCGACGAAGCGCTGGACCGGATGGTCGGCTTCTTCGTCAACACCCTCGTGCTGCGCACGGACACCTCCGGCGACCCCGCGTTCGCCGAACTGGTCGGCCGGGTGCGGGACTGGGACCTCGCGGCGTTCGACCATCCGGACGTGCCGTTCGAGCGGCTGGTGGAGGCGCTCAACCCGGAGCGCTCGCTGGCCAGGCACCCGCTGTTTCAGGTGATGTTCTCCTGGGACAACAACGATCACGGCGCGCTCGCCACGGGCCCGGCCGGGCTCGCGGTCACCCCCGAACTCCCGGGCAAGCAGATCGCCAAGTTCGACCTGATGCTGTCCTTCGCCGAGCGCTACGCCGAGACCGGCCTGCCTGGCTGGATCAGCGGGTCCGCCGAGTTCGCCGCGGACCTGTTCGACCGCGGCACGGTGCAGGTCATGATGTCGCGGCTGGTCCGGCTGCTCGACGCGCTCGTCTCCGCGCCCGCCCGCCGGATCGGCGCGGCTCCCCTGCTCGACGAGTCCGAGCGCGGGCGGCTGGCCGAATGGTCGGGGCTCCCCCGGCCGCTGCCCGGCCGCACGCTGTCCGACCTGCTCAGGGACCAGGTCGCGCGGACCCCGGACGTCGTCGCCGTGGCGGACACCGGGCTGACCTACCGCGAACTGGACCTCGCCGCCAGACGGCTGGCAGGCACGCTGCTCGCCGCCGGGGCCGAGCCGGACGCCGTCGTCGCGGTGCTCGCACCGCGCTCGGCGGAGCTGGTCGTCGCACTGGCCGGCACGGTGCACGCGGGCCTGGCCTACCTCCCGCTCGACCCGGACCTGCCCGCCGAACGCATCGAGCTGATGCTCGCCGACGCCGAGCCCGCCGTCGTGCTTGTCGCCCCCGGTCACGAAAGGCTGCTGCCCGAGGAGACCGACGCGATCAGGCTCGACCTCGCCGCGTTCGGCGAGCCGGCCGCCGCCCTCTCCGGGCGAGTACGACCGGCGCAGCTGGCGTACCTGCTTTATACCTCCGGCTCGACCGGGCAGCCGAAGGCCGTCGCGATGCCCGGCGGAGCGATGGTCAACCTCATCGAGGGCCAGCGGGCGCAGCTGCCCGCCGAGCCGGGCACCCGGACCGCGCTGGCCACTGCCGTCGGATTCGACGTTTCGGTGCAGGAAATGCTGCTGGCACTGGCCACCGGCCGGACCCTCGTCGTCTGCCCGGAGGAGGTGCGCACGGACCCGGACCGGATGGCAGGCTGGCTGGCCGAACAGGAGATCGCGGAGCTGTTCGCCCCGAACCTGGTGATCGAGGCCGTCGCCGAAGCCGCGCTCGCCCGCGGTGCGGAACTGCCTGCGCTGCGCCGGATCGTGCAGGCGGGCGAGGCGCTCGTGCCACGCGCCGCGCTGCGTTCGCTGTACCGCACGGGGCCGGACCGGGACCTGGTCAACCAGTACGGACCGACCGAGAGCCACGTCGTCACCAGCGCCGCCGTCGCAGGCGATCCGGACCGGTGGCCCGCCGCACCGCCGATCGGCAGGCCCGTGCCGGGCGCCGGCGCGCACGTGCTCGACGCGTCGCTGCGGCCCGTCCCGCCCGGCGTGCCCGGAGAGCTGTACCTCTCCGGCGCCGCGCTGGCCCGCGGCTACCACCGCAGGCCAGGGCTGACCGCGGAGCGGTTCGTCGCCGCGACCGGCGGGGTGCCGGGTTCGCGGATGTACCGCACCGGCGACCTGGCCCGCTGGCGTGCCGACGGGCTGCTGGAGTACGTCGGCCGGTCCGATGCCCAGGTCAAGATCCGCGGCGTCCGGGTGGAACCGGGCGAGGCGGAGGCCGTGCTGGCCGAGCACCCGCAGATCGCGCGGGCGGCAGTGGTGCCGAAGCGCGCGGCGGGAGGGGAACTGTGGCTCGTCGCCTACGTCGTGCCGGCTTTGGCCGCGCCGGACGCGGGAGTCCTGCGCAAGTATCTCGCCGAACGGGTGCCCGGCTATCTCGTGCCCTCGGCGTTCGTGGTGCTGGAAGCGCTGCCGCTGACCCCCAACGGCAAGCTCGACCGGCGTGCCCTGCCCGAGCCCGAGAGCGCGGGCGGCGGCGCTGCCGCGGGCACCCCGCTCGAGGAGACCCTCTGCGGGCTGTTCGCCGAGATCCTCGAAGTGCCGGAGCCCGGGATCGACGACGACTTCTTCGCGCTGGGCGGCCATTCCTTCCGTGCCACCAAGCTGGTCGCCGGGATCAAGTCCAGGGTCGGCGTCGAACTGTCGGTGCGCAGCCTGTTCGAAGCACCCACGGTGCGGCTGCTCGCCGAGGAGGTCCGGCGTGGCGGCGAGCGCCGCTCGGCGGGCTCGTACGACGCCCTGCTTCCGTTGCGCGGAACCGGAAACGAGCCGCCGCTGTTCTGCGTCCATCCGGGCGCGGGGCTGAGCTGGTGTTACGCCGGGCTGATGACGCACTTGCCGCGGACAGTGCCCGTCTACGGGCTGCAGGCCCGCGGGCTGGACCGGGCCGACCCGCTCGCGGCGAGCGTGCCCGAAATGGCCGCCGGCTACGTCGCCGAGCTGAGGCGGATCCAGCCGGAAGGGCCCTATCGGCTGCTCGGGTGGTCGTTCGGCGGACTGGTGGCCCACGAGGCCGCCCGCCTGCTCCAGGACAGCGGTCAGGAGGTGTCCCTGCTGGCGCTGGTGGACGCCTTCCCTCCGCAGCAGGGGCTCGATCCCGGGGACCTGGACGAGCACTCCCTCGTCGCGGGCAACCTGCGGGCGGCGGGTTTCGAGGTCGACGACCGCGAACTGGCCGCGGACCCCGATGCCGTGCTCGCCCGGTTCGTCCGTCATCTGGCCGAGACCGGCCAGGCCATGGGCGGCGTGGGCGAGGACCGCGTCGGCGGGCTCAAGGACGTCTACGTCAACAACGTTCGCCTGATGCGGGGCTACCGGCCGAGGGTGCTGGACAGCGGAGCCGTGCTGTTCACCGCGGCGCGAGTCCCGGCGAAGCTGGCCGGCGTGCTCGGGCCGCACTCCTGGGCGCCCTACCTGCGAGGCGAGGTGCGCACGCACGAGATCGACGCGGAGCACGAACAGCTGCTCACCGAGTCCGCGCCCACCGGCCAGATCGGACGTCTGCTCGCCGGCTACCTGGAAGGTCGTGACCAGGGCTTTATAACGAAAGTCAGGTGAGGACCTGACGAAGGATGCGGCGGCCGTTGCCGATCGATCGCAGCGCCGGACCCGTTCGGTTACCTACCGTGGTGATCATGAAAGCCAGGCAGCGCGGCGAACACCGCGAGCCGAACGGGGAAGGACAGCGATGATCAAGAAGGTGGGTGCGGCCGGCGGGATCGCCGCCGCGATCGGTGTGCTGGGCGCGGCTCCGGCCTACGCCGCCGCCGATCCGGACGCGATCGGCGCGGGCACCGGCAACGGCCTGTACGACGCCGTCATCAAGTTCGCGGCGAGCACGCCGTCGTGGATGCAAAGCCTCGGCGCGGCGTTCACCAAGGCGGGTCTGCTGATCATCGCCGTGCTGTACCTCGTGACCTGGTGGCGTGCCCGCGGCCGCGGTCCCGGCAATCCGCGGGAGGTCGCGCTGGCCATCCTCGCTCCGCTGGCCACCGGCGTCGCCTACATCATCAGCGAAGTGGTCAAGACCCTCGTCAGCGAAGACCGCCCGTGCCGGGGACTGCCCGGCACCGCCACGGTGGTGGAGTGCCCGGAGGTCGGCGACTGGTCGATGCCGAGCAACCACGCCACGATCGCGGCCGCGGGCGCGGTCGGGTTGATCTTCGCCTGGCGCAAGCTGATGCCGTGGGTGATCGCCATCGCGCTGCTGATGACCTTCTCCCGGGTCTTCGTCGGTGTGCACTACCCGCACGACGTGCTCGTCGGGCTCTTGCTCGGCGCGGTGGTCGCGGCGGCGGCCGTGTACTTCTCGACCGGCGTGATGACCGGCCTCGTGGAGCGGTTCACCGGCCACCCCCTGGTGGGCAAGCTGCTCACGGCCGAGGCCCCGGCCCAGGCGGAACCGAGCGAGCGTGCTGCCGCCAGGGCTCCCTCGGCCCGGCGCGTCGCGAACCCGGCCGAGCAGCCCACGGAGCAGCTGAGGAGGCCACGGCAGGGCCAGCCGATGCAGCCGCAGGGGCGCCCCGCGCCGCGGCAGGCGCCGAACGTTCAAGAACCGATGCGGCACCCGCGGCAGAACCGGCCCGCCGACCACGGCTACGGCGACCAGCCCCGCAGGTCTGGCCCCCCGCAGTCCCGCCAGACGCCGCCGGACCGGGGACAGACCGCCTGGCCCTCGGACGGCCGCGCCGAGCCGCGGCCCGGTTTCGACCCGCGCAGCCGCGATCACCGGTGACCGTACGTCGCCCTGGAATCCGGGTCTGACTCCGATTCCAGGGCCGCACCTCCGTGGCACCGAGCCGGTGCCGCGTCCACTGTGGAGGTGGCCTATGCGCTCAACCGACCAGAGCGCGAATTTCGACCGGATCATGCGGGATCTGATCCCCGCGCTGGCCGACGAGCCCACGATCGACGACGACCAAGACCTCTCCGAAGCGGGCCTGGACTCGATCGGCGTGGTGGAACTGGTGCTGCGGCTGGAGAAACAGCTGGGCGTCCGCTTCCCGGACAGCGCACTGGACCCGGATGTCTCCCTCACCGCAGGGCATTTCCGGCACCACGTCGAGGACCAGCTGCGGCAGCAACGGGAACGGCGTGCCGTCTGCCCCCTGCGCTCGCATGCGACCGAAGGACGACCATGATCTCCATTCAACGACTCACCAAGCATTTCGGTGACCGGGTCGCCGTCAACGACCTGAGCTTCACCGTGCAAGCCGGCAAGGTCACCGGCTTCCTCGGCCCCAACGGCGCCGGGAAGTCGACCACGATGCGGATGCTCCTCGGGCTGGACAGCCCCACGTCGGGCGCCGCCCTCGTCGACGGCAAGCCCTACCGGGAGCTGAAGGACCCGCTGCGCAAGGTCGGCGCGCTGCTGGAGGCCAAATCGCTGCACCCGAGGCGTTCGGCCCGCAATCACCTGCTGGCCCAAGCGCACAGCCACGGCATTCCCGCTCGCCGGGTGGACGAGGTGCTGGCCGAAGTGCACCTGACCGAGGTCGCGGGCAAGCCCGCGGGCGAGTTCTCGCTGGGCATGAGCCAGCGGCTCGGGATCGCCGGCGCGCTGCTCGGCGATCCCGAGGTGCTGATGTTCGACGAGCCGGTGAACGGTCTCGACCCGGACGGGGTGCGCTGGGTGCGCGAGCTGGTTCGCGCGATGGCCGGGCAAGGCCGGACCGTGCTGCTGTCCAGCCATCTGATGAGCGAGATGCAGCTGACCGCCGACCACCTGGTGATCATCGGCCGGGGCGAGCTGATCGCGGACACCTCGATGGCCGACCTGATCAGGAACAACGAGGGCAACACCGTCACCGTGCGCAGCCCGGAGACGCGCGGGCTCGGCGCCGTCGCCGAGCAGTTGCGCGCGGCGTTCCACGACGTCCGCCGTCCCTCGCCTTACGAACTGGTGGTCCGCGGCGCTGCACCGGAGCAAGTCGGCGACGCGTGCTTCCGCCATCGCGTGCCGGTGCACCGCTTGCAGACCTCAGAAGCCTCGCTGGAGAACGTGTACATGGAGCTGACAGCGGGAGCGGCCGAGTACGCCGCACCGGTCGAGCGGGTCCCCGAAGCCGGGGCGCTGATGGAGCAGAAGGCGAAGGTGGGGCAGTCATGACGGTCGCGCACGAAGTGGCCGCCGACCGCGCGGACACCGGACGAGGCAAGGCGGGCCTGCTCGGGGCCGTGCGCAGCGAGTGGACGAAGTTCCGCACCCTGCGCTCGTCCTGGTGGACCCTCGGCGTCGCGTTCGCCCTGCTCGCCGCGGGTGTCATCGTCGCGTCGGTGTCGACGAGGTCGCAGCACGCGGCGGGTGGCGCGGACGCCTTCTCCAGTTCGGCGCCGTACGTGGCGGCGCAGACCGCGGACTTCCTGGTGCAGTGGGCGGCGGTGATCCTCGCGGTGCTGATGATCGCCAGCGAGTACAGCACCGGGAGCATTCGCACGACCCTGCAGTGGGTGCCCAACCGAGGGCGCATGCTGATGTCGAAGGTCCTGGTCCTGGTGCCGATCCTGTTCCTCGTCGGCCTGGCGGTCGGCGTGGTCGGAATCGGCGGGGCGATCATCGGGCTCGGCGAGTTCGGCGAGCCCTACCCCCTGTCCTACGCGACCGAGGTCGTCCTCGGCATCGCCCTCTACCTCCCGATGGTCGGGGTGTTCTGCCTCGGGCTGGCCACGATGCTGCGCAGCGCGGCGAGCGCCACCGTGGCCGCGTTCGTCCTGCTGCTGATCCTGCCGTCCCTGCTGCCCTCGGTGGGGCTGAAGGTGGTCGGCGCGATGTTGCAGGGCAAGGCCGGATCGGTGCTGATGTCCGGGATTCCCAACGAGTACTACGGCAGGCCGGGGGCGATCGTCATCGCACTGTGCTGGGCTGTGGCAGCCGTGCTAGGCGGCTACCTGACACTGCGCCGGCGGGACGTCTAACAGGCCTCGTGAGTGTTTATCCCAGTTAGAGCGTGTCTCACTTGGTTGTTGGTTGAGGTGTGGGCATGATCATGAGCTGTGATGGACGAGTTGTCGCGACGGCTGGTGCCCGACGAGTTGTGGGCGCTGGTCGAACCGTTGATCCCGCCGGGAAAGACGCGCCCGCAGGGTGGCGGCATGTCACGAGTGGGCGACCGGGCGGTGTTCACCGCGATCGTGTTCGTGCTGACCAGCGGCTGCGCCTGGCGGCATCTGCCGCGCAGCTTCGGGGGCACCGTGCCGACAGCGCATCGGCGGTTCACCGAGTGGACCAAGGTCGGCCTGTGGCGCGATGTGCACCGGGCGGTGCTGGACAAACTTGGCGGCAAGGGCATGATCGACTGGTCGCGTGCGGTCCTGGACGGAGCATCCGTCAGGGCCAAAAGGGGGGCGGTCTGACCGGTCGGAGCCCGGTCGATCGCGGCAAGCCCGGCTCGAAGATCCATGTGCTGTCCGACCGGGCCGGACTTCCGTTAACCGTTGGGATCTCCGCGGCCAACACTCACGACAGTCACGCGCTCAGACCCTTGGTCAACGCGCTGCCGCCGATCCGGTCTCGCCGCGGACCGCGCCGCCGGAAACCGGCCAAGCTCCACGCCGACAAGGCCTACGACATCCCAGCCCTACGCGACTGGCTCCGCCGGCGCGGGATCATCCCGCGCATCGCCCGCAAAGGCATCGAATCCACCGAGAAACTCGGAAGACACCGGTGGGTGATCGAACGGTCCATCGCCTGGCTGACCAGCTACCGGCGCCTGACCATCCGCTACGAACGCAAACCCAGCCACTACCTCGCCTTCCTCACCCTCGCCGCCACCATCACCTGTTACAAGAAACTCGCCAAATGAGACACGCTCTTATGCCACTTGATCTTGAGAGGGTGGTATGGGACGACGTGGGTATCCGCCGGAGTTCCGGCGGAGGGTGCTGGACCTGATCGAGGCCGGCCGCAAGGTCGCCGACGTGGCGCATGATCTGGGGCTCAGCGATCAGACGATCTACAGCTGGCGGCGACAGGATCGGATCGACCGGGGCCTGGAGTCCGGGTTGACCAGCGCGGAGAAGGCCGAGCTGACCGCCGCGAAGAAAAAGATCGCCGAGCTGGAGAGCGAGTTGGCGGTGCATCGGCGAGCGACCGAGCTGCTGAAGGAGGCGGTGCGCCCAAAAGCCCGCTACGCCGCGATCGCGGCGATGACTGAGGAGGGTTTGCCGGCCCAGCTCGCGTGCCGCGTGCTGGGAGTGTCGGAGTCGGGGTTCTACGCCCGGCGATCCCGGTCACCGTCAGCCCGATCGATCCGGCATGCCTGGCTGACCGATCTGATCACCGAGATCCACCAGAACTCCCAGGGGCGCTACGGTGCCCGCCGCGTGCACGCCGAGCTGCGGCTGGGGCGGGGGATCCAGGTCGGTCACGGGGCAGTGGAGATGCTGATGCGCCGCGCCCGTCTGGTCGGCGCGATGAGGCGGCCGCGGTGGAAGCGCACCAAGCCCGATGAGATCGCCAAGGATCTGGTAAAGCGTGATTTCACCGCCGCGGGGCCGAACCGCAAGTGGCTCACAGACATCACTGAGCATCGCACCCGCGAGGGCCAGGTCTACTGCGCGGTCGTTCTCGATGTCTACTCCCGCCGTGTGGTCGGCTGGTCTATCGATTCCTCACCGACAGCGGGCCTGGTGACCAACGCGCTCGGCATGGCCATCGACAACCGGGCACCGCAGTCTGGCACGATCATCCACTCCGACCAGGGAGTCCAATACGGATCATGGGCCTTCACCAAGCGCGCCAAGGATTCTGGGCTGGTTCCGTCGATGGGCAGCGTCGGCGACTGCTACGACAACGCGATGATGGAGTCGTTCTGGTCGCGCATGCAGGTCGAACTACTCGACCGCCACCGATGGCGTACCCGGGTCGAGCTGGCCAACGCGATCTTCGAGTACCTCGAAATCTGGCACAACCGCCAACGACGCCACAGCAGCCTCGGCTGGCTCAGCCCAGTAGAGTACGAAAAAGCAACCATCGTGGCATGACAATCCAGCAACCGGACTCCACGAAACCCGGGGCAGACCAGTCCGCGACCGCGGCATCAAGGTCCGGATCGCCCGCAAAGGCATCGAATCCAAGGACAAACTCGGTAAACACCGTTGGGTGATCGAACGAACCATGGCCTGGTTCACCGGCTACCGGCGCCTGACCCTGCGCTACGAACGCAAAGCCGAGCACTTCCTCGCCTTCCTCATCCTCGGCGCAGCACTCACCTGCCACAAGAAACTCCGCAAACTCACCACATGAGACAAGCTCTTATCCCGGCCAGTGGGAGTCCTCGGCTTCGGCCGATGGCGGCATCAGCAGAGCCGACGACGACCGCATCCGCTGCGATCGCCTGCGAGGACCGGGTACGAGCGAGTCCCCGCACCTCTGCGGTCTCGTTCGTTCAGGCGGCGAACCGCTCCGCGAAGCGCGCCGTGAAGGCTGCGCCTCGACCTCGAGGGAGCACCGGTGCAGGCCAGTTGCCTCGGTCCCGCGCACACCGAGGGCGACAGCGTCGTGCTCGTGCCCTCGGAGGGCGTGCTGTACGCGGGCGATCTGCTGTTCATCGGTGGCACACCGATCAGCTGGGCCGGCCTTTGTCGAACTGGATCGCCGCGTGCAAGACATGTCCGCGGAGGAGGCCATGCGCGACATCTCCCCCGGTCGCTTCGCCGGACTCGACGAGCGCGGCCGGATCGCACAAAACGTGCTGGCCGCCTACTACGAACTGGATCCCGGGATGGAACGGGTCGACACCCGCGAGGTCTTCCGCCGCATCGCCGAGCTGGAGGGATTCGCCTGATCGCCCGCGGGAATCCGCGGATCTCTGTTCGAATCGGTGCCGGTGCGCAACCCGGCGGCCACAACGGTAATTCCGGGGCGGACATCGATCTTTCGGCGGGCGTGGTCGCCCGTTGAAGCGCAAACGGCGCATGAACCGTGGAATGTGCGGTCGCGCTGCGTTTTCAGTCTCGGACGAGTGCGAACTGCTGGCGATACGTGGCGGGGCTGAGTCCGGTGTGCCGTCGGATCAGGGTTCTCAGGTTTGCCGTTGTGCCCAGGCCGCTGCGACGGGCGACTGCTTCCAGGGAAAGATCGGTCTGCTCCAACAGCCGTTGCGCCAGCTGTACGCGCTGTGTGGTCAGCCAAGCCAACGGTGTCGTACCCATCTCGGCCTGAAAACGGCGGTGAAAAGTCGTCGTGCTCATGTGTGCCTGTTCGGCCATTTCGGCGACCGAGATCTGCTCACTCAAGCGGCTGCTCACCCGCTCCAAAGCCGCGGCGAGAGGGCGTACTGTCGTCTCGGGCACCGAGTGTTCGATGAATTGCTTTTGGCCGCCTTCGCGGAAAGCACTGAACACCAGTCGTCGGGACACCTGGTTCGCGACGTCCGCGCCCCAGTCCTTGCGCACGATATGCAACGCGAGGTCGAGCGCCGCGGCGCTGCCTGCCGAAGTCAGCACGTCGCCGTCGTCGACGAACAGGACGTCCGGCTCGACCCGCACATCGGGGTGGCGGCCCACGAAATCGTCGAGCAGCTGCCAATGGACCGTTGCCCGCCGCCCCGCGAGCACCCCTGCTTCGGCGAGCGTGTAGGCACCTGTGCACAGTCCGACCAGCCGCGCCCCGCGTCGATGCGCCTTCCGGATGGCGTCGAGGACAGCCGGACGCGTGCCGGCGTCGACGTCCGGACGGTTGGGCACGATCACGGTGTCGGCCTCCGCGATCGCATCGAGACCGGCGACGCCCGACAGGCGAAACAGGCCGTCCCGCATCACCGTGGTCGAACGAGGAGAACCGATCCGCAGCGAGTACGCCTCGAACCCGAGCTCCGGGCGGCGGGCGCCGAACACCTCGCACACGCACGCCATCTCGAACGGGTTGGACCCCTCGTCGACCAGCAACGCAACGGAGCGCGGACCGGCAGATCGGTAGGATTCTTTCGTCACGTGCCATTTATACCACTGCCGGGCCGGCGCCGACGGCTTTACTGTCGAGGGCATGAACGCACCGGTCACGCTGGCGGACCACCTCGACGCCCTCACCGAATACTGGTCCCAACGTGTCGTCGCGGAGGCCAACGGCAGCCTCTTCAAGGTGGCCAAGGGCATCGGTTCAACGCGGTGGCACGCCCATGAGGACGAGGACGAAACGTTCCTTCTCCTCGCCGGCGAACTCACGATTCAACTGCGTGCCGGAGACGTGCGACTGCGACCCGGCGACCTGTTCGTGATTCCGCGCGGGGTGGAGCACTGCCCGGTCGCCGGCGACGAAGCCCGTTTCCTCATCATCGGCCCTTCGGTCACGTCGAACGCCGCCGGCGGCAAACCGGAGTGGAGCTACAACGGTGGCACGCAGCCGGTCGAAACTGCGTGAATCGCCACATTCTTTACGCGTGACAGAGGCTGGTCACGTGGTCATGAACTCGTCCGTACGCAGTGCGCGGTTGACGATGCGGACGTCGCCGATCCAGCCGTGGAATACGTTGTCGAGACCGCCGCCGTATTCGTGGGCGCCCAACAGCCAGGTGAGACCGAGGGACGAAATTCCGGCGGAGTCGGTGAAGGGGTTGTCGGCCACCGGGGAGCTTTCCACGTACAGCGTGGTGCGGTGTCCGTCGTTGACCACCGCGATGTGCCACCACTGCTCTTCGGGCAGGCCGTGGCTCCAGTTGGTGGTCGGGTAGGTCTGGTTGAGCGGATAACAGTTGAACTGCACCTCGCGACCGTTGTTCGTGGTCATCAGCTGTGCCACCGGCTCTTTCGGGTCGGTGTTCTTGCCGTGCTTGCCCGCGTCGCCGGACGCGCCACGGCGGACGAGTACGGGCATGTTGCCGTTGGTGCCACCGTCCCAGTCGCGCGGGATCTTCACGAACGTCTCGATGGTGTAGCCGCGCCGGAACGTCTCGGTGTTCAGCGGCGCGCGCGAGCCTGTGCTCAGGTACGCGCCGTGCAGCGGCTCCTTGCCGCCGTCGAACCGCAGGCTGGCGTGGCCCGGCTGGTCGGGATGGTGTTCGTCGGTCCAGACCAGCGCATCGGGAGCGGTGCCGGCGACCGCCCGCAGCGTGAGGTCGTTGCCATGGCCCGACAGGTCGCGTACCCGCTGCGCGCCGGTGACGGGACTGCCGTTCGCGCCGACCCCGTCGAAGCGCCAGTACGCCACCGTGCCCGGGACGAGCATCCTCCCGGCCGGCCGCGCCGGGCGGACCGGAATCGGGAGGAAGCCGGCGAAACGCTGTTCGAAGTCGAACGGCATCGAGAAACGGTCGACCGGCGTCGTCAGCCGCGACTCCAGCACCTCCATGCGGTTGCGCTTCGCCGGGTCCTTTTCGAGGATCCACGGCGAAATCGTCTCGACGTCGATCGTGTTGCGCTCGAGGTCGAAATGGTACAGGCGCAGCATCCCGCCACCGCTCATGTACCGGTTCTGGTAATTCGTGATGTGCAGATGCACGTCGTGGCCGGCCGCGTTCTTCTTCGTCATCCGGCCCGACGGCCAGTAGTGCCCGTTGAGCGTGAGGAAGACCTGGTCGTTGTCCTTGACCAGCGAGTCCCACACGGTCTGCCCGTAGTCGGTGATCTCGGCGTTGCTCTCGGGATCGCCCGATTCGTACGGGTAGACCTCGTCACCGTAAGTCGGCGCGACGATCTCGTGACAGGTGAGAATCACCGGCATTCGCGGGTTTTTCGCGATCACGTCATTGGCCCACGCGAAACCGGCGGCCGAGGTGCGCCAGTCCATGGCCAGCAGCAGCCACTCCTGCCCGGCCGCGCGAAAAACGTGCGCGGTGTTGTAACCACTGGCGTCAGATCCCAGGAACGACTTCCGGCGGCGGAACCGCCGCGGTCCCATCATCTGCAGATACGGCGTGTTGCCACGCGTGTCGTCACCGGAAACATCGTGGTTGCCGGCAAGCACGCTGTAGGCGACGCCCGCCGAGTCGGCCGTCTTGAACGTCCGGTCCACCGCCCGGAACGACGTGACGTCACCGTCCTGCGTCAGGTCGCCGAGGTGGGCCATGAAGACGACGTTGGCGTCCGGCCCGCGGCTGTTCTCGATCACATACCGCAGCGACGCTTCCTGCGGCTCCGGGTTGATGCTGTTCTGGCTGCCCCAATACAGATACTGGGTGTCGGGCATCACCGCGACGGTGAACTGGCGGCTCTCGCCGTCCGGGTTCCACCTGCCGCCGCGGCTGTTCGCGCTGACCGGGCTGTCAGCGGCCGCGGGCGCGACCCCGAGCGCACCCAGCGCCGTCGCGCCGACGCCGGCCAGCCCTGCGTTCCGCAGGAAGGACCGTCGGTCCGACCCCACCTGATTTTCGCGCATGCTCTGCCTCATTCGGGTTTCCAGGGAGAATCACTCGGCGAACCGGACGCTATTCCCGGCTGCTTGAGCCGATGCGAACAGCAGATGGCCCGCTTGCGTCGGCTCGCTTACTTCGCGCGTCTTCGGCAGCCCGCGCCTTGTCACGCGGCGCGGCCGGTCCGGTGCCCGGTGACGAACTGCTCAGTGCCCTCAGAACAGGGTCGCGGGCTCGATCGGCTCCGGCTCGGGCAGTGCCTCGAGACCGGGAAGCAGCGCTCGCACGTCGTCGTGGAAGCGGCGGGCGAGCGCCGGCGCGTCGACGTTGTCGGGCGTGTGCAGGAAGACCGTCGGCGACCGGCCCTCGCGCAGCCAGCCGGCGACCACCGTGGTCCACGGCCGCCACCCCGCGACGGTCTCCTCGACCGAGTCCCGGCCCAGGTAGCGGACGATCGGCTGGTCGGTCAGCGCCCGCGTCCGCCGCGGCAGCCGCGGCTTCTTGGCCCAAGCCTCCTGCTCGGCCTCGCTGACCGGTGGGCTCTGAAAGAAGACGGTGGTGTCGAACGGAACCCACTCGGCATCCGCGCCGGCGAGCGTCCGCTCCAGCAGCGACGTCGACCCGGCTTCGGTGAAGAACCCGGGGTGCCGCACCTCCACGGCGCGCCGGCGGTCGGCGGGAAGCCGCCGCAGGAAGCGGCCGAGCACATCGACGTCCGCGGGACCGAACGAGCCGGGCAGCTGGGTCCACAGGACCGCCCGCTCCCCCAGCGGTTCGATCGCGTCCAGGAACGCGCGCATCTCGGGCTCGACCCCGGCGAACCGTCGCTCGTGCGTGACGGCCTTGGGCACCTTCACGACGAACCGGAAGCCGGGGCCGGTCTGCCGCGCCCACGTCGCGACGGTGGCACTGGCCGGGGTCGCGTAGAAGGTCGTGTTGCCCTCGACGGCGTTGCACCAGCCGGCGTAGGCCCGCAGACGCTCCCCGGCCGGCAGCGACTGCGGCACGAACCGGCCGGGCCACGCTTTGTGGGTCCACATCGCGCATCCGACATGAAGACGTGCCACTCCCCTGCGCTCCTCTCGATCGCGAATCGAAGCTACTACGCGGGCGACCGTTTCCGCGCGCGGCCGAGAGCGACCGGCGCTGCCCTGTCGCGTCGGAGTGGAGAACGGCGGTGTGTCAGGCCACGATCGCGCCCCAGTCATGGCCGACGAGGTGTGCTTCGGCCACTCCGGCAGCGTCGAGGAGGCCGATCACGTCGGCCACCGGCATCGGAATCCCGTAGTCGGCCACCGCCGCCGGCGAGCTCGCCGAGGCGGATTGTCGTCAGTGGCATGGGGTCCGTCCATTCTCGTTCGGGCGGAGCCCGGGCCGCCGCGGCACCGGGCCCCGGTTCGGGCGCCGGTCAGCGTGTTTCATGGCCCCACTAGGGACGTGGACCGGTCATCAGTCCCGTGCCGTGCTCCCGCACCCGGTGGCCCTTCGCGCGGCGGTGACCAGCGCGCTCAGCAGTCGCAGGTGATCGGCGTCGGCCTGGGCTGGGAACAGGAAGCGTCGGCGCAGGAAGGCGTAGGAAAGCTCGTGGCGTGGGTCGGCCAACGCCTGTTGTCCACCGGCTCCGCTGTGGCCGAACGCGCCGGCGCCGAGGACTGGGTAAGTCTCTGACACAGCGTGGAATCCGACTGCCCACGCCTTGGGCTGCCGCAGGACCAGGTCGAAACCGTGAGACTGGATCTGGCCGAACGCCGACACGGTGGCGGGTTCGAGCAGCGGGGTGCCGCTGTCAACCGGCGACACGAGTGCCGAGTACAGCTTGGCCAGGCTGCGGGCGGTGCCGATGCCTCCGAACGAGGCCGGCCCGCGGGCGCGGACGACCGGAAGGGTGGGCAGTTCCCACACCTCGCGGTTGCGCGGATGGTGGCGGTTGAAGGCGATACCGCTGAGACTGTCCGGGGCGGTCGCCGCCGCGGCCAGCTCGCGCAGGCGTTCCGGGGTCGCCGACATCGGTTGCGCGCTGAGGAACCGGTCGTCCTGCCCCGCGGGCAGGCCCAGGTGCAGGTCCAGCTTCAGCGGCGCCTGGAGCCGTTCGGCAAAGTGCTCCTGGACGGAGCGGCCGGTGGCGCGGCGCACGACTTCCCCGCTCAGCGCGGCCAGCACCAGCGCGTGGTATCCCGCTGCCCGGCCCGGTCGCCAGAACGGGCGCTGCGCGCCGAGTCGTTCGGCCACGACCTGGTCGTCGGCGAGTTCCTCCATCGTGAACCCGTCCGTGGCGCCGACCACACCGGCCTGGTGGGCGAGCAGTTCGCGCACCAGGAGGTCCTGCTTGCCCTCGACCGCGAACTGGGGCCAGTAGTGGCTCACCTTCCGGTCCAGATCCAGCACGCCGTCCTGGACCAGCAGCGCCACCACCAGATGGGCGACCCCCTTGCTCGCCGAGTAGATCCCCATGATCGAGTCGGTGTTCATGTCCGGCCCGGCCCACAGGTCGACCACGTTCTCCCCGCGGTGGTAGGCCGCGACCTGCACGTCCAGTTCACCGCCCTCTGTCGCCAGCAGCGCGGCGAACTGCTCGCGCACGGCCTCGAATCCCGGCGCGACTGTGCCCTGGACACCAGCAGCCGCACCCTCGCCTGCTTGCCTCATCGTGCCTCCCGCTGTCCCTGGTGGCGGCCGATCCGCCGAACACGACCCACGATAGCTAGTTAATAACCAGTGGTCACTAATAAATCCGGGTGTGCCGTTGTCAGACTTGTCACCCCCGGCGGCCCACGACGGCCCGCCCGGCGGCGGGTCCTGGCTATCGTCGTGCCATGACCGACGAAGTGGCCGAGCGACGGCGTCCGGGACGTCCCGCCCGGATCAGCCGGGACAAGATCGTCGAAGCGGTCTCGCTGGCCGAGAACGTGGACACGCTGACCATGCGCGAGCTCGCGGCGCGCCTCGGCGTCAGCCACGGCGCGCTCTACCGGTGGGTCAGGAACCGCGACGAACTCTTCGATCTCGTCAGCGATGTCGTTGTCGAACGCATCCTGCAGCAGGCCGACGCCGGGGACCCGGAATACCGAGCCTGGCTCACCCGGCTCGCGTGGGCGATGCACGACGGATTCCTCGCTCTGCCTGGCTATGCCACGCACCTGTCCCGTCCGCACAAGCACAACGCGCACTCCATCGACCGGCTCGGTGGCGCGGTCAACGCCGCTCTCCGCCGGTCCGGCGTCACCGCCGAGATGGCCGGGCACAGCTGGCAGATCTTCATCACCTGTGTCGTCGGCTGGCTGGCGGCAACCGAGAATCTCCTCCATCTCGGCGCCGACGCACCGAGATTCGACCTGTTCCTCGACACACTGTTGCGTGGCCTGCCCGCCCGTGAGCCCGGTGCCGTACGGCCGGCCCCTTGATCTTGGTCAGCGTCGACAGTCGGCGTGTCGGCTCGAGTGAAGGTCACAGCTGCCGAAGTACTCAGCCCTGACTGTCTCCTCCTTCGAGTACCGCTGTGTCCACAGTGGAGAGGCTGATCGTCGAGCCGGCGAGCACGGCCTGTCCGACGCCCAGGTCCGGGATCGGCCATCGGGGGAAGGACGAGCCGGCGACGAGCAGGACGATTTCCGTGCCCGCCGGCAGCAGGAAGAAGGTGTCGCCCAGTTCGACGGTGACCTCATCGTCGTCCGGGGAGCTGGTGGCGACCCCTTCGACGAGGTTGTGCAGCCGGCCGTCGGGGTGGTCGACACACAGGGTGGCAGTCCACAAGCGAGCGTCGATGCCCAGGCTCGCCATTGCCGGGCCGGGGGTGGCGTCCGGTGCCGCCTGCTCGGCCTGTGTCCGGGTCTTGAGCCGGGCCACGATGGGCCCGGCCAGCAGCGTCTCGTGCTCGAGGCGATACCGGAGCGCGACGTGGACGTCCGGACGGCCCACGAGCGGCTGCTGGTCGATGACGCCGAAGCCGCCGTTGACGAAGACCTGCACGCCTCGTCCGCCCCGGGTCGGGACCGGGTTCTCCGGGTCGACGGTGAAGTGCCCCGCGGTCAGGTCGAGCACGACTTCCCCGGTGCCCGGCGGCGGCCAGGTTTCGAGATCGACCCACTGCCGGGCGCCCAGCGCGTAGGCCCGCACCTTCGGCAGGTCGGGCGCGCGGTCCTGCAACACCGCGTCGTGGAAGTCGAGAATCCAGTCGTAGACCGCGGTTCCGGCACCCCTGAACCCGACGTTCGCTTCGCCGACCAGCTGTGAAAGAAACCCGGAGTCGTGGCCCCAGTCCTCGACCGCGGCAGGGTACGGATTCTCGGGCGCCAGCCGGTACTCCACCGAGACCACGACCGCCCGCAGGTGCTCGGCGTAGTCCAGCGCCTCGCCGATCCCTGTCTGATTGGTTCCGGCGACCAGGCCGCCGCCGTGTATCCGGTAGAGCACGGGGGCCGGTCACGCCGCGCCGGCCGGCCGGCAGATCAGCACCCTCACCTCCGGTGCGACACCGCGGCCGGGGACCGGCAGCTCCGCCACTTCGAACCGCCCGTCGCGGCCCAGCCGCCCGGGAGTGAGCCGGACCGAGCGCACGGCAGTGGACCGGATGGGCGGGATCATGTCCGGGGTGAGGGACGGCACCACCGGCCCCGCGTCGACCAGCTCCGCCAGCGCTGTCGCCAACTCGGGGTCGAACGGCAGTGGTGGCGGCACAGCGAGTTCCGGCCCCGTGGGCCGACCCTGTCCCGGCGGAATGGTCGCCATGGTGTGCCCTCGTTCTTCTCCTGCGCCGTGGGTTCCTGCGCACGGTCTCGCGCCGCATCACGGGAGCTCGTCCCATCACGATAACGTTTCCACGGGACTTTCTCCCGTGACCTATGATGGCGCCGTGGCTAGATGGGAACCCCACCCGCAGGAGCGGCTGGCACGGGCGGCACTGACCCTGTTCGCCGAGCGCGGGTACGACGCGACGACGGTCAACGACATCGCCGAGCGGGCGGGGCTGACCAAGAGCACTTTCTTCCGGCACTGCAACGACAAACGCGAGGTCCTCTTCCTCGGCCAGGACGGCATGACCGCCCAGGTGGCCGAAGCTGTCCGCGCGACCCCGGCCGGGGCACCGCCGGCCGACGTCCTCGCCGCCGTGCTCGAAGTGTTCGCCGGCTACTTCCCTCCGGAATACCGCTCCACCGCGGCGGCCCGCGCGACGGTCGTCGCCGCGCATGCCGAACTGCGGGAACGCGAGTTGCTCAAGGCCGCCAAGCTCGAGAGCGCCATCGAGAACGCGGTACGGGAGCAGGGACGCGGCGAGGTCGCCGCCCGCTTCCTGGCGGCCGTCGGACTTCTCGCACTCGACATCACCTACCGCCGCTGGATCTCCGACCCCGGGCAGCGCAGCTACCGCGACCATGCGGCCGAGGTCCTCGACGAGTTCGCCGCGCAGGCGGGCAAGCTGGCATGAACATCACCCAGAGGCTGCACCGGGCGGTGCAGCAGACCCCGGACCTCGCGGCGACGGTCTTCGGCGATCGCAGCCGGCCCTGGCACGAAACCGCGGACCGCGTGGCACGCGCATCGCGACGCACTCCGGAAGTGAGGGACTCATGAGCCTGTTCCGTTGATCGCCATAGTCGACGCCGACGACATAGCGCCCGAGAGTCTCTTCCGTCGCCCCGATGAAGTCGGACCCCGGCTCATCCCCGGCCCGGTGAGTTCGCCCTCGAGTGTGCAGATCCGGACCTGGCTGTAGGTGTTGTCGAGCCCGAGGACCTACAGGTGCTCACCGATCGGAGTACGAGGCCGGATTCCGGCGCTATTTCGTCCCGGGCGGACGGATACGCGGGCGGGACGCGCCGGATCCGCCCGGCCGCCCGCCGTGCCGGAAAGTCTCCGGTGGGCCGGACGGTGCCCGCTCTTCCACTGCCCGCGCCATCGACATCCGTTCACCGAGCGGAACCCGTTTCCCGACAGATGTCACTACCCGCCTCGCGCGCGGGGGCGTCGACTTACCGGTGCATGCGCCGCGCGGCGCTGTCGGGCATTCTCGGAGCACCGGGCGGCTGCCCGGACCGCAGACGCGCACCACGAACTCGCCGGGAGGCCACGCATGAGCACGACGTTGTTCCGGGACGCCGCCATCTTCGACGGGATCAACCCCGGTCTGCGCCCCGGCCACGTCCTCGTGGAGGACGGAGTGATCCGTGAGATCTCCGACCGCCCGATCGCCGGAGCCGACACGACGGTGGCGGTCGGCGGCCGCACGCTGATGCCCGGGCTGATCGACCTGCACGTCCACATCTGGGCCGCGGACCTCGACGTCACCAGGCTGGCCCAGCAGCCGACCGAGTACTACTCGCTGTTCGCCGCCCGGTTCCTGCAGACCAGCCTCGACCACGGCTTCACCACACTCCGCGACGCGGGCGGCACCGACGCCGGCTACGCCCGCGCGATCGAACGCGACTGGCTGGCGGCACCCCGGTTCTTCCACTCGGGCCGCTACATCTCGCAAACCGGCGGGCACGGGGACTTCCGCGCCGGCTCGCAGCAGGACCTCACCGGCTGCGAGTGCTGCCCGCCGCGGCACGAACGGTTCACCGCGATCGCCGACGGCGCCGACGCGGTGCGCCGCGCCGTGCGGGAGGAGTTCCGCCGCGGCGCCCGCGCCATCAAGATCATGGCCTCCGGCGGCGTGGCATCGCCCAGCGATCCGATCGACGCGTTGCAGTTCACCGACGACGAGATCCGCGCCGCCGTCGACGAGGCGACCATGCGGGGCAGCTACGTCTTCGCGCACTGCCATCCGGACGCGGCCATCCGCCGCGCCTCCGAACTCGGGGTGCGCTGCATCGAACACGCCACCTTTCTGACGCCCGAGACCGCGGAAGTGCTCGCCCGCAACGGAACCTTCGCCGTGCCGACCCTGGCCGTGGTCAAGGCGCTGGAGGACGACGGGCTTGCGCTGGGCCTTCCCGAGGCCAGCCGCCGCAAGCTCGCCGGCACCTACGACGCGATGCTGCACGCGCTGAGCCTGCTCAACGCCGCCGGCGTCAAGACCGGGTTCGGCACCGACCTGCTCGGCGCGCACCACGTCCGCCAGGGCATCGAGTTCGAGCTGCGTGCCGAGGTGCTCGATCCCCACGACATCCTGCTCTCGGCCACCAGCGTCGCCGCCGAAATCCTGCAACAGGAAGGCCGGCTGGGGGTCATCGCCCCGGGCGCGCACGCCGATCTGCTCGTCGTCGACGGCGATCCGTTGACCGACATCGGCGTGCTGGGCCGTCAGGGCGCCACGCTGCCGGTGATCATGAAAGCCGGGCGGTTCCACAAGAACGAACTGTGAGCACAGCGGCGCCGGGCCGGGGAACCGGCGCTGCGTACCCGGATCGGGCGCCGAGGGACTTCCGGAGCGCCGCGGTGAGGCGGTTGGCTCGTTCGTCGCCGGGGTTGGCCAGCTGGTTGTTGAGGTAGCCGAAACCGATTTCGGCGTCGGCGTCGGCGAAACCGAGGCCGCCGTTGGCGCCGTCGTGGCCGAAGGAACGATCGGAGAGAAGGGGCCGGCCCGGGTATCCGTTGACGAGAAACCCGGTGGAGAAGCGAATCCCGGGTGGGGTGAGCACGCCGGGCCAGCCGTCGCCGGCAGAACGGGGGGTCACCGCGTCGGCGATGCTCTTGTCGTCGAGGAGCTGCGGCGTGCCGTCGATCGTGGACACCGCCGCGGCGTAGATCCGGGACAGCGCGGCGGCGGACATGATGCCGTTGGCCGCGGGGATCTCGGTGGCGTGCAGGGCCGGGGAGTTGAAGTCGGCGGGACCGTCGCCGAGGAACCGGGCGGGCAGTGCTCCCCCGAGCGTCATCGACCTCAGGACGGCCGGCATGGCCATCACTTTCTCGAAGAGGGCGCGGGTTTCCGCGTCGGCGACCTCCGGCGCCGGGTGGATCCGGGCGACACGGGGCTCGATGTCGGCGGGGAGACCGATCCAGGCGTCGGCTGCCAAGGGAGCCGAGAGGTACTCGGCCAGCAGCTCATGCGGCCGCAGACCGGTGGCACGTCGAAGGATCTCGCCGGTGAGCCAGCCGAAGGTCAGGGCGTGGTAGGCGAAATCGGTGCCGGGTTCCCACTGCGGCCGCTGGGCTTCGATGGCGGTGGTCACCGGGGTCCACCGGGTGAGGTCCGCGAACGTCAGGTCGGTGTCGAGGGCGACCAGGCCGGCGCGGTGGGCGAACACGTCGCGGATCGTGGTGTTTTCCTTGCCGTGGGCGCCGAACTCCGGCCACAGGGACGTGACGGGCGCATCGAAGTCGAGGAGACCGCGCTGCTGGGCGAGGTACCCGGCGAGGGCAAGAAGACCTTTCGTGGCGGAGAAAGCGACGGCGACGGTGCCGGCGTTCCAGGGTTGTCCGGCGGTGGCGTCCGCGAGACCACCGTGTACATCGACGACCAGCCGGCCGCGGTGGTGGATCGCGAGAGCAGCGCCGGTCTCGGCACCGCGGGCGAAGTTGTCCCTGAAGGCGTCGGCGACCGGCCCGAAGCCTTCTTCGGCGAAGCCGTGGATCGTGGTCATGAGAACTCTCCTGCGCGCTGTCGTGGAGTCGGGTGGGTCAGCTGGGAGAAGGCGCGGCTTCGGCCGTGGCCGGTTCGACGGCCTTGCGCCGGTAGAGCAGGGCGGTGAGCACCGCGCCGGCCGCGAAGAGTCCCGCCGCCCACCAGAAGGCAGTGGTGTAGCTGGCGATGGCGGCATCCGCGCGTGCCGTGGGGTCCGCGGGATTCTTGCCGACGAGGAAGGCGGCCGCGGCGCCGGCGGCGAGGGTGTTGAGCAGGGCGGTGCCGATCGAGCCGCCGACCTGTTGCATCGCGTTGACCGAGCGGGGAACGAGCTTCATCGTCGAGAACTGGGCCACGCCCATCATGAGGACGATCATCGGCAGGAACGCCAGACCGGTGGTGATGGGGCTGAAGCCGAGATCGAGCTGAAGGTAGTAGGTGAGGAACAGCAGCACCCCGAACAGACCGGCGCCGGTGAGCAGGAGCGTGGCGAAGGAGGCGGCGCGGTTGCGGTCGGTGAGGATGCGCAGCGGCAGCAACGGGTGCTCCGCGCGCGTCTGCCACCAGGCGAACGCGGCGACCAGCAGGACACCGGCGAGGAGGAATCCCCACGTCAGCGGCGAATCCCAGTGCTGGGACTCGGCGTTGGACAGCCCGAAGACCACGGCGAACAGGCCGGCCGAGATGAGCACCGTGCCGGGCAGGTCCAGCCGGGAGTTCGCGGCGTCGCGAGTGTTGGTCAGCAGCTTCCAGCCGCCGAAGAGAGCCACCGCGGAGAAGAGGACGTTCACGAACATCGTCCAGCGCCAGTCGAGGGCCTGGGTGAGCGCGCCGCCGATCAGAAGTCCGACGACGGTGCCGGAAGCGCCGATCGCCCCGAAGATCCCGAAGGCCTTCGCCCGTTCCCGGGAATCGGTGAACGTCGTGTTCAGCAGGGAGAGCGCGGCCGGTGCGAGCAGCGCGGCGAACACACCCTGGAGGGCGCGCGCGGCGACCAGCATGCCGAAGCTGGTCGACACACCACCGAGGATCGAGGCCGTGGCGAAGCCCGCGGCACCGATGAGCAAAGCGGGCTTCCGGCCGAAGAGGTCGGCGAGACGGCCGCTGAGCAGCAGCAGCGAGGCGAAAGCCAGCGCGTAGGCGGTGATGATCCACTGCCGGCTGCCGTCGGAGAAGCCGAGGTCCGCCTGTGCCGAGGGCAGAGCGATGTTCACGATGGAGGTGTCCAGGGTCACCATCAGCTGGGCGACGCCGATGATCACGAGGATCCACCAGCGCCGGGAGTCGAGAGGGGGTGCGGGTGGTGCCACGGCGGGCGCGGGGCCACGGAACAGGCGTTCTTCGGGCATGACAGGACCGTTTCTGGGGGGTGAGCGGGTGGTGCTCGGAAAGGACAGGGGTGGTGGCCGGACTCAGGGACGGCGGGCGACCCAGGTGGTGCGGGTGGTCCGGACGGTGAGGTCGTCGCGCCGCAGGACGCTGTGGGGGCCGTCGCCGGCGAGGACCGCGTCGAGCGCGGCCAGGTCGTCGCCGGGCAGCCGGCCCTCGAGGTGGGAATGCAGGCGCTGCAGGCACACCTGCGCGTAACGGGCCGTGGCGGCCGGCAGCGGAGCGGGCAGATCGATGACGAACGGCCGCTGCGCTTCCAGGACGAATCCCGCGCGGACCAGGTGTGCGGACCAGTCGGCGGGCGGGTACGGGTTCAGCGTGGCGTGGACGCGGGCTTCCACCCCGGGACGTCCCACGCCGAGGTCGTCGGGCAGAAACCGCGGGAAGAAGTCCATTTCGGTCACCGCCAGCAGGCCGCCCGGCCGCAGAGCGCCGAACGCCTCGGCCAGGACGCGGTCAGGGTCGGCCAGGTGGTGCACCGAGGCGGCCGCCCAGATCAGGTCGCTGGTCTCCAGCCGCGGCCAGCCCTCGTCGAGATCCGCCTGGACGCCACGGACCCGGTCGGAGAGGCCGAGCGCGGCTGCCTTCTTCGAGAGCCGGTGGAGCATCTGCGGGGAAAGATCCACGGCCGTGACGCCGGCGCGCGGGAAGCGCCGCGCGAGGGCGAAGCTGCCAGTCCCGGTCCCACTGCCCAGATCGACGATGTGGCGGGGTTCCTCGTCGGACAGCTCACCCAGCCAGTCGACCAGCTCCGCCAGGTAGTCGTGCAGGACCTCGGCGTCCAGTTCCAGGAGCTCGGCCATCGCGGCGGTGCCGGCACCGGCAGCGGCGTGGTCCCGGTGCGGGTCGAACGGGCTGCTCTCGGTGCTTTTCATGACTTCGAAGGTAGCGTCGCCTTGCACAAATTACATATGCTCTTGCATATGACGCAAGAAAGCGATCTGGAAGGCACCGTCCGCATGCGCATCCGGAGCCTGCGCCAAGCCCGGGGCTGGTCGCTGGACAACCTCGCCGAGCGCGCCGTCATGAGTCCGTCCAGCCTGAGCCGCATCGAGACCGGCCGCCAGCGCCTCGGACTCGACCAGCTGACCGCACTGGCCCGCGCACTGGGGACCTCGATCGATCAGCTGGCCGAGACCATCAACGACGACGACGTCGTGATCCGGCCCGAGCGGGACGAGCATCGTGGCCTGACCACCTGGCTGCTGAGCCGCGGATCGGCGCCCGCCGGGGTCACCGTCGCCAAGATGCGCATCACCGACGAGGCCGCCGGCCCCCAGGCCGTTCAGCTCGGCGTGCACCCCGGCAAGGAATGGTTCACCGTCCTGTCGGGCACCGTCGCGCTGTTCCTCGGCGAGCGGACCGTCCGCGTCGAAGCCGGCGAGGCCGCCGAGTTCTCCACCATGACCCCGCACGCCATCAGGGCACACGGCGGACCCGCGGAAATCCTCGTCATCCTCGATCACGACGGACGCCGCACCCATCTCCACCCGCCCGAATCGGGGCGATCCTCCGCCGACTGACCGGCCTCGCCGCGCAAGCGGCGGCGCGAAGGGTCAGAAGATCGCGCGGCTGAGCCCACCGTCCACCGCGATGGTGGTGCCGGTGACGTACGAAGCCGGCGGCGAGACCAGGAAGGCGACCACCGCGGCGAACTCCTCCGGCCTTCCCCATCGAGCGATCGGGATGTCCGCGGCGGCGTCGTCGGGCACACCGTCCGGGTAGAGCTGATGCGCCTAGCCGGCCACACCCGGGCGGACGAGGCTGGACACCGCCACCTGGGAGGTCGGTTCCTTCACGGTGGAAGCCGTGATCGCGACGAAGCGGCCCGCGGCGCTGGCCTTGAGGTGCGGGACCGCGGCACCGGCCAGCCGCACCAGCGGCAGCAGGATCGAGCGGAACGCGGACTCGGCGTCGTGCTCGGTCACCTGCAGCGCGGACCCGGGACGGGGACCTCCGGTTTTCCAGACCACGATGTCGATCCCGCCGAACCGGCCGGCGGTGTAGTCGACTATGCGTTCCACGGCACCGTTTCCGGCGAGGTCGGCGACCACCGGGACAGCACCGATGCGCCGTGCCTCGGTTTCCAGCGCTTCCGCGTTCCGCGCCACCGCGACGACTTCGACACCGCCGACGCGCAAGCGTTCCGCGGTCGCGAGCCCCAGTCCGGAGGACGCACCACAGACGATCGCGATCCGGGATGAGCGCGGGGGTGGTGCCGGATCGGTCATCGGCCGGCTCCTAAAGACACTGACGGGCGGGTATTTCGACTACGCCGTAGCCGAAAATGAAAGAGCCTGTCATGTCGCGCAACTCGGCGATACTGGAGCCGTGTCATCACGCACCGAGCACAGCGCGTCCCGCAGTACCGCCACGCTGTACCGGCATTTCACCGGACGTGACGACCTCGCGCGGCAGGTCGTGGACGCGATGCTCGCCGAGATCACCCTGGACGAGGCACGCCTCGCCGCAGAGCCGTGGCACCAGTGCGTGGCACACATCGCCGAGGAGCTGTTCGCCGCGCTGGTCCGGCACGAGAACGTCGCCGCCCTCGCGGTCGAGCAGGTGCCGTCCGGACCGCACGCACTGAAGCTGCGGGATCGGTGCACCTCGGTCCTGCTGGAAAACGGGTTCAGCACGGCAGAAGCGGTCCAGACCTACGCCACCGTCGCGCGCTTCGTTCTCGGCTTCGGCATTCAGCTCCGATCGGAAAGCCACCGATCACCGGGCATTCCGGAAGCGGACGGGGAACGCGGGGACAGCACCGCCGGCGGCGTCGGCAGCGTTCCGCTCGTCGACGAGTTCGGCTTCGGCCTGCACCTCGTGATCGCCGGCCTGAGGACTTACCGGGACCGGATGGATCGGCGGAAGGGGTCGTGACCGTCCCGGTTCTCGCGCGGGCGCGAGTTCAGGCGGGCCGTGCGGGGCGGCCGGTGGGGCGGCGCAGCAGTTCGGTCCGAACCGCGCGGGGAATCCGCTGGTACGCCACCTCCCGCAGCGCCGCCCGGCGGAAGGCGTAGCCGTCGTCGGTGCGCCTGAGCACGTCTCGTTCCGTCAGCGCCGTCAGCGCCGTCGCGATTTCGGCCGGGGTCCGGTCGCACACCTCGGCCACCTCGGCCGCGTCGAACACCTCCGCGGTCAGCGTCGCCGCCTTCAGCACTGCCTTCTCCGTCCTCGGAAGGCTGTCCAGCAGGGCGGCGAGTGTCCGGCGGACCAGCGGCGGGGTCGTCGCCGCCTGATCCGGCGCGGGGAACGGCGTCGTCCGGCCGCGCACCGCCGCCGCATACGCATGGGCGAACCTCGGGTTGCCGCCGATGCGGGCGACCAGCTCGCGACGGCCCCTCGCCAAGCGGGTCGTGTCCGGCAACAGGACGTCGAGCAGGTCGGCCACCGCGTCGTCGGCCAGCGGCGCCAGCGTCAGCGTCGTGCCCGCGTGGCGGGCCGAAGTCCAGTCCGAGGTCGTGTCGAGCAGCTCCGGCCGCGCCGCGGCGACGACCAGGACCGGGTGGCCGGCGCAGCTGCCGCCCAGACCGGCCAGCGCGTCCTTCGCCACCGAAGCGTGCACGTCGTCGGCCAGCACGACGAGCGGGCCGTGGGCCGTCAGCTCCGCGGCGGCCGCACGCAGGGCATCGCCGGCGCCTCCCGAGCGAAGCCGAGACGCCGTGCGGGGAAGCAGGCCCGGCGCGGCGGCGAACGTCTCGGCGAGGTCGCCTGCCGTTTCGAGCACCCGTACCTCCGGCCGCTTCGCCAGCAGCTCGCCGAACTCCGCGAGCAGCCGCGTCTTCCCGATGCCCGGCTCCCCCACCACTGTCACCCGATGCGGGCGACCGCCACGCTCGACGAACTCCAGAAGCTGCTCCAGCAGATCGAGGTCCTGGCCACGGCCGGCGAAGGTGCCCGGGTCCGCCGGCTCGGCGAGCGGATGCGGGCGCACCTGCCCCGCTTCCCACCAGCCGGCACAGTCGTCGGCGGTGCCGTAGACCACCGCGGGTTCGCTGGCTTCCCGCACCGCGTCCGCCACCCGGACCCGGCCCGCGGGCGCCGTCAGCGCGGACCGGACGCACCGGTCCAACGCCGGCCCGCTGACAGCGACCGGGGCGGCGTCGGCGAACTCGACGAGGACGTCACCGGCTTCGACGCCGATCTGCGTAGTGATGCCCACCGCGGCGAGCCGGTCGCGGATCCGCAGCGCGGTGCGCACCGCGCGCACCGCGTCGTCGTCGTGGGTGGCGGGCACCCCGAACACCGCCAGCAGGACCGGACCCGGCCCGCCGGGCAGGTGGGCACCTTCCGCCTTCGCCTCCTCTTCGGCGACGGCGCGCAGCCGGGCGTGGGCTTCGGCGACGTCCTCGGGATCGAAGTCGGACTCGGCCGGAACGATCCCGACCGCGACGACGGGCTTCCGCTCGGTCTCGCATCGCTCTTCGACCGGTCCGGCGAGCGCGATCACCGGCGGCCCGGCCGGCGCAATACCGGGCGGCACGATGCCGGCCGGCGCAATGCCGGGCGGCACGATGCCGGCCGGCGTGGTGACGAGCGGCGGAACGACGGACCGCGCGGCGACGGGCGGCGACACGGGAACCGATGCGGGAACGGGCGCGGGCGGTGCGGCGGGCTCCCGGACGTGCACCGGCGCGGGTCCGTGCGCGAGCACGGTCTCGTCGTGCCGCAGGATGGCGCGCTCGAGCTCGCGCAGTTCCTTGCCCGGCTCCAGACCCAGCCCCTCGGCGAGGCTCGCCCGCGTCGCGCGGAACACCTCCAGCGCGTCGACGTGCCGGCCGCAGCGATACAGCGCGGTCATCAGCTGGGCGTTGAGCCGTTCCCGGTGCGGGTGCGCCTCGGCGAGCCCGCGCAGCGTGGTGAGCACCTCGTGGTGCCGGCCGCGTTCGAGCTCCAGAGCGAACAGGTCCTCGTGCACGGCCAGGCGTTCGTCCTCGAGCGCGGCCAGCTCCGGCCAGTCGACACCGTTCTCGGCGAGGTCGGCCAGCATCCGGCCGCGCCACAGGCCGAGGGCTTCGCGGTAGGCCGTCACGGCACGGTCGGCTTCGCCGGCACCGCACGCGGTCCGTCCGTCGGCGGCCAGCAGGCGGAACCGCGCGACGTCGACCTGGTCGCGCTCGACCCGTAGCAGGTACCCGGGCGCGTGGGTGAGCAGCATCGGCTGGGCACCGTCGCTCCCGGTCCTCGTCGCGAACATCGTCCGCAGCCCGGAAACCGCGTTCTGCACCATTTTCCGCGCGGTCGCGGGGATCCCCTCGGGCCACAGCGCCGACAGCAGGGAACTCGTCGCGACCACTTCGTTGTGGTGCAGCAGGAGGTAGGCGAGCACGGCGCGCTGGGTCGCCCCGCGCAGGACGACCGCGCGTCCGTTGTGGACGACGTCGAGGGGGCCGAGAAGATCGAAACGCACGGGACACCGCCTTGACCGGATTTGCGAAGACGATCTCCACCGTGCTCCACGACCGGGCCGCCGACAACGGCTGCGACCCGATACTGGCCGTGTGCCAGCGGTCACCAGAACGATGCCAGTTACCACCCGATGGGTTGACGGAGGAGCACCCGGTTGCTATGCGAAGCAGGGCGGCCACGCCCGGTACCGGGTCGCGGCCGCCCTGCTCGGGTGCGGTCCCGCTGCGTCAGGCGGACGTGCTCTCAGCCCGCCGGGCGCTGCATCACATCCGACGTGTACTTCACCGACGAGGCCTCGTGCCGCGAGGTGAACGGGCACTTCCAGTCCTCCTCGGTCATGCGGCCGGAGAAGTGGCGCGAGGGCATCTGGTACTCGTACTCCGTGAAACTCGGGTTCACCGAACCGTTGTTGGTCGCCTCGCGCTTGCGGATCGCGTCCTGCATGGAAAAGAACTTCTCGCCCAGCAACATGAACTGCATCAGCGAGTTGAACGCGATCGCCGGCCGGACGAACCGGCGGCTGGCCCGGGACGCGCCCGGATGCATGCCCACGAGGAAGAACGCGTGGCCGGCCACGTGAAACCCGAAGTTCGGTTCGTCCGGATCCGACGTCGCCCCGTCGTCGAGGCCGTAGGTGCGGCTGTCGATGTCGTGCATCAGCTGCAGGTGCTGCCACAGCAGCCGCTCGTGCACCTGCTCGTCCAGCACCTCGCCCGGGGTCTCGAACGTCGCCACGAACGTGCGGAAGCTCTTGTCCGACAACGTCGGGCGGATACCCCGCGCGTACCCCAGCAGGTCGCGGTAGTTGGCGCGTGCCGACTCCGGGTCGCCCAGCGCCGGGTAGTGGCCGTGTTCGATGGACCCGCGTTTCAGCGCGGACCGGGCGCCGAGACAGCTGAACTCCTTGGTGCCGATGAACTCCTCCAGTTCCGCCCGAGGATCGGTCATCGCGGGACCCCTTCCTGATGGGCTCCGGCCGGGAGCCAGTCGAACGCGCGCACCGTCACCGGGCGCGCCTGTACGGCCAGGGCCGCGGCGTGCCGCGGGCCCGCGCCGAGTTCCCTGATCGTCCACTCCGGACGGTCGGTGCCGGTGAACACCACGTCGTCGCCGGTGAGGGTGAAGGCCGGGCCGGGCAGACCGGCGAGACCGGTGCCGTCGGCCTTCAGCGCGGCTTCCTTACAGGCCCAGTACCGGAAGAACGTCTCCGGCCCGGCGACGCCCGCTGCCTCCCCCACGGTCAGGGTCCGCTCGGCGAGTCCGGTGTGGTCCACCGGCCGGACCTCCTCGACGTCGACGCCGACCCGGACGCCGGAAGCCACCGCGACCAGCGCCAGCCCGCCCGAGCGGGACAGGCTGAACTCGAGCCCGGTGCGCCCGGCCAGCACCGGGCGGCCGCCGTCGTAGGTCAGGCCCACCGCGCGGGGCCCGGCGCCGGTGTAGCAGGCCAGCACCTGCCGCAGGGCGACGTGCGAGGCCAGGAACCGGATGCGTTCCTCCTCGACGACGAACTGCGCCGCACGACGCAGTTCGTCCTCGGAAAGCCCGCCGAGCAGGCCGTACGCGTCGCCAGGGGCCAGGACGCGGGCGAGGGCGATCCGCCACACGTGCACGTCCCGCCCCGGTTCCAGTCGTTCCCCCAGCGCACCCGAGGGCTGTCGCCACGCCGGTGACCACATCGTCATCGCTGCAGCCTCCGGCGCACGACCGCGAGCAGCTCCGGCACCCGGTCCTCGAGGTAGAAGTGCCCGCCGGCGTAGGTGAACAACGCGGCGTCCGAGGACAACTCCAGCCACGCCTCCAGTTCGCTCCGGTCGGCGCGCGGGTCGCGGTCGCCGCCGAACACCGTCAGCGGCACCGGCAGCCGGTCCCCCGGCACGTGGCGATAGGTCTCGTTCACCGTGAGGTCGGCGCGCATCAGCGGGAGGAACATCGCCAGCAGCTCGGGCTCCCGCCGCAGGACGTCCGGCAGCCCGCCGAGGGCGTGCAGCTCCGCGGCGAGCCGGTCGTCGGGCAGGGCCCGCAGTGGCGGGCGGGTGTCCGGCAGCTGCGGCGCGGCCCGGCCGGAGACGAACAAGTGCCGGGGCGGGGTCGCGCCGCGTTCGACGAGCCGCCGCGTGAGCAAATAGGCCACCAGCGCGCCGAGGCTGTGCCCGAAGAACGCGTAGTCGCCGGTGAACGCGTCGGCGAGGCCTTCGAGGGCGTCGTCGACCATGGCCTCGACGTCCTCGTGCGGCCGTTCGCGGCCCCGCTCGGCCCGGCCCGGCGGCTGGACGGGGACCACGGCCACCTCGCCCGCGGCGGCGGCCCAGTCCCGATAGACCGCCGCGCTCGCCCCCGCGTGCGGGAAGCAGAACAGCTTCGTGGCGCCACCCGCTGGCAGCCCGCCGGGCAGCCAGGGCCGCACGGTCGCCGTGGTCATTTCACCTCCACCGTCAGGTAGGGCGGCGGCGGCTGGATCCGCTCGAGGTCCGACTCCAGCACGAGGCTGCTGCCGGCACGGGAGACCTCGCGGAAGCCGGCGAACGCGTAGGTCACGTACATGACCCGGTTGCGGCCGGTCTCGACGAAGTCCGCGCGCAGCGTGGCACCCTCGGCCTTGGCCAGGCCCATGATGTGGTTGAGCAGCACGGTGCCGACCCCGCGCGACATCACGCGACACGACATCAGCATCATCCGCAGGTGCCAGGCGTCGGTGCCGCGCTCGGCCAGCGCCAGGCCGATCTTGCCGTAGCCGCCGTACTTGTCCGACAGCGACGCGACCAGCAGCACGTGCTCAGGCGAGGTGCGCAGCTCGTCGAGCTCGTCGTAGGAGTAGGTCCGCCCGGTCGAGTTCAGCTGGTTGGTGCGGACGGTCAGTTCCTCCGCCCGCTGCAGGTCCTCGCGCTGGGCACGGGCGATCGTGAACTTCATGTCCAAAGTGGACAGAAACTCCTCGTCGGTGCCCTGGTGGTCCTCGGCCACCCGGTCGCGCTCGGCGGCGGCCCGGTACAGCTGGCGGCGGATGCGGGACTCGTCGGTGACGAACCTGGGCCGGAACTCCTCCGACGCCAGCACCTCGGCCAGCCGCGCGACGTCGACGGTCTTGACCGCGGGCAGCGCGTGCGCCACCTCGTCCAGTTCGAAGGGCTGGTCGTCGACGAACGCGATCGCGTCCAGGCCGATGTTGAGCGCCTGCGCGATCCGCTCGACCGACCCGGACTTGGGGTTCCAGGTGATCTGCGGGTACAGGAAGTACTCGTCCAGTCCGGCGGCCTTCAGCTGGGCCATCGCCGCGTCGTGGTCGTTGCGGCTGGCCACCGAGTGCAGGACGCCCAGCTCGTCGAGCCGCTTGATCTCGGCGACGACCTCCGGCCGGACAGTGACCGTGCCGTCCTCGAGCAGGGTTCCGTCCCACACCGTGTTGTCCAGGTCCCAGACCACGCACTTGATCCGGCCGCGCTTGGGCTTGTCCGCCGTGGCGACCGCGGAGTTCGCGCTCGTCATCCCGCCACCTCCCGGTAGGCATCGTCTGCGATGGTCAGCTCCTGGATCTGGGTGCTGCCCTCGATGATTTCCATGACCTTCGCGTCGCGGTACAGCCGCGCGACCGGGTAGTCCGGGCCGCAGCCGTTGGCGCCGTGGATCTGCACCGCGTCCGACGCCGTTCTCGCGGCCGCGGTGGACGCGAAGTACTTGGCCACCCAGGTGGCCATGATCGTCGCCGGGTCGCCGGCGTCCTTGAGCCGCCCGGCCTTCTCGCACAGCAGCCGCCCGGCGTCGCGCGCGGTCACCATGTCGCTGATCTTCGCCCGGATCTGCGGCAGGTCACGCAGCAGCCCGCCACCGGCCGACCGCTGCGAGGTGTAGGCCGCCGACGCCGCGAGCGCGGCGCGGACGATCCCGACCGAACCGCAGGCCACGCTGTAGCGGCCGAGGTCGAGCGCGCCGGTCATCACCGTGCCCGCCGCCCAGCCCGGCGGGCCGACCAGCGCGCCCGGGCCGAGCCGGACGTCGTCGAACTCGATGGTGGCCAGCATGCTGGCCGTCGTGCCCAGCATGTGCCGCACCGGCGTGACGCGGACGCCGGGGTGATCGGCGGGCACCAGGAACGCGCTCATCCCGGTGGCCGTGTCGGCGAACACCAGCAGCAGCCCGGCCCGCTGCCCGCCGGTGATCCACTTCTTGCGGCCGGTGAGCGTCCAGCTGCCGTGGTCGGCGACCGCGACGGTACCGGCCGCGGTGGCGTCGCTGCCGCTGAAGTCGGGATCTGTCAGGCAGAAAGCGCCGAGGGTCTCCCCGGTCGCCAGGGCCGGCAGCCACCGCTCGCGCTGCTCGTCGTCGCCCCAGCGGTGCACGGTGGCGGTGACCATGGTGTGCACGGTCAGCAGGCTGCGCAGTGACGAACAGCCGCGGCCGACCTCCTCGTGCACCCGGCCGAGGGTGACCATGTCCATCCCCGCGCCGCCGGACTCGACCGGCAGGAACGGCGCCCACAGCCCGAGTTCGCCGACCCGCGCCCGGACGTCGCCGGGGATTTCTTCGGCCCGCTCCCACGCGTTCGCGTGCGGCGCGACCTCTCCGTCGACGAAGCGCCCCAGCACCACGAGTTCGGGGGCTTCCGGTCGTGTCCTCACCGTCACCTGTCCTCCCCGGTTCAGTGCGCGGCGGCGGCGACCCGCCGCTGCACCAGGTCGGCCATCCGCTCGACGGTGCGGAAGTTGTCCAGCTTCAGCTCCTCGTTGGGGATCCGCGTGCCGAACGCCTTCTCGATGAACATGACCAGCTCCATCGCGAACAGCGAGTTGACGAAGCCCAGTGCGAAGATGTCCTGCTCGTCGGTGAACGACAGGCCGGGGAACTTCGCCCCGATGAAGGTGCGGATCTCGCCGCGGATGTCCTGCGACATGGGATAAACCTCTCTCGGTTGCGGAAGGGACGGGCGGTGCGGTCTCAGCCCGCGCCCGCCGCGCTGTAGCTGTAGAAGCCCCGGCCGCTCTTGCGGCCGTGCAGCCCGGCCGCGGTCATCTGCTTGAGCAGCGGGCAGGGGCGGTACTTGCTGTCGTTGAACTCGTCGTGGAGCACCTCGACGCTGTAGAGGATCGTGTCGACGCCGATGAGGTCCGCGGTCTCCAGCGGGCCCATCGGGTGCCCGAAGCAGCTGCGGAACACCTCGTCGACGGTGGCGGCGTCGGCGACTCCTTCGTGCACCAGGAAAGCCGCCTCGTTGACGGTGAGCATCAGCACGCGGTTGGAGACGAACCCGGAGGCGTCGTTGACCGGGATCGGCTTCTTGCCCATCGACACCAGCAGCTCCCGCACGAGGTCCTTGGTGGACTCGCTGGTGTGGTAGCCGGGGATGAACTCGCAGGCCGGCTTCATCGGCACCGGGTTCATGAAGTGCACGCCCATCACCTTGTCCGGCCGCGCGGTCAGGCCGGCGAGCCTGGTGATCGGGATGGCCGAGGTGTTGGCCACGAACACGGTGCCTTCCTTGCAGGCCTCGTCGAGCTTCGGGTAAAGCCGCGCCTTGAGGTCCCAGCTCTCGGTGATGTTCTCGATCACGACCCCGGCTTCGGCGAGCAGCTCCAGCTCGGTGCCGGTGGTGATCCGGGCGAGCACGGCCTCCGCGTCGAGGTCCGGGCCGCCGAGCATCCGGCTCATCCGGCACTCGAGCTCGATCCGGTCCCTGGCGTCGGCCAGCGTGCCCGGGTCGACGTCCACGAGCACGACGTCGTGCCCGCTGGTGGCGAGGTTCTGCGCGACCCCGGTGCCCATCACACCGGCGCCGACGACTCCGACGAGGCTCATCGTTGCTCCTTCACTGCGTTGCTCGTGGTCAGGTCCAGCACTCCGTCGAGCCGTCCGTACGCGGCCCGCACCGCCTCGGCCCCGCCGGCGTGCTCGTCGGCGAACACGACGGTCACGCCCAGTTCGGCGCCGAGCCGGGTCGCCAGGTCGCGGGCGGTGCGGTCCAGCTCGCCTTCGACCAGGTGGACCGGCCGCGCGGACACCGCGTCCGCGGCCCGGGCACCGAGGGCGACCTCGGCCGCCGACCGGGTGGTGGTCGGCTCGATCCAGTACCGCTCGCGCTGGAACGCGTAGCCGGGCAGCGTGGTCTTTCGCGGGTCCCGGCCGGCGTGGTAGCCGCGCCAGCCGATGTCCACCCCGGACAGCCACGCCCGCCCGAGTGCCTCCGCCAGCACCGCGGTGTCCGGGCGGGGGTCGGCCTCGCCCGGCATCGTCGGCACCAGCAGCGGCCAGGACGTCTGCGGGAAGTCCGGGTGACCGCGGAACATGGCACCGAGCGACTGCCCGGCACCCAGCTCCAGCCATACGTTTCCAGGTGCGGCACTGGCCAGATGCTCGATCATGGCGGCGAACCGGACCGGGCGGCACATGTGCTCGGCCCAGTACCCCGGGTCCTTGAGCTGCTTCGCGGTGATCGGTGCTCCGGTGACGTTGGAGAGGTACGGGACTTCGGGCTCCCGCGGAGTGACGTGTTCGCGGACCCAGGCGGTCAGCTCGGCGGCCGCGGGCCGCAGGGCGCGCGAATGGAACGCGTGCGTGGTCCGCAGCAGCCGGGCGGGAACCCCGTGTTCGGCGAGCGCCGCGGTGAGCTTCTCGACGCCGTCGGTGGGGCCGGAGACCACGATCATCCGCGGACCGTTGACTGCGGCGACGTCGACGCCGTACGCCGTCACGTCGCCGACCAGCTTCGCCAGTTCGCCGGGGCCGAGCGGGACCGCGCACATCGCGCCGGGCGGCAGCTGTTCGATGAGCTTGGCGCGGAACGCGACCAGCGCGGTCGCCTCTTCGAGCGTCAGTGCGCCCGCGAGCGTCGCCGCGGCGAACTCGCCGACGCTGTAGCCGGCGAGGACGGCCGGCTCGACGCCCCAGGCACGCAGCAGACGGCCCAGGGCGTAGCCGAGGGTGAACACCGCGGGCTGGGTGGCGGTGGGCCCCGCCTCTTCGGTGTCGGTGGCGCGGCCGAGCAGCCGGGCCAGATCACCTCCGTCGTCACCGCGGGCGCCGCGCAGGCTTTCCGTGGGATCGGTGCCGAGGTGCTCCCGGAACAGCGCGGCGCACTCGTCGACGGCGGCCTTGAACTCCGGCTCACTGTCGTAGAGGCCGCCGGCCATGCCGCGGTACTGCTCCCCCACGCCGGCGAGCAGGAAACCCACCTGCCGCGGGCAGGAGTCGGCCTCGGCGAGGATCCGCGTGTCGGAGGCGAACGCCTCGGCCGCGTCCTCCGGTGACGACACCACGGTCATCCGCCGGTGTTCGAACGCCTTCCGCCCGGCCTGCAGCGTGTAGGAGACATCCGCGAGGTCGGTCCACTCCGGACATGCGGCGGCGAGGCGTCCGGTGGCGGCGTCGGCCGCCTCGGCCGTGCGCGCGGACCAGATCAGCACATGGTGCGGCCGGGCGGCCGGGCGCGCCGGGGCGTCTTCGGGGGCCTCTTCGAGGACGACGTGGGCGTCGGTGCCGCCGAAGCCGTTCGCGCTGACCCCGGCAAGGCGCGGCCGGTCACCGCGTGGCCAGTCCGCCAGATCCCGCTGCACGACCAGCTTGTCGCCGCTCTGGGCGAACTGCGGGTTGGGCGTGGAGAAGTTCACCGCGGGCGGCAGCTTCTCGTGGTGCAGCGCGAGGGCGGCCTTGATGAACCGGGCGATCCCGCCGGCCTGGTTGATGTGCCCGAGGTTCGCGTCGATCGACCCGAGCGTGACGCGCTCGACCTCGTCGACGTCGAAGATCTTCTGCAGCGCGCAGATCTCCGCGACGTCACCGAATGGAGTGCCCAAAGTGGACACCTCGACGTGGTCGATCTCGGCGGGTTCGACGTCGGCGGCGGCCATCGCCTCGGCGACGACCGCCGCCTGGCCGGGTACGCCGGGCAGGTTGAATCCCTGGCGCGCACGATTGCCCTCGTGGTGGATGGCCCAGCCGCGGATCACCGCGTAGACCCGGTCGCCGTCGGCCTGCGCGTCCTCCAGCCGCCGCAGGACGACGACGCCGAGCCCGTTGCCGGGGACCTTGCCGTCGGCTTCGGCGTCGAGGATGCGGTTGACGCCGTCCGGGGCGAACCGGCTGCCCTCGCGGTAGAGGTAGCCGGGTTCCTGCGGCACCACGACGGACACCGCGCCCGCCACGACCAGGTCGGATTCGCCGGTGAGCAGGCTGGAACAGCCCTGGGCGACCACGGACAGACCGGTGGAGCTGCAGCTCTGCACGCTCACCGAGGGCCCGGTCAGGTCGAGGGCGAACGACAGCCGGGAGGCCAGCAGGTCCTTCTCGTTCTGCAGGATCAGCTGGTCCGGGCCGACCGTCAGCGCGGTCACGTCGTTCTGCAGCAGATTGGACATCAGGTACGTGCTGGGTGCGCCGCCGGCGAACACTCCGGCCAGCCCCTCGAGGGCGTCCGGATCGGTCCCGGCGTCCTCCAGCGCGTGCCAGGCGCACTCGAGGAACAGCCGGTGCTGCGGGTCGAGCAGTTCGGCGTCGGCACGGGAATAGCCGAAGAAGTCGGCGTCGAAGCGGTCGACGTCCGGCAGCATTCCGGCCGCGGCGACGAAGGCCGGATCGTCGGCGGTTTCGGCCGGCACGCCGGCCGCGAGCAGTTCGTCGCGGGTCATCCGGGTGATGCCGTCGCGTCCGGCGCACAGATCGGCCCAGAACGTGCCGAGGTCGGGCGCGCCGGGGAAGTTCCCGGCCATGCCGACGATCGCGATGTCGTTGCCGGTGTCCCGGGGTTGCGTGGTCATGGGGTGGTTCACCTTCCGGTCCGGCTCGGGCGTTTGCGGAGGTTCGCGGCGCGCGCACGGCGGCGCTCGCCGCGTCCGGCGACGTCTTCGGCGACCCCGGCGGGCTCCGCGGGCTCGGCGGGAGCGTCCGGTTCGCCGAGCAGCGTGACGAGCCCGGCGATGGTCGGCTTCTCGAACAGGCTGGCCGGCGCGAGCTCGACGCCGAACTCCTTGGCCACCCGGCCGATCAGCACCAGACCGATCAGCGACGTGCCACCGAGGTCGAAGAACGGGTCGTGCACACCGACCTCCTCCAGGCCGAGGCAGTCGCACCAGACGGCGGCGACGCGCTCCTCGGCCGGAGTGCGCGGGGCGACGAAGGCGGTGCGCAGGTCGGGCCGCGGATAGCGCTCGCCGCTCGGGACAGCGGCGTCGGCACCGCCGACGAGGGCGTCGACCGAGCCCATCCGGGCCAGCGCGGCGAGTACGTCGGTCAGCGGCAGCGGCAGTACCGTCACCTGCGGCTCGGCCGAGGCGACGATCCGCGAGAGCAGTTCGGTGCCTTCTTCGGCGCCGATGCCGAACTCGTCGCGGAACGTGCGGGAACCCTCCTGCAGCTCGGCCGAGCCGGACAGCCCGGACGACGTCCACGCGTCCAGCTGCCACGGGCCCCACGCCACCGACACGACCCGCTCGGCGGCCTTGCCCGCGGCGGCTTCGACGGCCGCGAAGCCGTCGAGGAAGGCGTTGGCCGCGGAGTAGTCGACCTCGCCGACGCCGACGGTCAGGGTGACCGTCGAGGAGTACAGCACCAGCAGCTCGACCGGGTCGACGCGCAGTGCCTCGGCCAGCGCGACGGTCCCGTCGATCTTCGGGGCGAGCACCGCCGCCGCCTGTTCGCGGGTCTTGTTCTGCAGCAACCCTCCCCCGGCGATCCCGGCGGCGTGCACGACACCGTCCAGGCCGCCGAAGTAGCCGCGCACCTCGGCCAGCAGCGCGGCGGCCTCGCCGGGGACACTGACGTCGGCCCGCAGCGTCAGCACGTCGGCGCCGAGAGCCCGCAGGTCGCGCACGGCCAGCAGGATCGAACTGGTGCGGTCGTCGACGCCGTGCCCGCGGATCCAGTCGTCCCAGGTGTCCTCGGGCGGCAGCGCGGAGCGGCCGGCGAGGGCGAGGTTGACCCCGAGCGGGGCGAGCCGCCGGGCCAGCGCGAGACCGAGCACGCCGAGGCCACCGGTGATCAGGTAGGTGCCGCCGGGCTTCCAGGCCTGCGCGTCGTCAGCCTCGGGCAGCTCGACGACGTCGAACCCCCGCAGCCAGCGACGGCCCCGGCGCCAGGCGGCGACCTCGACACCGTCGACAGTGTTCCCGGCGTCCGCAACGTCCGCTGTGTCCACTGTGGACGCCGCCAGCAGGTCGGTCTCGTGCAGCGCCTGCGCGGCGAGGTCGCCGTTCTCGGCGAAGTCCGCGTACCGGGCGCGGACCAGGGGGTACTCGGCGGCGATCGCGTCGGTGGCCGCGGCGAGGGTCGGGGCCAGCGGGTCGGTGGCGTCGCCGCCGAGGACGTCGAACCCGCCTCGGCCGAGGGTGAGCAGCTCGATCCGCCGGCCGGCCGCCTCGGCGCCGATCGCCTGGCCCAGCCACATCAGGCTGTAGAAGCCGGATTCGCGGTCGCTGCCGGCCAGACCGTGGGCGTGCACGATCCGCAGCGGCCCGGCGCCGCCGGCCGCGGCGAGCACCCGGCGGTAGCCGTCCACATCGGACGGTTCGATCGCGGCGGCGGTCACGGAGTGCCCGGCGGCCTCTGCCGCCGCCGTGAAGGCGTCGGCGAACGCGCCCGGGGCGGCGAACAGGACCAGCTCACCCGGTGCGGCCGGGACGCGCCGGGCGGTGTCTCGTCGCCACGTCGGTGTGTGCGCGACCAGCCCGGCACGCACTGGGGTTTCCGAGACCTCAGAGGCGGCGGTGCCCGCGTTCATCTGGCTCATGGACCAGCCGCTGCCGCGCGAGGCGACCTCGGGCCAGTAGCGGGTGCGCTGGAACCGGTAGGCCGGCAGGCGGACGAACTTCCGATCCTCGCCGACCCAGGTGATCGGGACTCCCTGCTCCCACAGTGCGCCGAGGGCGGCCAGCCAGGCGCGGCGTCCGGCGCCGGCCACCGGCTGCAGGGAGACGACCGGCGTCTGCGGGAGGTAGCGGCCGGCGGCCTCGGCACCGGCGTCACCGAGCCCGGCTTCGACGAGGACCTCGGCGTAGCGCGCGAGGGCCAGCAGGCCGTCCTCGAAGCGGTCGTCCGAGATGCGCCAGTGGGCCGGGTCGGCGGCTTCGGCCGCGGTGAGCAGCTCACCGGTGCGTGGGGACAGCACCGGGATCACCGGGGCCTGGGCGGCGGGCACCGGGCCGCCCAGTGCCAGTTCGAGACCATCGGCGAGCCCGAAGAGCCCGCCCGCGACCGCCGCGGCGTACTCGCCGGTCCCGCGTCCGAGGATGACCGCGGGCTCCAGGCCCCACGCGGCGACCAGCCGGGTGAAGGCGTATTCGACGGCGAATCCGACGGCCCGCTCGTCGGCTTCGGCGGGGTTGCCGAGCAGGTCGGCCCGGTCCGCCAGCAGTGCCGCGCACTCGTCGATCCCGGCACGGAACGCCGGTTCCGTCCGATACAGCTCGTCCGCCGAGCCCGCCCATCCGCCGCACGTGCCGGGCAGCAGCAGACCGAAGCGCCGCCGGTCGGTCACGACCGCACCACCGGTCACTTCGCGCAGCGAGCCGATCGCGTCGGCGTGGTCGCGGACCAGCACCGCCTTCCGCAGCGGCAGGGCGTCGCGCCCGGCCTGTGTCGTGAAGGCGACGTCGGCGAGTTCGGCGTCGGGGTGCGCGCAGAGGTGCTCGGCCAGCGCCTCGGCGTTGGCGCGCAGCCCGGCTTCGCCCTGGCCCGACACCGTGAGCAGCTGCCACTCGTGCCCGGGCACCGGCGCCGGAACGGGCGCGGCCGCGTCGAGGACGAAGTGGACGTTCGACCCGGACCAGCCGAACGAGCTGACGCCCGCCCGCAGCACGCCGTCCGCGGTGGGCGGAAAGGGCCGGGCGCCCGGCACCGGCCGCACCGGGCCGTCCAGGGTGACCACCGAGTTCGGCGTCGTCAGGTGCAGGTTGCCCGGCAGGGTCGCGTGCTCCAGCGACAGCACCGTCTTGATCAGTCCGGCCATGCCCGCCGCGGCGAGCGTGTGCCCGACGTTGGACTTGACCGCACCGACGTACAGCGGTTCGGGTGCGCCGCGGTCGCCGAAGACCTCCTTGAGCGCGGTGAACTCGATCGCGTCACCCAGCTGCGTGCCGGAGCCGTGGGCCTCGACGAAGCCGATCTCGTCGGGGGTGACGCCGGCGTCGGCCAGCGCGGCGCGGATGACCGCGTTCTGGGCCGCGCGGTTGGGCGCGGTGAGGCCGTTGCTGCGCCCGTCCTGGTTGGTCGCCGAACCGCGGATGATCGCCCGTGCCCGGCCCGCCGGGCCGACCTCGGCCGCCCGGCGCAGCACGACGACCCCGCCGCCTTCGCCGATCACGTAGCCGTCGGCGGACTCGTCGAACGTCTTCGTGCGCCCGTCCGCGGCGAGCATGCTCATCTTGCAGGACTGGATGAACACGTCGGGGTTGATCATCGCCGAGGTCGCGCCGACGATCGCGATGTCGCATTCGCCGCGGCGCAGGCTCTGCACGGCCAGGTGCGCCGCGCTCAGGGCCGACGAGCAGGCCGTGTCGACGGTCAGACACGGCCCGCGCAGGTCGAGCAGATGCGCGATCCGGCCCGCGGCCGCCGACAGGGAGCTGCCGAGGCCGAAGTACGGGTCATCGGCCGCCTCGATGCCGTCGGCCTCCAGCTGACGCATGCTGTACTGCATGGTGTCGATCAGCCCGGCGAACACACCGGTGCGGCTGCCGCGCAGCTCCTCGGCGGTCAGCCCGGCGTCCTCGAGGCCCTCCCAGACCAGTTCCATGAGCAGCCGGAAGGACGGGTCGAGCCGGCGCGCCTCCTGAGGTGAGAGGCCGAAGAACCCGGCGTCCCACCCGGCGAGGTCGGTGACGAACGCGCCCTGCTGGGTGTAGGCCTTGCCCGGCGCGGTGCGGTCGGGGTCGTAGTAGTCCGCGGCGGTCCAGCGGTCCGGCGGCACCTCGCGGACGAGGTCCCGGCCCTCGACGAGGCCGGCCCAGAACTGCTCGGGGGTGTCGCTGCCGCCGGCGAACCGGCAGGACAGGCCGACGACGGCGACCTCCTGTCCGGCGGCGGCCGGCGCCCCGGTCACCACCGGGCGGTCGTCGGCCGCGGCCGGTGCCAGGGAGGTCAGCAGGTGCGCGGCGAGCGCGGCCGGGGTGGCGTGGTCGAACACCATGGTCGGCGGCAGGGCCAGGCCGGTCTCGGTGTTGATCCGTCCGCGCAGCTCGATCGCGGTCAGGGAGTCGATGCCCAGCTTGGTGAACTGCTGTCCGGACGGGACGCCGCCGGTGTGCCCGAGCACGGCCGCGGTGTGCCCCAGCACGAGATCGGTGAGGACGCGTTCGCGTTCGGCCTCCGGGAGCCCGGCGAGCCGGGTCCGCCACTCCTGTGCGGTTTCGGCGCCTTCCTCGGCGCGGGCGGCCTCGGCCTCGGCGATGGCGACGACCTCGGGCAGGTCGGCCAGCAGCGGGCTGGGCCGCAGCGCGGCGAACGGCGGCGCGAACTTCTCCCACGTCAGCTCGGCGACGGTCAGTGCGGTCTCGTCGCGGTCCAGCGCGTGGCCGAGCGCGACCAGGCCGGTTTCGGGCGCCATGGCCGGGACGCCGAGTCCGCTGAGCAGCTCGTCGAGGTCGGTGCCGACGCCCATGCCGACGCGGCCCCAGCGGCCCCAGGCGACCGAGGTCGCGGGCAGGCCGCGGGCCCGCCGCCGCTGGGCGACGGCTTCCAGGTGCGCGTTCGCGGCGCCGTACGCGCTTTGCACCGCGTTGCCGATGGACGCGGCGATCGAAGAGAACAGCACGAACGCGTCGAGGTCGATGCCTTCGGTCAGCTCTTCGAGGTGGCGGGTGCCGGCGACCTTGGGGCGCAGGACGTTCGCGTAGCGGGTGCGGTCCATCGACTCGACGAGGCCGAGTTCGAGGACGCCGGCGAGGTGGAACACCGCGCGCAGGTCGCCGCGGATCGGCTCGACCACGGCGGCGAGGGCGTCGCGGTCGGCGACGTCGCACGCGGCGATCGTCACGCGGTCCCCGGCCAGTTCGGCGGCACCGGGCGCGGCTTCGCCCCGGCGCGACACCAGGACGACGTGCTCGGCGCCGTGGTCGAGCAGCCAGCGGGTCACGACACCGCCCAGGCCGCCGGTTCCCCCGGTGACGAGGACGGTGCCGCGCGGCTGCCAGGAGCGCGTGTACTCGGCGGGTTCGGCGTGCGCGAGACGGCGGCCGAACGCGCCGGTCGCGCGGACCGCCACCTGGTCCTCGCCCCGCGGACCGGTGAGCACCCCGCGCAGGAGGGCGACCGACTGCTGTCCCGGCTCGGCCGGGACGTCGACGAGCCCGCCCCAGCCCTGCGGGTTCTCCAGGGCGGCGGCGCGGCCGAAGCCCCACAGCTGGGCCTGGGCCGGTGCGTCCGGCGGATCCTGCGGGCCGGTCGAGACCGCGCCGCGGGTGAGCGTCCACAACGGCCCCTGCGGGTCGCGGGCGGCGAGCGTCCGGAGCAACGTCATCGTCGCCTCGGCGCCGAACGAGAGCCCGTCGTGCTCGGTTTCGTCCAGGGCCAACAGGGACACGATGCCGTCGAAGGGCTCCCCCTCGGGCAGGTCGACCCGGTCGGCGCGGTCGAGCACGAGCCTGCGCACGTCGGCGCCGGCCAGCGCCTCGGCGGTCGCCTCGATCCACGGGTGTTCGACGGCGGGCGTGACGAGCAGCCAGCGACCGGTGGCCACGGTGGCCGCGGGAGTGATGGGCTGCCAGCGAACGTGGTAAGCCAGGGCGTCGGCCTCGGCGGACAGCGAACGCGCGCGCCGATAACGGGTCAGCGCGGGCAGCACGGTGCCCAGCGGGGCGTCCACATCGGACAGCTTCAGCTCGGCGGCGAACTCGCCGGCGTCGCCGGCCTCGACGACCGACCAGAATCGGCTGTCCTCGGTTCCGGCGACCGGGACCGGTGCGGGGTCCTCGAGCCAGAAACGCTTGCGCTGGAACGGATACGTCGGCAGGTCGACGCGGCGGGCACCGCTGCCGTCGAGGTAGGCCGCCCAGTCGACGCGGGCGCCGTGGGCGTGCAGCGAGCCGAGTGCGTCGACGAGGGTCCGGGCCTGGTCGCGGTCCTTGCGCTGGGCGGCGGCGAAAACGGCGTCGTCGGGGCGGGCCGAGCGGCCCATCGGGGTGAGGGCCGCGTCCGGGCCCACTTCGAGGAACACTGTCGTGCCCTGGGCGTGCAGGGTGTCCACCGCGTCGGCGAACCGGACGGTGCCACGGATGTGCTCGGCCCAGTAGACCGGGTCGGTGAGCCGGTCGGCGAGCTGCCCGGTCAGCGTCGAGACGACCGGGATCGCGGGCTCGTGGAAGGTGAGAGTCCGCGCCACCGCGGTGAACTCGGCGAGCATCGGCTCCATGAGTGGCGAGTGGAACGCGTGCGACACCGGGAGCCGCGTCGAGCGGCGGCCGGGAAACCGCCCGGCCACGGCGAGGGTCGCGGCCTCGGCCCCGGACAGCACGACCGCGCGCGGTCCGTTGACCGCGGCCAGCGCGACCTCGTCCGGCAAGTGCGGACGGACCTCGTCTTCGGTCGCCTCCAGTGCGATCATCGCGCCGCCCTCGGGCAGCGCCTGCATGAGCCGTCCGCGCGCCAGCACGAGCTTCGCCGCGTCGGCCAGGGACAGCACCCCGGCGACGTGGACGGCGGCCAGCTCGCCGATCGAGTGTCCGGCGACGAAGTCCGGTGTCACGCCCCACGACGTGACCAGGCGGTGCAGCGCGACCTCGAAGGCGAACAACGCGGGCTGCGCGAACTCTGTGCGGTCCAGCCGGGCCGGGTCGGTGCCGAACACGACGTCGCGGACGCCGGGCAGGTGCTCGCAGACCTCGTCGAAGGCCTCGGCGAACACCGGGAAGCACTCGTGGAGGCGGCGGCCCATGCCGAGCCGCTGCGCGCCCTGGCCGGTGAAGAGCACGGCCAGCCTGCCACCCGTGTCGGTGCCGGTGACCGCGCCCGCGTCGCCGGCCGCGAGGGCCCGCAGGCCCGCTGCCAGCTCGGCACGGTTCGCGCCGGTGACGACCCCGCGGTGGTCAAGGGTGGCCCGGGTACTGACGAGCGAGAGCGCGACGTCGACCGGTTCGGCACCGGACTCGTCTACAGTGGACAAGAGGGCCGCGGCCTGCGCCTTGACCGCGGCGGGCGAGGCACCGGAGAGCACGTAGGGCAGGACCGGTGGCGCGACGACCTCGCGCTCGGGCTCGGGTTCCCCGGCCGGCTGCTCCAGGATGACGTGGGCGTTGGTGCCGCTGATCCCGAAGGACGACACGCCCGCCCGGCGCGGGTGGCCGGCGTCCGGCCACGGCCGCTGCTCGGCCAGGACCTCGATCGTCCCGCTCGTCCAGTCGACGTGCGGCGACGGCCGGTCCACGTGCAGGGTGGCGGGCAGCACGCCGTGGCGCATCGCCTCGACCACCTTGACGATCCCGGCGATGCCGGCCGCGGCCTGGGTGTGCCCGAGGTTGGACTTCACCGAGCCGAGCCACAGCGGCGTCTCGCGGTCACGGCCGTAGGTCGCCAGCAGGGCCTGCGCCTCGATCGGGTCACCCAGCGGCGTGCCGGTCCCGTGTGCCTCGACCAGGTCCACAGTGGACGCGTCCACGCCGGCATTCGCCAGCGCCGCACGGATCACCCGCTGCTGCGACGGACCGTTCGGGGCGGTCAGGCCGCTCGACGCGCCATCGGAGTTGACCGCGCTGCCGCGGACCACCGCCAGTACCGGGTGCCCGTGGCGCCGCGCGTCGGACAGCTTTTCGAGGACGAGTACCCCGGCACCTTCGGCCCAGTTGGTGCCGTCGGCCGCGGCCGCGAACGGTTTGCACCGGCCGTCCGGCGCCAGCCCGCGCTGCCGCGAGAACTCGACGAACGCGCCCGGCGTCGCCATCACCGTGACCCCGCCGGCCAGCGCCAGCGTGCACTCCCCCGACCGCAGCGCGCGGGCGGCCAGGTGCAGGGCGACCAGCGACGACGAGCACGCGGTGTCGATCGACACCGACGGCCCCTCCAGGCCGAGCGCGTAGGACACCCGGCCGGACACGACCGAACCGGACGTGCCGATGCCGAGATAGCCTTCGTGCTCCTCGGGCAGGGCGGTCAGCCGCGAGGCGTAGTCGGTGAAGCCGACCCCGGCGAACACGCCGGTCGCGCTGCCCTTGAGCGACACCGGGTCGATGCCGGCGCGCTCGACCGCTTCCCACGCCGTCTCCAGCAGCAGCCGCTGCTGGGGGTCGGTCGCCTCGGCCTCGCGCGGCGAGATGCCGAACAGCTCGTTGTCGAACTCGGCCGCGTCGTGCAGGAAGCCGCCTTCGCGGACGTAGCTGGTGCCCGGCTTCGACGGGTCGGAATCGTGGATGGCGTCGGTGTCCCAGCCGCGGTCGGCGGGCCACGGCGAGATCGTGTCGACCCCGCCCGCGACCACGTCCCACAGCTGGCCGGGGGTGCGGACCCCGCCGGGGAACCGGACGCTCATCGCGACGATCGCGATCGGCTCGCTGTCCTTCTCCCGCGCGTCCGCCAGCTCGCGGCGGGTTTCGCGCAGGTCGGCCGCCATCCGCTTGAGGTAGTCGACGTACTGCTCTTCCGAAGGCATGGGTCAGGCTCCCGAGTGCTGGAGGGCGGTCAGCGCGGACCGAACTCGTCGTCGATCAGCGCGAGGAGGTCGTCCGGGGACGCGGTTTCGAGGTCGGCCGTGGCGAGTGCGGGCTTCTTCGCCGCCCACACCGACACCAGCCGCTTGAGGCGGGCGTCGATCTCCGCGTCGGCGGGGTCGGCGCCGTCCAAAAGGGCTTCGAGCCGGGCGATCTGGCCGGTCACCGCGGCGGCCGGGCCGCTCTCGGGGGCGAGTTCGGCCTGCAGGTACTTGGCCAGCGCGTCCGGCGCCGGGTAGTCGAAGACCACCGTCGCCGGCAGGCTGAGCCCGGTCGCGGCGGCCAGCGCCGTCCGGAACTCGACCGCGGTCAGCGAGTCGAAGCCCAGGTCGAGGAATCCGCGGGCCGGGGCGATCGCGGCGGGGCCCGGATGCCCGAGCACGGTGGCGGCCTGCCCGCGGACGAGATCGAGCAGCGTGCGCTCCTGCTCCGGCCCGGCCTGCCCGGCCAGCTTCCGGCGCAGTTCACCCGCGTCGGCGGCCGCGGCCCGGCGCCGCACCGTGGGCACGAGGTCCCGCAGCAGAGGCGGCAGCAGTCCCGCCGCGGCGGCCGTGGCCAGCGCGGTCCGGTCGAGCTTCACGGGCACGACCGCGGCGACGCCGGTGCTCAGCACCCGGTCGACCAGGGCGAGCCCTTCCGCCTCGGACAGCGCCGGGAAGCCGGTGCGGCTCAGCCGCTGCGCGGCCGGGCCGTCGAGTGCGCCGCCCATGCCCTCGGCCCAGCGGCCCCATGCCGCCGAATGTGCGGGCAGGCCCAGCGCACGCCGGTGCGTGGCCAGTCCGTCGAGGAACGCGTTGGCCGCGGCGTAGGTGGACTGGCCGGCGTTGCCGAGGACACCGGCGGCCGAGGAGAACAGGACGAACGCGGCCAGTTCGTGTCCCTTGGTCAGCTCGTGCAGGTGCCAGGCCGCGGTTGCCTTCGGGCCGAACACGCCTTCGAGGCGTTCCGGGGTCTGGCTCTCGACGAGCCCGTCGTCGAGGACACCGGCGGCGTGTACGACGCCGGTCAGCCGCGGAATCCCGGCCAGCAGCGCTTCGAGGGCGCCGCGGTCGGCGACGTCGCAGGCCACGACCCGGGCTCCCAGTTCGTCGGCCAGCTCGGCAGCGCCGGGCGCGTCGAGCCCGCGACGGCTGGTCAGCACCAGATCGGTGACCCCGTGAGTGCGCACCAGGTGCCGGGCCACGAGGGCGCCAAGGCCACCGGTGCCGCCGGTGATCAGCACGGTGCCGCCGCGCAGGGCCGGGGCTTCGGTGACCGGGTCGGTGACGGTGGCCAGCTTCGGCACGTACGCCCGGCCACCGCGCAGCAGCAGCTGCCCTTCACCGGTGGCCAGTGCCTTGCCCAGCGCGGTGGTGTCACCGTCGCCGTCGACCAGCACGAACCGGTCCGGGTGCTCCGACTGCGCCGAGCGCACCAGACCCCACACCGCGGCCGCGGCCGGATCGGCACCGTCCTGTTCGGACAGGGCGATCGCGCCGGTGGTCAGCACGACCAGGCGGCTCCCGGCGTACTTCGGTTCGGCGAGCCACTCCTGGACGGACGCGAGCACGGCCGTGGTCGCGGCACGGGCCGCCTCCGCGACGTCACCGTCCGATTCGGACAGTTCGAGCACGACCGCGGCCGGGATCTCCTCGCCGAGGTCTTCGCGGCGTGCCCACGGCGTCTCGGCGTCCCCGAGCGCGATCGGCGACCAGGAGAGCCGGTGCAGATGCGCGGGCCGGTCCCCGGCGGCGGCCGGGCGCTCGCCGAAGGTGACCTCGGCGGACAGAACCGGCTCACCGGAGAGGTCGAACGCGGCCAGCACGCCGTCGGCCAGGCTCGCCCGCACACTGGTGGCACCGCTCGCGTACAGGGTGACCTGGCGCCAGGCGACCGGCCAGCCGTGCTCGGCGAGCAAGGGGTCCACCAGCTCCGGGTGCAGGCCGTAGAGCTGGGCGGTGTCATCCGCGGCGCCCGGCACAGCCAGCTCGGTGAGCGGTCCCTCGGCCACCGGGGCCGGAGCGGCCGTGGTCACCAGGAAGCCGGCGGCATGCCGCTGCCAGCCCTGCCCGGTGCGGGTGTGGATCGACACCGGGCGGCGGCCGTCCGCCTCGGCCCCCACGGCGACCTGGATTTCGCGCTCGCCGGTGAGCGGGGCCTCGACGGCCAGCTCGGCCACGGTGCCCGCGCCCACCTCGTCGCCGGCGCGGATGGCCAGCTCGACCAGCAGCGTGTCCGACGGCTCGGCGGGCAGGACTCCGGTGCACAGCACCGAACCGTCGCCGGCCGAGGTGACCGCCGTGGCGAGCACCGGGTGCGCCAGGCCGCCGGTGACCCGGGCCAGTGCGGGTTCGCGCAGCCAGAACCGCTCGTGCTGGAAGGCGTACGTGGGCAGGTCGACGATCTTCGGACGGGCCGGGGCGAAGAACGCGGTCCAGTCGACATCGATGCCGAGGACGTGCAGGCGAGCCAGCGCGGTGACCGCCGTGGTGGCTTCGTCGTGGTCCGCGCGCAGGGCCGGGATCGCGGTGCCCGCGTCGGCCGCCATCGCGGCGAGGACCGCGTCCGGGCCGATCTCCAGGAACGTCATCACGCCTTCGGCCGTCAGGGTTTCGACGGCGTCGGCGAACCGGACCGGCTCGCGGACGTGGCGCACCCAGTAATCCGGGTCCGTCAGGTCCGCCGCGAGACGGCCGGTGCGCGTCGAGACGACCGGGATGGACGGCTCGGCGTAGGTCAGTTCCCGTGCCACAGCGGCGAAGTCGTCGAGCATCGGGTCCATCAGCGCGGAGTGGAACGCGTGGGAGACGTCGAGGCGTTTGACCTTGCGTCCGCGGGCTTCCCAGGCGGCCGCGGCCGCCAGCACCGGTTCCTCGGCACCGGAAAGCACCACGGCCTGCGGGCCGTTGACGGCCGCGACACCGGCCTCGCGGAACTCGGCGACCTCTTTCTCCGACGCCTGGACCGCGACCATCGCGCCGCCTTCGGGCAGCGCCTCCATCAGCCGGCCGCGCGCTTCGATCAGCCGCACGGCGTCGGGCAGGGACAGCACACCGGTGACGTGGGCCGCCGCGATCTCGCCGATCGAGTGCCCGGCAACGAATGCTGGACGCACGCCCCAGGATTCGTAGAGCCGGTAGAGCGCCACTTCGAGAGCGAAGATCGCGGGCTGGGCGGCGCCGGTCCGGGCAAGCGCCACGGCGTCGTCGACGTCGCGCACGGCCGGGAGCAGTTCGGCGATCTCGTCGAACGCCGCCGCGTACGCCGGGAAGGCGGCGTACAGTCCGCGGCCCATCCCGGCCCGCTGCGCACCCTGACCGGTGAACAGGAAGGCCAGGCGGCCGGTAGTGACCTCGCCGGTCACCAGGTGTGCCGAAGTCCCGCCCTCGGCCAGGGCACGCAGCCCCGCGGCCGGATCCCCGACGACGACCGCGCGGTGCGCGTGGTGGGTTCGGGTGGTGGCCAGCGAGAAGCCGACGTCGGCCGGGTCGGCCACAGTGGACACGAGGCGGCCTGCTTGCGCGGCCAGCGCGGCCGGCGTGCGGCCGGAGACCGGCCAGGCGGGCACCGGCAGCGGCTGCGTGGGCTCCGGCTCCGGCTCCGGCGCGGCCGGGGCCTGTTCGAGCAGGACGTGGGCGTTGGTGCCGCTGATGCCGAACGACGAGACGCCGGCGCGGCGCGGGCGGCCGGTCTCCGGCCACGGCTCCTGCGCCGCGAGCAGCGTGATGTCGCCGGTTTCCCAGTCCACGTGCGGAGTCGGCTCGTCGAGGTGCAGGCTGGCCGGGACGAGACCACGGCGCATCGCCTCGACCACCTTGATGATCCCGGCCACGCCCGCCGCGGCCTGGGTGTGGCCGATGTTGGACTTCACCGAGCCCAGCAGCAGCGGCCGCTCGCGGTCCTGGCCGTAGGTGGCGAGCAGGGCCTGCGCCTCGATCGGGTCACCCAGCGGCGTCCCGGTCCCGTGCGCCTCGACCAGGTCCACAGTGGACGCTTCGAACCCCGCGTTCGCCAGCGCCGCACGGATCACCCGCTGCTGCGACGGACCGTTCGGGGCAGTCAGGCCGTTGGAGGCGCCGTCCTGGTTGACCGCGGAACCGGCGACGACCGCCAGCACGCGGTGGCCGTGACGCTCGGCGTCGGAAAGCCGTTCCAGGACCAGCATGCCGACGCCTTCGGCCCAGTTGGTGCCGTCGGCGGCGGCCGCGAACGGCTTGCACCGCCCGTCCGGCGCCAGCCCGCGCTGCCGCGAGAACTCGACGAACATGTCCGGGGAGGCCATCACGTTGACCCCGCCGGCCAGCGCCAGGGAGCACTCCCCCGATCGCAGCGACTGGGCGGCCAGGTGCAGGGCGACCAGCGACGACGAACACGCCGTGTCCACCGAAACCGCCGGGCCCTCCAGCCCGAGTGCGTAGGCGACGCGGCCGGAGATGACGCTGCTGAACGAGGCCGTGCCGAGGAACCCCTCGACCTGCGTGGGAACCGCGCTCAGCCGGGAGACGTAGTCGTTGGACAGTGCGCCGGCGAAAACCCCGGTGCTGGTGCCGCGCAGCGAGGCCGGGTCGATGCCCGCCCGCTCCAGCGCTTCCCACGCCGTTTCGAGCACCTGGCGCTGCTGCGGGTCCATCGCCAGTGCCTCACGCGGGGAGATGCCGAAGAACTCCGGGTCGAAGTCGCCGGCGTCGTGGAGGAACGCACCTTCGGACGCGTAGGTGGTGCCGCGGTGGTCGGGGTCCGGGTGGAACAGCGAGTCCAGGGGCCAGTCGCGGTCGACCGGGAAGTCCCCGACCCCGTCGCGGCCCTCCGCCACCAGCTGCCACAGCCCGGCGGGTGAGGTGACCCCGCCCGGGTACCGGCAGCCCATGCCGACGATCACGATGGGGTCGCCGGTCCCGGCCGTGCTGGGGGAGGTCACGGCCGGGACCGGCACCTCGGTCCCGACGAGCTCGGCGCGCAGGAACGTGGCCAGCGCTACGGGCGTCGGGTGGTCGAAGACGAGCGTCGCCGGCAGCCGGAGGCCGGTCGCGGCGCCGAGGCGGTTGCGCAGTTCGACCGCGGTGAGCGAGTCGAACCCGATTTCGCTGAACGCACGGGAGGCGGCGATCCCGGCCGCGTCGGCGTGGCCGAGCACGAGCGCGACGTCGCGGCGGACCAGCTCCAGCAGCCGCTCGTCCTGCTCGGTGGCGGGAAGGCCGGTCAGCTCGCGGCGCAGTTCGCCTGCCTGTTCGGCGGTGGCGGCCTTGGCTTTGCCACGGGCCGAGCCGCCGACCAGGGTGCGGACGAGCGGCGAGATCGGGGCGGCGGTGGCGCGGACGGTGGCGCGGTCGAGCGGGAGACCGAGCAGCACCGCGTGGTCGAGACCGACCGCGCGGTCGAACATGGCCAGGCCGTCGGCTGGGGCGATCGGCGGGAATCCGCTGCGGCGCATCCGTTCTGCGCCCTCGTCGCCCAGCTCGCCGCGCATCCCTGCAGACCACAGGCTCCAGGCGACCGACTGCGCGGCCAGGCCCTCGGCCCGGCGGCGGGTGGCGAGCCCGTCGAGGAAGGCGTTGGCCGCGGCGTAGTTGCCCTGTCCGGGGTTGCCGAGGACGCCGGCGGCCGAGGAGAAGTTCACGAACCAGCGCAGCGGGCGGTCGACGGTCAGTTCGTGCAGGTGCCAGGCGGCGACCGCCTTCGGGAGCAGGACCCGGTCGAGTCGTTCGGGGGTGAGCGCGTCGATCGCGCCGTCGTCGAGTACGCCCGCCGCGTGCACGATCCCGGTCAGCCGCGGGATTCCTTCGAGCAGCGTCGCGAGCGCGTCCCGGTCGGAGCTGTCGCACGCGGCGACCGTCACCGATGCACCGAGCGCGGTCAGCTCCCGCTTCAGCTCGGCCGCGCCCGGAGCGTCCGGACCGCGGCGGCTGATGAGCACGAGGGACCCGATGCGGTGCTCGGTGATCAGGTGGCGGGCCAGCATCGCACCGAGGCCGCCGGTGCCGCCGGTGATCAGGACGGTGCCCTCCGGCTCCGGGCCGCGCGGGACGGTGAGCACCAGCTTGCCCACGTGCTTGGCCTGGCTGAGCAGGCGGAACGCTTCGGGGGCGCGGCGCACGTCCCAGGCACGGTGCGGCAGCGGCCGGAACGTGCCGTCCGCGAACAACGCGAGGACCTCGGCCCACATGCGGGTGAACTGCTCCGGCCCGGCTTCGATCAGATCGAAGGGCCGGTAGTGCACGCCGGGGTGCTGCGTGGCGACCTCTTCGGAGTCGCGCAGGCCCGCCTTGCCCATTTCGAGGAACCGGCCGCCGCGCGGCAGCAGCCGCAGCGACGCGTCCACGAAGTCGCCGGTGAGCGCGTCGAGGACGACGTCGACGCCGCGGCCTCCGCTGGTGGCCAGGAACTGCTGCTCGAAGTCGAGGGTGCGGGAACTGGCGATGTGGGCCTCGTCGAGCCCGGCTTCCCGCAGCCAGTGCTGCTTGGCCGGGCTCGCGGTGCTGTAGACCTCCGCGCCGAGGTGGCGCGCGACCTGGATGGCGGCCATGCCGACGCCACCGGCACCGGCGTGGACGAGCACCGACTCCCCGGCCCGCAGCCCGGCCAGCTCCTTCAGTCCGAAGTAGGCGGTCAGGAAGACCAGGGGCACGGACGCCGCTTCCTCGTCCGTCCAGCCGTCCGGGATCTTCGCGCACATCGAGCGCTGCGCGGTGGTGACGGTGCCGATGCCGCCGATCGCGACCCCCATGACCCGGTCACCGGGGACGAGGTCGTCCACTGCGGACCCGGCCTCGAGGACCACCCCGGCCACCTCGTTGCCGAGCGGGCCGGGCTCGCCGTCGAACATGCCGAGCACGTTGAGCGCGTCGCGGAAGTTCAGGCCCGCGGCACCGACGGCGATCCGGAGGTGCGTCGGCTCCAGGGGTTCCAGCACCTGCGGGCACGGTTGAAGGCGCAGCTCCTCCAGGGTGCCGCGGCCGGCCATGCCCAGTCGCCAGGCCGGCGCGGCCGGCGGGGCCAGCTCGTCGGATCCGGGCACCGGTCCCAGGCGCAGCGCCGAAAAGGCACCGTCGCGCAAGGCCAGCTGCGGTTCACCGATGGCCAGTGCCGCTGCCAACTCGCTGTCGGAGACGTCCCCGGTGTCGCTGTCGACCAGGACAATCCGCCCGGGTAGCTCGCTCTGTGCCGAGCGGCCGAGGCCCCAGACCGCGGCGGCCGCGGGGTCGGCGTGACCACTGGTGGCGCCGGAGGTGAGGAGGACGAGCTTCGCGTCGGCGAACCGCTCTTCGGCCGACCACCGCTGCAGGACGGCGAGGACCTCGCGGGTGGCGAGGCGAGCGCTCTCGGCGGCGTCGGCCGGATCGGTCGGCACCGGAAAGACGACGACCGGCGGGACCTCGCCGCCGCCGAGGCGGCCGTAGAAGGTCCAGCCGACCACTTCCGGATCGGCCGGCGGGGAGACCGGAATCCAGTCGAGCCGGAACAACGCGTCAAGGCCCGGATCGACGGGGGTGGTGAGCGGGCCGTCGGTCAGTTCACGCAGGGTCAGCGAACCCACAGTGGCGACCGGCGCACCGGTACCGTCGGCCGCGCGCAAGGTGACCGCGCCCGACGCGTCACGGGTGAGCCGCAGCCGCAACCGGGCCGCGCCGGTCGCGTGCAGGGCAACGTCCTGCCACAGGAACGGCAGCTGGGCACCGCCGCCTTCGCCGGTGAGCAGGCCGATCGCGTGCAGGCCCGCGTCGAGCAGCGCGGGATGCAGGCCGAACCGTTCGACGTCGGCCGTGCCCGCGTCCTCCGGCAGCACGGCCTCGGCGAACACCTCGTCACCGAGGCGCCAGGCGTGGGTCAGGCCCCGGAACGTCGGCCCGTACTCCAGGCCCGCGGCCGCGAAGGCCGGGTAGACGCCCGCGAGATCGATCGGCGTCGCGTCGCGCGGCGGCCACTCGGCCAGCTCGAACCCGGCGGCCGGGGCCAGCGGGGCCACGATGCCGGTGCCGTGCAGGGTCCAGGATCCTTCGCCGGTGCGGGAGTACACCGCGACCGCGCGGCGGCCGCCCTCGTCCGGCCCGGCCGCCGTGACCTGGACGTCCAGAGCCCCGGCGAGGACCATCGGCTCACGCAGGGTCAGCTCTTCCAGGTGAGCGCAGCCGGCTTCGTCGCCCGCGCGCAGCGCCAGCTCGACCAGTGCGGTACCGGGCACGACGACGGTGCCCCCGACGGCGTGGTCCTGCAACCACGGGTGGGTGGCCGGCGAGATCCGGCCGGTGAGCACCACCCCGGCACCGTCGGCCAGGGTCATCGACGCGCCGAGTAGCGGATGGGCGGCGTCGGCGAGGCCGAGCCCGCCCGGGTCACCGGCTCCCCGGCCGCCACGCAGCCAGTAGGTTTCCCGCTGGAAGGGGTAGGTGGGCAGGTCGGCAGTGCGCGCACCGGTACCGGCGTAGAACGCCGGCCAGTCGACGCGGGCGCCGCGGACGTGCAGCTCGGCGAGCACGGTCAGGGCCGTCGTGGCCTCGTCGCGGTCGCGGCGCAGCGCGGGGGCGACCAGCACGCCCTCCGGCGGCAGCGTCCGCGCGGCCATCCCGGCCAGCACGGAGTCCGGGCCGATCTCGACGAACCGGGAAACACCTTCGCCGTGCAGGAATAGGACGCCGTCGGCGAACCGGACCGGCTGCCGCACGTGCCGCGGCCAGTACCCGGCAACGGTGACCTCGTCCGGCCCGGCGAGCCGTCCGGTCACGTTGGACACCACCGGGATCGACGGCTCGTGGTAGGTCATCTCCCCGGCGATCGCCCCGAACTCGGCGAGCATGCCGTCCATCCGCTCCGAGTGCGACGCACGGGAGATGTTGAGCCGCTTGGTCTTGCGGCCGCGCGCGGCGAACTTCGCGGCGAGCGCCTCGGCGGCGGCCTCCGCACCGGAGACCACGACCGAGTCGGGTGCGTTCAGCGCGCCGATCGACAAGCCGTCGGTCAGCTCGGCGGCGACCTCCTCCTCGGTGGCCTGGATGCCGATCATCGCTCCACCCGCTGGCTGCGCCTCCATCAGGCGGCCGCGGGCGGCGACCATCCGGGCGGCGTCGGCGAGGTCCCAGACACCGGCGACGTAGGCGGCGGCCAGCTCGCCCGCCGAGTGACCGGCGACGTAGTCGGGGCGGGCGCCCCAGGACTCCAGCAGCCGGAACAGCGCGACCTGCACCGCGAACATCGCGGGCTGGGTGTAGGTCATCCGATCGAGCAGAGCCTGGTCCTCGCCGAAGACGATGCCCGCGAGCGGACGGTCGAGGTGGCCGTCGAGAGCGGCACAGGCCTCGTCGAACGCGGTGCGGTACGCGGGAAAGGCGTCGTAGAGCTCGCGGCCCATGCCACAACGTTGGGAACCCATGCCGGAGAACAAGAACGCGGTACGGCCGTGCAGCGGTTCACCGGTGACGACCCCGGGGGCGGGCTCGCCGCCGGCCAGCGCGCTCAGCCCGGCGACGAGGTCTTCGCGGGTGCGGCCGACGACCGCGGCCCGCGACTCCAGCGCGGTGCGGGTGGTGGCCAGCGACCAGCCGAGGTCGAGTGGGTCCACCTCGTCCACAGTGGACAGCAACGAGCGGGCCGCCGCCCGCAGCGCCTCCGGGCCGCGAGCCGAGACGAGCCACGGCTGGACAGCGGGCGGGATGCGCGCGGGCCCGGGCTCCACGACTCCGGACTCCACCGCTTCGGGGGCCTGCTCCAGCACGACGTGCGCGTTGGTGCCGCTCATGCCGAAGGACGACACGCCGGCCCGGCGCGGCCGGTCCACCGACGGCCACTCCCGGCTTTCGGTGAGCACCCGCACCGCACCGGCCGACCAGTCCACATGCGACGACGGTTCGTCGACGTGCAGTGTCCGCGGCAGTACGCCGTGGCGAAGCGCCTCGATCATCTTGATGAGCCCGGCCGCACCGGCCGCGGCCTGGCTGTGCCCGATGTTCGACTTGATCGAGCCCAGCCACAGCGGTTCCGTACGGTCCTGGCCGTAGGTGGCCAGCAGCGCCTGCGCTTCGATCGGGTCACCGAGCGTGGTCCCGGTGCCATGCGCCTCGACCGCGTCGACGTCGGTGCCGCTCAGCTTCGCGTTGGCCAGCGCGGCGCGGATGACCCGCTGCTGCGCCGGACCGTTCGGAGCGGTGAGGCCGTTGGAAGCGCCGTCTTGGTTCACCGCCGACCCGCGGATCACCGCGAGCACCCGGTGCCCGTTGCGCTGGGCGTCGGACAGCCGTTCCAGCAGCAGCATGCCCGCGCCCTCGGACCAGCCGGTGCCGTCCGCGGCCTGGGCGAACGCCTTGCACCGGCCGTCCGGGGCCATTCCGCGCTGGCGGGAGAACTCCACGAACGTCTCCGGCGTGGCCATCACGGTGACCCCGCCGGCCAGTGCCAGCGAGCACTCCCCCGACCGCAGCGCGTGCGCGGCCAGGTGCACCGCGACCAGCGACGACGAGCACGCCGTGTCGATCGTGACGGCCGGGCCTTCCAGCCCGAGGGTGTAGGAGAGCCGCCCGGACAGCACGCTGCTCGCGCTGCCGGTGCCGAGGAAACCCTCGATCTCCTCGGCCACCCCGTCGAACCCGGACACGTACTCGGTCCGCATGGCGCCGGCGAACACGCCGGTGCTGCTGCCTTTCAGCGACGTGACGTCGAGGCCCGCCCGCTCCAGCGTCTCCCACGTGACCTCCAGCAGCAGCCGCTGCTGCGGGTCCATCGCCAGGGCCTCCCGCGGCGAGATGCCGAAGAAGCCCGCGTCGAAGTCGCCGGCGTCGTGCAGGAAACCGCCCTGGTCGCAGTAGGTGGTACCGCGGTGCTCCGGGTCCGGGTGGTACAGCGCCGCGGCGTCCCAGCCGCGGTCGGCCGGGAAGCCCGAAATACCGTCACCGCCCTCGGCCACCAGGTCCCACAGCTGCTCCGGGGACGCGATCCCGCCCGGGTACCGGCACGCCATGCCGATCACGGCCAGCGGTTCGGAGCCGCTCTCCTCGGCTTCCTGCAGACGGCGTCGCGTCTCGCGCAGTTCGGCGGTCAGCCGCTTGAAGTACTCGAGTGTCCGGTCGTCGGTGGTCATGCCGGTGGTCCTCCTAGCGGCGGCGAAGGTCGTGGCGCCGGGGCCGGGTCACAGTTCGTTGTCCAGCAGGGCGAACATGTCGTCGATGGTCTCCACGTCGAGGTCGGTGTCGGCGTCGTCGCCGGGCTTGGTCCGCTTCTGCCAGAGCGCGACCAGCTGCCGCAGCTTCGTCTCGACCGCGGCACCGTCCGCCGTCGAGACGTCCGCTGCGGACAGCTCGGCGGCCAGCCGGTCGATGCCCTCGGCGAGGGCGGAGTCCGGCACGGACGTCGCGGGAACCACCTCGGACTGCAGGAACTTGGCCAGTGCGTCCGGGGTCGGGTAGTCGAAGATCAGCGTCGCGGGCAGCCGCAGTCCGGTCACCGCGTCGAGCCCGTTGCGCAGCTCGACCGCGGTCAGCGAGTCGAAGCCGAGTTCGGTGAAGGCCCTGCCCGGTTCGATCGCCTCCGAGCCGGCGTGCCCGAGTGCGGCGGCGGCGCGGCCGCGGACCACGCCGAGCAGCACCTGTTCGGCGTCCGGCTGGGACAGCCCGGCCAGCCGCTGTTTGAGCCCGTCGGCCTCGGCGGCCGAGGCCACCGGGGTGGCGCGGCGGACGGAGCCGCGCACCAGCCCGCGCAGCAGCGGGGGCACCGGTCCCGGCTCGGCCCGCAGACCGGCCAGGTCCAGCTTCACCGGCACGGACACCGGTTCGGCCAGGCCGGTGGCCTGGTCGAACAGCTCCAGGCCCTCGGCGGGGGCGAAACTGCCGATCCCGTCGCGCCCCATCCGGTCGGCGTCGGCGGTGTCGCCCATGCCGTCGGCCCAGAGGCCGAAGGCGAGTGACGTGGCCGGCAGGCCGAGCGACCGGCGGTGCTGGGCCAGCCCGTCGAGGAATGTGTTGGCCGCGGCGTAGTTCGCCTGCCCCGGCGCACCGAGGACCCCGGCGGCCGAGGAGAACAGCACGAACATCGCCAGGTCGCGGTCACGGGTGAGCTCGTGCAGGTGCCAGGCCGCGTTCACCTTGGGCCGCAGCACCTTCTCGAGACGCTCGGGGGTGAGAGCGGTGAGCAGGCCGTCGTCGAGCACGCCCGCCGCGTGGACCACGCCGGTCAGGTCCGGCGTCCGCTCCAGCACGGCGGCCAGCGCGTCGCGGTCGGCGGCGTCGCAGGCTTCGATCCGCACCGTGGCGCCGAGTCCGGTGAGGTCCGCCGTCAGCTCGGCCGCCCCCGGGGCGTCCGGCCCGCGGCGGCTGGTCAGCACCAGGTCGGTGACCCCGTGGCGGGTGACCAGATGCCGGGCCAGTACCGCGCCCAGCCCGCCGGTGCCGCCGGTGACCAGCACGGTGCCTTCGGGACGGCGCGGGATGGTCAGGACGACCTTGCCGACGTGCCTGGCCTGGCTGAGGTAGCGCAGGGCCTCCGGGCCACGGCGCAGGTCCCAGGCACGGACCGGCAGCGGGGTGAGGGCGCCGGCGTCGAACAAGGCGATCAGCTCCTCCCACATCTGCGCGATCCGGCGGTGACCCGCGTCGATCACGTCGAAGGCCCGGTAGGTCACATCGGGATGGTGCCCGCCGGCACCCCCGTCCGGACGGACGTCGGTCTTCCCCATTTCCACGAACCGCCCACCGCGCGGTAACAGGCGCATCGAGGCGTCGATGAACTCGCCCGTGAGCGCGTTGAGCACGACGTCGACGCCGCGGCCCCCGGTGGCGGCCAGGAACTTCTCCTCGAAGTCCAGGGTCCGCGACGACGCGAGGCGTGCGTCGTCGATGCCGGCCGCCCGCAGGACGTCCCACTTGCCCTCGCTCGCCGTGCCGAACACCTCGGCGCCGAGATGCTTCGCCAGCTGGGTGGCGGCCATTCCCACCCCGCCCGCGGCGGCGTGGATCAGCACCGACTCCCCGGCCCGCAGCGCGGCGAGGTCGGTCAGCGCGTAGTAGGCGGTGAGGAACACCAGCGGCACCGACGCGGCCTGCTCGTGCGTCCATCCCTGCGGCACCCGCGCGAGCAGGTCGCGGTCGGTGAAGGTGAGCGGGCCGAACGCGCCCTGCACCAGCCCCATCACGCGGTCGCCCGGCTCCAGGTCGGTCACCTCGGAGCCGACCTCGACGACCACGCCCGAGGCCTCGTACCCGATCCGCCCGGCGTCACCGGGGTACATGCCGAGCACGTTGAGCACGTCGCGGAAGTTGGTGCCGGCCGCGCGGGTGGCGATCCGGACCTCGCGCGGCTGCAGCTCGGCGACCGCCTCCGGGTAGGGCTCGAACGAGAACCGGTCCAGGGTGCCCCGCTCGACACTGTCCAGCCGCCAGGCCGGCTCGTGCCACGGCGGCACGAGGTCCGTCGAGGACGCCGCGGTGAGCAGCCGGGCCGCGTGCACGACCCCGTCGCGCACCGCGAGCTGCGTCTCGTCGCCCAGTACCGCGAGCGCGGTCTCGACGTCGGGCTCGGCGGCGTCGAGCAGCACGAGGCGGCCGGGGTGTTCCGACTGGGCACTGCGGACCAGGCCCCAGACCGCCGCGGCGGCCGGGTCGACGGTGTCCGAAGTGGACACTGCCACCGCGTTCTCGGTGCGCACCACCAGAATCGCGTCTTCGTCGCCGGCCAGCCACTCCTGCAGCTTCGCCAGCGTCTTCGTCAGCACAGCGTGCGTGGCCACCGGGGTGTCGGCGGCCGGAGTGCCGGGGGCCGGCGGCACCGCGGGCAGCACCTCGGTCGCCGGCGCCGGTCCGGACTCGGCGGCGACGCGAGTCCACCCGAGCCGGAACAGCGCGTCGGACTTCGCCGGGCCGAGTTCGGTGACCTCCCGCAGCAGCAGCGCGCCGACGGTGAGCACCGGAGCACCGGCGCCGTCGGTCAGCTCCAGGCGGACGGCGTCGTCGCCGGCCCTGGCGACCCGGACGCGGGCCGCGGTGGCCCCGGCCGCGTGCAGGACGACGTCCCGCCAGAGGAAGGGCAGCCGCGTGGCCGGGGCGTCCCCGGTGGGCAGCAGGCCGATCGCGTGCAGGGCGGCGTCGAGCAGCGCCGGGTGCAGGCCGAACGCGGCGGCGTCGCCGTGCGCGACCTCGGGCAGTTCCAGCTCGGCGCAGACGTCCCCGCCCACCCGCCACGCGGCGGTCAGGCCCCGGAACACCGGCCCGTACTGCAATCCGGCTTCGGCGAGGCCCGGGTACAGCTCGGTGACGTCGAGGGCTTCCGCCCCGGCGGGAGGCCACGGCGCGGGGTCGGCGGCCGGGTGGCCTTCGCCGGTGGCGAGCACCCCGGTCGCGTGCGCGGTCCACGGCTCACCGGCCGGCGCGTCCGGGCGGCGGCTGTGGATCGACACCGGGCGGCGGCCGTCGCCGTCCGGGGCGCCCAGCACGACCTGCACGGCCAGCCCACCGGTGCCGGGAAGCACCACGGGAGTGGCGAGGGTCAGCTCGGCCAGCCGGCCACAGCCCAGTTCGGCCCCGGCCCGCACGGCCAGCTCGACCAGTGCCGCGCCCGGGACCAGCACGGTGCCGAGCACCGCGTGGTCGGCCAGCCACGGCTGGGCCGCGCGGGACAGCCTGCCGTAGGCGACCAGGCCGTCCTCGCCCGCGGTCGCCACGGTGGCGCCGAGCAGCGGGTGCTCCGCCGCGGCCAGGCCGAGCCCGGCCGCGTCACCGGCCGGCGTCGGCGCGTCGAGCCAGAAGCGTTCGCGTTGGAAGGCATAGGTGGGCAGCGGGACCGCGTGGGCGTCGGTGCCCGCGAAGAACGCCGTCCAGTCGACGGCCACCCCCGAGCTGACGAGCCGCGCAAAGGCGGTCTCGGCCGTGGCCCGCTCGTCGCGGTCCTTGCGCAGCACCGGGACGAACGCCGCGTCCGGGGCGCTGTCGAGCCCCATCGCGGACAACACGCCGTCCGGTCCCAGCTCGGCGAACCGGGTCGCCCCGGCCTCGGTGAGTGCGCGGACGCCGTCGGCGAACCGCACCGGCTCCCGCACGTGCCGCACCCAGTAGGCGGGATCGGTCAGCTCGCCGGCGGGCTGACCGGTGACCGTGGAGATGATCGGGATCCGTGGCTCGGCATAGTCCAGCGACCGGGCGACCGCCTCGAAGTCGGCCAGCATCGGCTCCATCAGGACCGAGTGGAACGCGTGCGAGACGACCAGGGGCTTGGTGCGGCGGCCGCGTTCGGCGAGCGCCGCGGCGGCCGCGTGCACCGGACCGGCCACCCCGGACAGCACGACGGCCTCCGGCCCGTTGACAGCGGCCAGGCCCACCTCGCCGGACAGGAACTCGGCGACCTCGGTCTCGCTCGCGGCGACCGCGACCATCGCGCCGCCCTCGGGCAGCGCCTGCATGAGACGGCCGCGTGCTTCGACGAGTTTCGCCGCGTCCGCCAGCGACAGCACCCCGGACACGTGGGCCGCGGCGAGCTCGCCGACGGAGTGCCCGGCCAGGAGGTCCGGGCGGATGCCCCACGACTCCAGCAACCGGAACAGCGCGACTTCCAGCGCGAAGAGGGCGGGCTGGGCGGTGCCGGTGCGGTTGAGCACGTCGGCGTCGGTGACCTCACGCACGCTCGGAAGCAGGGCGCACACCTCGTCGTAAGCGGCCGCGAACGCCGGGAACGCCTGGTACAGACCGGATCCCATGCCGAGGCGCTGGGCACCCTGCCCGGTGAAGAGGAAGGCGAGCTTCCCGCCGGACGCGCGCCCGGTGACGACGCCGGGCTCGGTGCGGCCCCCGGCCAGCGCGGCCAGCCCGGCCCGGACGTTGCCGGTGAGCACGGCCCGACGCTCGAACGCCGTGCGCGTGGTGGCCAGTGAGTAGGCGATGTCCACGGGGTCGGCGAAGCCCACGGTGCCGAGCAACCGTCCGGCCTGGGCGCGCAGCGCTTCGTCGGTGCGGGCGGTCAGCACCCACGGCATCAGCGCGGGCCGCACCGGGGTCCGCGCGGGCGCCGGCTGGTCCGGGGCCTGTTCGAGGACGACGTGGGCGTTGGTGCCGCTGATGCCGAACGACGACACCGCCGCGCGGCGCGGGCGCCCGGCCGACGGCCACGGCCGGGCCTCGGTGAGCAGCCGGACCGCGCCTTCGCTCCAGTCGACGTGCGGCGACGGCTCGTCGACGTGCAGGGTCTTCGGCAGCACACCGTGGTGCATGGCCTCGACCACCTTGATGATCCCGGCGAGCCCGGCGGCGGCCTGGGTATGGCCGATGTTGGACTTGACCGAGCCGAGCCACAGCGGCTCGTCGCGGTCCTGGCCGTAGGTGGCCAGCACCGCCTGTGCCTCGATCGGGTCGCCGAGCGCGGTACCGGTGCCGTGCGCTTCCACGACGTCCACTCCGGACGGTTCGACGCCCGCGGCGGCCAGCGCCCGGCGGATGACCCGCTGCTGCGAGGGGCCGTTCGGGGCGGTGAGACCGTTGGACGCGCCGTCGGAGTTCACCGCGGAACCCTTGACGACGGCGAGGATCCGGCGGCCGTGGCGGCGCGCCTCCGAAAGCCGTTCGAGCAACAGGAACCCGGCACCTTCGGCCCAGGCGGTGCCGTCGGCGGCGGCCGCGAAGGGCTTGCAGCGGCCGTCGGCGGCCAGACCGCGCTGGCGGGAGAACTCGATGAACGGATTCGGGCTGGACATCACGGTCGCGCCGCCGACGAGCGCGAGCGAGCATTCCCCCGACCGCAGGGCCTGAGCGGCCCAGTGCAGTGCGACCAGCGACGAGGAGCACGCCGTGTCCACCGACACCGCCGGGCCTTCCAGCCCGAAGGTGTAGGCGACGCGGCCGGACAGCACACTGCTCGCGCTGCCGGTGCCGAGCAGGCCTTCCATCCCGTCCGGGGTGGCGGCCAGCCGCGAGGCGTAATCGTCGTACATCACGCCGGCGAACACACCGGTGGCGCTGCCCTTGAGCGTGACCGGATCGATGCCGGCGCGCTCGAACGCCTCGTGCGCGGTCTCCAGCAACAGCCGCTGCTGCGGGTCGACGGTGAGCGCTTCGCGCGGTGAGATGCCGAAGAACTCCGCGTCGAACTCGGCGGCGTCGTGCAGGAAGCCGCCTTCGCGGGCGTACGACGTGCCCGGGTGGTCCGGATCGGGATCGTAGAGCCGGTCGAGGTCCCAGCCGCGGTCGGCGGGCAGCGGCGTGATCGCGTCGGTGCCGTCGGCGACCAGCTGCCACAGGTCCTCGGGCGAGCTGACGCCACCGGGGAACCGGCAGCTCATCGCGACGATCGCGATCGGCTCGTCCGGCTGGGCCGCGACGACCGGCGTTTCGTCCGCAGTGGCTGCTTCCCCGCCCAGTTCCGTCCCGATGAAGGCGGCCAGCGCGGCCGGCGTCGGATGGTCGAAGACCAGGGTGGCCGGCAGCCGGAGCCCGGTCGCCTCGCCGAGGCGGTTGCGCAGTTCGACGGCGGTGAGCGAGTCGAAGCCCAGTTCGGTGAAGGCACGCCCGGACTCGATCGAGGCGGCGCCGTGGCCCAGGACGCCGGCGACGTGCCTGCGGACCAGGTCGAGCAGATGGGTCTCCCGGTCGGCCGGGGACAGCCCCGCGAGGGTGGCGGCCAGGCCGGCGGCGGCCGCGGCGTTGGCGGCGCCCCGGCGTTTCGGCACGCGGACGAGCCCGCGCAGCACCGGCGGTGGCTCGGTGGTCCGGGCCAGAGTGCGCAGCGTGGGCAGGTCGAGCTTGACCGGCACCGGGACCGGGGTCCCGGCCGCCAGCGCGGCGTCGAAGAGGGCCAGGCCCTCGGCGTCGGTGAACGCGCCGAACCCGGCACGGGCGAGACGGTCCACATCGGACCGACCACCCATCCCGCCGGCCCACAGGCCGTAGGCGAGCGAGGTCGCGGGCAGGCCCTCGGCGTGCCGGCGGCGGGCGAGGTCGTCGAGCAGTGCGTTGGCCGCCGCGTAGTTGGCCTGGCCGGGGCCGCCGAGGATGCCGGAGACCGAGGACAGCAGGACGAACCGGGTCAGCGGCCGGTCCCGGGTCAGTTCGTGGAGGACTTCGGCGGCGCCGGCCTTGGGCCGCAGGACCGTCCCGAAGCGTTCCGGGGTCAGCTCGGTGAGGACGCCGTCGTCGAGCACGCCGGCGGCGTGCACGACACCGGTGAGATCGCCGATGCGGCCGACGAGGGCTTCCAGCTCGGCCCGGTCGGTGACGTCACAGGCGACGACCTCCGCGCCGAGTTCTTCGGCCAGACCCGCGGCGCCCGGCGCGTCGAGGCCCCGGCGGCTGGTGAGGACCAGGTTGACGCCCTGTGAAGCGGCGAGGTGCCGCGCGACGGCGGCGCCGATGCCGCCCGTGCCACCGGTGATGAGGACGGTGCCCGCACCCCAGGTGACGGGGTCGCCGGCGGTCGCCCTGGCGAGCCGGGGCGCTTCGGTGACGTGGCCGCGGACGCGGACTTCCGGCTCCCCGGTGGCCAGGGCGAGTGCGACCTCCTCGCGGATGCGCGCAGGCAGTTCGCCACCGGCGGCGGGCTCCTCGCGGACCCTTTCTTCGCGGACCCCGGCTTCCCGGACATCAGCCTCGCCGGTGCTCGCGGTTTCGCCTTCCAGGACCAGGAATCGGTCCGGGTGCTCGGAAGCCGCGCTCCGAGCCAGTCCGCGGACCGCCGCGCCGGCCGGGGTGGCGTCGGTGCGGATCACCAGCCGCGCGCCGGCGAACCGGTCGTCGGCCAGGAATGCCCGGACCGCCCGCAGGCTCGCCGCCAGCGCGTCGTGCGGGGAACCGTCCGGGGCGGTGAACACCAGGGCCGGCGGGATCTCCTCGCCCGGCGACGCGAGCGGGGCGAACGCCACCACGTCCTGGTGGGCCGGGACCTCGGCCCACGTCAGTTGGTACAGCGAATCGGTCGGCCGGGTCCGCGGTGCCTCGGCCGCGCGGACCGTCACCGTGCCCAGCGTGGCGACCGGCGCACCGGTCGCGTCCGTCGCCAGCACCGAGACCGTGTCCGGGCCGGACGCGGTCACCCGCACCCGCAGTGCCGTCGCGCCGGTGGCGTGCAGGGTCACCGCGCCGAACAGGAACGGCAACCGCGTGCCCTCGCCCGGCAGCAGGCCGAGCGTGTGCAGGGCCGCGTCGAGCAGAGCCGGGTGCAGGCCGAACCCGGCGACGTCGGTGTCCTCCGGCAGTGCCACCTCGGCGAACACCGTGTCGCCGGTCCGCCACGCGGTGGTGAGGCCGCGGAACGGCGGGCCGTAGTCGAGGCCGGCCGTGGCCAGGTCGGAGTAGAACCCGTCCAAGGCCACCGGCTCGGCGGCCGGTGGCCACTCGGCGAGCCCGGCCGGCGCTGTGTCCGCTTCCGGCGTGAGCGTGCCGGTCGCGTGCTCGGTCCACTCTCCCTCCGCGGCGCGCGAGTGGATCGAGACCGGACGCCGTCCCGCCGCGTCGGCCGCACCGACGAGCACCTGGACGTCCACCGGCCCCTGCAGTACCAGCGGTGCCGCCAGGGTCAGCTCCTCGATGCCCGCGCACCCCGCCTCGTCGGCGGCGCGGATCGCCAGCTCCAGCAGGCCGGTGCCCGGCACGAGGACCTCGCCGAACGCCGAGTGCCCGGCCAGCCACGGGTGCGTGGCCACCGAAAGCCGGCCGGTGAACAGGAATCCGTCACCGTCGGCGAACGGGACCGCGGCGCCGAGTAGTGGGTGCCCGGCCGTCCGCAGCCCGGCGGCGCGGACGTCGCCCGCACCGGTGCCGGCGGCCAGCCAGAAGTGGCGGCGCTCGAACACCGAGGTCGGCAGGCCGACCACCCGAGCGCCGGTGGGGCCGAAGAACGCCGCCCAGTCGACCGGAACGCCGCGGGTGTGCGCAGCGGCCAGCGCGGTGAGCGCGGTGGTGACCTCGTCGCGGTCGGCGCGAAGGAACGGCACCGCGAACGCGTCGTCGGCAGCGAGCGCGGTCAGCACCGCGGACGGTCCGACCTCCAGGAACTTCGAGACCCCGGCTTCACGCAGCCAGGACAGCCCGTCGGTGAACCGCACGGTCGCCCGCACGTGCTCGATCCAGTACTCCGGGTCCGCGACCCGATCGGTGCGTTCGCCGTCCACAGTGGACACGAAGGGGATCCGCGGCGCGTCGAACGCCAGTTCGCGCACGACGTCGGCGAACTCCGCCAGCATCGGCTCCATCAGTGCCGAGTGGAACGCGTGCGAAACCTCGAGACGCTTGGTGCGCCGGCCCAGCTTCTCGAACTTCTTGGCCAGCTTGAGCGTCGGCGAGGCTGCCCCGGACAGCACGACCGAACCAGGCCCGTTGACCGCGGCCAGCGACACCTTCGGGGTCAGGTGCTCCCGGACCTCGTCCTCCGAAGCCTGCACGGCCACCATCGCGCCACCCTCGGGCAGCGCCTCCATCAGGCGTCCCCGTGCCTCGACGAGCCGGGCCGCGTCGGCCAGCGAAAGCACGCCGGCGACGTGTGCCGCGGCGATCTCGCCGATGGAGTGCCCGGCGACGAAGTCGGGCACGACACCCCACGACTCGGCGAGCCGGTACAACGCGACTTCGAGCGCGAAGAGGGCCGGCTGCGCGTGGCCGGTCCGGGTGAGGTCCGCGCCGTCGCCGATCCCGGGCAGGTGCGCGCACACTTCGTCGTAGGCGGCGGCGAAAGCCGGGAAGGCCGCGTAGAGACCCGATCCCATGTCGTCGCGCTGCGAGCCCTGCCCGGTGAACAGCATCGCGGTGCGGCCGGGCAGCACGCGCCCGGTGACGACCGAGTCACTGTCCACTCCGGACGCCACCGCATCCAGCCCGGCGCGCAGCTGCGCCTCCGACGCGCCGAGCACCACGGCCCGGCGTTCGTGCGCGGTGCGGGCCGTGGCGAGCGACAGGCCGACGTCGACCGGCTCGCCGTCCACGGACAGCAGGCGCACGGCCTGCTCACGCAGGGATTCGTCGCTGCGACCCGACAGCGCCCACGGAACGAGCGCGGGCGCGGTCACCTCGCGCGGCGCCGCGGCCTCCGCCGGGGCCTGTTCGAGGATGACGTGCGCGTTGGTGCCGCTGATCCCGAACGAGGACACCGCGGAGCGGCGCGACCGCCCGGTCTCCGGCCAGGGGCGACCCTCGGTGAGGAGCTCGACGTCGCCGGTTTCCCAGTCGACGTGCGGGCTCGGCGTGCCCACGTGCAGCGTCGGCGGGAGCACGCCGTGGTGCATGGCCTGGACCATCTTGATGATGCCGGCCACCCCCGCGGCGGCCTGGGTGTGCCCGAAGTTCGACTTCACCGAGCCGAGGTACAGCGGCTCGGCGTCACGCTCGCGGCCGTAGGTGGCCAGCAGCGCCTGCGCCTCGATCGGGTCGCCGAGGGTCGTGCCGGTGCCGTGCGCCTCGACAGCGTCCACAGTGGACGATTCGACGCCCGCGGCCGCCAGTGCCTGCCGGATCACCCGTTGCTGCGACGGGCCGTTGGGCGCGGTGAGGCCGTTGGACGCGCCGTCGGAGTTGACCGCGGTGCCGTTGACCATGGCCAGCACGCGGTGCCCGTGGCGGCGGGCGTCCGACAGCCGCTCCAGCACGAGCATCCCGGCGCCTTCGGCCCAGCCGGTGCCGTCGGCGTCGGCGGAGAACGACTTGCAGCGACCGTCGGTGGCCAGACCGCGCTGACGCGAGAACCCGATGAACGTCTCCGGCGTGGCCATCACGGTGACTCCGCCGGCCAATGCCAGCGAGCACTCCCCCGAGCGCAGGGCCTGCATGGCCCAGTGCAGGGCGACCAGCGAGGACGAGCACGCCGTGTCCACCGACACCGCAGGCCCTTCCAGACCCAGGGTGTAGGCGACTCGGCCGGACAGGACGCTGCCGGAGGTCCCCGTGCCGAGGAAGCCTTCGACGTCATCGGGCACGTCGCCGAGCCGGGTGCCGTAGTCGTGGTACATCACGCCGGCGAACACGCCCGTGGGGCTGCCCTTGAGCGTGGCGGGGTCGGTGCCGGACCGCTCGATCGCCTCCCAGCACACTTCCAGCAGCAGGCGCTGCTGCGGGTCCATCGCCAGTGCCTCGCGCGGCGAGATGCCGAAGAACTCCGGGTCGAAGTCCCCGGCGTCGTGCAGGAAACCGCCTTCCCGCGTGTAGGTCTTGCCGGGCTGGTCGGGATCGGGGTCGTAGATTCCCTCGACGTCCCAGCCGCGGTCGGTGGGGAACCGGGTGACGCCGTCGCGGCCACCGGAAACCAGGTCCCACAGCTGCTCGGGCGTGGTCACCCCGCCCGGGTAGCGGCAGGCCATGCCGACGATGACGATCGGGTCCTCGCCCGAGTGCGCCGGGGCGTTCACCGGCGTGGCCGGCTCTTCGTCCGTGCCGAGCAGCTCGGCGAGCAGGAACGCGGCGAGCGACCGCGGGTTCGGGTGGTCGAAGGTCAGCGTCGCGGGCAGCCGCAGTCCGGTGGCCGCGCCGAGGCGGTTGCGGAACTCGACGGCGGTCAGCGAGTCGAACCCGAGATCGCCGAACGCGCGGTCGGCCTCGACGGCGTCCGGGCTGGTGTGACTGAGCACCATCGAGGCCTCGGTGCGGACCAGTTCGGTCACCAGCCGCGCCTGCTCGGCCGCGGGCAGTCCGGTCAGGCGCCGGCGCAGACCGGCTGCTTCGGCGTCACCCGCGGTGCGGCGGCGCGGTACGCGGACCAGCCCGCGCAGGACGTGCGGGACCTCGCCCGCGGCCCGCAGCGCCGGCAGGTCCAGCCGGGTCGCGACCGGGCACGGGTCGTCGCCGAGCGCGAGGAGGTCGAACAGCTCGAGCCCGGCCTCGACGGTCAGCGGCGTGAAGCCTGCCGCGCCCGCCCGGCCGTCGCCCATGCCGGTTTCCCAGAGGCCGTAGGCGATCGACGTGCCCGGACGCCCCTCGGCGCGGCGCTGCACGGCCAGGCCGTCGAGGAACCCGTTGGCGGCGGCGTAGTTGGCCTGCCCGGGGGCGCCGAGCGCACCGGCGATCGAGGAGAACGTGACGAACAGCTTCAGGTCGCCGGTCAGCTCGTGCAGGTGCTGCGCCGCGACCGCCTTGGGGGCCGCGACCGCGGCAAGCCGCTCGGGGGTCATCGCGGCGAAGACGCCGTCGTCGAGCAGACCGGCCGCGTGCACTACACCGGTCAGCGGCTGCTCGGCCGGGACGAGCGCGAGCACCGACTCCAGCTGCGCGCGGTCGGCGACGTCGCAGGCGGCGAACGTCACCTCGGCGCCCAGCCCGGTCAGCTCGCGGCGCAGCTCCTCCGCGCCGGGGGCGTCCGCGCCGCGCCGGCCCACGAGCAGCAGGTGCCGGACACCGTGGCGCTCGGCCAGCCGCCCGGCGACCTGGGCACCGAGCCCGCCGGTTCCGCCGGTGACCAGGACGGTGCCGTCGAGCGTCCAGTCCGGGTCGGCGGTGGCGCGGGCGCGGGCCAGCCGCGGGACGCGCGGGCCGTCACCGGTGAACGCGATCTCGGGCTCGCCGGTCGCGGCCGCGGCGGCAATATCGCCGGGGTCGCCGGGGTCGCCGGTGCCGTGCACGAGGATCACGCGGTCCGGGTACTCGGCCTGCACGCTGCGAACCAGGCCCGCGACGGCGGCGTGCTCCGCAGTGCCGCCGGGCACGTGCACGACGACCCGGCCGTCCCCGGCGAGCCGGTCCTGCAGTTCGGCGAGCGTGGCCTCGGCCGACGTGGCCCGCCAGACGTCGATCTCCGGGGCCTCCGCGGGCAACGCGACCGGGATCCAGTCCACAGTGAACACCCCGTCCCCGGCCGCGCTGGGCAGCGGGGCGTCGCCGACCGGGCGCAGGCTCAGCGAGGCCGCGGTCAGCACCGGTGCACCGGTGCCGTCGGTGACGGTCAGCGCGACGGCGTCCTGGCCGGCGGGGGTGAGCTTGGCCCGCAGCGTGCTCGCGCCGGTGGCGTGCAGGCGCAGGCCGGTCCACGAGAACGGCAGCCGAGCGGGGCCACCGGTCAGACCGACCGCGTGCAGGACCGCGTCCAGCAGCGCCGGATGCAGGCCGAAGCCGGTGACGTCGGTGCCTTCGGGCAACGCGACCTCGGCGAAGACGTCTTCACCGCGCCGCCAGGCGGCTCGCAGACCGCGGAACGGCTCGCCGTAACCGAGTCCGGCGTCGGCGAGCGTGGCGTAGAAGCCGTCCAGGTCGGCGGCTTCGGCCCCGGCGGGCGGCCACTCGGTCTCGGCCGCGGGCTCGCCGCCGGCCGGGATGAGCGAACCGGTCGCATGCAGGTCCCAGCCGGCATCCGCGTCCTGGGGACGGGAATGCACGGCGAGAGTGCGGCGGCCGCGGGGATCCGCGTCGGAAAGGGACACCCGCAGCTGCACCGGCGTCGTGGTCAGGACCAGCGGGGACTGCAGGGTGAGCTCCTCGACTTCCCCGCACCCGGCTTCGTCGCCGGCCCGCACGGCCAGCTCGGCGAACGCCGTCCCCGGCAGCAGAACCGCGCCGCGCACCCGGTGCCCGGCCAGCCACGGCTGCTCGTCGAGCGACAGCCGCCCGGTGAGCACCAGTCCGCCGCGCTCGGGCAGCGCGACGGCCGCGCCGAGCAGCGGGTGGTCGAGGGCGCCGAGGCCGAGCGCGGTGGCGTCCCCGCCGCCCGGGGTGGGCAGCAGCCAGAACCGGCGGCGCTGGAAGGGATAGGTCGGGAGTGCCGCCGGGCGTGCGCCGGTGCCGTCGAAGAAGCGGGTCCAGTCGACCGGTGCACCGGCGGCATGGATCGCACCCAGCGCCGACACGGCTGCGCGGGCTTCGTCCTGGTCCTTCCGCAGCGCCGGGACGAACACCGCCTCCGGGCCCACCGCAGCTGTACCCACCGCATCTGGGCCCATCGCGGCGAGGACGGCGTCCGGGCCCAGTTCGAGGAACGTCGTGACGCCGTCGGCAGCCAGGTGCGCCACCGCGTCGGCGAACCGCACGGGCTCGCGGACGTGGGTCACCCAGTAGGCCGGGTCGGTGAAATCCGCACCGGCGGTGACCGTCGAGGCGATCGGGATGCGCGGCTCGGCGTAGGACAGCGAGCGGGCGACCGTCTCGAACTCCGCCAGCATCGGCTCCATCAGTGCCGAGTGGAACGCGTGCGAGACCACGAGGTGCTTGGTGCGGCGGCCGTCCCGGGCAAACCGCGCCGCGACCGCCCGCACCGCACTGTCCACACCGGACAGCACGACGGCGGACGGCCCGTTGACCGCGGCGAGCGAAACCTCGTCGGACAGGTACCCGGCCACCTCGGACTCGGTCGCCTGGACCGCGACCATCGCGCCGCCCCCGGGCAACGCCTCCATCAGGCGCCCGCGGGCCTCGACGAGCTTCGCCGCGTCCTCGAGGGAGAACACTCCGGCGACGTGCGCGGCCGCGATCTCGCCCACGGAGTGCCCGGCGAGGAAGTCCGGGGTGACGCCCCAGGATTCGTACAGCCGGTACAACGCCACTTCCAGGGCGAAGATCGCGGGCTGGGCGGTACCGGTGCGGTTGAGGACGTCGGCGTCGGTGACGTCGGCGATCCCCGGCAGCAGGGCTCGGATTTCGTCGTGGGCGGCCGCGAAGGCCGGGAAGGCCCCGGCGAGGCCGCGGCCCATGCCGAGCCGCTGCGAGCCCTGCCCGGTGAACAGTGCGGCGAGGCGGCCGGTGACCGCGCGTCCGCTCACGACATTGGCCGCCCGGCCGGTGTCGGCGAACGCGGCGAGCCCGGCCCGCAGCACCGCGGGGTCGGTGCCGACCACGACCGCGCGCCGCTCGTGCGCGGTGCGGGCGGTGGCCAGCGACCAGGCGACGTCGAGTGGTTCGGCGGTGACCTCCGCCAGCCGCGCGGCCTGCGCCCGCAGTGCCTCCTCGGAGCGGCCCGACAACACCCAGGGCAGTACCGCGGGCGGCGCGGGTTCGCTCGCGGACTCTTCGGCGGGCACGTGTTCGAGCACGACGTGGGCGTTGGTGCCGCTGAAGCCGAACGACGAGACACCGGCCCGGCGCGGTCGTCCGGTCTCCGGCCACGGCTGGGCACCGGTGGCCACGCGGATCGCGCCGGTCTCCCAGTCGACCTGGGCCGAGGGCTCGTCGACGTGCAGTGTCGCCGGGACGACGCCGTGGTGCATCGCCTCGACCATCTTGATCACTCCGGCGACACCGGCCGCGGCCTGGGTGTGTCCGAAGTTGGACTTCACCGAGCCGAGCAGCAGCGGCTCGGTGCGGTCCTGGCCATAGGTGGCCAGCAGGGCCTGTGCCTCGATGGGGTCGCCGAGGCGGGTACCGGTGCCGTGTGCCTCGACGGCGTCGACGTCCGCTGTGGACAGTCCGGCGTTGGCCAGCGCCTGGCGGATCACGCGTTGCTGCGCGGGCCCGTTGGGCGCGGTGAGCCCGCTCGAGGCGCCGTCCTGGTTGACCGCGGAGCCCTTGAGCAGCGCGAGGACCGGGTGGCCGTTGCGGCGGGCGTCGGACAGCTTCTCCAGCAGCACGAAGCCGGCGCCCTCGCCCCAGCTGACGCCGTCAGCGCCGTCGGCGAACGCCTTGCAGCGGCCGTCGAGCGCCATCGCGCTCTGCTTGCTGAAGTCGACGAACGGATCCGGGTTGGCCATGATCGTGACGCCGCCGGCCAGCGCCAGCGAGCACTCGCCGGAGCGCAGGGCCTGGCTCGCCAGGTGCATCGCGACCAGCGACGAGGAGCACGCGGTGTCGACCGAGACGGCCGGGCCCTCGAACCCGAAGGTGTAGGAGACGCGGCCGGACATCATCGCACCGGACGTGCCGGTGCCGAGGAACCCTTCGACCTCTTCGGGAATCTTCGTCAGCCGGGAGGCGTATTCGTGGTAGATGGCGCCGGTGAACACACCGGTGTCGCTGCCGCGCAGGGTGCCCGGCGGGATGCCGGCCCGCTCGAACGCCTCCCACGCGATCTCCAGCAGCAGTCGCTGCTGCGGATCCATGGCCAGCGCCTCGCGCGGGGCGATCCCGAAGAACTCCGGGTCGAATTCGCCCGCGGCGGGCAGGAAACCGCCGGTGCGCGTGTGGGAGACGCCTTGTTTGCCCGGAGTCGGGTCGAACAGTGCGGCCAGATCCCAGCCGCGGTCGGTGGGGAACGGGCTGAGTCCCTCGCGTCCCTCGGCGACCAGCCGCCAGAGCTCCTCCGGCGTGCTCGCGCCGGGGAAGCGGCAGCTGGTCGCGACGATGGCGATCGGCTCGTCGCCGTCGACGACGCGGGCGCGGACACGGGATCCGGCGGCGAGGTCGCCGAGCAGTTCCGCGCGGACGTATCCGGCAAGGGCAACCGGCGTCGGATGGTCGAAGATCACCGTCGCGGGCAGCCGCAGGCCGGTCACGGCTCCGAGGCGGTTGCGCAGCTCGACAGCGGTGAGCGAGTCGAAGCCGAGGTCCAGGAAACCGCGGCCGGGTTCGACGGTGGCGGCGGTGACGTGGCCGAGCACCAGCGCGATCTGCGTACGCACCAGGTCGAGCAGTTCGCGGTCCTGCTCGGCCTCGGTGCGCCCGGCCAGCCGCCGCGCCAGCGACGAGTCCTGGCCGCCACCGGACTTCGCGGCCCGGCGGCCCGGCTTCACCAGTGCGCCCAGCAACGGCGGCAGCGGCTCGGACACGGCCGCCGCGGCCAGCACCGGCAAGTCCAGCTTCACCGGCACGGCCAGCGGCGAACCCGCGGCCAGTGCCGCGTCGAACAACGCGAGCCCTTCGTCGACCGGGAGCGCGGGCGTGCCGCCGGAGCGCAGGCGCGCCAGATGCGCCTCCCCCATCGCCTCGCCCATGCCCGCGGCCCACGGGCCCCAGGCCAGCGACTGCCCCGCGAGCCCCTGTGCGCGGCGCTGCGCCGCGAGAGCGTCGAGGTAGGCGTTGGCAGCGGCGTAGTTTCCCTGCCCTGGCGCGCCGAGGACGCCGGCGGCAGAGGAGAACGTGACGAACAGGTCGACGTCACCGGCCAGCTCGTGGAGGTGGCGCGCCGCGTCGGCCTTCGGCCCGAGGACGTGGTCGAGGCGTTCCTGGGTGAGCGCGTCGACAGTGCCGTCGTCGAGGACACCGGCGGCGTGGACGACGCCGGTCAGCTCGACGTCGTCGAGGAGGGCGGCCACGGCGCCGCGGTCGGCCACGTCGCAGGCGGCGACGTCGACGTGGGCGCCGAGCCCGGTGAGTTCGGCGCGCAGTTCCGCGGCGCCGGGGGCGTCCGGGCCGCGACGGCTGGTCAGCAGGAGCTTCCGGACGCCGTGGTCGCGCACCAGGTGCCGGGCCACCAGCGCGCCCAGTCCCCCGGTGCCGCCGGTGACCAGGACCGTCCGCGCGGGGTCGAGCGAACGCGGGACGGTGAGGGCGATCTTGCCGATGTGCCGTGCCTGGCTGAGGAACCGGAAGGCTTCCCGCGCTTCGCGCACGTCCCACGAGCGCACGGGCAGCGGCGTCAGCGCCCCGGACTCGAACAACTCGATCAGGGCGTCCCACATCTGCGCGGTGCGCTCGGGACCGGCGTCGATCAGATCGAACGCCTGATAACCCTCGCCCTCCCGGATGTCGGTCTTGCCCATCTCCAGGAACCGGCCACCCGGCGCCATCGTGCGCAACGACGCGTCGACGAAGTCCCCGGCCAGCGCGTTGAGGACGACGTCGATGCCGCTGAACCGCTCCGCGAACTCGAGGGTGCGGCTGGAGGCGATGTGGGTGTCGTCGAGACCGGCCGCGCGAAGGACGTGCTGCTTGCCTTCGCTGGCCGTGCCGTAGACCTCGGCGCCGAGGTGCCGGGCGAGCTGGGTCGCCGCCATGCCGACGCCGCCGGCGGCGGCGTGGATCAGGATGGACTCCCCGGCCCGCAGGCCGGCGAGGTCGACGAGCGCGTAGTACGCGGTGAGGAAGACCAGCGGCGTGCTGGCCGCCTGCTCGTGGGTCCAGGCCGCGGGTTTGCGGGTGATCATCGGCCGCTCGGCCACCGCGACCGGACCGGCGCCCCCGGAGACCAGGCCCATCACCTCGTCCCCCGGCCGCAGGTCGCCGACGTCCGCGCCCACCTCGAGCACGGTGCCGGCGAACTCGCTGCCGAGCAGGCCCGCCTCGCCCGGGTACATGCCGAGTGCGTTGAGCACGTCCCGGAAGTTCAGCCCGGCCGCGCGCACGGCGACCCGCACCCCGAGCGGACCGAGCGGCTCCTCCGACACCGGTTCCAGGGTCAGCTGGTCGAAGGTGCCCTTGCCCGCGAGGCCGAGGCGCCAGTTCCCGCTGGGCGGCAGCAGCCGGCCGGCCGATTCGGGGGTGACCAGCCGCGGGACGCGCAGTTCCCCGTCGCGGACGGCGATCTGCGGTTCGCCCGCGGCCAGCACCCTGCCGACGAGCTCGCCGGCGGGCTCGCCGGTCAGCTCATCGGTGCCGGCCAGCAGGAACCGGCCGGGGTGCTCGGACTGCGCACTGCGCACCAGGCCCCACACCGCGGCGGCGACCGGGTCCACATCGGACGGTCCGGTCCACACGAGCAGTTTCGCGTCCGCATAGCGTTCCTCGGCCAGGAACGTCTTGAGCACGTCGAGGACCTCGCCGGTGAGGGCGTGCACGTCGTCGCCGGTGGCCCGGTGGACGACGACCTCGGCGACGTCGGGCCAGTGCGCCCAACGCGGGGCGTCCCCGGTCACCGTGACCGGCTGCCAAGCCACCTCGTACAGCCCGTCGCGGCCGGCCGAGGGGCGCAGCTGGGCGGCCGAGACCGGGCGTACGACCAGGGATCCGACCGTGGCGACCGGCGCACCGGTGCCGTCGGCGACCCGCAACGCCACGGCGTCGGTGCCCGACGCGGTCAGCTCGACGCGAAGCTCGGCGGCGCCGGAGGCGTGCAGGACGACGTCACTCCACGCGAACGGCAGCCGCGCCGGACCGGTCCCGGACGCGAGGGCGTGCAGGGCCGCGTCGAGCAGGGCCGGGTGCAGCCCGAACCGGCCCGCCTGGTCGCGGGCGCTTTCCGGCAGCGCCACCTCGGCGTAGGTGGCGTCGCCGTCCTGCCACACCGCGCGCAGGCCCCGGAACGTCTCGCCGTACCCGAGGCCCGCCGCCGCCAGCTCGTCGTAGCGGCCGTCCAGTGATACGGCCTCCGCCCCCGGCGGCGGCCACTCGGCCAGGTCCCAGTCCGGGGTGGCTGCGGCCGCGGACAGCGAACCGGTGGCGTGCAGGGTCCAGTCACCCGCACCGTGCGGGCGCGAGTGGACGGTCAGCGGGCGGCGGCCGGACTCTTCCGGCGCACCGGCCCACAGCTGCACCTGCACGGCGCCGGTCTCCGGGAGCACCAGTGGCGTCTGCAGGGTGAGTTCTTCGAGCGCGCTCAGACCCGTCTCGTCCGCGGCCCGCACGGCCAGCTCGACCAGCGCGGTTCCGGGCACGACGACCTGGCCGTGCACGGTGTGCCCGGCCAGCCACGGGTGCGTGCGCAGCGACAGGCTGCCGGTGAACAGGAACCCGTCGGCATCGGCGACGGACACAGCCGCGCCGAGCAGCGGATGCTCGATCGAGCCGAGGCCGAGCCCGGCGGCGTCCCCGGTGGCCGTGCTCGCCGGCAGCCAGTAGCTTTCGCGCTGGAACGGGTAGGTGGGCAGGTCCACCGGCCGCGCACCGGCGAGCATCGCCGCCCAGCCGACCGTGCCGCCGTGGACGTGCACCGCCGCCAGCGCGGCGATCAGCGTCTCGACCTCGGGGCGGTCACGGCGCAAGGCGGGCACGAACAGTCCGTCGGCCAGCCCGTCCACACTGTCCTGGCCGGCCGCCGACAGCACACCGTCGGGGCCGAGTTCGAGGAAGCGGGTGACGCCCGCGTCGGCCAGCGCGCGGACGCCGTCGGCGAACCGGACGGCTTCGCGGACGTGCCGCACCCAGTACTGCGGGTCGGTGATCTCGGCGGTGGCGGCGATCCGGCCGGTCACGTTCGAGACGAGGGCGATCTCGGGTGTCCGGTACGTGACACGGCGGGCGACCTCGCCGAATTCGGCCAGCATGCCCTCCATCCGCGCGGAGTGGAACGCGTGCGAGACCGCGAGCCGTTTGGTGCGGCGGCCGGAGAACACCGACTGCACCTGCCGCACGGCGTCCTCGTCACCCGACACGACGACGGCCCGCGGGCCGTTGATCGCGGCGACGTCGGCTCCCGGGACCAGCGCGGCGCGGACCTCGTCCTCATCGGCTTCGATCGCGCACATCGCGCCGCCGCGCGGCAGCGCGCTCATCAGCCGGCCGCGAGCGGCGACCAGCTCGGCCGCGTCCTCGAGGGACCAGACGCCGGCGACGTGGGCCGCCGCCAGCTCGCCGATCGAGTGGCCGATCAGGAACTCGGGTACCACGCCCCAGGACTCGACGAGCCGGTAGAGCGCGACCTCGAGCGCGAACAGCGCGGGCTGCGCATTTCCGGTGTCCTCCAAGGCTTTCGCGTCGTCGCCGAAGACGATCTCGCGCACGCCCGGCAGCAGTGCGCAGACCTCGTCGAAGGCCGCGGCGAACGCCGGGTATGCCGCGTACAGCTCGCGGCCCATGCCGAGCCGCTGCGCGCCCTGCCCGGTGAAGGAGACGGCGAGCTGCCCGCCGGTCGCTTCGCCGGTCGTGGCGTCCGGAGCGCCTTCGGCGACCGCGGACAACCCGGCCCGCAACTCGTCGAGACCGGTGCCGGTGACGACCGCGCGGTGTTCGAAGGTGGCGCGGGTGGCGTCCAGCGACCAGCCGATGCCGGCCGGGTCGCCGTCGACGTCCAGCAGCGCGCGGGCCTGGGCACGCAGTGCGGCTTCAGTGCGTCCGGACAGCACCCATGGCACGACCGGCACGACCGGCTCGTCCACAGTGGACTCTTCGGCGGCGGGAGCCTGCTCCAGCAGGATGTGGGAGTTGGTGCCGCTGATGCCGAACGACGACACCCCCGCCCGCCGGGTCTCCGCCGTCGACCAGCCGCGCGCCGACGTCAGCAGTTCGATGGTGCCGGGCGACCAGTCGACCTGGGTGCTGGGGGCGTCGACGTGCAGCGTCGCCGGCAGGTGGCCGTGCTGCAGCGCGAGCACCATCTTGATCACACCAGCGACCCCTGCGGCGGCCTGGGTGTGCCCGATGTTCGACTTCACCGAGCCGAGCAGCAACGGGCCGCGCCCGCCGCGCTCGCGGCCGTAGGTGGCTTGCAGGGCCTGGACCTCGATCGGGTCGCCGAGCGTGGTACCGGTGCCGTGTGCCTCGACGACGTCGACGTCCTTGGCCGACAGCCGCGCGTCGGCGAGCGCCTGGCGGATGACCCGCTGCTGGGACGGACCGTTGGGCGCGGTGAGGCCGTTGGACGCGCCGTCGGAGTTGACCGCGGTGCCGCGGACGACGGCGAGCACGCGGTGCCCGTTCCGCTGCGCGTCGGACACCCGTTCCAGCACGATCATGCCCGCGCCCTCGCCCCAGGCCGTGCCGTCGGCACCGGCCGCGAAGGCTTTGACGAGGCCGTCGCGGGCGAGGCCCCGCTGGCGGGAGAACTCGATGAACGCGTCCGGGCTCGCCATCACGGTGGCGCCGCCGGAGAGGGCCAGGTCGCACTCGCCCGCCCGCAGCGCACGGACCGCGAGGTGCAGGGTGACCAGCGACGCCGAGCACGCGGTGTCGACCGTGACCGAAGGGCCTTCCAGCCCGAGCACGTAGGAGATCCGGCCGGACAGGACGCTGCCGGAGATACCGGTGCCGAGGTAGCCCTCGACGCCTTCGACGCCCTTGACCAGGTCCCGGCCGTAGTCCTGGCCGTTGGTGCCGACGAACACGCCGGCGCGGCGGCCGGTCAACGAGGTGGGGTCGATGCCGCCGCGTTCGAGCGCTTCCCACGTCGTCTCCAGCAGCAGGCGCTGCTGCGGGTCCATCGAGACCGCCTCGCGCGGCGAGATACCGAAGAACTCCGGGTCGAACTCGTCGGCGCCGTCGAGGAAACCACCGCGGTCGACGTAACTGGTGCCGAGGTGGTCCGGATCGGGATCGACGAGGTCGCCGACGTCCCAGCCGCGGCCTTCGGGGAACCCGGTGATGCCGTGCTCCCCGGCGGTCAGCAGTGCCCAGAACGCTTCCGGGGAGCGCACGCCGCCCGGGAAGCGGCAGCCCATCCCGACGATCGCGATCGGCTCGGCCGCGCGCTCCTCGATGGCGCTGAGCCGGCCGCGCGTGCGCTGCAGCTCGCCGGTGACTCGCGTCAGGTAGTCGCGAAGCTTGTCGTTCTCACCCACGGTGTCCCCACTCATCGGTCGCTGCGCCCCGTTCAGGCGTCGAGTTGCTGGTCAATGAAGGCGAAGAGGTCCTCGTCGGACGAGGGCACGAAGTCCGGGCCGCTCAGCCTGCCGGCGAGGGCCCGCAGGCGTTCGCTCGCGCGGGCGTGCTCCGCACCGTCGGGTTCGAGCCGGTCCAGTGCCGCTTCGAGGCGCTCGAGCAGCCCATCGAGGTCGGCCGGGGCCGGGCCGGTCTCCGCCAGTTCCTGCCAGAGGTACCCGGCGAGGGCCGCCGGGGTCGGATGGTCGAACACGAGCGTGGCCGGTACGGCCAGCCCGGTGGCGGCGTCGAGCCGGTTACGCAGCTCGACCGCGGTCAGGGAGTCGAAACCCAGTTCGGTGAACGCGCGGTCCGGCCCGATCTTCGCGCTGTCCGGGTGACCGAGCACGCGCGCGACTGTGTCCCGCACGAGCTGGACGAGCAGCCGCCGCTGCTGCGGTTCGATCAGCCCGGCCAGCTGCGCCCGCAGGTCCACTGTGGACGACTCCGCCGCGGCCTCGGCCCCGGGCCGGGGAATCTCGGCCAGCGCCGGGGCGTTCCGGAAGCTTTCGAAGAACGACGGCCAGTCGAAGTCGGCGACGGTCACCTCCGGCTCGCCCGCCACGATCGCGCGGACGAACTCCTCGGCCGCCGCTTCGGGAGGCATCGGACGCAGGCCCTTGCGCCGCACGTCGTCGTCGACGGCTTCGGCCATGCCGCCTTCGGCCCACGGACCCCAGGCGATCGACACAGCCGGAACCCCCTCGGCGCGCCACTGCCGGGCAAGCGCGTCGAGTTCGGCGTTCGCGGCCGCGTAGGCGGCCTGGCCGCCGTTGCCGAGCACCCCGGCCACGGACGAGAAGAGCACCAGAGCGTCGAGGTCGTGCGTCAGCTCCCGCAGGTTGCGGGCGCCGGTCACCTTCGGCCGGGCGACCGCCTCGAACCGGTCGGGGGTGGCCTCGTCGAGGAGCGCGTCGTCGAGGACGCCCGCGGTGTGCACCACGACCCGCAGCTCGTCCAGGCTCGTGACCACTGTGGACAGTGCGGCGTGGTCGGCGGCGTCGCAGGCGTGGATGGTGACCTGGGCCCCGAGCGCGGTGAGCCGTTCGCGCAGCTCGGCTGCGCCCGGCGCGTCCTCGCCACGGCGCGACAGCAGCACCAGGTGCTCCGATCCGGCGCTGGCCAGCCGTTCGGCCACGACCGCGCCGAGCGCGCCCGTGCCACCGGTGACCAGTGCGGTGCCCGAAGTCGTCCACCCCGCCGGTGCGGGCGCGGCCGGGACAAACCGGCGTGCGTACACGCCGTCTTCGCGGATCGCGACCTCGTCTTCCGGGCCGCCGAGGACGGCACACAGGCGCGCGACGGCGACCTCGTCCGGCTGACCGGGCAGCTCGACGCAGCCGCCCCAGCGACGCGGCTGCTCGATCGCCGCGACACGGCCGACCGCGAAAACACCGGGATCGGTGGTGGCGCACCAGATCTTCGCCGGTGTGTCGCGCAGGAGCGCCGCGAGCCCGGCAGCACTGTCCGGGAACGCCAGCACAGGACCGTCCTGCGGAAGCTCGGTGACGTGGAGGGCGCCGAGGGCCTTCGCCGCGGCTTCCGCCCAGGCGTGAGCTTCGGGCGCATACACGGTCCAGTGCGCCTCCGCCGCCGGTGCCGGTTCGATCGGGCGCCAGGTGACTTCGTAACGCCGGGCGGGCGGAGCGTTCCGGTCGGTGGCCGCGAGCCAGAAGCGATCCCGCCGGAACGGGTAGGTCGGCAGCTCGACGCGGCGCGCGCCGGTGCCGTCGAAGATCCCGGCCCAGTCGATGCCCACGCCCGCGGTGAACAGCCGCGCCCGGCCGAGGTCTGCGGCGGCCGCTTCGCCGGAGTCCTTGCGTTGCATGGGCACGAAGACGCCGTCGGCCACGCAGTCGGCGGCGAGCGCGGTCAGGGAGGCGTCCGGCCCGATCTCGACGAACCGGCGGACACCTCGGCTGTGCAGGGTGCGGACGCCGTCGGCGAACCGGACGGCTTCCCGCACCTGCCGCACCCAGTACTCCGGGTCCCGGAGGTCGGCGACGTCACCGGTGAGGCCGGAGACCACGGGGATCCGCGGCTCGGCGTAAGTGACGCTCCGTGCGGCCGCGCGGAAGTCGGCGAGCATGCCGTCCATCAGCGCGGAGTGGAAGGCGTGGCTCACGGGCAGCCGCTTGGCCCGCCGCTGCGGAAAACGCGCGGCGACGGCCAGCACCGCGGCCTCCTCACCGGACAGCACGACCGACGACGGCCCGTTGACCGCGGCGATACCGACCCCGTCGGGCAGGTCGAGTTCGTCTTCGGTGGCCTGCAAGGCGACCATCGCGCCACCCGCGGGCAGCGCACCCATCAGCCGCCCGCGGGCGGTGACCAGCTTCGCGGCGTCCTCCAACGACCACACACCCGCGATGTATGCGGCGGCGAACTCGCCGATCGAGTGGCCGAGCAGGAAGTCGGGCGTGACGCCCCAGGACCGCAGCAGCGCGGCCATCGCGACTTCGAACGCGAACAGCGCGGGCTGCGCGTTCTCCGTGCGGGCCAGCACGTCGGCGTCGGTGATGTCACGGACCCCGGGCAGCAGTGCGCAGACTTCCTCGTACGCGGTGGCGAACGCGGGGAACACCGCGGCCAGCCCGGCACCCATGCCGACGCGCTGCGCACCCTGGCCGGTGCAGAGAAGAGCCAGCTTGCCGCTGCCCGCGCGTTCGACGGTCCCGCGGCCTTCGGCGAGCGCGTCGAGCCCGGCGCGGAGCTCGGCTTCGTCGGCACCGGTGACGGCGGCGCGGAACGGCAACCCCGCCCGGCCGGTGGCGAGGGAGTACGCGATGTCGAGCGGGTCGCCGCCGACGGTCCGCAGCCGTTCCGCCAGCCGGGGCAAGGCGTCCTCGGTGCGCGCGGACAGGATCCACGGGATACGGGCGGGCCGGCGGCGTTCCCCGTCGGTGGGCGCCGGCTCGGGGGCTTGCCGCAGGACGACGTGGGAGTTGGTGCCGCTGATGCCGAACGAGGACACGGCGGCCGCCCGCGGGCGGTCCACCGAGGGCCAGGCGCGGTGCCCGGTGAGCAGTTCGACCGCACCGGAGTCCCAGGCCACGTGCGGTGACGGCTCGTCGGCGTGCAGCGTGCGGGGGAGCTCGCCGCGACGCAGCGCCTCGACCATTTTGATGATCCCGGCGACGCCGGCGGCGGCCTGGGTGTGTCCGAGGTTCGACTTGACCGACCCGAGGTACAGCGGCACCTCGCGGCCCTGGCCGTAGGTGGCCAGCAGCGTGTCGGCCTCGATCGGGTCACCCAGCTTCGTGCCGGTGCCGTGCGCCTCCACGACGTCGACGTCCGTTGTGGACAGTCCGGCGTTCGCCAGCGCGGCGCGGATGACACGTTGCTGTGCCGGGCCGTTGGGGGCGGTGAGGCCGTTGGAAGCGCCGTCGGAGTTGACCGCGGACCCCGCGACGACGGCGAGCACGGGATGGCCGTTGCGGACCGCGTCGGACAGCTTCTCCAGCAGCAGTACGCCGGCACCCTCGGCCCAGCCGGTTCCGTCGGCACCCGCGCCGAACGACTTGCAACGCCCGTCCGGGGCGAGGCCGCGCTGGCGGGAGAACTCGACGAACGTGTCCGGGACGGCCATCACGGTCGCGCCGCCTGCCAGTGCGAGCGTGCACTCCCCCGCCCGCAGCGCCTGTGCGGCGAGGTGAACGGACACCAGCGACGACGAGCACGCCGTGTCGACGGAGACGGCCGGCCCTTCGAACCCGAAGCTGTAGGCGACGCGTCCGGAGAGCACGCTGCCGGCGGTGCCGGTGCCGAGGAAGCCTTCGACCCCTTCGGGCAGCTCGCCGACGCCGGTGGCGTAGTCGTGGTACATGATCCCGGCGAACACGCCGGTCGGGCTGCCCTTGAGCGCGGCCGCGTCGAGCCCGGCGCGTTCCACCGCCTCCCAGCTGACCTGCAGGAGCAGCCGCTGCTGCGGATCCATCGCCAGTGCCTCGCGCGGCGAGACACCGAAGAACTCGGCGTCGAACTCGGCGGCGTCGAGCAGGAAGCCGCCTTCACGCGCGTAGGACGTGCCGGGGTGGTCGGGATCGGGGTGGAACAGCTCGGCGAGGTTCCAGCCGCGGTCGGCGGGGAACGCCGAGATCGCGTCCTCGCCGGCCGCGACCAGGTCCCACAGGGCCTCCGGCGAGTCCACGCCACCGGGGTAGCGGCAGCCCATCCCGATGATCGCCACGGGTTCCCGCGCGGCCTCGGCGAGTTCCCGGTTCCGCGCGGTCAGCCTGCTGTTCTCCTTTACCGATTCCCGCAGCGCGGCAACCAGTTCCTCGGGTGTCGCCATCAGATTCTCCGGACCGGGTTCGACGGGCGAAGCTCGGGCATGTCCCGATCCTGGGGCCGCGGCCCCGCTTCCCGGCGGGCTCTTCACCATCGCGGCCCCACCTGGCGGTAACCGGTCCCCCATCGGACACGCCGGACGCCCGGCCGGAGAGTCCGGCCGGGCGTCCGGCGTGTCCCGTGGTGGCGGGCGCGTTATTCGCGGGCGGTGGACATCGCGCGGCTGATCAGGTCGCCGACCTCCAGTTCGTCGATCGACGCCTCCGGCGCCGCCTCGGGTGCGGAGGAGTCCTCGTCGGGGGATTCCTCGGCCAGGCGGACGAGGGCTTCCAGGACCCCCAGTTCGCGGAAGCGCTCGATCGAGGCACCCGCCAGCGCACGGCGGAGACGTCCCTCGTCCGGCAGCGGGACCTCCGGGAACAGCAGGTCCCCCAGGTGGGCCGCGAGGGCGGCCGGGGTGGGGTGATCGAACACCACCGTCGCACCCAATGCCCTCCCGGCCGCCGCCGCGAGCCGGTTGCGCAGTTCCACCGACGTGAGCGAGTCGAACCCGAGGTCGGTGAACGCGTGCTCGGGGGCTACTTCGTCGGCCGAGCCGAACCCGAGTACCTGCGCGGTGTGCGTGCGGACCAGATCCGCGAGTGCGTCGGACCGTGCGGCCGGCGCGAGTGACGCCAGGTCCGGCGCGGCCGCGGCCGCGGTGCTTGCCGCACGCCGCACCGGCAGCCGGACCAGGCCGGTGAGCAGCGCGGGCAGCGTGCCGGCCCGCGCTTGTTCGCGCAGACCGGCGAGGTCGAGCTTGACCGGCACCGCCACCGGGCCGCCCGCGAGGTCGAACAGCGCCGTCCCCTCCTCCGGGGTCAGCGCGCCGAATCCGTCGCGGTGCATCCGGTCGACGAGCGCCGGGTCGAGCACCCCGCCCATACCGTCGGCTGCCCACAACCCGTACGCCAGTGACCGCGCGGGCAGGCCTGCCGCATGCCGCTGCTCGGCGAGCGCGTCGAGACAAGCGTTGGCGGCGGCGTAGTTGCCCTGCCCGGGTCCGCCGAGCACGCCGGAGACCGACGAGACGAGCACGAACTCGGTCAGCTCCCGGTCGCGGGTCAACTCGTCGAGATGCCGCGCGCCGTCGGCCTTGGGGCCGAGGACCCGGTCCACCCGCTGCGGGGTGAGTGCCGTGACGACGCCGTCGTCCAGAACGCCCGCCGCGTGCACGATCCCCTTCAGGTCGGGAATCCCGGCCAGCAGTGCGGCGACAGCGGCGCGGTCGGCGACATCGCACGCCTCGATCCGTACCTCGGCGCCCAGTTCGCCCAGCCGCTGCGCGAGTTCTGCCGCGCCCGGCGCGGCAGGCCCGCGGCGGCCGGTGAGCACGAGCCGTTCCACCCCGTGGGTGGTGATCAGCCGCTCGGCCAGCTGCGCCCCGACCCCGCCGGTGCCGCCGGTCACCAGGACCGTGCCCGCCGGGTCCCAGTCCGGCTTGCGACCGGGCTCGGCGCGGACCAGCCGCGGCACCTCCGCCCGCCCGGCGCGGACGCGCACGCGCGGCTCGTTCAACGCCAGCGCGGTGTCCACATCGGACACGTCGCCGTCGAGGACGACGAAACGGCCGGGGTTTTCGGCCTGGGCCGAGCGGACCAGACCGGCCGCGGCGGCGTCGGCGAGTCCGTCGCCGGTCAGCACGACCAGGCGGGAGCCGGAGAACCGGGCTTCGGCCAGGAACCGCTGCAGCACGTCGAGCACGGCGTGGGTGACCTCGTGCACGTCCCCCTCGGGCCGCGGCAGGACCACCACGGGCGGCGCCGGTTCGGCGACCTCCGCCCAGCGCTGCCACACCACCGGGGGCGCGGCGGGAACGTCGACCGCGACGTGCTCGACGCGGAACAGGGAGCGGTCTTCGCCACCACGCAGCTGGTCGCCGGTGACCGCGCGGACGACCAGCGAGCCGACGCTCAGGACCGGGGTGCCGGCGAGGTCGGTCACCTCGAGGGCGATCTCGCCGGGGCCGGTGAACCGCAGCCGTGCGCGGACCGCGGTGGCGCCCCTGGCGTGCAGGCTCACGTCGGTCCAGCTGAACGGCAGGGCCCCGGCTTCCTCGCCGGCGCCGAGGAACATGCCGTGCAGGGCCGCGTCGAACAGCGCCGGGTGCAGGCCGAAGCGGGCGGCGTCGTCGTGGGCCTCCTCCGGCAGCGACAGCTCCGCGTAGAGGTCGTCGCCGTCGCGCCAGGCCGCCTGCAGTCCCTGGAACAGCGGGCCGTAGGCGAAGCCGCGGTCGGCCAGGTCCTCGTAGAAGGTGCCCAGGTCCACCGGCTCGAGGCCGGCCGGCAGGGCGAACCCGGCCGCGGGTGGCGCCGCTTCGGCCAGTACGCCGGATGCGTTGAGCTCCCAGGCCTCGCCCGGGACACGGGAGTGGATCGTGACCGCGGCGGACGCGCTGACCGCGACCTGCAGCTCGACCGCGCCGGAGCGCGGGACGACCAGCGGACCGTGCAGGGTCAGCTCGGCCAGCCGCGGCCGGCCGGCTTCGTCGCCGGCCCGCACGGCCAGTTCCGCGAGCGCGGCGCCGGGCAGCAGGACGGTGTCGTGCACGGTGTGCCCGGCCAGCCACGGGTGGGTGGCGAGCGAGAGGCGTCCGGTGAGGACGGTGCCGTCCCCTTCGGCCAGCTGCAGTCCGGCGGCGAGCAGCGGATGACCGGGCGTTTCGAGCCCGGCCTGGCCGACGTCGGCGGCGCCGGCCGGGGCGAGCCAGAAGTGCTTGCGCTGGAAGGGATAGGTCGGCAGCGGAACCGCCCGCGCGCCGGGCAGCACCGCGGACCAGTCGATCCGGACGCCCTGAACGTACAGGGCAGCCAACGCTTGCATCACCGTGGTGACTTCGTCGTGGTCGCGTCGCTGAAGGGGTATCCCGTTCTCCACCAACCCACTCAACACCGCATCCGGACCCACCTCCACACACGCCGTCACCCCATCAAGACGACCCACCGCATCAGCAAACCGCACCGTCGCACGCACATGCTCAACCCAATACTCAGGATCCGACCAATCCCCACCCGCACGCACCGTCGACTCCACCGGAATCCGCGGCACACCAAACGACAAACCCCGAACAACCCCACGAAACTCATCCAACATCGGCTCCATCAACACCGAATGAAACGCATGCGACACCTCCAACCGCTTCACCCGACGACCCGCAAACCTCTCCACCACACCCCACGTCGGCCCCTCCACACCCGACAACACCACCGACGACGGACCATTCACCGCCGCCAACGACACCCCCTCCGTCAAATACTCAGCAACCTCACCCTCCGACGCCTGCACCGCAACCATCACCCCACCAGCCGGCAACGCCTGCATCAACCGACCCCGCGCAACCACCAACCGCGCCGCATCCCCCAACGACAACACCCCAGCCACATGCGCAGCCGCAATCTCCCCCACCGAATGCCCCACCACCACATCCGGCACCACACCCCACGACTCCACCAACCGAAACAACGCCACCTCAAAAGCAAAAATCGCCGGCTGCGCACACTCCGTCCGCGACACATCCCCCACATCCGGCAACAACGCACACACCTCGTCAAACGCCGCCGCAAACACCGGAAAAGCCCCATACAACCCAGAACCCATCCCAGCCCACTGCGAACCCTGACCCGAAAACACAAACGCCAACTTCCCAGACCCAACCCGACCGGAACGCCCACGCCCCTCAGCCACCTCAGCCAACCCCGCCGACAGGTCGCCGACGACGGCGGCCCGCCGCTCGTGCGCGGTCCGCGTGGTCGCCAGGGAGAACGCGACGTCCGCATCGGCGGTTCCGACCAGCGGCATCAGCGCACGGGCTCGTTCGGCCAGCGCCGCGTCCGTCTTCGCCGACAGCACCCACGGGACGACCCCGGCGGGCGTGGGCTCGCGGGGTGGCTCCGCGGGCACCTGTTCCAGGACGACGTGCGAGTTCGTCCCGCTGATCCCGAACGACGACACCGCGCACCGGCGCGGGCGCCCGGTCTCCGGCCACGACCGGGCCTCGGTCAGCAGCGACACAGCCCCGGCGTCCCAGTCCACTTCGGACGACAGCTCCGCGGCGTGCAGGCTGCGCGGCAGCACGCCCCGGCGCATCGCCTCCACCATCTTGATGATCCCGGCGACGCCCGCGGCGGCCTGGGTGTGGCCAAGGTTCGACTTCACCGACCCGAACCACAACGGCTCGTCGCGCTCGGCTCCGTAGGTCGCGATCAGGGCCTGCGCCTCGATCGGGTCGCCGAGCCGGGTGCCGGTTCCGTGCGCCTCGACCGCGTCGACGTCCGAAGTGGACAGCCCGGCGTCGGCGAGTGCAGCGCGGATGACGCGCTGCTGCGAAGGACCGTTCGGCGCGGTGAGGCCGTTCGACGCGCCATCCTGGTTGACTGCCGACCCGCGCACCACCGCCAGCACGGGGTGACCGTTGCGGCGGGCGTCCGACAACCGTTCCAGCACGAGCACACCGGCACCCTCGGACCAGCCGGTGCCGTCGGCGTCGGCGGAGAACGACTTGCAGCGCCCGTCGGGGGAAAGGCCGCGCTGGCGCGAGAAGTCCAGGAAGGTCTCCGGCGTGGCCATCACGGTGACGCCACCGGCGAGTGCCATCGTGCACTCGCCGGCCCGCAGCGCGCGGGCCGCGAGGTGCAGGGCGACCAGCGAGGACGAGCACGCCGTGTCCACCGACACCGCAGGGCCTTCCAGGCCGAGGGTGTAGGCGACCCGGCCGGACAGGACGCTGGCCGAGGTGCCGGTGCCGAGGAACCCGGCGACGCTGTCGGGGACGCTCGCGAGCTTCGCCGCGTAGTCGTAGTACATGATCCCGGCGAACACGCCGGTAGGGCTGCCCTTGAGTGAAAGCGGGTCGAGCCGGGCGCGTTCGAGGGCTTCCCAGCTGACCTCCAGCAGGAGGCGCTGCTGCGGGTCCATCGCCAGTGCCTCACGCGGCGAGATGCCGAAGAACTCCGGGTCGAACTCGCCTGCGTCGTGCAGGAAACCGCCTTCGCGCGTGTAGGTCTTGCCGGGCAGGCCGGGCTCGGGGTCGTAGATTCCCTCGACGTCCCAGCCGGGGCGGACGGGGAACGGCGTGATGGCGTCGGTGCCGGTGTCGACGAGGTCCCACAGGTCCTCCGGCGACCGCACACCCCCCGGGTACCGGCAGGCCATGGCGACGATGGCGATCGGTTCGTCGGCCGGGCCGCGACGCTGGGCGGGGACGACGGTCTTCTCCTCGGTCTTCTCTTCGGTGCCGAGCAGGTGACCGGCCAGGAACGCGGCCACCGCGGCCGGGGACGGGTGGTCGAACACCAGTGTCGCCGGCAGCCGCAGCCCGGTCTCGGCCGACAGCTCGTTGCGCAGCTCGACGGCCGTGAGGGAATCGAAGCCGAGTTCGCTGAACGGCCGCGAGGGCTCCACGGTGTCCGCGCCCGCCCGTCCGAGTACCGCCGCCACTCGCGTGCGGACAAGGTCGATCAGCAGGGGCTCGCGGTCGGCTTCGGGTACGGCGGCCAGCCGCGCGGCGAGTCCGTCGGTTCCGGCGCCGCGCGCCGCGGCCCGGCGCGTCCGCGCCCGGACCAGCCCGCGCAGCAACGGCGGCACGCCCGACGCGGCCTCGCGGACCGCGGCGAGGTCCAACCGGACCGGGACGAGCACCTCTCCCCCGTCGGCCAGTGCCGCGTCGAACAACGCCAGTCCTTCCGCGACGTCGAGGGCGCCGAAACCGTCGCGGCCGATGCGATCGCGGTCGGTGCCGGCGAGCCCGGCGCCCATGCCCTGCTGCCAGAGCCCCCAAGCCAGGGACTGCGCGGGCTTTCCGGCCCCGCGACGGCGGGCCGCGAGGGCGTCCAGCGCGGCGTTGGCCGCGGAGTAGGCGGCCTGGCCGGGCGAGCCGAACACCCCCGCGACGGAGGAGAACATCACGAAGAAGTCGAGATCGCCGGCCAGCTCGTCGAGGACCTCCGCGGCGGTGGCCTTGGCCCGGAAGACCGCGGCCAGCCGCTCCGGGCCGAGCGCGGTGACGACGCCGTCGTCGAGGACACCGGCCGCGTGGACGACACCGGTGACCGGGGGCTCCGCGCGGTCCAGAAGGGTGCGGACCTGGTCGCGGTCGGCGACGTCGGCCGCCTCGACCCGGACGTCCGCACCCAGCTCGGCGAGTTCGGCGGCCAGGGCCTCGGCGCCGGGCGCGGCCGGACCACGGCGGCTGACCAGCAGCAGGTGCCGGACGCCGTGAGTGGCGACCAGATGCCGGGCCAGCTCGGCGCCGAGCCCACCGGTGCCACCGGTGACCAGCACGGTCCCCGCGGTGTGCACGGGGTCCACAGTGGACCCCGTGGACCCACCGGGGCCGGCGACTCGGGCGAGCCGTGGAGCGAAAAGCCTGCCGTCCCGGACGTGGACCTCGGGTTCGCCACCGGCCAGTGCGGTGTCCAGATCCGCGCGGGTGCCGTGGACCAGCACGATCCGGTCCGGGTTCTCGGCCTGCGCGGTGCGGACCAGGCCGTCGGCGGCGCCTCCCGTGGTCAGGACGGCGAGGACGCCGTCACTGTCGGCGGCCAGGAACTGCTGCACCGCGCGCAGGGTCGCGATGACGGCTTCGAGCGGCGCACCGGACGGGACCTCGAAGACATCGGCCACGGTGACCTCGGCCGCGGCGGGGACCAGCGGCGCGAGATCGAGGCGGTAGAGCCCGTCGCGGACCGGCGCCGACGCCGGCGTGACCGCGCGGACGCTCAACGCGCCGATCGAAGCGACCGGGGCACCGGTCCCGTCGGCAAGCTCGAAGGAAAGCGCGCCGTCGGCTTCCGGACGGGCGTGCACCCGCAGCTCGGTCGCCCCGCGGGCGTGCAGGACGACGTCCCGCCAGGCGAACGGCACCGCGCCCTGGTCGGCCCCGCCCGGAACGGCGGTGGCCTGCAGCGCGGCGTCGAGCAGAGCCGGGTGAAGACCGAATTTCGCGGCCTCGTCCTCGTCCGGCACGGCGACCTCGGCGAAGATCTCGGCGCCCCGGCGCCAGACCCGCCGCAGGCCCCGGAAGATCGGGCCGTAGGCGAGCCCGGCGGTGGCGAGCCGGTCGTAGGCGTCGGTGAGGTCGACGGCTTCGGCACCCTCCGGCGGCCACGCGAAGTCCACAGTGGACGCCGGCGGATGGCCGAGGGTGCCGGTGGCGTGAGTGGTCCACGAGTGCTCGGGCAGCCGCGAATGGATCGACACCGGGCGGCGGCCGTACTCGTCGGCCGCGCCGACGACGACCTGGACCTCCGGCGCGGTACCGCGGTCGAGCGCCAGCGGCTCCTGCAGCACGAGCTCCTCGACACCGCCGCAGCCGGTCTCATCGGCGGCACGGACGGCCAGCTCGGCGAACGCGGTCCCCGGCACCAGGACGCGGCCGGCGACCACGTGGTCGGCCAGCCACGGATGGCGATCGAGCGAGAGGCGGCCGGTGAGCAGCAGGCCGTCGTGGTCCGCGACGGACACCGCGGCGCCGAGCAGCGGATGGTCGGCGGCAGCAAGGCCGGCCGAGGTCACGTCGGCTTCGTCGTCCTGGTCGAGCCAGAAGTGCTCGTGCTGGAACGGGTAGGTCGGCAGTTCGGTGAACTGCCCGCTGCCGCCGAAGTAGCCGGCCCAGTCGACCGGGACGCCGAGGGTGTGCAGCCGGCCGAGCGCCGTGACGAGGTGCTGCGGCTCGTCGTGGTCGCGTCGTTGAAGGGGTATCCCGTTCTCCACCAACCCACTCAACACCGCATCCGGACCCACCTCCACACACGCCGTCACCCCATCAAGACGACCCACCGCATCAGCAAACCGCACCGTCGCACGCACATGCTCAACCCAATACTCAGGATCCGACCAATCCCCACCCGCACGCACCGTCGACTCCACCGCAATCCGCGGCACACCAAACGACAAACCCCGAACAACCCCACGAAACTCATCCAACATCGGCTCCATCAACACCGAATGAAACGCATGCGACACCTCCAACCGCTTCACCCGACGACCCGCAAACCTCTCCACCACACCCCACGTCGGCCCCTCCACACCCGACAACACCACCGACGACGGACCATTCACCGCCGCCAACGACACCCCCTCCGTCAAATACTCAGCAACCTCACCCTCCGACGCCTGCACCGCAACCATCACCCCACCAGCCGGCAACGCCTGCATCAACCGACCCCGCGCAACCACCAACCGCGCCGCATCCCCCAACGACAACACCCCAGCCACATGCGCAGCCGCAATCTCCCCCACCGAATGCCCCACCACCACATCCGGCACCACACCCCACGACTCCACCAACCGAAACAACGCCACCTCAAAAGCAAAAATCGCCGGCTGCGCACACTCCGTCCGCGACACATCCCCCACATCCGGCAACAACGCACACACCTCGTCAAACGCCGCCGCAAACACCGGAAAAGCCCCATACAACCCAGAACCCATCCCAGCCCACTGCGAACCCTGACCCGAAAACACAAACGCCAACTTCCCAGACCCAACCCGACCGGAAAGCCCGCGCCCCTCAGCCACCTCAGCCAACCCCGCCGACAGCGTTTCCCAATCGGCCCCGGCGACCACCGCCCGGTACGGCAGCGCGGCCCGGTCCAGGGCCAGCGTCCGCCCCGCGTCGACCGGATCCACCGTTCCGGCCACCGACCGCAGCCGGCCGGCTTGCGCAGCCAGCGCGGACGGGGTCGCCGCGGACAGCAGCAGGGGCACCACCGCCGGCGGCGGGGAGGGCTCGGCCGCGACCGCCTCCGGCGCCTGCTCCAGGACGATGTGCGAGTTCGTCCCGCTGATCCCGAACGACGACACCGCGCACCGGCGCGGCTGCTCGCCCACCGGCCACGGCGTGCGCTCGGTCAGCAGCGAAACCGGGCTCGCGGCCCAGTCGACCTCGCGGCTCGGCGTGCCCACGTGCAACGTCGGCGGCAGCACACCGTGACGCATCGCCTCCACCATTTTGATGATCCCGGCGACGCCGGCCGCGGCCTGCGCGTGTCCGAAGTTCGATTTGACCGAGCCGAGGAACAGCGGCCGCTCGCGGCCGGCACCGTAGGTGGCCAGCAGCGCCTCGGCTTCGATCGGGTCGCCCAGCCGGGTTCCGGTGCCGTGCGCCTCGATCGCGTCGACGTCCGAAGTGGACAGCTCGGCGTCGGCCAGCGCGGCGCGGATCACCCGCTGCTGCGACGGGCCGTTCGGCGCGGTCAGGCCGTTCGACGCACCGTCGGAGTTCACCGCCGTACCCCGCACCACGGCGAGGATCCGGTGCCCGTTGCGCTGCGCGTCGGACAGCCGCTCCAGCACCAGCACGCCGACGCCTTCGGCCCACGCGGTGCCGTCGGCGTCGTCGGAAAAGGACTTGCAGCGCCCGTCCGGTGCGAGGCCGCGCTGGCGGGCGAAGTCGACGAAAATGCCCGGCGACGCCATCAGGTTGACGCCGCCGGCGAGGGCCAGCGAGCACTCCCCCGCGCGCAGGCCGCGGACCGCCGCGTGCACCGCGACCAGCGACGAGGAGCACGCGGTGTCGATCGACACCGCCGGGCCCTCGAACCCGAACTGGTAGGCGATGCGTCCGGAGTGGACACTGCAGGTGGTGCCGGTGAGCAGGTAGCCGTCGACGGTGTCGCCCGGATTGTGCAGCCGTGGGCCGTATTCCTGCGCGGACACCCCGACATAGACGCCGGTGTCGCTGCCGCGCAGCGCTTCCGGATCGATGCCGGAGCGTTCGACGGCCTCCCACGACGTTTCCAGCAGCAGCCGCTGCTGCGGTTCCATGGCGAGCGCCTCGCGTGGGGAGATACCGAAGAACTCGGCGTCGAACCCGCCCGCGCCGGGCAGGAACCCGCCCGTGCGCACGTAGGTGGTGCCGCGGTGGTCGGGGTCGTCGTCGAACAGCCCGGTGGTGTCCCAGCCGCGGTCGGCCGGGAACTCGCCGATGCCCTCGCGGCCCTGGTCGACGAGGTCCCACAGGGCGGCGGGCGAGTCGGCCCCGCCGGGGAACCGGCAGTCCATCCCGATGATCGCGACCGGTTCGTGCCGGCTCGACTCGGCCTCGCGCAGCCGTTCCCGGGTCCGGTGCAGGTCACCCGTGACGCGCTTCAGCAGGTCCAGCAGCTTGTCTTGGTCCGCCATCACACCCTCGCAGTGTCAGAAGATCTCATCGGTGAGGAAGTCGAAGACCTTGTCGACGGCGGCATCGAAGAGCATGTCGTCGAACTCCTTGTCGCCGTCCCCGGCGGCGTAGGCCAGCAGCAGCTTCTTCAGCGGCTTGGCGACCTTCTTGCGTTCCTCGGGGCTCAGCTCGCGCAGGCTTTCGCTCAGCTTTTCGATCTCGCCGAGCACCCGGGCCACGGCTTGCTGGTCCACCTTGTTCTTGCCCGCCTTCTTCTTGTCCGCTTTCTTCTTGTCCGCTTTCTTCTTGTCCGCTTTCTTCTTGTCCGCCATCAGGAGATGCCCAGCTCGGTGGCCAGGAAGTCGACGACCTCGTCGGCGGTCGCGTCCGCCAGCCGGGCGCCGCCCTCGGACGTGGCGAAGCCGTCCAGCATGGCCCGCAGCCGCGCCGCGATCCGCCCGTCGTCCTCGACCTCGGAAAGGCGCGCCGCCACCTGGTCGAGTTCGGCGAGCACCGCGTCCGCCGGATCCACCGACGGCGGCGCCAGCTCGGCCAGCAGGTGTGCGGCCAACGCGGCCACGGTCGGGTGGTCGAAGACCGCGGTCGCCGACAACCGCAGGCCGGTCACGGCATTCATCCGGTTTCGCAGCTCCACCGACGTCAGCGAATCGAAGCCCAGGTCCTTGAACGCGCGGGCCGGGTCGATGGCGCCGCCCGCTTCGTGCCCGAGGACGCCGGCGGCGTTGTGCCGCACCAGGTCGACGAGCACGGCCCGGCGTTCGTCGTCGGGCAGACCGGCGAGCCGGTCACGGAGGCCGGTCTCCTGTCGCGCCGTGCTCGCGGCCCGGCGCGTGGTGACCTTCGCCAAGGAGCGCAGAACGGGCGCGACCTCGGTCGTCCGGGCATGGGCGCGCAGCGCGCCGCGGTCGAGTTCGATCGGCAGCACCGTGGCGAAGCCTCCGGCGAGGGCAGCGTCGAACAGTTTCAGCCCCGTCTCCACGGTCAACGGTGGAAGCCCTTCCCTGGCAAGGCGTTCGACATCGGCATCGGCCAGCTCGCTGCCCATGCCTTCGCGCCACAACCCCCATGCCAGCGACACGGCGGGCAACCCTTCGGCCCGGCGCTGCTCGGCGAGCGCGTCCAGGAACGTGTTCGCGGCGGCGTAGGACGCCTGCCCCGCCGATCCGACGACACCGGACACCGAGGAGTAGAGCGCGAAGAGGGCGAGGTCGCGGTTCTTCGTGAGCTCGTGCAGATGCCAGGCCGCGTCGGCCTTCGGCCGCAGGACCCCGGACAGCCGCTCGGGGGTGAGCGCCGTCAGGATGCCGTCGTCGAGAACACCGGCGGCGTGGACGACCCCGGTGAGGTCGACCCCGTCGAGCAGCGCCGCCAGCGCGTCCCGGTCGGCGACGTCGCAGGCCTCGACCCGCACCTGCGCACCCAGGCCGCGCAGGTCGGCCGCCAGGTCGGCGGCGCCGGGGGCGGCCGGGCCGCGACGGCTGGTCAGCAGCAGCTTCGTCACCCCGTGCTTCGTCACCAGATGCCGGGCGATCACCGCACCGAGCCCGCCGGTGCCACCGGTCACCAGCACCGTGCGCGCCGGATCGGGCGAACGCGGGATCGTCAGCGCGATCTTGCCGACATGCTTGGCGTGGCTCAGGAAACGGAACGCCTCACGCGCCTCCCGGACATCCCACGAACGCACCGGCAACGGCCGCAACGCACCCGACTCGAACAGGTCGATCAGCGCGTCCCACATCCGCGCGGTCCGCTCCGGACCCGCCTCGATCAGGTCGAACGCGCGGTACCGGACGCCCTCGGGAGCACGGACGTCGGTCTTGCCCATCTCCAGGAACCGGCCACCCGGCGCCATCGTGCGCAACGACGCGTCGACGAAGTCCCCGGCCAGCGCGTTCAGCACCACATCGATCCCGCTGAACCGCTCCGCGAACTCCAGCGTCCGGCTCGACGCGATGTGCTGCCCGTCCAGCCCGGCCTCGCGCAGCACGGCCTGTTTGCCCGCACTCGCGGTGCCGAAGACCTCGGCACCGAGGTGCTGCGCCACCTGCACGGCCGCCATCCCCACTCCACCAGCAGCAGCATGGACCAAGATCGACTCCCCCGCTCGCAAACCGGCCAAATCGACCAGAGCGTAGTACGCGGTGAGGAAGACCAGCGGCGTCGTCGCGGCCTGTTCATCCGTCCAGTCCACCGGGACGCGGGCCAGCATCGGCCGCTCGCCGGCCACGACCGGACCGATGCCGCCGTGCACCACGCCCATCACGCGGTCGCCGGGGGTCAGATCGGTGACATCGACGCCTGCCTCGAGCACGGTGCCCGCCACTTCGCAGCCGAGCGGCCCGGCCTCGCCCGGGTACATGCCCAGGACGTTGAGGACATCCCGGAAGTTCAGCCCGGCCGCGCGCACGGCGATCCGCACCCCGAGCGGACCGAGCGGTTCCTCGGGCGCCGGTTCCAGGATCAGCTGGTCCACCGTGCCCTCTCCGTCCTTCCCGAGGCGCCAAGGCTGCTCCGGCGGCAGCAGAACGCCGCCCGCTTCGGCGATCCGCGGGACCAGCGGCACGCCGTCGCGCACCGCGACCTGCGGTTCCCCGGTGCCGACGGCCATCGGCACGTCGGCGGGCTCACCCGCCACCAGGACGAAACGCCCCGGGTGCTCGGCCTGCGCGCTGCGAACCAGGCCCCACACCGCGGCCGCCACCGGGTCGTCGTGTCGCGTGTGGACGACCAAAGTGGACTCATCACCGAGTACCCAGTCCTGGAGCACGGCGAGGACCCGTGCGGTCACCTCGTGCAGCGCCATCACCGGATCGCCGTCGGTGCCGACGGTCAGCACGGTGGGCCTGCCCGGGTGCGTCGCGGGGAAGGTCACGGTGGGCACCGGTTCCGCCGCCGGGACCGCCGCCCATCCCAGGGTGTGCAGCCCGGCGGGCAGCTCCGGCCCGCGGGCGGCGGGCCGCCGGACGACGAGGGCGCCGACGCTCAGCACGACCGCCCCCGCGGGGTCGGCGGCGACCAGGGACACAGTGTCCCCGGCGGTGAAGGAAAGCCGCACCCGCACCGTTTTCGCGTCGCCGGCGTGCAGGCGGACCCCGGACCACGAGAACGGCAACCCGCCCGCGGACTCCGCCGACTCGCGCAGGAACAGCGCGTGCAGTGCCGAATCCAGCAGGGCTGGGTGGATGCCGAATCCGCTGTCCTCGACCGAGACCTCGGCGTAGACGTCGTCACCGTCCACCCATGCGGCCCGAAGCCCGCGGAACACGCCTTCGTAGCCGAACCCTGGCAGGGTGTCGTAGTCCAGTTCGCGCGGTTCCCCCGGCGGCGGCCAAGCGACGGGCACCACCTCGTCCGGGACGGCCGCGGTGAGCGTGCCGGTCGCGTGCCGCGTCCACTCCTCACCGGTCTCCGGTCGGGAGTGGACGGTGATCGCGCGGCGGCCGTCTTCGTCCGGTGCCGTCACGACGACCTGGACTTCGGCGGCGGTGGTGAGGACGAGCGGCGCGCCCAGCGTGAGCTCCTCCACGGCCGGGCAGCCGGTCTCGGCGCCGGCGTGCAGGGCGAGTTCGAGGAATCCGGTGCCCGGGAAGAGCACCTCGCCGCCGACGCGGTGCCCGGCCAGCCACGGCTGGTCGGTGGTGGACAGTCGTGCGGTGAAAACCGTGTCGCCGTCGGCGACCGGGACCACCGCGCCCAGCAGCGGATGGCCGGCGCGGCGCAGGCCGAGCCCGCGCGCGTCGGCCCGTCCGCCGGGGGCCAGCCAGAACCGGGTCCGCCGGAACGGATAGGTGGGCAGGTCGATCCGCCGGCCTCCCGGGGCGAGGGCGGCGAAGTCGACGTCGACTCCACGCACGTGTGCGGTGCCGAGCGCGGCGAGGAATCCGGAAACCTCCGGGCGGTCGCGGCGCAGCAACGGCCGCGCGACACCGTCCTCGACGAGGGCCGACAGCACCCCTTCGGGCCCGAGTTCGAGGTACGTGCCGCAACCCGCTTCGCGCAGCACGCGCGCCGCGGCGGCGAACCGTACCGGCGCCTCGACGTGCCGGATCCAGTACTCGGGGCTGTCGTGGCCGCCGATCCCGCCGGTGACCGTGGAAACGATCGGCAGTGCGGCCGGGTGGTAGTCGACCAACCGCGCGACGCGACCGAACTCCTCGACCATGTCCCGCATCAGCGGCGAGTGGAAGGCGTGGCTGACGTTGAGCCACTTCGTCGTGCCGTCGAACGACGCGAGCGCGCGCCGCAGCACCTCCTCGTCACCGGAGAGGACCACGGACTCCTCGTCGTTGACCGCGGCGATCCCGGCACGGTCCTCGTGACCGGACAGCAGCGCTCGGGCCGTTTCCTCCGATGCCCGCAGCGACACCATCGCGCCGCCCGCGGGAAGCTCCCGCATCAACCTGCCGCGCGCGGTGACCAGCATCGCCGCGTCGGCGAGGGAGAACACGCCGGCCACGTGCGCGGCGGCGAACTCGCCGACGGAGTGCCCGCACAGATATGCCGGTGTCACGCCCCAGCTTTCCAGCAACCGGTACAGCGCGACTTCGACAGCGAACAGCGCGGGCTGCGCGTAGTCGGTGCGGTCGAGGAGTCCGGAATCGCCGAACACGACGTCCCGCAGCGGAGGGTCCAGCTGCAGATCGACGTGGGCGCAGACCTCGTCGAACGCTTCCGCGTAGCCGTCGAACGCGTCGTAGAGTTCACGTCCCATCGCCACGCGCTGCGCGCCCTGGCCGGTGAACAGGAACGCCAGGTCGGCTGCCTCGGGCAGCGGGCCACCGCGCAGGACGCGGTCGTCGAACGCCCGCAGCGCCTCCACGAGGTCCGTCCGGTCCCGTGCGGCCACGAACGCGCGTTCGGGCAGGGTCGCGCGGCTGCGGGCGAGGGAGAAAGCCAGATCGGCCGGGTGGGCATCGAGCGCGGCGAGCCGGCCGGCCTGCTCGCGCAGCGCCTCCGGGTCGGCGGCGGAGAAGCCGACGACGATCGGCGACGGCACCGGCGGCGCCGGCTCGGGCTCACCGCCCGGCGGCGGGTCTTCGAGGATCAGGTGCGCGTTGGTGCCGGAGATGCCGAACGACGATACTGCCGCTCGCCGTGGCCGCCCGACGCGCGGCCAGGCGACGGCCGAGGTGAGCAGCGCGACCGCGCCCGAAGACCAGTCGACGGCCGGGGTCGGCTCGTCCGCGTACAGGGTCCGGGGCAGCAGCTCGTGCCGGAAGGCTTCGACGAGCTTGATGATCCCCGCCGCGCCCGCGGCCGCCTGGGTGTGCCCGAGGTTCCCCTTCACCGCACCCAGGTGCAGCGGCTCGGCCCGGTCGCGTCCGTAGGTCGCCAGCAGCGCCTGCGCTTCGATGGGGTCGCCGAGCGTGGTGCCGGTGCCGTGCGCTTCGACGACGTCGACGTCGACGGTGGACAGCCCGGCGTCGGCCAGCGCGGCACGGATCACCCGCTGCTGCGAAGGACCGTTCGGCGCGGTCAGGCCGTTGGACGCGCCGTCGGAGTTCACCGCGGACCCACGGACCACGGCGAGGACCGGGTGGCCGTGCCGTCGGGCGTCGGACAGCCGCTCCAGGACGAACATGCCCGCGCCCTCGGCCCACGCCGTGCCGTCGGCCGCGGCCGAGAACGGCTTGCATCGCCCGTCCGGCGCCAGGCCGCGCTGCCGGGAGAAGGCGACGAACGGCCCCGGCGAGCCGAGCACAGCGACGCCGCCGGCCAGAGCGAGCGTGCACTCCCCCGCCCGCAGGGCGCGCACGGCCAGGTGCAGTGCGACGAGCGACGCCGAGCACGCCGTGTCCACGGTGAGCGCCGGGCCCTGCAAGCCGAGCGTGTAGGCGATCCGGCCGGAGACGACGCTCGGCGCGCTGCCGGTGAGCAGGTGCCCGTCGAGGCCGTCGGGCGCGTCGGCCAGCCGCGTGCCGTACTCCTGCGGCTCGGCGCCGACGAACACCCCGGTGAGGCTGCCCGCCAGCGCGCCTGCGTCGATTCCGGCGCGCTCCAAGGCTTCCCACGCCGTTTCCAACACCAGGCGCTGCTGCGGGTCCATCGCCAGTGCCTCGCGCGGCGAGACACCGAAGAACCCGGCGTCGAACTCGGCGGCGTCGTGCAGGAAACCGCCGTGGCGCACATACGTCCTGCCCGGAACGCCCGGTGTGGGGTCGTAGAGTCCCTCGACGTCCCACCCGCGATCGGTGGGGAACTCCGTGATGACGTCCCGCCCCTGGTCCACAATGGACCACAGGTCGGCGGGCGAACGCACGTCGCCGGGGTACCGGCAGCCGATCCCGACGATCACCACCGGATCGTCCTCGTCCCCTTCGCGGCGCTCGAGGGCCGCCGGGGCGCCGGTGCCGAAAAGGGACTCGTCCAGGAATCCGGCCACCGCCTCCGGGTCCGGATGGTCGTAGGCCAGCGTCACCGGCAGCTCCAGACCCGTCTCGGCGGACAAACGCTCGTGCAGCCGCACCGCGAGCAGCGAGTCGAAACCGAGGTCGGCGAACGTGCGGCCGGCCGCGGGCACCGGCCCGTCGAGCACCGCCGCCGTCGCCCGCCGGACCACGCCGAGCAGCGTCCGCAGCCGCTCGGGACGTGGCCGGCTTTCCAGCCGCCGCAGGGAATCCAGCTCGCTCATGCGCGCACTCGCCACCTCGGGTCACCCGGCACAGGATCTCGCCGGTCAAGCTAGCCGCACGGACGCCGCCGCCGGGGAGGAACTGTTCCACCGCCGGGTAACCGGGCGCCGGTTCCCCGGTCGTGGGCGGGCGGTGGAAAAACGTATCCGGCACCCACTCGCGGAATCGTTAACGTGGCCACCGGCGAACCGGATTTCAGCGCCGAGACCCGTGGCCACGGCCACGCCGGCGACAGCGAAGGGTCTCCTTCCCGGACGGCGCGACCGTCCACGGGGCCCGCGCGACCCCAACCCACAGCCGGAGGTAACGCCGATGATCATGCCCCCCGTCGAAGAACGCTTGCGGCCCGGCCCGCGGACCGAGGCGGGCCCGGCGAGCATGCTGTGCCCCGACTTCCCGTTCGCCTACGACGACTGGGTCAAGCACCCCGCCGGTCTCGGCCGGCTGCCCGAGCACGCGCTCGGCACCGAGGTCGCGGTGATCGGCGGCGGCCTGTCCGGGCTGGTCGCCGCCTACGAGCTGATGAAGCTCGGCCTGAAGCCGGCGATCTACGAGGCCGGGCACCTCGGCGGCCGGATGCGCTCGGTGACACTCGAGGGCCACCCCGACGCCGTCCTCGACCTGGGCGCGATGCGGTTCCCGCCGTCGTCCGGGACCATGTTCCACTACCTCGACAAGCTGGGGCTGCAGACCACGCCGTTCCCGAACCCGCTGTCGGCCGCTTCGCCGAGCACGGTGATCAACCTGCACGGCCGGAGCCACTGGGCCCGCACCGCCGCCGACCTGCCCGCGGTCTACCGGGAGGTCAACGACGCCTGGACGAAGACCCTGCAGGAGCAGGCGGACATGTCGCTGATGACCGACGCCATCCGGCGCCGCGACACCGCGACGATCAAGGCGCTGTGGAACCACCTGGTGGCCAAGTTCGACACCGTCTCGTTCCACGAATTCCTGGCCTCGTCACCGCAGTTCTGCTCCTTCGAGCACCGCGAGATCTTCGGCCAGGTCGGCTTCGGCTGCGGTGGCTGGGACACCGACTTCCCCAACTCCGTGCTGGAGATCCTGCGCGTCGTGTGCACCGACACCGACGACGAGCACCGCCGCGTCCTCGGCGGCGCCCAGCAGCTGCCGCTCGGGCTCTGGACCCACGAACCCACCGACCTCGCGCACTGGCCCGCCGGGACGTCACTGGCCAAGCTGCACGGCGGCGAGCCCCGCCCCGGCGTGGTGCGGATCGACCGGACCGGCCGCGGGTTCACCGTCGAGGACTCCGCCCGCGGCGTGCGCTCCTACCCGGCGGCGATCTTCGCCGCGCAGAACTGGAACCTGTTCTCGGGCATCAAGGCCGACGAGAACCTGCTGCCCCAGGCGACGTGGACCGCGCTGGAGCGTACGCACTACATGGGCGCCTCCAAGCTGTTCGTCGTCACCGACCGGCCGTTCTGGCTCGAGAAGGACCCGGCGACCGGGCGGGACGTGATGAGCACGACGCTCACCGACCGCTTCCCGCGCGGGGTCTACCTGATCGACAACGGGCCCGACGAGCCCGGCGTGATGCTGCTGTCCTACACCTGGAACGACGACTCGCTGAAGGTCGCGTCGCTGACCGCCGAGCAGCGGTTCGACGCGGTGCTCGACGCGCTCGCCAAGATCTACCCCGGCGTGGACATCCGCTCCCACGTGATCGGCCCGCCGGTCGCCGTCACCTGGGAGACCCAGCCGCACTTCAAGGGCGCCTTCAAGTCCTGCCTGCCCGGCGGCTACCGCTACCAGCGGCGGCTGTCCACCCAGTTCATGCAGCGGGACGCGGCCCCGCACCACCGCGGCTTCTTCCTCGCCGGCGACGACGTCGCCTGGATCGCCGGGTTCTCCGAAAGCGCGGTCACCGCGGCACTGAACGCCGTCTGGGGCGTCGTCGACCACCTCGGCGGCGCGACCCACCCGGACAACCCCGGCCCCGGCGACGTGTTCGACGAGATCGCCCCGGTGTGCCTCGACTGAGCGGAAAGGACTTCCCATGTTCGCGAAGATCTATTCCCCCGACGCGGTCACCGGCGGCGCGGCGTTCGAGCAGCAGGCCCTGCGCGTGGCGGAGGTCCTGCGCAACCGGGGCGTCGGCTCCGGCGACCGGGTGCTGCTCAAGGCCGAGAACACCCTGGGCTATCTGACGGTCCTGCTCGCGCTGATGCACGTCGGCGCGTCGATCGTGCTCGTGGACCACATGGAGCACGCCGAGCGCACCGCCGAGACGATCGAGTCCTCCGGGGTCGCGCTCGCCGTGGTCGACGGCGACGCGCCGATGCCGGCGGACGCGCCCGCGGAATACGTCTACGAGATCATGGTCGCCGCCGCCGACCGCGTCCCCGACGACGTCCATCTGCGCTTCGACGTGTGGGAGAAGCTTCCGGACAGCCTGGTGATGTGGTCGTCCGGCTCGACCGGCGTGCCCAAGGGCGTGGCGAAGAACGGCGCGAAGTTCCTGAAGAACCTGGAGCGCAACGCCGACCTGGTCGGGCACCGCGCCGGCGACGTCCTGCTGCCGCTGCTGCCGTTCAACCACCAGTACGGCCTGTCGATGGTGCTCATCGCGTGGCTGCGGGACTGCGAGTTCGTGATCGCGCCCTACCGCCGTCCCGACCGGGCACTGCGGCTGGCCGGCTGGGCGGGGGCCACGGTCGTCGACGCGACCCCGTCGACCTACCGCAGCCTGTTCAACATCATCGCCAAGCGCCCGTCACTCAAGGACGACTTCGCGCGTGTGCGGATGCTCTGCAGTGGCGCGGCCCCGCTGGAACGGGCCGTGGTGGAGCAGGGCGAGGAGCTGTTCGGCCTGACGCTGCTCGACAGCTACGGCAGCACCGAAATGGGCAACGTCGCCTTCGCCAACCTCGAAAACCCGCACGGCTGCGGGCAGGTCGTCGAAGGACTGGCGATCGAGGTACGAGCCGAGGACGGCACCGCCCTGCCCGCCGGCGAGGTCGGCGAGCTGTTCGTGCTCGACCCGGACCTGATGGAGGGCTATCTCGACGGCGCGGGCCGGATCGTCCCGGCCGCACGCGGCTGGTACGCCACCGGCGACCTCGGCCGGGTCGAGGACGACGGGAACCTGTTCGTCGTCGGCCGCAAACGGGCGGTGCACCGCAACGGTCACACGCTGCACCCGGACGTCATCGAGCACCGGCTGGCCGAGGACGGCTGCTCGGCGAAGATCGTCGCGCTGCCCGATCGGCGCCGCGGGTCGAGCCTGGTGTTCGTCGTCCAGGACGACGCGCTGCGGGATCCGCACTACTGGCAGGACCGCATCCGCGGGGTGCTGCCGCCGGCCGAGCAGCCGAACCGGGTGCTCGTCACCGAGCAGTTCCCGTTGAACCGCAACGGGAAACCCGACCGTCAACAGATCGAGCGGTTCGCCGCCGCCGAGTAGCTCACGAATCTCCGGCCGAAACTGGGTGTGCACCATGGACAAAACCGCCGACGCCGTCCTCTTTCCCGGCATGGGCCCGGCCCGCGCCGGGATGCTGGGCCGGTTCCTCGTCATCGATCACCGGGCCCGGAGGCTGCTCGGCGTGGCGGAGCGGGCCCTGCGCCACTCCCTGCTCGACCCGCTGGCCCGCGAGGACGACGAGTACACCGAGCACACCCAGCTCGCGTTCGTGCTCGCCTCCCTCGCGGTGGCCGAGCGGGCCGAGCAGGAGCACGACCTGGACCCGGTCGCCGTGGGCGGGGCGAGCTTCGGTGAACGCGCCGCCGTGGTGCGCGCCGGCGCGCTGCCGCTGGCCGACCTCGTGCGGCTGGTCGCGGAAGTGGCGCGGCGCGAACGCGCGTACTTCGAGCGGGCGCACCAGGATCTGGTCAGCCAGTTCGTCGTCCGGACCCCGGAGGCGGTGCTCACGGACGTCCTCGACGGGATCGGCCACGAACTGTCCGGCCGGTTCGACGCGGAGGCGCATCTGGTGACTCTCGCCGAGCACGATCTCGGCGAGTTCGTCCGGCGCGTCCGCGCGGCAGGCGGGTACGCGCTCACCACCATGCGGCCGGCGGCGCACGCACGGGTGCTCGGCCCGCTGCGCGACGAGCTGGCGGAAGTCTTCGGCAGGTTCGGGTTCGCCGACCCGGCCCTGCCGATCGTGTCCGATCAGGACGGAGAGCCGGTCCGGACCGGCGACGAAGCGGCCGCACTCCTGCTGGAGTCGACGGTCAACGCGGTGCGGCTGCCCGAGCTGGTCCACCGGTTCGCCCGGCTCGGCGTCGGCCGGGTCCTCGTCGCCGGTCCGGACCACCTGCTGCATCGTCTGCCCGGCCTGACCGGGCAGTTCACCCTGCTGCGCGCCGACGTCCGCGAGGCGTTGACCCCGCGGCGACGGCCGCGCCTGACCGGGGCGGTGGCCGCATGAGCAGCCGCCTTCGGAACGTCGCGACGATCACGGTGTCCTGCCTGGCGCAGCTGATGGTCGCGATCGACATGACCGTGCTGCACCTGGCCGTGCCCGCGCTGACCACCCAGCTCGGCGCGTCGTCCGAAGAACTGCTGTGGATCGCCGACGTCTACGGGTTCGCGATGGGCGGGCTCCTGGTCACCATGGGCAACCTCGGGGACCGCTTCGGCAGGCGGCGGGTGCTCGTCATCGGCATCACCGCGTTCGCCGTGGGGTCGCTGCTGGCCGCCGCCGCGCCGACGGTGTGGGCGCTGATCGGCGCCCGTGCGCTATTGGGCGTGGCCGGCGCGGCGGTCCTCCCGTCGACGTCTTCGTTGCTCCGCGCGGTGTTCACGACCCAGCGGGCCCGGACCGCGGCGGTCGGCGCCGGCGCCGGAGTGTCGGCGGCGGGCTTCGCGATCGGCCCGATCGTCGGCGGCGTGCTGCTCGAGCACTTCTGGTGGGGCTCGGTGTTCCTGGTCAACGTCCCGGTGTCGGCGCTCATCCTGCTCGCGGCCCGGTTCGTACCGGAATCCCGCAGCGGGCGGCGGCTGCGGCTGGACCCGCTCAGCATCGGGCTGTCGATCGTCGGCGTGGTCGCGGTCGTCTACGGGATCAAGGGCGCCTTCTACGCCGGGCTGTGGTACCCGGAGGTGCTCGGTGCCTTCGTGCTCGGCGCCGGCTGCCTGCTGGGGTTCGCCCGGCGCCAGCGGGTGCTCGACGAGCCGCTGATCGACCTGGACCTGTTCCGCCGCCGCGGATTCTCCGCGTCGGTCGGGTCGAACCTGATCTCGGTGTTCACCATGTCGGCATTCGCGCTGATCACCAGCCAGTATCTGCAGCTCGTACTGCGCTGGAGCACGCTGCGCTCGGGACTGGCGTTCGTTCCCGGCGCGATGGCCGCGCTGATCGCCGGCGGGGTGCTGGCCGCGAAAGCGGTGGGCCGTTTCGGCCGCGCCAAGGCGGTCTCCGGCGGGCTGGCGCTGGCCGCGCTCGGGTTCGCGCTGTTCGGCTTGGTACAGACGGACACGTCGTACGCGCTGGTGCTGACGGCGCAGGTGGCGTTCGGCGCGGGAGCCGCGCTGACGCTGACGGTCACCGGCGACACGATCCTCGGCACGGTGCCCCGCGACCGCGCGGGCGCCGCGGCGGCGATCTCCTCGACGGCGTACGAACTCGGTGGCTCGCTCGGCATCGCCGTGGTGGGCAGCGTCCTGTCGGCGGTCTACCAAGCGGAGCTGGTGCTGCCCGACGGCGTATCCCCCGTACTGGCCGACCAGGTGCGTGAATCGTTCAGCGCGACCGCCGCGGTGGCGGAGGGCCTGCCGGAGCCGGTGGCGAGCGCGGTCCGGGCGGCGGCCGAGCAGTCGTTCGTCGGCGGTATCCGGGTGAGCATGCTGGGCAGTGCCGTCGTGATGGTGGTGCTGTCGGTGGTGGCGCTGCGGTCGTTGCGGCGGGTACCGAAGGTGATCGAGAACCCGATGGACGATCCGCGGCCGGTGGAAACCCCGAAGTGACCGGCTCAGGACAGGTACTCCCCGGTCAGGATCGCCGCGGCCAGCTCGACCCTGGAGCCGTAGCCGGTGCGGGAGAAGATCCGCGACAGCCGGCCCTCCACGCTCTTCTCGCTCGTTTCGAGCACCACCGCGAGCTGGCGGTTGGTCAGTCCCTCGGCGACCAGAATGGCCAGCAGGCGTTCGTTCTCCGCCGCCGCCTCCGCGCGGCCCGGGCCGGCAAACCCGTGCCCGCGCAGGATTTTCCGCAGCCGGGCGCGCCAGAACCAGGCGCCCACCTCGCCGTACAGGTCGTAGGCCTCGGTGAGCAGCCGCTCGGAGTCGTACCCGGCCAGCGCCGCCCAGAGGAACGCCGTCGCCGTCTCGTACGGGACCTTCCGGTGTTCGCGCGCGATCTCCACGGCCCTGCGGGCAGCGCCCAGGTCGCGGTACACCGTGGCCCGGGCGAGCTGATGGCACACGTGCGCGCGGGCGGTGTCCAGCCGCGTCGCCGCTCGTTTCGAGCGCTCCAGCCAGTGCTCGGCCTCCCGCCGGTTGTTCCGCCGCACCGCCGACCGTGCCAGGTCGGTCCACAGCTCCTCGGTGCCCAGCAGGTAGCCGCCCGCGTCGGCGCTGCGGACGGCCGCGAACAGCGATGCGTCGGCGGCTTCGGCGTCGCCCAGCTTGCGCAGCACGGTGAACTCGGCGTGGTCGATGACGTGTGACATCGGCAGGTCGCGGGCGTCGGCGGCCAGTGCCCGCGCCCGCATCAGCCAGCCCTGTGCGCCGAGGACGCGGATCGCACCGCACACCACTGTGTTGTGCGTCGGACGGGACGGGGCGGTGCCCTCCAGCAGGGTGCGACGGGCCAGCTCCAGCGCCTCCGGCCAGTCGCCGCCGAGGTAGTGCATCAGGAACCGGTCGGGCCCGGACAGCTGCTCGACGGTCAGCCCGGCGGCGGCCATCCGCCGCAGCGCGTGCTGGTACTCGCCGAGCTGCAGCAGCATGTCCAGCTCGAACCGGCGTTGCTCGAACCAGTGGGTCGGCAGGTGACCGGAGCGCCACAGGTCCGGGTTCGCCACCAGCGCGAACAGCCGGGACGAGTCGCCGAGCACGACCCCGCAGCCGGCCAGGAACATCGTCCCGAAGTCCGCGGTCACCGTGTTGCTGCCGCTCCACGCCGCGCGCCGCCGCTCCAGCAGCTCCCGCGCCTCGATCCAGCGGCCGGACATCATCAGCGCGAACGCCTGGTTGATGACCATCAGCGCGGGATCGTCCGGCAGCACCGGCGAGGTGCCGGCGGCGATCTCGGCCAGCTCGCCGTGTTCCTCGCGCACGCTCAGCCCGATGATGAACACGATCGACAGCTCCTGCGCCTGGTGCGGCGCGAGGTGCGCGACGTGGTCGCGCAACATCAGGCGGGCGCAGTCGCCCGCCTCGGCCCGCCGGTAGTGCAGTGCCCGCGCTCCGCTGAGCAGCAACAGGGCCCCGGCACGCTCCGCGGGAGTGGTGGCGCGGGCGACCGCCGCCGACAGCCAGCGTTCGGCCTTGACGCCGTCGGTGAGCAGCACCCGCCTGCCGTGCTCCAGCAGCTGGGTCGCGGCACGCCGGGCGTCGACGAGCGAACCGGCCTGGGCGACCCAGTCGAGCAGGACGTCGTCGCCGGGCGCGGGGACAGTGCCGTCCCACGCCGCGTGCACGGCGTGGGCGGCGAGGTTGCGCCACGCGTAGGGACCCAGCCGGGACAGCAGGCCGTCGCGGACGGCGGGCACCCGGAACCAGAGCCTGCCGTCGCGATGGCGGACCAGCACGCGCCGGGTGACGAGGCCGTCGACCGCCGCCCGGACGCGGGCTTCGTCCCGGCCGAGCGCCGCGGCGGTCAGCGGAGCCGCCCAGGTGCCGAGCGGCGCGAGGACCGCCATGGCTTCGGCGACCTCGCGGACCTCGTCGCCGGCGTCGGTGACGGCGCGCAGCAGCGGATGGGCGGCGGTCCGGACCGGCGGGTCGATCCAGTCGACGCGATAGCCGGTGCGGTCGACGATCCGCATCGCTCCGGCCGCGCGGTAGCCGTGGACCAGCGCGGTCAGCGCAGCCGGATTTCCCCGGCCCGCGGTGTACAGCTCGTCGGCCAGGTCGGCACTCGGCCGCGCCGAGATCAACGCGGCGACCAGCGAGCGCGATCGGCTGCGGGACAACGGCCGCAGCAGCCGCAGCCGGGCACGGCCTTCGGCCCGCAGGCGGGCGAACGCGGCGACGGCCGGCGCACTCCCGGGTACTTCGCGCCCGAGGCGCAGGGTCGCCACGACCGCGATCCGCGGTTCGCCGGCGCACAGCCGCAGCAGAGGCTCCAGCAGGCTCGCGGAACCGGCGTCCAGCCACTGAACATCGTCGATGAGGACGACGAGCGGACCGCGGGCCCGCACCAGGGGTGGCAGCGCGGTCGCGACCATCGCGGCGGCATCCGGCCGCGGCCCGGGCACAGCGCTCACTTGAGCAAGCACGGCCGACACCGGCGGCACGGCCGGTTCGTCGTCCGGCCGTCCCGCCGCCAGCTGGTTCAGCAGGCGGAACACCGCACCGAACGACAGTTCCCGGTCGAGTTCGGCCAAGTGCAGCACGAGCACGGTCGCCGAGTCCGCCAGTTCGGTGGCGAGCCGGTCGAGCACCGTGCTCCGGCCGCTGCCGGGCTCGCCCGCGAGCACGGTGAGCGGGGTGCCGCCGACCGCCACCTCTTCGGCGAGGGCGCTGACCTCCTCGGCTCCGGTGCCCGTCCGAGCGCCCATCTCCACGGTCATGTGGTCCAGTGGAACAGCTCTCGCACGGGCGGCGTTTCTCCCGGTCAGCCGACCGGGTGCGCCGAGGCAACAACGGTGCCTGTGCTGACCGGAGGCGGTGACCGGGCTGGACGAACCCGGCCGCGGACCGCCACGCTCGGCTCGGGAAGATCATCAGCCGAGATCCGCGCCGCCGCAGCGCCTCGTCCCCGGCGGACGAGAAAGCCGAGGAGATCATGGGAGGCAGGGACGTCCCGAACGCCGGACCGGACGACGCGCTCGCCGTACTCGACCGGCTGCTGGCCGGCCCGGGTGCGGTGTGGGTGGTGCGCGGACCGGCAGGTGCCGGACGCAGCGCCGCGCTGGCGGCGCTGGCCGAGCGAGGAGCACGGGCCGGGGCCGCGGTGCTGGCAGTACCCGCGGGGGCCGATCCGGCCACCGCCCTCACGCGGCTGGGCGGCGCGCTGGCCGAGCTGCTCACCGCACCGGACCGGCCCGAGCCGGCGAGCCGCAGCCGCGCGGCGATGCGGCTGCGCAGCAGGCTCCGTGCCACGCCGGGGTCTCGCCCGTTGCTGGTGGCCGGCGACCTGCTGTCGATTCTGAGCGTGCTGACGCCGGTCCAGCGGCTGGTGCTGCTGTTCGACGATTTCGACCGGTTTCCGCCGGAGGTGGCCGCGGTGCTGGCGCTGGTCGCCGAGGGCGGCCGCGCGGCCGGTGCGGTCACGGTCGCCACCGCTCCGGGCCCGGAGCCGTCCGGTGGTCCGGCGGGCAGGCTGCTCGCGGTCGCCGACGGCACCGTGGACCTGCGCCCGCTGACCGACGCCGAAACGACCGCGCTGCTGCCGGCCTGGACGACCGCGAAGGGGCGCACGGCCGTCGATCCCGGGCTGGTCACAGCCCTGCGCCGGGCACTGGGTCCGTTGTTCGGCAATCCCGGCACGGTCCAGCTGACGGTCGCCGCGCTGCGGGACGGCGGCCGGCTCGCCGTGGTCGACGACCACGTCTGCCTTGCCGACCCGGAGCGGCCGATCACGCTGCCGGCGGAGCACCCGTTGTCCCAGCGGCTGCGGCGGCTCGGCGCGGCCGCGCGCCGGCTGGCCGCCGTCGTCGCCGTGTTCACCGAGCAGCAAGGCGCGGAACTCGACTGCCTGGCCGGGTTCGCCACGGCGGCCGGACTGCCGCTGTCCACGGCCGGTCCGGTGCTGGACGACCTGGTGCGGGTGGGCGTCCTGCGACTGGGCGGAGGCGGAGCGGTCGACTTCGCCGTGCCCGCGCTGGCCGACCGGCTGCGGCTGGAGCGCGGCCCGCGCTGGCACCACGAGCTGCACGCCGGAGCCGCTCGCCGGCTGCTCGCGCTGCGGCGGGCGGGGGTGCAGGTCGAACCCGCCGCGATCGCCCGGCACCTCGCCGAACTTTTACCGTCCACTGTGGATACCGAAGCGGCGGGCCTGCTCCTGACTGCCGCCGGTGCCGCCGATCCGGCGACCGCACGCCGGTACCGGGTGTGCGCCCTGCGGCTGCTCGATCCCGGCGACCCCCGCTGTCCCGCTGCGCTGCGCGAGGTGCTCGAAAGCAGTTTCGCGACCGGCGAATACCGGTCGCTGGCCGACGACCTCGCGACCGTTCTCGCGCCGCGAATCCGCCATCCCGGGTTCGACGTACCGACCGCCGCCACCGCGTTCGTGTGGTGGCTGGCGGCCCTCGCGCACGAGCACCGGCTGCCCGAGCTCGACGTCGTCCGGCCGCTCGCCACCACGCTCGGCACCACGGCCACGCGGCTGGCCGATGCGGTCGGCCGGAACGATCGGGCAGCTGTCGCTGCCGCGGCTCACGCACTGGACGACTCCGGCACCGGTCTGTTCGGCACGGGATTGGCGGTCCTGCTCGAGTGCCTACCCGGCGACCGGGCCGACGGGCCGGCAGCCGAGGCCGCCGGCGTCCTGGACTTCGTCAGCGTGCTCGACGCCCGGCTCTCCGGCCGCTACCACCCGCCGGAAACCGGCTTCGCGGCGGGCTGGCACGCGGTCCGGCGTGCCTACCGCGCAGGTGAGTGGGACACGGCGCTGTCGCTGGCGCGGGCGCTGGAGGGCGGCCGTCTGCGGTGGAAGTCCCCGCGCCGGCACCGGTTCGCGAGCGTGGTGGCCGCGGAGATCTCCGCCCAGCGCGGCGAGCAGGACCGCGCGGCCGGGTGGCTGCGCCGCGTGCCGTGCCCGGAATCCGCCGCCTACGTCGCCTGCGTGCGCACCGCGTTGCGGCGCTTCGCCGGGAACCTCGACGAGGCCCTGGAACGGGGCTGGGAGGAGTACGCCGCCTGTCGCGCGCAGGGGGTGTACGCAGGCGCCGAATTCCTCCTTGCCCGGCTCCTGCGCTGTGCGCGGTCGGGCGGGAACGACGCGGGGGCCACGCGGCTGCTCGCGGAGCTCGAGCGCCTCGCCGAATATCGCCCGACGGCCTCGGTGCGGGAAACGCTGCTGGTGTACGGCGGTCTGGTGCGCGAGGACGAGACCGCCGTCCGTGCCGGACTGGAGCTGGCGCGGCAGGCCGGCGACGTGTTCCGGATCGCGCAGGCCTGCCTGGCACTCGGCGAGCTGAGCGCGGCCCCGGAAGTGTGGCTGCTGGAGGCGCACCGCACGCTGAAGCGGCTGGGCGCGGTGGCGGCGATCGCCCCGGTCACGGAACTGCTGGACCGGCGCCGGATCGCCGTGCCCCGCGACCGCGCCGACCGCGCGGCGTTGGCCCCGCAGGAGCGGCGCATCGCCGAACTGGTGGCCGACGGCCGCACCAACCGGCAGATCGCGGCGGCGCTGCGCATCAGCGAGAAACGGGTGGAAGCCCGCCTGACGGCGGTGTTCGAGCGCACGGGCTGTCACTCCCGGGTCGAGCTGGCGGCGGCCTGGCTGCAGGGCCGCCTCACCGCAGCGCCAGTCCCCGCCTGAGCAGCGCGCCGCGGCACTCCGGCGGATGCGCGTTCATCCGGCCCCACGGCCGCGCCCCGGCACGTGCCCACCTGAGCAACCCGCAGCCGCACGCGGCGAGTGCGCGTTCAGATTACGGCGGGTGCCCGGCTGGACAGTCCACGGCGGCGCCCCGGCCCGTGCCCACCTGAGCGCTCCCCGGCGGTACGCGTTCAACCAACCCGCAACGCCACCCCGGCAAGCACCCACCCAAGCCACCCCGGCAAGCACCCGCCCAGCCGGTCCACCGACGACGCCTCGACAGGCCTCCGCCCCAGAAACCCGCCAAGCCACCCGGGCGGTACCCCGGGTCCTCACCCCGCCCGGTGCCCTCGCATCGCCGCCGCCAGCTGGGTCCGGCTCGAGATCCCGAGCTTGCGGTACGAACTCGTCAGGTGCTTTTCCACCGCTCGGACCGTCACCGCCAGCAGCTCCGCGATGTCCCGGTTGCGGCTGCCCGCCATCGCCAGTTCGACCACCCGGTGCTCGGTCGCGGTGAGCGGGCCACCGTCGGGGGCCTCGACCGCCTCCATCGACGGCCGGATCAGCCACGTCGCCGCGCACTCCGTGGCCAGCCGCCGGCCCTCTTCGGCGTGTTCGCGCGCCTCCACGCCGGTGTCCCGCTCGCCCAGCAGTACGAGGACCCTGGCCAGCTCCAGCCGGTCCGCCGACCGGGCCAGCACCTCCGCGGCCTCGCGCAGCATCGGCACCGCTTCCTCGTCGCGGTCGAGCAACGTCGCCCGGATCCGCAGTGCCCGGCCGACCGCCGATGGCGCTCCCCACGCGAGAGCCCGGTCGACCTCTTCGCGCGCGACCGCCTCGGCCGGCTCCGGCTGGTCGGTCGCCGCGAGCAGCAGTGCGATCTTCGCGCGTACCTGCAGCAGCACGCCGTAGGCACGCCCGATCCGCCCCAGCTGGTGCGAGCAGTCCAGGTAGTACTCGATCGCCGCCGTGTGGTTGCCTTCGGTCACTGCCAGCCCGCCGTGCGCCAGCGACTTCAGCCACGGCTCGTGCTCCGGCGCGCAGTGCTCGACGACCAGCCGTGCCAGCGCCGCGTCGCGCTGCTCGACGGCGATCCCGATCAGCACCAGCAGCACCGCGGAGGTGAGGCCCAACCAGCCGGGACCGGCCGCGGTGAGTACGGCGAGCGCACGGTCGCGGGCCGGGCCGAGGTATCCCGACGCCTGCGCCGCCAACGCCTGCCCGGTCCAGGCGACCAGCGTCGGCAGGTCCGGGTTCTCCTCCCGGCCGCCGGCCGCGGCCACCCACGACTCCACGCCCTCCAGTGCGTCGGCCGCCGCCAGCACCGGCACCACGAGCGGAAGCGTCGAGTACATCTGGTTCGGCGACCCGGGTTCGCGTTCCAGCACCCGCCTGGCCAGGTCCACGACGGAATCGCGCGGGGCGGCATCGCCCAGGGCCACCAGGTGCAGCAGCACCGCCACCAGCTCCCGCTGCGCCGGCGACCCTTCGGCGGGCGCCGGTCCGAGATCCGCCAGCCGCCCGGCCGCCGCGGCCCCGGCGCCGGGCACACCACGCTCCAGGTACCGCAGCCGCGACTCCATGCGCAGCGCGGCCTCGGCCGCGTCCGGGCCGGGAACGTCGCGCAGTTCGCCGAACACCCGCCGGACCTGCCGGAGGTCCGGTCCGAGCCGGGGTCCGACCACCACCGGCAGCAGGCACAGCGCGAACGCGCGGTCGACCGGATCCCGCAGCAGCCCCAGCGCCTGGTGCAGGTGCCGGTGCGCGGCGGTCAGGTCGTAGCCACGTTCGACGGCCGCGAGGTCGACCAGCAGCTCGGCGCGATCGGCTCCGGGGTGCGCCAGCGCGTGCCGCAGGTACTGTGCCGCTGTGCGGGGTTCCGCGCCGGCCAGCGCGGCGCCGGCCGCGGTCCGCAGCACCTGCGCCGCCCACGGCTCGGGTTCGGCGACGGTGGCCAGGAGCTGCCGCCCGATCTGCTCCACCGGGCGACCGTGGCGGTAGTACACGTTCGCCGCGCGCAGGTGCAGCCGGTCCTGCTCGTCCGCGGTCAGCTGGTCGGCGATCAGGTCGCCGGTCATCGTCCCGCAGAACCGCAAAAGCCCGCTGCCGGCCGGATCCTCGAGAACGCCGAGGCGGCGCAGGGCGCGTTCGACGGCGTCGAAGTCCGGCAGGTCGAGCCCGGCGACCTCGGCGATCACCGTCGCCTCGGTCGCCTCGCCGAGCGCCGCCATCGCCTTGGCGACCGTGCGGACCGCTTCGGGCTGGGCACGCAGGCAGCGCGACAGCCGGGCCGCGGCCGGCGAAGACCACAGGGCGGGCAGTTCGGCGGTGACCTCGGCGACCGGACGCAACCCGTGCCCCAGCACGGCGTTGACCAGTGCCTCCAGCAGCATCGGCAGACCGCCGGTCCGGGCGTGGCACGCTGCCGCGAACTCGTCCTCGGGCGGTTCTCCGCACCGGAGCGTCAGGTACGCGCGGACACCCGCGGGCGAGAGCGGGGTGGCGGATATCCGCCGCGCCGCCGCGTGGACGATGTCCCCGACGACGACGTCGTCCGCGCCGCCGTCGCCCTCCAGCAGGGTCGCCACGAGCAGGACCCGCATCCGGCCGAGCCGGTGGGCGAGGTAGGCCAGCCATCGCAGCGAGGCCGGGTCGGCCCACTGCAGATCGTCCACGAGCAGGGCCACCGGGCCGATCTCACGGACCACCTTGGCGAACAGCCCGAGCAGTTCGTGCAGTACGAGGTGCCCGCGCCTGCCGTCGGCCGGCGCGGGCGGGAACCGCCGCTCCAGCCGTACTTCGGCGGGCAGCTCCCCCCGCCAGCCCGACTCCAGCAGCGGATCCAGCAGCAGCCGGACGACGCCGTAGTCGACCTCCCGCTCCAGCGGAGTCGCCACCGTCCGCACGACCTGCAGCCCGCGGGCCGCCGCCTCCTCCCCCGCGGCGTGCAGCAGGGCCGACCGGCCGGTGCCGAGCCCGCCGCGGATGACGACCAGCTGGCCTTCGGCTTCGCGGGCACGGGCGATCGCCGCGCCGAGCGCGGCCAGGTGTTCCTCGCGCTCGATCATCATGACGCCGGATCAGAGCTCCTTGTCCAGCGCCGCGTACAGCTCGCGCAGCTCGGTCCGCCCGGTGACCTCCAGCTGGCGGTAGATCGTGGTCAGCCGGAGCTCCACCGCGCGCTTGCTGATTCCGAGTTCGCTCGCCAGCTGCGCGTTGGCGGCGCCCGCGAGGACCCGGCGGACGAGGTCGGTGGCGCCGGGCGCGAGGGACCGCCAGCGCCGGGACGCCGTCCGGTAGGTCGAGCGCGGGCGCGGCCGGTCGGAGAGCCGGCTACGGAGATCGGCGATCCGGGTGGTCGCCCAGTCGAGCCGATAGGCGGTCGCGAGCCGTTCGGCCTCCCGCAGCTGACGGGCCACCCCGGTGGTCTGGCCGCGGTTGAGCTGCGCCGCGGCGAGCAGCAGCAGCGCCTCGACGTAGAGCACCCGGGACGGGGACTGCTGCAGCGCGTTGACCGCCTGGGTCAGCCGGAACACCGCGTCCTCCGAGCGCACCGCGACGCCGGCGCCGAGGTGGGTGCGCCCGATCGCGGTGCGGGTGCCCCACGCCTGGGCCAGCCGCCACTCCTCGCTGATCATCGCGGCCGCGGTGTGCTCGTCCCCGAGCGCCTGGGCGGCGATGGCCACGTGCGAGCGCCACGGCACCACGGCGGGGTTGGCCCAGCCGAGCGCCTGCATCCGCCGTCCGCACTCCTGGAACATCCCGAGCGCGCGCCGGTGGCGTTTGAGGTCCAGTTCCAGCATTCCCCGCATGAACAGCACGAACGGCGTCGTGGCGCCACCGCCGGAACCGCCGCCGGTCACCGCGCCCGCCGCACGCTGGGCGGCGTCGAGGTCGCCCCGGGTCAGCGCCGCGGCGATCGCGATCATGCTCAGCGCACCGGCCGCGGTGGGCGGACGGCCGTCCGGAGGGACGGCGGCCGAGGCATCGGCCAGCGCCTCCTGCGCGGCCCGCACCCGCCCACGCTGCAGGTCGATCCAGGCCCGCCCGGTGAGTGCCAGCAGCACCGGGACGCGGGCGCCGGCGACCGTGCCGGCCGCGACCAGTGCGTCATAGACCGAAAGTGCTTCCAGCACGTCGTCGGTATGACCGAAGGTCGCTGCCAGCGCGAGCCAGGGAGCGTAGAGGGGGGTCCGGGTGTGCCATGTCTCCCCGGCCCGCCGGGCCAGCCGCCGCGCCGCCCGGCTGTCCCGGCCCGCCATCATGGTCAGCCAGGCCGCCGCGGCGGCCTGTGCCGGGCTCATCGACGCGGGGTCGACGTCGGCCACGGCGGGCACGCCCAGGGTGCTCGCGCCGCGGCCGGTGCCTTCGGCCAGCCAGTGCAGGGCGATCAGATCCGCTCGCTCGTCCTCGCCGAGGGGCGCCACGCTCAGCCCGGCAAGCTCCCGCAGCGCCTGCTCGCGCGTGCCGCGCAGGAGCATCAGGTCCACGACGGACAGCCGCGTCCGGACGGAGTCACCGTCGACCGCGACCGGGATCGCCCTCGCCAGCCGCAGATCCGCGGTGAACGGGCAGGACGACGCCTCGACCATCTCCAAGTCCAGGCGCAGCCGCGCGAGCGTGCCGTCGGTGGCCGGTTCCGCCAGAGCGCGCCGGTAGAAGCGGGCGGCGCCGGCGTGGTCGCCCGCCTCCCGGCGACGGCGCGCCGCCGCGTCCAGGGTCTCCAGCGCCCACGCCTGGCCGACCGGCTCGGACCCGACCAGCAGTTCGGCGACCTCCTCCTCGGGCGCCGCCCGCCGGTGGCCGAGGTCGGCGGCGTCGCGGCGGATCCGGGCCCGCTCGTGCGGGCCGGTGACCGCCAGCACCCACGTCACCACGTCCGGGTCCATCGGCTCGGCCGGGCCGGCACCGATGAGGCCCAGGTCGGACAGTACGCGCAGGGCCCGTCCGATCGGCATGCCGATCGGACCGGCGAGCGAGCGCAGGCTGGCCTCGTCGAGGGTGCCGACGGCCGCGATCATCCGCACCAGCGCGGCCAGGTCCGCCGGCAGCCGGGCCAGCAGGCCCAGCACGCGTTGCCTGCGCACGTCCGTGGTGATCACCCCGATCCCGGCACCGCTGCCCGGCCGGGCCGCCGACCGGGCCAGCACTTCGGTGAGCAGCGCCGGATTCCCTTGCGTCATGGCGTGAAGTTCACCGGCGGGCACCCGTGGTCCCGGAATCGCGTGCACCATCCGGGCGACCGCGGCCGGGCTCAGCGGCCGCAGCCGCAGGAGCCGCCGGTTCTCACCGCGCAGGCCGGCCGGGCACAGCGAGCCCGGGTCGTCGTCGGCGTCCGGCATACCGGCGTGGGCGGCGAGGATCAGGACCGGCGCCTGGCCCCGCCTGCGCTGGAGCCCGGCGAGCCAGGTGGCCGACTCTTCGTCGGCCAGCAGGAGGTCGTCGACGACCAGCAGCACCGGACAGCGGCGAGCCGATTCCAGCACCCGCCTGCGGAGCAGCTCGTGCAGCATCGGCACGTCCGCGTCGTTCTCGAGCACGGCAGGCAGCCAGGGCACATCGACCAGGTCGGGCGCGCCGGCCAGCAACTGGGACAGCACGCCGTAGGGCAGCTCCGCCTCGGTCGCCGAGCCGCGGGCGGTGTACACCTGCACCTGCCGTCGCGCGGCCACGGCGGCGGCCCGCCCCAGCAGCGCCGTACGGCCGCTGCCGGGCGGACCGACGACCAGCGCCGAACCCCCGCCCCGGCCGTGCTCGAGCTCGTGGATCAGGTCGGTGAGCGTGTCCAGCTCGGCCTCGCGCTCGACCAAGTGCTCGGCGGCGGGCGCTTCGGCCTTTTCGGCGCTACCGACCGCGTTCACCGGGCCACGCCCCACCGGCGGGGTTCGGCGGCGGCCTGCCCGAGCGCACCGGCCAGCTCGGCCCGGCCGGTGATCCGCAGTTTGCGGTACACACTCGTCAGATGCGTTTCGACGGTCCGGACGGTGACGAACAGCCGCTCGGCGATGATCCGGTTGCTCGCGCCCTTGCCGGCCAGCCCGGCGGTCATCCGTTCGGCCGGGCTCAGCGACGCCAGCGGCGAGGCCTGGCCGGGGATGCCGGCCTCGGCGGCGGTCTGCTGGGCGCGCCGCAGCAGACCCCGGTTGCCGCTGCGCAGGCTCAGCTCGGCCGAGCGGCGCAGCCGTGCGCGGGCGGCCGCCGTGTCGCCGGCGTCCACCAGCGAGCGGCCGAGTTCCAGCTCCGCCAGCGCGTCCTCACGCAGGGCGGGTGAGCCGGCGAGGATCGCGGTCGCTTCTTCGAGCAGGCCGGCGCGCTCGGCAGGCGGCGCGGCGACGCCGGCGGCGAGCCGGGCCATCCCGACCGCCCGCGCGGTGCCCCAGCGCAGCGCCGGTTCGGCTCCCTGGGCGGCGAACTCCGCGGCGGCCTCGTACTGCCCGTCCTCGGCCAGCAGGCACGCGGCCTCGAACCACCACGGCGCGAGGAGCGGGTTGCCGATGCCGACCTCGGCGAGACTTTCCCCGCACCGGCGGAACTCCGCCAGCGCGGCCTCGTGGTCGCCCTCCGCCCACCGCACCCGCGCGTCCACGAGCTGGAACCACGGCCGCAGCAGAGTGTGCTCCCGCATCTGCGGGGTGTCGGCTCTCACCAGCAACCGCCGGGCCTGCCCGGTTTCCCCCCGCTCGGCCAGGACTGTCGCCAGCGCGATCGGCGGCACCACGCCACCGGCGCGGCCTTCGGTGCGGCTGCCGAGGGCGTAGGCCCGTTCGGCGTCGGCCGCGGCCGACGTCAGATCACCGCACCAGTGCCCGAGCAGGCCGCGGAAGGCCAGGTATTCGCTGCGCTGCGCGGGTACCAGCTCGACCGCCCGGGTCAGCTCGTCGTGGGCCACGTCGACCTCGTCGCTCAGGAGCAGGGTGAGGACGGCCGCGCTGACCGCCGAGTCGTCGACCGTCACGTCGTAGCCGCGAACCGCCTGCAGTGCCCAGTCCGCCGCCTGCTGGGGCTCTGTGCCCTCGAGCGCGGCGATCACCGCGCGCACCGCGAGGTCGCCCGCTTCGACGTGGTCGTCCGGGAGGCCGTCGGCGTCGGACCGAAGCCGCTCCCCCAGCTTCGCCAGGCTCGTGCGGTCCTCGATGCCCACCAGCCGCACCAGCGCTTCGAGATGGGGCCGTAGCTGGGGATCCGCGTCGGCGGGCAACCCGGACAGCGCGCTTTCGACGAGGGTGACGGCGGTGGCGCAACGCCAGGCGACCAGCGCCGGCCGGCCCAGCCGTGCCGCGGTCCCCGCACGCTCGGCGGGATCGTCCTGCAGCTCCATAGCCCGTTGCAACAGGTCGAACCCGCTACCGGGATCCAGTTCGGCGACGGTCTCGGCGAGCTGGACGGCGAGGCCAGGGTCGTTCGGACGGGCCACCCACGCGGGACGGAGGAAGCGCACGGCGTCCCACGGCGCGTCGCGCTCGCAGGCGTTGTTCGCGGCGTCGCGCAGCAGGTCGACCATCCACGGTTCGAGATCGCCGAGCTCGAGCACCTGCTCGGCCACCACGTCGGCCGGGTAGGCCGCGTCGCTCAGGAGGAAGGCCGCGGTCCGGCGCAGCCGGGCCGGCTCGCCGGGCTCGAGATCGGCCAGCAGTCCGGTCCGCACCGGATCGTGCCGGAACGCCAGCCCGCCGGGCACCAGGACGTGCTGGGCCCGCAGCATCTCCACGGCGGCCTCGGCGGTGCGGAGCGGGACCTCGGCCAGACGCGCCACGAGGAGGAGATCCTGACCGTCGAGGACGGCGATCGCGGTGGCGACCGCGCGGACGTAGCCGGGGAAACACCCGAAGAGCGACCGGACGAGCCCGGCGTCGACCGGGCCGCCGGCCAGCGGCGCCACTCCGGCCGCCACCTTGCCCAGCTCGTCGAGGATGACCCGCAGCAGCAACGGGTTGCCGCCGGACGGTTCGACCCAGTGCCGGGTGGCCAGCGGGCCGGTGGCCTCGGCGGCCAGCCGTGCGACGGCCTCCGCGGGCAGCGGCCCGAGGTCGAGGACTTCGGTGCTGTACCAGCATTCGAGGTCCGAAAGCGTTTCGGCGGTGGCCGGATCGGTGACGCCCCCGCGTACCAGGACGATCCGCAACGGCAGCGCGGTCGCGCGCCGGGCCAGCAGGGTCAGCCACCGCAACGTCGGCTCGTCGCACCACTGCGCGTCGTCGACGACCAGCACGACTCCGGCCTGCCCGGCGGCCCACGCCGCGAACTCGGCGTACCACGATTCGAACGCACGGGGATCGGGGTCCGGCACCGGCGCACCCGCTTCCCGAAGCCCGGCGAGCAGCCCCTGGCAGGCCCGGCCGTCCACGGTGCCCGTGGTGCGGCAGACGACGGCGGCCCCGCATTCGGCCAGCGCGGCCTCGACCAGGCTGGTCTTGCCGATGCCGACCGGGCCCCGCACCACCAGGACGACGGGTGGGCGGCCCGGTTCTCCGGTGCTCAGTTCTCCGGTGGCTGGTTCTCCGGTGCTCAGCCGTGCGGTGAGCCAGCGCAGTTCCGGATCGCGCCCGGCCAGCTTCGGCCCGCTCCGGCCGGCCCGCTTCGGCCTGGTGCTCGTCGCCTCCGGATCCACCATCCGACGCCTCCCCGTTCTCCCCCAGAGCCGTTACCGGTCACGCAGAGCGCACGGTTGCTCGCTGACTCCCATCTCATCGTGTGATCGCTTCACCGAACAGAGGTCCCGGCCCCCTCCAGGGGTTATCCCTCACTACCGAGCACGGCGCGCTCATATGAGCGGCGCGTCGGCTTCGGGTCGCCGAGCACCGAGGACCCGGGCGCGACGCGGGACCTCGGGACCTGCGGGGGCCACGTGGTCGAATCGAGCAGCCCGGTGGCGAAGGCCCGCGAGATGAGCTCGACGCGGTTGCCCGCATTGAACTTCCGCTGCAATCGGGCGACGTGGTAATCGATGCCCTGCCGGCTCAGGTAGAACCGCGAGGCCATCTGGAGGCTGGACAGCCCGCAGGCGATGCCCTGCAGGATCTTCGCTTCGATCCCGGAGACCGGGCGGTCGCCGCCGGAGCGGGCCGGGCCGGGCGGCACCGCTTCGGGCACGATGGTCAGCAGGATCGTCTCGCCAGGCGCCGATATCCGGGCGGCCACGATGGTCACCCGGTCGGCCCCGACCGGAACGAGACCGGAGATGCTACCGCGAAAGTGCTGGTCCCGGCCCTGCGCGACCCGGGTCAACCGCTCCCGCAGGAACGCGGGCGCGGTGGCGACAAGCTCGGGGAACGGCTCGCCCAGCACGGTGCCGGCAGCACCGAGCCATCGGTGGAAAGCGGCGTTCCCGTCGGCGAGCCGGAGTCCCGTACCGAGGACCGCCAGTGGCATGTCGGCATTTTCGGCGAACTCGCCGACGGTTCCGGGCCGCGCACCCGACAACGCCGATCGGCCCGAGTCGGCACGGCGTGGCACCAACGGGGAAATCGTTCGGGTGACAGCCATGGAAAGCCCTTTCTCTGCGAAGTCCGAGCAATATTCAAAGCCGCGACACCAAGGCGACGGCGCAATACTACGAACGGCCGAACAGGACGGTCAACGAATTCCCGCCGAGCCGGACCGAAGTTCGTGGCTGCCCGAACCCGCCGTGCGGGGCCCGCCGCACCGAAGGTTCGGTGCCGCCTTTCGCGGCGAATTACCTGGTCAAATCCCCGACTCGGCCCGGCGGCTGCCACCCGCACCGAACCGGAGGTCCCCCGGACGACGACCGGCGGAACGGAAAGCGAACACTTTCCACACAATTGCCGAACCACCACAGTGGACGTTCGGGCATCGGAATTACCCGTTCTTACCGCCGAGACCTTTCCCCGTCACGGTACCAGGAAGCGGCCGTAACCTTAAGTTTCACTTAAGAGGAAAACTGTCGGTGGCGAACAGTATTCATGTTCGCCACCGCATGACAACAGCTCGCGGGCCGGAATGACCGGCCAGAAGATTACGGTGGGTGACAGGGAAGCCAGACACTCCGCGAGGCCGCCCGCCCGGGCGCAGCGCCACAGCCCTCCCGTACGGCACGCCGGTGACCGCGGCTTCACACCTTCTGGGAACGCGGGCATTCGCGCGCTCGATCGGAGCGCTGGGCCTGGCCCTCGCCACTCGATCACAATGCTCGACCTCGCCGCCCGATCACAATGCTCGACCTCGCCACTCGATCGGAGCGCTGGGCCGGGCCCTCGCCACTCGATCGCAATGCTCTACCTCGCCATCGCCACTCGATCACAGCGCTGGGCCTGGCCTTCACAGCTCGCTCGCAGTGCTCGACCTGGCCCCCTCGCCGCTCAATCGCAGTGCTCGACCTCGCCCTCGCCGCTCGGCCATCGCCGCTCGGTTGCAATGCTCGACCGGGCCCCCGCCACCCGATCGCCGCGACCGCCGGCCCCGCGGATCGGGTCGCCGAGCCACGGCGACGCCCGGCATCAGGCAGCTCCGGCCGAGCCCGCGGGCGCGGCGGGCGACTACCCGGCGGAGAGTCTGGAGTGGGCCGCCTGCGCGGGCTGACCGATCAGCGAGCGTGGTCGGCCTCGTGCACCCGGCGGCCGTCCTGGTACACCGCCAGGATTCGCTTGCCCAGGCCCGCCACGTCGAGCGGATCGCCTTCGACGAGGACCAGGTCGGCTCGTTTGCCGGGGGTCAGTGAGCCCAGCGTGTCGCCGAGTCCCATCAGGTTCGCCGCGGACAGGGTGGCGGCGTGCAGGGCGTCGGCCGGACTCAGGCCCTGGTCGACGAGCAGTTCGAGTTCCAGCAGGTTCTCGCCGTGCGGGTACAGCGGCGCGTCGGTGCCCATCGCGATCGGGACGCCGGCCTCGACGGCGCGCCGGACACTGCCGTCGGTGCGCTGCTTGATCTTCTCCACGACGTGGTCGGGATAGCCGGTCCCGGCCTCGATCGCGTGCCGCAGGCCGACTCCGGCGCTGAGCGTCGGGACCAGCCAGGTACCGCGCGCGGCCATCATCTCCAGGGTCTCGTCGTCGAGGAAGTGGCCGTGTTCGATGGAGCGGACCCCGTTGCGGACGGCGGCCTTCGCGCCCTCGCCGTGGGCGTGGGCCATGACGTGCAGCCCGGCCGCCGACGCCTCGGTCACCATCATGGCGATCTCGTCGTCGCGGAAGTGCGGGATCCTCGGCCCCGCGCCGCCCGAGACGACGCCTCCGCTGGTGGCGACCTTGATGACGTCGGCGCCCGCGCGGACGAGTTCCCTGATCTTGCGGCGGATCTCCTCCGGGCCGTCCACGACCACGGGCGGACGGCCCGGATGCGGCGGCAGCAGGTCCACCACACACGTGGAGGGCCACCACGGGTCGCCGTGGCCCCCGGTCTGGCTCAGCATGTTCAGCGAAATCCGCATGCGGGGCCCCGCGATCAGACCGCGTTCCTGCGCCACGCGCATCCCGAGGTCGGCGCCCGCGGCGTCCCGGACCGTGGTGACGCCCGCGGCCAGTGTCCGCGCCATGTTCCGCGCGCCCTCGTAGAACTGGAGCGAAAACGGCTCCTGCACGCTCTCGAAGAGGTCCGGACTCGTCATCGTGAGGTGCACGTGGCAGTCGATCAGGCCGGGCAGCACTCCCCGGCCGGTGCAGTCGACCTCCTCGTCGCCCTGCAGACCGGTCCCGACCTCGACGATCCGGCCGTCCTCCACGGCCACGTCCGCCGAATCGGCGCACCGCGACACCGCGTCGAACAGGGTGCCGCCCCGGAACACGATGCGGTTCACCGGCCGGCCCCGTGCACTGCCGCCTGATCGTCGTCCATGGTGGCTCCCTTTCTCGATGCCTGCCGCCGGATGAGCGGGGCGAGCGCGAACAGCACCAGCGCCAGCACGACCGCGCCCCCGCCGAGCGCGCCGAAGTAGCCTGCCGCCGAACCGGGGTCGTAGAACTTCACCAGCTGGGCGCCGATGCCCTGGCCCGCCGCGTTCGACGACAGCCACAACCCCATCGTCTGCGTCGCGAACGCCGCGGGCGCCAGCCTCGTCGTCGCCGACAGCCCGATCGGCGACAGGCACATCTCGCCGACGGTGACCACGGCGAGACTTCCGGCCAGCCACAACGGGTTGGTCTGCCCCGGATGCGCCGCCGGCACCACGAGCAGCAGGTACGACAGGCCGGCGATGGCGAGTCCCACGGCGAACTTGTGCGCGGTCGACGGCGACCGGGGCGAGCGGTCCAGGCGCAGCCACAGCACCGCGAACAGCGGGGTGAGCACGATCAGGACCAGCGAGCCGACCGACTGGAACCACGACGCCGGGATCGCGAACCCGAACGCGTCGAGGTCGGTGCTCTCCTCCGCGTACTGCGCGATCACCGTCGCGCCCTGCTCCTGGATGCACCAGAAAGCGACCGCCGCGACGAACATCGGGATGTAGGCACGCACCCGGGCTCGCTCGGCCGCGGTGGTGCGCGCGCTGCGCAGCATGACCGTGAAGTAGCCGACCGGAAGCGCGATCGCCAGCACGCTGATGACATCGACGATGCCGTCGACGTCCAGCACCCCGGTGCCGACCGTCACCGCGACGAGCCCGATCAGCGCGGCGGCCCCGGCGACCACCGCGATCAGGCGCGGCCGCGGAACCTCGGCCAGCCGCAACGGGTTTTTCGGCCGGCTGCTCACCGGGCTGAGGTGCCGCTGGGACCGGAGATAGACCAGGAGACCGAGCGCCATGCCGACCGCGGCGATCCCGAAACCGGCGTGGTAGTCGTAGTTCTGGCCGACGGTGCCGACGACCAGCGGCGCGGCCACCGCACCGACGCTGATGCCCATGTAGTAGATGCTGAAACCGGAGTCCCGCCGCGGATCGCCTGCCGCGTAGAGGTCGCCGACCGACGACGAGATCGTCGGCTTCAGGAGCCCGGTCCCGACGGCGATGAAGACCATCGAGGCGAACAGGGCGCCGGCGCCGGCCGGGACGGCGAGGCAGAGGTGCCCGCACATGATCAGGACCCCGCCGACGAGGGTGGCCTTGCGGTCGCCGAGCAACCGGTCACTGACCCAGCCGCCCAGGATCGCCGCCAGGTAGATGGCCGATCCGTAGACCGCGATCAGCGGCTTCGCACTGTCCGCTGGAAGGCCGAGCCCGCCCTCGGCCAGCCGGTCGGTCATGTAGTAGAGCAGCAGCGCACGCATGCCGTAGTAGGAGAACCGCTCCCACGCCTCGGCGAAGAACAGCCCCACCAGGCCGCGGGGCTGACCGAAGAACGCCCGGTCCGTCGCCGTCTTCCCCATACCCACCGCACCTTCCGGGCCGGCCACGACCCTGATGGCCGCAGACGGTACAGCCGCCCTGTGGCGCAATCAAGAGAGAATTCGACGCTTTCCCTCTCATAGTGCCGTCGCTTCGTCTGTTCCATGGGTCGTCAAGCTGCACAATTCGCCGACGCGCGCGACATCGGCTAAGTTCTCCCCGTGCGAGGGATCAGCGACGACGTGGACGACCTGCTCGTCCGTGCACTGCAGGAGGACGGGCGCGCGTCGTTCGAGACGCTGGCCCGCCTCGTCGGGCTCGCCCGTTCCACCACCAAGGCCCGCGTGCAACGGCTGATCGAGGACGGCGGGCTCCGGCTGGTCGGCGCGATCCATCCGGCGGTGTTCGGGCTCAACCAGCTCGGGCACGTGATCATCGAGACCGAGGGAGCCGCCGGACCGGTCGCCGAGCGGGTCGCGGCGCTCGACGAGACCTCGTTCGTCACGACCACGGCAGGCCGGTTCGCGGTGACCGCCGAACTGCGGGCCGCCGACCTGGGATCCTTCTCCCGCGGGCTGGCCCAGGTGCAGGCCGTGCCCGGCGTCCGCGCGGTGCAGGCGATCACGTATCTGCGCATCTGGAAGGACCCCTACTTCCCGCCCGGGCCGCTGGAGAGCCCGGGACCGCTCACCGACATCGAGCTCGACGGCTCCGACCACACGCTGCTCGCGCAGCTGCGCGAAGACGGGCGCGCGTCGTTCACCGAGCTCGCGAAGGCGACCGGCCTCTCACCGGGAGCCACGCGTGCCCGGGTGCTCCGGCTGATCGAGTCCGGCATCGTCCACGTCGGCGCGCTGGTCCGGCTCAGCCCCTCGACCCGCACCCACACCGTCGGGTTCGCGGTGCACGTGACCGGCGAGACCGAGCCGGTCGCACGCCGGATCGTCGAGTTCGGGAACATCGACTGTTTCGCCACCGGAGTGGGCTGGTGCAACGGGATCGGCAGTATCCGCGCGGGCTCCCCCGACGAGGTGCTCGCCACGCTCGAACGCCTGCGTGAGCTACCCGGCATGCGCACTGTCGAGTCCTGGACCCACCTGCGGGCGGTCAAGGAGGAGAACGACCGGGCGCTCGCCGTCGCCGACCCGGCACCGTCGTCAGCCTGACGCGGTGCGGCCCGGAGTCCTGGAACGCGGGGCCGCTGTGGTGGCACTGTCACAGGCGGCTCTGCTGTCCGGCATGGCTCTGCTGTCCGGCCTGCCGCGTCGAACCAGCACCACCGGCGGCGAGCAGCCGCTGTTGTAGCTTTCGGAGATGATCGAGGCCGCCGAGGACCTGCTGGCGATCGCCTCCGCGCTGCTGCCCGGCCTACGGCTGGACGATGCTTTCGTCGCTGCCGACGGCAATGTCCACGATGTGCTGCTGATCCCCGGTGTCGCGGCCGTCCGGGTCAGCAGGCGGGCGCTGGCCGCCGCGGCGATGCCCCGCCGGATGACGGCGTTGCGGATGCTGGCATCGGCCGGTCTGCCGTGCCAGGTACCGGAGCCGCTCACTCCGGTGACCATGTTCGGCGACCGGGCCGCCGTGGCCGTCTCGTGGATCGACGGGGCAGCCCTGCCCGAAGGGGTCGGCGATCCGGCGCAGGTGGCCGAGGTGCTGGCGGCCGTACGCTCGGTGCCACTCGATGATGCGCTGCTGGCGGCCCTGGACGAGCGGGCGCTGGGCCCGTCGTGGTCGACGGTCCTCGCCGAGGAGATCCTGCCCCGCCTGCCCCGTCGCTGGCAGTCCGAGGGCCGGCGGCGCCTGGACGCCGCGCTGGCCATGGAGCCCGTCGCCGATGCCCTGGTGCACGGCGATCTCGGCGGCTCCAACGTGCACTGGTCGGCGGAGGGCAAGCTGCTCGGGATCCTCGACTGGGACCTGGCCATGCCCGGCGATCCCGCCCTCGACGCCGCCCTGATGGCCTGGCACGGCTGGGACAACGTCCGGCGCGCGGTCCCCGCCGCCACCTACCGCCGCGCCCGCACCTGGGACGCCCTGTTCGGTGCCGAACACCTGGTCGCCGCCATGAACGGCCGCCCGATGACGAATCCGGACGGTTTCGTCGCCGCGATCGTCCCCTGGCTGGAGGCCCATGCCTCGGGAACCGGCGGGCCGGATCATTCGTAGACCACGTAGGCGGGCGTCGGGGTGAGAGCCAGCACCTGCTCGGGGGTCATCAACGCCGCCCCGTGCCGGGTGTCCTCGTCGAAGAACAGCTTGAAACCCGGGTACACCTGGTCCGGGATGGTTCTGGTCAGCGTTCGCCAGGTCGAGGTCTTGGCGGCGGCCGAACCGATGCCGTCGACCACCTTCACCACCGACACCCCGGGGTGCGGACGCAGCAGCTCCTCGTCACCGACCACCGACGCCGCGACCTGGTGGTAGACCATGACCTTCTCCGGCAGCCGGTGCGCACCGGCGAGGTCGCCCAGATATCCGGCCACCCGGTCGAGCACCGCGCCGGTGGTGTGCCCGAACTCCTCCCCCGGCACGACTCCCGGCGCCACCGCCCATTCGGGGTCCAGCGCCACCCCGACGTCGGGTTCTCTCAGCCACTTCTCGTACGCCTGCACCTCCGGCAGGAAATCGGCGTGGCCAGGCTGGATGTCGAGCAGCAGCAAGCCCTGCACCGCACGGGCGGCGTCGAGGTACTCCTGCACCGTCTCGTCCGCGCACCGGCTGCGGTAGCTGCCGTCCGCACCCGGCGACCGCTGTGCCGTGGTCGCGATCAGCTCGACGACCGGGGTGATCGGCCGGTCCGCCGGGAAGGTGGCGATCCGGTCCCGCAGTGCGCGGCTCGCGGCCGCCAGATCACCGGTCATCCGGCCGAGCTGCGGGCTGCCGGGGGTCCCGCAGAAGCCGACGAGGAGATGCGTCTCGACCGGCCCCGGGGCGGGGGTGGTCGTGGTGGGAGCCGGCGGCGAGGGCGAGACGGGAGTGGACGGGGCGGGGGTGGACAGGGCAGCCCACGGCACCTGCCGGGGTGCGCCGCACGCGCCGGTGGCCACTGCCGCGAGGGCGGTCGTGAGCAGCAGGCGCCGGTCGAAAGCATTCCGTTTCACCCCGAGGAGATAGCCCGCTGATCTTCGTCGAAACCACCTCGGTGCCCGCGCGGGCGAAGATCGACCCGTTGGCAGTAACCGGGCCCGGCATTCGCGCCAGCGGGTGTCCGCTTCACGCACCAGGCGGGCCGTGCCCACGGGCGCTTGCGCACGGGATCCGGCAGCTCCTCAGCCGCCGGGGCGCACGCTTGGTCCCGCACCGTCCACAGCAGACCGTGTCAGGGTCCCGCGCACGGATCGACCAGGGAGCCGTCGCCGACGTAGGTCTCCCACTCCGCTGGGCTGATCGGGGTGCCCCGCGTCGCGCAGATCTGGTCGGCGACCGACTCGGGATCGTTCTGCCAGACGACGTTCGGCGCGTCCGCGACACCGGCCGCGACGCTGCCGTCACCCGGGTTGAAGGCCACCGCGGTCACGTTGCCGGCAGGCCCGGACAGGCTGGCGGACATCGTGGGCTCGCGCGGGTCGCTGATGTCCCAAGTGGACACTGTGCGATCCCAGCTGGCGCTCGCGAGACGCTTCCCGTCCGGGCTCAACGCCACCGAGGTCACCGTGTTCGTGTGGTCGGTCAACGAACTGAGCAGCACGGGGGTGGCGCTGACGTCCCACAGCCGGACGGCGTGGTCGTCTCCCGCGGTCGCGAGGGTGTGCCCGTCCCGTGCCAGCGCGATGCCCCGGATCGGCGCGGACTGGCCGGTGGACAGCTTCGCCCCGGGGACCACGTGCCGTGGATCCGACACGTCCCACAACCGGGCCGTGCCGTCGTAACTGCCGCTGGCCAGGGTTTTCCCGTCGCGGCCGAACACCACGGAACTGACCACGTCGGTGTGCTCGGCCAGCGGAGGACCCGCGGACCTCACGTGCCGAGGGTCGGAGACGTCCCACAACCGGATGAGGTGGTCGTCGCCCGCGCTGGCGAGCGTACGGCCGTCCGGGCTGAACGCCACCGATTCCAGCTGCCCGTCCGAAGCGTCCACAGTGGACAATTCGACCGGGCGACGCGGATCGGAGACGTCCCACAGCCGGACCGTGTGGTCGTAGCTGGCGTCGGCCAGCAGCCGGCCGTCCGGGCTGAAGGTGACCGAGGTGACCGCGTCACCGTGCGGGGGCAACGCGGCCACTTCCCGCGGGTGCCGCGAATCGGCCATGTTCCACAGGTGCACCGTGCCGTCGTAGTGCCCGCTCGCGAGCATCCTGCCGGACTCGGTGAACGCCATGCTCCAGCCGGACGTCGCGCGCCCGTTGACCTCGGCGGCCCGGACGTCCCACAGCGTCACCGCCCAGTTCGCCGCTCCGGTTGCGATCCCGGACCCGTCCGGACTGAACGCCACCGCGCGAATGGTCGACGGCGCGGCGAAAGTGGCCACCTTGAGCCGCGCGTCGACGTCCCACAGCAAGGTGTTGTGGTCGTCGCCGCCGGCGGCGACCGTACGCCCGTCCGGGCTGAACGCCACCGCCTCGAGGAAACTCGTGGCACCGGTCAGGCTCGCGACCGGGGAACGGCTCGTGGTGTCCCACAGCCGGACGGTCTCGTCGTAACCAGCGCTGGCGAGCAGGTGGCCCACCGGGCTGAACGCCACCCCCGTCACCGCGTTCGTGTGCCCGGCGAGCACGCCCGCCGGCGTCCCGTCGGCCGCGTTCCAGAGCCGGACGCTGGTGTCGTAACCGCCGCTGGCGATCAGCCGGCCGTCCGGGCTGAACGCCACGGAGGTGACGGCTTTCTCGTGTCCGGCGAGGACCCGGGGCGAACGCAGCTGCCGGCCGGCCACGTCCCACAGCCGGAGGGTCTTGTCGGCGGCGGCGCTGACCAGCTTCCGCCCGTCCGGGCTGAAGGCCACCGCCACCGCGGTGTCGGTGTGCCCGCGTCCCGCGGCCAGCTGTGCCGGATGCCGGGGATCGCGCATGTCCCACAGCAGCACCGTGCCCCCGGCGGTGCCGGCCGCCATCAGCCCGCCGTCCTTGCTGAGCGCCACCCCGTACGCGTCACTCGCGGTGCGCACGGTGGCCAGCTCGGTGCGCGTCCGCCCGTCCCACACCCGGACCGTCTTGTCCTTGCCCGCGCTCGCGAGCAGCTTTCCGTTGCCGCTGAACGACAACGCGGCCACTCCCCCGGTGTGTCCGAGCAGCCTGGTCGCCGGCGGCACCCCGGAGGTCGTGAGCAGGCTGCCGCGAGCTTGCGTCGTCGGCGAGATCCGGTACGCCGCGAGGCTGAGCTGCGCCGCCAGCGCCGGATCGGCAGCCTGCAGCGAGTCCGCCCGCAGCGCGACCTGGCGAGAGGTCGCATCGGCTCGCTCCCGCACCGCCGTGCTGCGTTCGGTCAGCGCGATCACCGTCGAGGTGACCGCGACCACCAGCAGGACGGTCAATCCGGCGACCAGCCGGCGCAACCGCCTGGTCCGGTGTGCCGCGGCCTGCCGTTCGCGATCCTCCCGTGCCACGCTGGCCGCGAGCAGTTCGCGTTCGACCGGGGCGAGCGCGCGATCGTCCGGCAGCGCGTCGGCCCACTCCTTCGCGATGGCGAGCCGGGTGCCCCGGTACAGCGCGGACTCGTCCTTGCCCTCCCGTTGCCAGGCCGCCGCGTCCTGGGTGAGCTGCTGGTGCAGACGCAGTCCCTCGCTGTCGTCCGCGATCCACTGGCGCAGCCTCGGCCACGAGCGCAGCAACGCCTCGTGGCTGATCTCGGCGGTGTCCTCGTCCAGCACGACCAGCCGCGCCCTGGCCAGCGCGTCCAGCACCGCGGCTGCGGTCGCGGGGTCACCGGACCCCTCGATCAGGCCGACCCGGTCGACCCGCCGGCGAGTGGGCTCCACGCCCTCGCCGACATACACCATGCGTAGCAGCATCCGGCGCACCATCTCGCGCCCGAACGGGTCGAACCGGGCATAGGTCGTGTCGGCGGTGGTAGCGATGGCCTGGTGGACGCCGCCGACCTCGGCGTAGGCCCGCAGGGTGAGCCGGGTGCCGTCCCGGTCCTGCCAGATCGCCAGCAGGGCGTGGGCCAGCAGCGGAAGGGCTCCGCCCGCGTCCTCCTCCGCGCTCAGGTCGCGCAGCACCAGGTCGGCCAGGCCGGGTTCCAGTTCCAGCCCGGCCAGCTCCGCCGGCGCCTCGATGGCCTCCCGCAGCGACTCGCCGGTCATCGGGCCGACCACGAGGGCACGTTCCAGCGACCCCACGAGTTCGGGATGCTGGGCGCAGTGCCCGTAGAAGTCGGCGCGGACCGCGAGCACCACCGAGACCGGCGGGACCGGCACGTCCTCGGCCGGCGTGCTCACCGCACTTAGCGCCCGCACGAACGCGCGGCGCTCGCTTTCCTTCTCGCACAGCGTGAACAGCTCTTCGAACTGGTCGACCATGACGACCGGCCGGTCGCCGGTGGCCGGCAGGGCGGCCAGCTCCGCGGGCCTGTCCTGGAGGTAGCCGAGGATCTCCGTCTGCGGGCGGCCGGTCGCCTGCGCCAGCGCCGAGGCGAGTGCTTCCACCGGTTTGCTGCCCGGTGTGATCAGCAGCCACGACCACCGGCGCGGCGTCGCCAGGTCCATCCCGTCGATCGCCGACGCGAGACCGGCCCGCAGCAGGGAGGACTTGCCCGAACCCGACGCACCGATCACGGCGATCGGCCCGCCGCCGGACGGATCGCCGAGCCGGTCCACGAGTGTGGTGGTCAGCCGCTGCCTGCCGAAGAAGTACTGGGCGTTGCCGGCGGAGAAGGACAGCAGGCCCGGGTACGGGCTGCGCTCGCTCGCCGGGACCGCCCGGCGCCCGGCGACCCGGGCGACCCGGTCCGTGGCGGGGCCGGCCAGCGCCGGGTCGCCCACCAGGATCCGCTGGTAGGCCTCCTGCACCTCGGCCCCGGGATCGACGCCCAGCTCGTCGGCGAGCATCCGGCGGAACTGCTCGTGCTGTTCGAGGGCGTCGGCCTGCCGTCCCCCGCGGTACAGCGCGATCATGTGCAGAGCGCGCAGGCGTTCCCGAAGCGGGTTCTCCGCCACGACTCCCGACAGGTCCAGACCAGCCGACGATTCCCGGTCCAGCCCCAGCAGCGCCTCGGCCCGGTCCTCGATGGCGGCCAGCCGCAACGCCGACAGCCGCGCGCGCTCACTCTCCGCGAACGGGCCCGGCAGCCCGGCCAGCGGTTCCCCGCGCCACAGGCCGAGCCCCTCGTCCCAGCTCTCGATCGCCGCTTCGACGTCCCCGCCCGCCAGCGACTCGGCCGCCTGCCGGAAGGCGTTCTCGAACCGCCGGCTGTCGACGTTCTCCGGGTCCACCCGCAGCCGGTAGCCCGAACCGACGCTCATCAGCGCCGACTCCTTCGTCGCCACCTTCCGGTCGCCGGCCAGCGCCTGGCGCAGCTGGGAGACGTAGGTGTAGACGCTGCCGCGCACACTGCTCGGCGGCTGCGCACCCCAGATGCCGTCGATCAGCTCGGTCCGCGAGACCACCTGGTCGCACCGGGTCGCCACCTGCGCGAACAGTGCCTGCTGCCGCGGTGCCCCCAGCTCGAGTTCCCGCCCGTCGACCGTCACGTGCAGTGCCCCGAGAAGATCAACGAGCAGCGGCATGGCGCGATTATAGCCAGGCGCGGGCCGAGGCCCGGCTGCTCCGGAACCGCCCGCACTCCCGGACAGGCGCGACAGCGATGCGTACCAGACCGCGCGACCACCGTGGCCGACGTCGCGTGCGCCGGCCCGCGCGACTCCTCCTCGGTCCACAAAGGATTCGAAAACAGCACCTTCCCGCCCGGATTGCTCGTCGACCAGCGCTACCCATATCCGTGCTTCCTGTGTATCTTAGGATGACACCTAGGGAGGTTAGGAACAGATGTCGCGTGTGCGCATCACCCCGGGCACCTTGGTGACCGCTGCCGCCGATCTCGCCGATGAGATCGGCTTCGAAAACCTGACGCTGGCCGCGGTCGCGAAGCGTTTGGGCATTCGTGACGCCAGCCTCTACACCCACGTCCGGGGCCTCGCCGACGTACGGGAACGCGTGGCGCTGCTCGCGCTCACCGAATGGGCCGAAGCTCTGGGCGCGGCCGTGGCCGGACGCTCCCGGCACGACGCCCTGACTGCCTTCGCCGACACCTACCGCGTTTTGGCGACCGGGCATCCGGGCCGGTACGCAGCCACCCGGTACCCGGTGCCGTCCGAAAACGCCGCCGCGTCGGCGGGCGTGGCGCGCATCGTCGAGGTCTGTTACGCGTTGCTGCGCGGCTACGACCTGCCGGAACCCGATGCCACCGACGCGGTCCGGTTGCTGCGCAGCACTTTGCACGGCTTCAGCGACCTGCAGGCCGCCGGCGGCTTCACCTCCGGCCGCGATCTCGACGCGTCGTGGCGCCGAGCGGTCGACACGCTCCACCACACTCTCGCGCACTGGTCCGACATCTGATCCCTGACAGGAGAACTCCATTCGCACCGCGACACTCACCCTCGACGGCACTCCGCTGGACTACCGCGACCGCGGCGACGGTCCCCCGGTGCTGATCCTGCCCGGAGGTCCGGGCCACGCCGGCATCGTGGACGGGCTCACCACGCATCTGGCCGACCGCTACCGCGTCGTCGCGATGTCCAGCCGCGTGGCTTCGGCGCGGCCGGGCACCGAGCACGGCGACCAGTCACCGAAGGTGCAGGCCGAGGATGCTCTCGGCCTGATCGAGGCACTCTTCGAGGAGGCGCCGGCGGTGTTCGCCTTCAGCGCCGGCGCCATCACCACCCTCGAATTGCTGGCCCGCCACCCCGACAGCCTCCGCCTCGCCGTGGTGCACGAGCCCCCGGTGCTCGCCCTGCTGCCGGACGCCGGTCGTCACCGGGACGCGCTCGCCGCGGCGCGAACAGCCGCCCGCTCCGGGGAAACGGAAGAAGCGGCCCGGCTCATGACCGAGACCATGACGGCCGTGGAACCCGGGAGGGACACCCCGGATCTGCGCCACCTCGGCAACTGGCTCGACACCTACGCGGGGACGCTTCCCGAACCCCCCACCCCCGAACTGGCCGAACTGTTTCCCCGGCTCGGCGATCTCCAATCGCAGTTCCTGGAACACATCTTGCTCCCGTTCACCACCGGTGAGCCCGATGTGGCCGCGCTCGGTGCGGCCGGTCCGCGGCTGGTCCCCGTCGCCGGCATCGACTCCCGGGGCCAGCTTCCCTACCGGGCCGCCGCGGCTTTGGCCACCAGGCTCCGGCTTCCGCTCACCGAGGTCCCCGGTGGCCATCTCGGGCCCGTCGAACGCCCCACGCAGTTCGCCGGCGCGCTCAAGGCACTCCTCGAAAACCGTTGATCCCCCGGCTTTCGGGACGATCACCCGGGCATTACTCCGCACTTCGGGGCGTGGTCAACAGTTCCCGGCCGCGCTCGGGAGTGATCGCCGCCGCGAGGACCGGATCGCCGAGCAGCGCGACCGGGGCGATGTGGTCGGGTGTGCGGGGCCGCCAGTGGGGCATGGCCTCGCGGATCGCGGTCCACAGTGCTTCGGGATCGTCCGCGTGTGCGGTCCGGGCCCGGCGCACCGGGGCGTCGAAGTCCGCGTTGCCGTAGCCGAGGGCGTGCGCCGGTGCCCGGAACCGTGGTTCGTGCTCGGCGATCATGGCCAGGATTTCCGGCCGCTCGCCGACCATCGCGCTCTGCAGGACGGAATTCCGGGCGCTCCCGGCGACGCGGGCATGCTCGTGGAACAGATACGGCAGCAGTTCCTCGGTGAACACCGGATCGGTGAGGAAGCCCTCGGTCAGGAACGCCGGATGCAGCAGCCTCCCGAGCAGTGTCCCCGCCTCGTAGTGGTCGCCGGACAGCAGCAGGATCTGGACACGCAGGACCGTGGCCCGCTCGAGGCCGAACTCCTCGGCCTCGGCGAGCACCTCGTCGGCGCCGTCGGCCTCGCCGGCGAGCGCGCGGGTCCGGGCGTGCTCGACCTGCGTCTCCCACTCGTCCCGGGTCTCCCCCTCGGGCTGGTGCATCTGGTGGAATTCGGCGTACAGGTGCTCCATCAGCGCGGCGAACGAGGCGAACCGGACCGGCGGCGCGGCACGCCAGGAGAACAGGCTGTACGCGGCCCATTCACCGGAGGCATCGACGTCGCCGGGGTCGAGGAACAGGATCCCGGCGTCGGCCTCCAGCGACAGCAGCAGACCGCGGGTGAACCGGTTGCCGTTGCCCGGGTCGGCGTTGTCCTGGTCGGTGAGTTCCTCCCATTCCGCCCAGTGCGGCTCGAAATCGCGCACCCAGCCGACCGACTCGGTGTCGCGCATCCGGGACACGAAGCTGCCCGCGTCCCGCCATCCGTTCGTGCAGCGCAGAAACTGCCGGTACGAGGGCGGCAGCCGCATCCCCAGCCGCGCCTCGGCCGCGACGACCTCGCTCTCGGTCGCCGGCGCGAACCCGAGCCACCGATCCGCCCGGACCTCGGGTTCGACCTCGTCCGGCTCCGCGACGCTCACCCATTCCTCGCTCCACCGACGCAGCCACGGCTCCCACTCCATCCCCGCAGCTTGTCACAGCCCACGCAGTCCGGGCAGGCACCACCGGACCCGGCCGGCTGGTCACAGGTCGAGCACGAGGCAGCGCGTGCGAGATCGGGAGACACAGGGCAGAATCCGGTCTCCCGCCGCCTGTTCCTCCTCCGTCAGGACGGAGTCACGGTGATCCGGGCAGCCGTCGAGGACGGCCGTTTCGCAGGTTCCGCACGTGCCCTCCGCACACGACGTGAGCACATCGACGCCCGCTTCGCCCAGCACGTCGGCGATGGAACGGCCTGCCGGCACCACCACCTCGGCGCCGGTCGAGGCGATCCGCACCGCGAACGGTGTGTCCGCGGTGGAGGGGGCGAGCGCCTTCGGCGAGAACCGTTCTGTCCTCAGTCGCAACCCCCGGCGTGCGCAAGCGTCCTCGGCCGCGCGGATCAGTGATTCCGGGCCGCAACAGTAAACGTGGGTTTCCGGGCCCACCGAGTCGAGAGCGAGAGCGAGGTCGATCAGGCCGCGTTCGTCGAAGGGAATCAGGTGCACCCGGCGCGCGTCGATCGCTTGCAGATCCTCCGCATAGGCCATGGACCCACGGGTCCGGCCGCCATAGTGCAGCGACCAGCTCGCGCCGTAGGCGTCCACCTGACGGATCATGGTCAGCAGCGGGGTGATCCCGATCCCGCCGGCCAGGAACACGTAGCTCGGACCCGGTTCCAGGCGGAAGTGGTTGCGGGGGCCGCCGACGGTGATCAGGTCGCCCTGGTGAAGCTGCTCGTGCAGCCACGCCGATCCGCCACGCCCGTCGTGCTCGCGGAGCACAGCTATCCGATATCTCCCGCGGTCCGCGGGGTCGCCGCACAACGAGTACTGGCGCACGGCTCCCGCCCCGGTCACGACATCGACATGAGCGCCGGGACGCCACCGTGGCAGAGCACCACCCTCGACCGGGTACAGCTCGAACTCGACCACGTCGAGTGCCACGGTCGTCCGGCTGCCGACGCGGAGCGGCAGGTGTGTGGCTCGGCTCATGCGGCGCTCTCCGGGGTGAACACGACCGGCAACGCGAAGTGGGTCATCAAGGATCCGCCGACCAGCCCGCTCTCGACCGGCTGTCCGTCGAGCCTGAGGTCCGGCAGCCGGTCGAGCAGGCGGGTGAGGCTGATCCGGAGCTCGGCCCTGGCGAGGTGCTGGCCTTGGCAGACATGGATTCCCGCACCGAAGCTGACGTGCCGGTTCCGGGTCCGCTGCCGGTCGAACTCCTCCGGGTCGGTGAATTCCCGCGGGTCCCGGTTCGCGGCGGCGAGGTCCAGCAGGACCCGGCCGCCCTCGGCGAGGTCTTGGTCGCCGATCCGGACGGGACAGCGGAGCGTACGCGCGAACAGCTGCAGCGGCGTGGTCAGCCGCAGGCTCTCCTCGACCACCCGGGGCAGCGCGCGCCGGTCCGCGAGGAGGTCGTCGCGCAGCCCGGGCACGGTCAGCACGTGCCGGATGAGCCCGCCGAGTGCCGAGCCCGTGGAGTGATGGCCACCGACGATGTAGGCCAGCAGCAGCCCGGCGGCGCCTGCCTCGTCGATCTCCTTACCTTGGACGACACCGCTCGCCATCTCGGTGAGCAGGTCATCGCGGGGGTTGTCCCGGCGCTCGGCCAGCCAGCGCTGGGTGTGCTCGGTGAACTCCGCGAAGCGGTCCGGGAACTCCTCGGAACCCATGGCGGCGAACAGGCTCGCCGCGATGCCGCGGGCGCGCACCGCCTCGGCCTGCCCGAGACCGATCATCCGCCCGATCACGATCGCGGGCAGTGGCTCGGTGAACCGCTCGACCAGGTCGGCCGCACCCGCGGTCGCGAACTCGTCGATCAGCAGGTCCGCGACTTCGGTGATGACCGGTTCGAACGCCCGTACGGCGCGCGGGGTCAACGGACCGTCGAGGACCCTGCGCCACTGCGCATGGTCCGGCTCGTCGAACTCCAGCGCCGGGACCGGTGGGAGCTCGGCATTGGCCGGGACGTGCACCCCATCGGCCGAGGAGAACGAGTCCGGGTCGGTCAACGCGGCACGGACGTTCTCGTAACGCGTCAGGAAGTCGAATCCCCCGTGCCGGCCACTGTGCACGACAGGGCAGAGTTCCCGCATTTCCGCATGGGCCTTCCGGACATCCTTTGTGGACAAGGTCGCGTCGAGATGATCGAGTGCGAGATCTTCGTTGTTCATCGCTTCTCCTTCGGCCGTACTGCCGTTGCACCCAGTGTGGGTACCGGCGCCTCGGCGGTCTATCCGCTCCGCGCGGCCCTGTCCGCCGTGCGCGAGGAGCGCAGGGTGGTCGACGGCGTGGTCCCGTACCGCAGCCGGTAGTCACGCGCGAATCGGCCGAAATGGAAGAACCCACACGCCAGCGCGATGTCGGCGACGGACGATTTATCGTCCATTGTGGACAACATTCGGTGCGCGCGTTCCAGCCGCAGCTCGCGCTGGTAGCCCGTCACCGTCGTACCGAATCGGGAGCGGAAGCCTTCCTGCAACGTTCTCAGGCTCACTCCCGCTGCACAAGCCAGTTCCTCCGGGGCCCGGTACGGCACAGGATCCGCCGTGAGTGCTTCGGCGGCGGTGCCCGCGGCACGGTACCCGCGGGTGCCGCCGCCGCGGAACATCGTCCCGGCGTGGTCGTGCGGCTGGCTGAGCAGGAGCGACGTCACCAGCATGCGTTCCAGTTCACGACCGGCGCCCGGCGGCAAGACACCCGTGTCGAAGCGGTCCACTGTGGTCACGGCGAGCCGCAGCTGCCCGGGCCAGGGTGCGTCGTCGGCCACCGCCAGCCCGAAAACCAGTCGGCCGGGCGGCTCGGCCCCGAGGCGGGCGTAGCCCTGCTCGACCACGTGCCGCGGCAGCTTCGCGGCGATCTGCACGGTTCCGGCCGCGAAGCGCAGTCGCACCCGTTCACCGGGAGAGACAACGCATGCCTGCCCTTGTCCGGCGCGCTGCTCGCCGAAGTCCGTGACGACGTCCACAGCTCCGGCGAGAATGAGCTGGAGCGTGTAGTACTCCATGGGCGCGAGCCCGGTCACCGCGACCTCGCCGTGGTAGGTGGCGTACAACAACGTCGACGAGCCGATCTCCACCGCGTGCAGCCGCGCACCGAATTCCTCGGGGTCCCTGACGCGTAGCCGGTGCGACGACATCACCTGCCCGGCCGCGGACTGGGCCTCGTCGATGTCCGTCGTCCACACCCTCGTGTGCCGGTGCAGCGGTACCGTGGTGCTCACCCGATGCTCCGTTCGCCCGCCACTACCCCGGCTCGGCCGCGAGCGTCGCGGCGATCTCCCGCAGGCGCGAGCGGTCGATCTTGCCGACCTGGCTCACCCGCGGCATTTCGGACACCACGACAACCCGCTCCGGCCACTTGTACTTCGCCACCTCGAGGCGTTCGAAGTGGGCGCGGACCTCGGTGAGATCGATGTGCACGCCGGCACGGGTCACGACGAACGCACAGGCCCGCTCACCCAGCCGCGCGTCAGGCATCGCGACGAGGGCCGCTTCGGCGATCGCGTCGTGGGAACCGAGCAGGAGCTCGATCTCCTCGGTGTTGATCTTCTCGCCACCCCGGTTGATCATGTTCTTGATCCGGCCCTCGACGGTGTAGCACCGGACGCCGGCGACCGTCCGCTCCGCCATCAGGTCTCCACTGCGATAGAAGCCGTCGGCGGTGAAGGCACGCCGGTTGTGCGCGGCCGCGTCGTAGTAGCCGTGCAGGGTGTACGGGCCTCGGGCGCAGAGCTCACCCACCTCGCCGGGCGCCACTTCCCGTTCGGTTCCCGGCTCGTACAGCCGAACCTCGTCCGCGGGCGAGATCGGCACGCCGACGCTCGCCACCCTGGCGTCGAGCGGAAAGTCGAGCGGGGTGCTCAGGCAGAGTCCCTCGCTCATCCCGAAGATCTGCCCGCCCCAGATTCCCTGTGCCTCGAGGACCTCCATGTGCCGGCGGGGTACCTTCTTGCCGCTGAACAGCACCCGCCGCAGCGCGGTCGCGTCCGACAGGCCCGGATCCAGGGCGAGGTCGAACACGAACGGACCGAGCAGCGCGTCGGTCGCCCCGTTTCCGGCCACGAGGTCGAGCGCGGCCGAGGCGTTCGGAGCTCCCAGGACGAGGGTCGCTCCCACACTGTGCGGGCCCTGCAGGCCGATGATGACACCCGCGTTGTGCACGATCGGCATCAGGAACGCGATCCGGTCCCCCGGCCCCCACCCCATCGCACGTGCCAGGCTCGCGCCGTAGTGCCAGTACGGGGCCTGCAGGCACGGAATCACCTTGGGTACCCCGGTGGTGCCACCGGAAAGCTGGAACACGGCGAGTGACTGCATGCCGAGCCCGGCCTGGATGCCTTCGACGGTCCGGCGAGCCTCGGCACCGTCGATGTCGTCGCCGAGGCTGTCCAGTTCGACGGCGCGGGGGTGCGAGGCAGGGCCGTCGGACACGAGGATCGTGCGCTCCGCCCCGGCTGCCTCGGCCTGGTCGAACGCGAACCCGACGAGATCGAAACGGGGATCGCGGGCGGCGACGAGGTGTGCGATCGGGCGGGTCTGCCGCGCGATCTCCGCGATCTCGTGTCCGCGATGCAGCGGCAGGGTGCACACGGGCACGAGACCCGCCTTGAGCAGCGCGTACCAGCCGATCACGGTGTGCACGGTGTTGTGCACCTGCAGCAGCACCGCCCCACCCGGCTCCAGCCCGAGCCGATGCAGACCCGCGGCGCGCCGGTCGGTGATGCGGTCCAGTTCCGCGAAGGTCAGGCGGTGGTCCCCGCAGACCAGGGCGTCCCGCCCGCCGTGTTCCTGCGCGATGCTGTGGAAGTGCTCGGCGATGGTGGGGGATTCCCACAGGCCCTCGCCGACGTAGCGGTCCTCTTCCTCGGCCGGGTAGCGGACGAGCTTCCCGGAGGTGTCGGGAGCGAGCGTCATGGCGTGTCTCTCCTCTCGAGGCGCCGGCATGGTCAACGAAGATCGCGCTCGTAGCCGAGGACGACATCACGGTTCTCCCGCCGGAAATCACGGTAGGAGACCCGTCCGGTACGCATCAGGTACTCGATCGCGAACTTCGTCGGGTGGGTGATGGTGCGGGACGGAAGCCCCTCGTACCAGGCGATACTGCGCTTCGCCGCGGCCTGGAAGGCATCCGCGACGGGCTTGCGCACCCGTTCGAACTCCTTGAGACCGACCTCCACGTCCCACCGCGCTCCGGCGAGCGCCTCCGTGAGGTAGACCGCGTCCCGCATCGCGAACCGCGTGCCGGACCCGACCGACGGATGCACCGTGTGCAGGGCGTCCCCGATCAGCGCGAGGTTGCGATGGGTCCACCGTGCGCAGCTGACGAACTTCGTCCGGAACCAAGGCGAGTGATTGCTCCGCAGCGGCGCGCCGGCCAGCGAGTCCGCGAAGAGCCGTTCGCACAGCGCGCGGGACTCGTCCTCGGCCAGGTCGGCGAATCCGAGCCGGTCGAAGGTCTCCTGACCGACCTCGACCGTGAAGTTGCTCATCTCGGCCGAGAATCCCGAGGCATGGGCCATGAGGACCCCGTACTCGCTGTTGCGGAGGATGATCGACGGCGGGTAGGGCTTCCGGGTGCCGTACCAGGCAAGCCAGTTGCTGCCCAGTTCGACGCTGGGCAGGAAGTGCTCGGCGAAGTGCTCGCGTGTCCGGCTGTTCACCCCATCGGCGCCGAGCACGAGGTCCCAGCGGGCCAGCTCGCTTTCGGTCACCGCGGCTTCGCTCTCGTGCTCGATCCGCACCCCGGCCTCGACCGCGATCCTCTCCAGCGTGGCCAGCAGGGACCAGCGGGCGTTGAGGTGACTGCGACCGACCTGGACCGGCACATCGGCGCCATCGAGGCTCAGCACCATCCGGTCGTGCCGGATGCCGGCGGTGAGTGCATCGATCACATCCGGTGCGGCGGGCCTGAGCGCACCGGCCGCGCTCTCGCTGAACGCCACACCCCAGCCGTAGGTCACCCCTTCCGGGTTCTGTTCCCGGACCTCGATCGTGGCGGCCGGCACCGCTCGTTTGGCGATGATCGAGAAGAAGAGGCCGGCGGGTCCCCCGCCTATCACCAGAATGTTCACCGTCCACCTCCCTGCCACGTGGCGACCTGCCGCGCCACGCGCTCGCCCAGCGCCGAAGCCGTGCGCAAGTCGCTGTCCTGCATGCCTTCCAGCCCTTGGTCCGAATTGGACTGCGCCATCGCGCCGGCATAGGCACCGAGCCGGTTCAGCTCGGCGTCCGATCCGGTGCTGCGGCCGTTGCCGTCCAGCAGGCCGAGCCCCACCCAGACCATCCCGTGCTGCATGGCGAAGAGCCAGAGCTGGGTGAGGGTGGCGAGCTTGTCTCCGGAGTGGCCTGCGGAGTTGGTGAACCCCGCGGCGAGCTTGCCCTTCCAGCCCTGATCCAGCCAGATCTTCGCACTGGCCTCCATGAAGGTCTTGAAGATCGCCGAGCCACTGCCCAGATAGGTCGGGGTGCCGAAGATCAGGGCGTCGCAGTGTCCGAGCCGACGAGGGTCGGCGGCGATTTCCTCGGCGAAGTACAGCGCGACGTCGATACCGGGGACCGAAGCCGCGCCCTCCCCCACTGCCCTGGCTTGTGCGGCGGTATGGCCGTAGCCGCTGTCGTAGACGACTCCGATGGAGCCCACTTCTTTCACCTCGTTCTCCGTGGTGGTGCCGTGGCGAACCGGTCGGCCAGCCAGCGTTCGATGTGCACGGCCGCGGCGGCGTATCCGGTGGGCTCGCCCTCAGCGAGGGACTGGCCGAAGTGCTGGCCCCGCACGACCTGGTGGACCTTGTCTTCAGCGGCCAGCGCCCCGAACATCCGGGCGCTGGCGGTGGGGAGCACGGCCTGGTCGCCGCTGAACTCGAGGTAGAGCACCGGCCGCCGGACGCCGGCCGCACACCGCACGAAGTCCGCGTTCGTGTGATTCGCCGACCAGGTCGACAACCAGGCATCGGGAGTGGTCAGCCTGCCGAAACCGACCAGACCGTAGTTGATCAGGTCCGGGCGGCGGCCGAACAGCGAGCCGTAGTGCCGGTCGTTCGGATCGATCGAGAGATCCACGTAGCACGGGTCGGCGTCGGTGCGGTAGGTGGTGATGATCCGCGGAGCGGCTCCCGTCCGCCGGTCGGCGGGATCCCGGGTGCGGCCGAACCGGGCACGGGCCCGCGCCGCCTCGGCGGCGAGTTCGACGGCGCGCGCGTCGATCCGGGCGATCCGGTCCCGTTGGGCCGCACGGTAGGCGCGGAGGAATCCTCCACCGTAGTGGCTCGGCGTCGGAGGCTCCGCGAACCCGTTGCGTGGTGAGTACATGTCTAGCGCGGGATCCACCGACAGCGGATCGGACTCGTCCGCGACGGACGGGTCTACGCAGTTCTGCAGCACCTGCCCCTGCCCGGGGTGCGGGGCGAGGAAGACCGCACCGTCCGGGATCGGCATCCGCGCGCCGGCCAGTGCGATGGGCCTTCCGGCCGGTGTCACGTCCAGTCGCAGTTCGGGCGCGAGGGTGGCCTGCTCGAGGTAGAAGGCCGACAGTGTCCCCCCGCCGGAGTGGCCGAAGGCAAGCACCGTCCCGAACCCGGCATCCCGGAGGAACACGTGCCCCGCCGCCGCGTCCAGCAGGGCCTGCTCGTGGACGAGGGCGAGGTCGTTGTTCGGCGAGCGGGTGCCCTGTGTCCAGACCGAAACGCCGGCACGCAGGAGCAGTGGGATCATCGGATGGTGGGTCACCGACTGGCGCGGATGCATGACGGTGACCACCGTCGCCGCCCCGTCGAGGGCATACAGCACGCCCTCGACCTTGGCGCCGTCGAACGTGGTCAGCTGGTGCGTGCTCACCGTGACACCGTCGGGCGCCTCGGCCGTGTGGACGTCGCGGCCCGCGCCCAGCCGGTCCACCGCCAGCGGACTCATTCTTCGGGTCCGTCGGGCTCGATCACCAGCTCTTCCCGGTCCCAGCGGGCTACCCGGCCATCCTCGACCGCGGCGACCGAGCTGAACCAGACCGCATTGCGGCGCCCGGCGGCGTTGCGGTCGATGCGGATCGAACCGGGTGCGGCGACCTCGAGGTAGGGGCCGCGCCGCCGCACGGTCACGTCCGGATCCTTGCCGGCGACCTCGGCCAGCGGGCGGAAGTCCTCGACGTCGAGGACGAACAGCGTGGTCATGCGAAGGTCACCAGCTCAGGCTCGCCCTCGTAGCGGTCCGCGATCAGCTTCGCCTTGCGTGCGAAGAACTTCTCCAGGCTGGGCTCGGGCTCACCGGCCACCTCCATGAGCGCGTCGACGCTCAGGGCGGCGTCGATGTCGTCCTCGGGAGTGATCGCCCGCAGGGGACGGGTGATCTCCATCAGATACCCGTTGGGGTCGGTGACGTAGATCGATTCGACCGTCTCGTGCCGCACCTGCAGCTCACACGGCCAGTTGCTCGCGTCCAGCCGGCGCCGGTACTCCGCGAGGTCCGCTTCCCCGTCGACGTGGATCGCGAGGTGCCGGGCACGGTGGAGCAGCTCGGGAATCCCGGTGTCCCGGTAGGGCGCCACCCCGAAGTAGTAGAAGAACGCCAGCCGGTCACCGTTGCCGATGTCGAAGAAGAAGTGGATGAAGTCCGGGTGATCACCCGGTCCCCATCCGAGCGCGCAGGTCGCGTGCACGACCGGGAAACCCAGTACGTCGCGGTAGAAGGTGATCGTGGCGCGGGGATCGAACGTCGGAAACGCCGCGTGGTCGACGCCCCGCACTGTGTGGGCGAGCAGTTCCGGCTCCAGGGATGTCATCCGTGAGCTCCTTCCGGGTCGGGTTCCATACCGGAAGCGTAAGTCGCTCTGTCGCTAGCGTCAATCTTCTGACGCTTGTGTAACGTTGCGATGTTGACGCGCTTGGACGTTTACGTCAGCATTACGACATTCCTGTCAGGACCACGGGCTGCGAAGGAGCGGCGGGACATGACCACGAAACAACTGGAACTTCCGGTCCACGGGCGGACGATCACCGGGCTCACGACCACCGGCGACGCGCCCGGTTCCCCGCTGGTCGTGGCCCTGCACGGCGGGGGATACAACTCCGGGTATTTCCATGTGGCCGGCCACTCTTTGCTGGACCTCGCCGAGACGGCCGGGTTTCGCGTGTTCTCGCTGGACCGTCCCGGCTACGGAGGAAGCGACACGCTTCCGGACGACGAGGCGACTTTCGGTGCCAGTGCCGGACTGCTGGACGCCGCTGTCGGAGCACTGTGGACAGAGCACGGCGCGGGACGGCCCGGGGTGGTGCTGCTCTCGCACTCCATCGGCTCGGCGATCGCCGTGCACATCGCCGCACGGCGGCCACGCTGGCCACTTCTGGGAATCTCCCTGCACGGCGTGGGTGACCAGTCCCCCGAGCACGTCGTCAACGCCTGGCACGCCATGCCCACCAGCGGCCCGGTGGAACTTCCCTCCGAGCAGCGACGTGCTCTCTTGTACGGCCCGGAAAGCACTGTCGACGCCGACGCCGTGGAAGCGGCCAAGGCGTCAGTGGAGCCGGTCTCCATCGGCGAGATGCTGGAAATCGTCGAAGGCTGGCCGGCGAATCTGGCGAAGCTCGCTGCCGAAGTCGCCGTTCCCGTGCAGTACACCCTCGCCGAGCACGACGGCCTGTGGAACGTCAGCGAAAGCCGTGTGGCTGCTTTCGCCGGGTACTTCACCGCGGCCCCGTGGGTGGAGACGAGGCTTCAGCCGAGCGCCGGGCACAACCTCGACCACCATCGTCTCTCACTCGCACTGCACCTGCGGCAGCTCGCCTTCGTGTCGGAGTGTGCGACGCGCGCATCCTGAGGCGCACTCCGGGTAGCGGACACCGGGCGTACCCACGAATCAACGAGTCGTCGAGCAGTGGATCCAGTTCGCCGCTCGCGGGTCGATCACGATGGCGTGGCGGTCGGGGATCGTCGATCCGCGCGCCAGGGCAGTGCCGGGGCAGGGCTGGGGTCAGGAGTGGGTCAGGGCTGGGTCAAGACGATGCGCTTGCTGCTGTCGGCCGGCCGCGACCAGGCACGTTCCACATCGGACAGCGAGATCGGCGCGGTTTCCACGGCGAAGGTTCCGTTGGCCCACATGATGCTGGTGGCGGCGATCCGGCTCTCCATGGCCACCCTTCCCAGGGTGACGCCGGCTGGTTCGCCGCACTGGCCGACCCCCGGCTGAGCACAGCCCTGGAAGTCATGCACGCCGATGCCGGCCACCCGTGGACCGTGCAGAAGCTAGCCACCCTTGCCGGGATGTCCCGCACGACGTTCGCCGATCGTTTCCGTGCGCGCGCCGCCGAGACCCCGATCGCGTACCCGACCCGCTGGCGCATGATCCTGGCCGGCGAGCAGCTCCGCGCCGGCCGGGAGACTGTCGGCCGGATCGCGAGCTCGCTGGGCTACGAGACCGAACACGCATTCAACACGGCATTCAAACGCGAGATGGGAATCCCGCCCGGCCGCTACGCTCGCACCGCGCGCATCGACTGAGCCCGTTCGCGCGAACAATCGCGCACCGCCGGCGCACATGTTCACGCGAACCTTGCGAGGCGCTGCCGAAGTTTCACGGGTTCGGTTGTCGAGTTGGGGTCCGATCGATTTGTTCGCGAAGGATGTCGCCGTGACCCGCGTGCCGGGCGAATTCTTCGATCATCGCGAGCAGGGTCCACCGTATGCTGACTGTTCCTCCACGGGGATTGTCCTTGGTGTCGTCGAGGTCGAACCTGGAGGCGAGCAGACGTGATCTCTTGCTTGCACGCTCGAACTCGGCGATCACATCGGCCACCGGCTCATCGTCTGCGACGGCGAACGTACCCTCATCTCGGTTCGAGTATCCGCCGCATTCGGATTCGTCGAGTCCCGCCCAGAACCGTTGGAATCAGATCCGTTCTGCGGCGGCGGCCTGCTTGATCAATGAGATCGGTGTCGTCAGTGACGGGACGAGTCGTCGTCGGCGGGCGTCGACCTCGGACGGGCCCCGTGCGGTCTCGATGAGCGCCTCGCGGTTGCGATCGAGCATGTTCTCGATGATCGCACGTTCGGCGCCATCGGTAATTCGGTTGGTACTCAAGGGCTTTCACTCCATTCCGTGCGGGTTGCGAAACTGTGTGCTCCTGCATCGGTCGCGTGATCGGCGAGACGGGGAACCACCTGGAGATGTCGGAGCACGCGGGAACCCCCACGGTCGAGGTCGGTCCAGGTTGGCAGCCGAACGACGCGGGTGCTGCGGATCATGCGGGTGGAAAGCCGCAGTCGTCGAGGACGTGGGACAGGTAGACGGTTGAGGCGGGTGCCCAGCCGGCCGGTCCGGACGTGGTGATCGATGTCGTCCACACGCGGGAACCGGGTCTCTCGGCTGGAGGACCCGTGCAGGAGCGCGAGCCCGCCACGACGCGACGAACGCCTCCCCACACTCAGCCTGGAACTCCCACGGGTCGCTGACCGCCGGGACCTCGCCACCCCGAATTGCCCGCGGCCCCTCGACCACCTGAACACCTTCCTCGCACCTGAACGGACAAGGTGGCGCCTAACCCGTCCGAAACGCGCGGCTAGGATGCCATGCGAACGCAGGTGCGGGCTTCGCATCGGATTCGCGACAAGGGGGACGTAGTGGCCGCGGAGGGGTCCGGAGCGCAGGAGCGTTCCGGTGGACGAGTGGAGTCCCGTGGAGGTCCGGCGCCCCGGCGCAAGCTGCTCATGGGCGAGATCGTCGACCAGGCCATGCGCCTGTTCGCCGAGCGCGGGTACGACGGGACCACCTTGCAGGACGTCGCGGACGCGGTCGGGCTGAGCCGGCCCAACCTCTACAACTACGTGAAGAGCAAGGAAGAGCTGCTCGTCGCCATGGTCGAGGCCACCGCGCGGGACGCGGCGAACTCGTTGCGTGAGGTCCGCCGGCGCACCGACCTCGATCCGGCGGACAAGCTGCGCCTGCTCGTGCGCGCCCTGGTCCTGCGCCGCGCCGAACAGCCGGCGCAGTTCCGCACGCTCGACCGCAGCGAGCAGTCGCTGCCACCGGAGATCGCAAAGAAGCACCTCCGGGGGCGGCGTGCCGTCCTCAAGGAGATCACGGGCGTCATCGAGGAGGGCGTCACGGCCGGTCACTTCCGGCCCGTCGATGCCCGTGTCTCGGCCCTGTCGATCATCGGCATGTGCAACTGGGTGGCCTGGTGGTTCCACCCGTCCGAGGACCACCCCGCCGAACCGGTCGCCGACCAGATCGCGGAGAACGCGGTGGCGATGGTGGCGCGAGCCGCCGGGCACACTCCGGACACGCCCACTCCACTCGGGGCGGTCGCGCTGCTTCAGCAGGACCTCGACTACCTGACGCGTCTCCTCAGCGAACCGGGCGGGCCGGCGAAGCTCCCGCCGGGCAATGGGTAATCGCCCGCTGCGTACAGGCCACCCGCCGGCCAGCTGGTCGAACCGCTCCCTGGGTGCTCACGCCGTCAGCGCCGCCTTGATGTCGCCGAGGTTGTCCAGGAGGGTGGTGACGCCGGCGCGGTGCACCGCGGTCGGCAGGTACGCGAAGCGGATCTCCAGTTTCCACTGCCGCAGCGGCAGGGGCAGGCGGTGCAGGGAGCCGTCGGTGAGGTGGCGGGCGGCGGCGTAGTGCGGGACCACGGCGACGTGGCCGGCCTCCAGTGCGAGCCGGATCGCGGTCAGTGGCAGGCCGATCGTGTGCACCGGCCGGTGCTGGTGTTCGAAGAGCTTCGCGAGCGGTTCGGCCTCGGGACCCCAGCGGTAGACCCCCACGGGAGTCGCCGCGAGGTCGGGGAAGCGGACCCGGCGACGAGCGGCCAGCGCGTGGTCCGGGGAGCACACCGCGACGATCGGTGAGCTGGTGACGCGGGTCGACCGCACGGCGTCAGAGGTCGTTCCGGCGAACAGGAAACCCGCGTTCGCGATCCCGTCGAGCAGTTGCCGCACCACCTCGTCACTGTGCGCGACGCGGCAGTGCACGGCGAGGGGTTCGCCGGCCAGCACGGACAGTGCTGGCGCGAACACCGACGATCCCAGGCTGGCGGGTGCGGCCAGCACGAGACGCTGGGCGCGTTCGGTGCCGAGATCGGTGACCGCTTCCCCCAGCAGCTCCAGGCAGCGGCGCGCGTACGTGGCGAACCGCTCCCCCTCCGGCGTCAGCACGCTCCCGCGGGCCCCGCGTTCGAACAGGATCACGCCGAGGCGGCGCTCCAGCGCGGCGAGCCGCGAGCTGACCGAAGGCGAACTCAGCCGCAGCTCGGCGGCCGCCGCGGAGAAGCTGCCCAGCCGCGCGGCCGCGGTGAAGACCACCAGGTCGACGGTCTCGACAGGGTAGGGAGCCATAGGCAGAAGTTAACGCCAGCTCAAGGGAAAGTCACTCTACCGGAATACTCGCGCCTGTCCCACGGTGAAGCGATGGAGCCGAACCACGCAAGTCCAGGACCGGAGACGACCGCGGTCGCGACGGCATCCGCCGCGGACGACGGCAAGCTTCGCCGCGCACTGGGCACTCCCTCGCTGGCGTTGCTGACTTTTTCCAGCGTCATCGGGTCGGGATGGCTGCTCTCGCCCTACACGGTGGCGAAAGCGGCCGGTCCCGCGGCGTTGCTGACGTGGGTGATCGGTGGGTTCGCCACCCTGCTGGTGTGCCTGGTCTTCATCGATCTGGCGTTCCGGCATCCGATGTCCGGGGGCAACGTACGCTGGCCGCGGATGGCGGCCGGGCCGCTGGTGGGCACCGCGGTCAGCTGGGCGATCCTGCTGCAGGCGGTGTTCGCGGGCCCGAGCGAGTCCACCGCGGTCATGCAGTACCTGAGCCGCTGGCTGCCGTCGATGGTGTCGGGGGACTCGCTCAGCTGGCTGGGCCGTGCGTGCGCGGCGGCGATGCTGCTGGTGTTCGCGGTGATCAGCATGTTCGGCGTCGCGCTGGTGTCCACAGTGAACAACGTGGTCACGACGATCAAGCTGGTCGTGCCGGCGGGGACGGTGATCCTGTTGCTCGCCAGCGGTTTCGACACCGAGAACTACGCGGTGGGTGGCGGGTTCGCCCCGTACGGGGTCTCGGCCGCGTTGTCGGCGGTGGTCGGCGGCGGTGTGGTGTACGCGTTCACCGGGATCAACGGCGCGGCGGTGATGTCCGGTGAGGCGCGCAACCCGCGGCGTTCGGTGCCGCGGGCGACGCTGGGCGTGTGGGCCGGGTCGTTCCTGCTGTACCTGGCCCTGCAGGCGACGATGATCTTCGCCCCGCCCAGCGGGCTGCTCGGCTCCGGCTGGCATGGGCTGAACCTCAGTTCCCCGCTCGCGCAGCTGGCCGGGCTGCTGGGCATGGGCTGGCTGTCCACTTTGCTCATCGCCGACGCGGTGTTCTCGCCCTCGGGCAGCCTGTTCATGGGCACCTCCATCAAGGGCCGCTACACCTATGGTGTGGCGCAGAACGGCTTGCTGCCCAAGGCGTTCACCCGTGTCACCGCGCGCTGGGGCGCACCCTGGACGGCGTTGCTGCTGAACGCGGTCGTCGGCGCGGTGGTCGTGCTCGGGTTCGGCGACTGGGAGTCGATCGCCAGCTCGCTGAGCTTCTTCTACGGCCTGAGCTACGCGGTGGTGTCGGTGGCCACGACCGTGCTCCACCGCAGTGAGGGGGCAGGAACGGGATACCTGGGACGCTGGTCGCTGCCGGTCGGCTCGGTGTCGTTCGTGCTGTCCGGGCTGATCCTGTACTGGTCGGGCTGGACGAAGGTGCGGGTCGCGGTTCCCCTGCTGCTCATCGGGTTCGTGCTTTACCTCCTCCGCAGGCGGTTGCGCGCCGAAGGCGTCCCGGTCCTGCTGGGCGGGTGGCTGCTCGCATGGCTGCTCCTGCTGGGAGCGTTGTCGCTGTTCGGCTCGTTCAAGGGTCTCGACGTACTGCCGGCGCCGTGGGACAGCGTGCTCGCCGCCGCGGTCAGCACTGCCGCCTGGTGGGCCGCGCACCGCTCGGGCCTGCGGTACCGCGCCCGCGTCACCCGCGGCGACCACGCGCCGGCGCCCGCGCTGGCCACCGGAAACTGATCCTGCACAAGCACAACCGAGGAGAGAACTGGATGAGCGACGCACGCTACGCCGATTTCGACTGGGACGTGGCGCGGTCACGTGCGCGCGGCACGAAACGGTGGTCGGTGTACGGGCCCGACGTGCTCGACCTGACGGTGGCCGAAATGGACCTGCCGATCGCCCCGCCGATCGCCACCGCGCTGGCCGACGCGGTCCGGCGGGAAACCGTCGGCTACCCGGTCCCGGCACCGCTTTCCGGCCTGCCGGAGATCGCCGCGGAGTGGCTGAGCGGCACGCACGGGCTCGCCGCCGAGGCCGGCGAGATCCGGTTGCTGCCGGAGCTGATGCGCGGGATCACCCACAGCATCCGCCTGTTCACCCCGGCCGGCTCGCCGGTCGTGGTGCCGACCCCGACGTACCGCAGCTTCTTCGGCGCCGTCGAGCTCGCCGATCGCGCGGCTGTCGAGGTACCCATGCTCCGGGAGGACGACGGCTACCGGCTCGATCTCGACGCGATCGATGCCGAACTGGGCCGCGGTGCCCGCACGGTGCTGCTGTGCCATCCGGCGAACCCGGTGGGCCGCGTGTTCACCCCGCGGGAGCTGACCGAACTGGCCGAACTCGTGGAGCGCCACGGTGCCCGCGTCATCAGCGACGAGATCCATGCTCCCCTGCGCTACGGCACGCCGTTCACGCCCTACGCCGCGGTGGGCGGGACGGCACGGAACCATTCGGTCACGTTGTTCTCCGCCACCAAAGCCTGGAACATTCCCGGACTGCGGTGTGGTTTCCTCGCGCTGACCAACCCCGCCGACCACGCGAAGTGGGCGAAGCTGCCCGGTGCGGCCACCGGCGGAATCAGCCCGCTCGGCATGCTCGGCTCCGCGGCGGCGTTCGGGCACGGTGCCGACTGGCTGCGGCAGGCATTGCGGTTCCTGTCCGGCAACCGGGCGCTGCTGGGCGAACTGTTCACCGCCGCGGGCCTGCCGGAGCTCTACACGGCGCCGGAGGCGACCTACCTGGCTTGGCTGGACCTGCGCGCACTGGGCGTGGCCGATCCGGCCGCCGTCGTGCTGGAGAAGACCGGGGTCGCGACGACGCCAGGGCCGGACCACGGCCGCGGTGGGGACGGATTCGTCCGGCTCAACTTCGCCACCGCGCCCGACGTCCTCGAGGACGCGGTGACCCGCATCGCGAAACTGGTCGCGACCGGCCGCGCCTGATCCGGACGACCGGGGCGGGGCCGTCCGTCCAGGACAGTTCCGCCCCGGCTACCCCTGAGCCGAGCAACCGGGGCGGGACCATTCATTCAGGGCCGTCCTGTCCCGGCCGGCCGTCGCTCCCCCGGTCACGCCTTCCCCCGGCGCGGATCGAGGCGGGCGGGACGGCGGCCTTCCCTTCCACCGGTCGATGCCCTACATTGACCCCGGTCATGCATACGTAGTCACGCCTCGGCGGCAGGAGTGGACATGGTGGTTTCCAGGCGGTCGTTCATGCTCGGCACCGGGGCCGCGATCGCCGGCGCCGCGCTGGTCCGGCCCGGGCAGGCGGCCGCGGCCACGGCACGGGGGTCGGGATCCTGGCTCGGCGATGCCGTGCTGTACCAGGTGTATCCGCAGAGCTTCCAAGACACGGACGGCAGCGGCATCGGTGACCTCTCCGGCATCATCGAGCGCCTCGACCACCTGCAGTGGCTCGGGGCGAACACGCTGTGGGTCAACCCGGTCTTCCCGTCGCCGTTCACCGACGCCGGCTACGACATCGCCGACTACACGAGCGTCCACCCGCGGTACGGCGACGAGGAGGACGTCTCGCGCCTGGTGGCGGCCGCCCGCCGCCGCGGGATCCGCGTGCTGTTCGACCTCGTCGCCGGACACACCTCCGACCAGCACCCGTGGTTCCTCGAGTCGTTGCGCGACACCACGAACGACCGCTACATCTGGGCGACGCCGGACCAGCTGCCGGACGGCGGCCCGCTGCCGGACCAGTTCGTCGCGTCGCCGGGTCCGCGCCCCGGCGCGTTCCGGATGAACTACTACGCCACGCAACCGGCCATCAACTACGGCTACGCGCGGATGCACCCGGACGAGCCGTGGCGCGAGCCGGTCGACGCCGAGGGACCGCGCACGAACCGCGCCGCGATCCGGGACGTCATGGACCACTGGCTGAAGCTGGGTGTTTCCGGTTTTCGCTGCGACATGGCGGCGACGCTGGTCAAGGACGATCCGGGCTGGGTCGAAACCGGCAGGCTGTGGAGCGAGCTGCGGTCGTGGATGGGCCGCAGGCACCCGGGCGCCGTCCTGATCTCGGAATGGGGCGACCCGGCCACGTCGGTGCCCGCGGGCTTCGACGGCGACTTCTACCTGCCGGTCAACGGTCCCGGCGACGGCGCGCCCTGGCGGTCGCTCTGGCGTGACCAGCCGTACTTCGCCGCCGCCGGCACCGGTACCGCGAAGACGTTCGTGGACGCGTGGACCACCGCGACGAGGAGCATCGGCAGCGGCGGGCACACGATCATGCCGATCGCCAACCACGACAGCGCGACGCGGCTGGCCGACGGGGTCCGCGGCCCGGAGGAGTTCCCCGCGGCGTGGACGTTCCTGCTGACCTGGCCGACCGTGCCGACGATCTACTACGGCGAGGAGATCGGCATGCGGGCGGTCGCCGGGCTGCCCGAGGTGGAGGGCAGTGCCGGGCGCCAGGAGAACCGCACGCCGATGCAGTGGGACAACGGACCGCAGGCCGGATTCTCCACCGCGTCCCCGGACCGGCTCTACCTCCCGCTCGACCCGGACCCGGACCGGCCGACGGTGGCGGCGCAGCGTCGTGACCCGGATTCGCTGCTGCACTTCGTCCGCCGGCTGCTCGCGCTGCGCAAGCGCCATCCCGAGCTGGGCACACAGGCCTCGGTGCGTGTCTTCGACGACGGCTACCCGCTCACCTACCTGCGCGGGGGCCGCTTCCTGGTCACCCTCAACCCGCGCCGCGATCCCGCGACGGTCGCGGTGCCGGACAGCCGGCTCTCGCACGCACGTCCGGTGGAGAACCGGGGCGTCCGCGTGGACGGCGACACCCTCACCGTGCCCGGCTTCGGCTACGCCATCCTGGATCTGGGGCGCTGACGCCCCAGCTGTCCGACGACCATCGTTCGCACCGGTGACAGGAGGAGCGAGACGGCGGCGAGCAGCATGCCGACGCCCGCCACCGACCTTTCCGCTCACCGGAGTCCGTCCCGGATCCGCCCCGCCGGCTGCGTCACCGACGAAGGCTGATCGGCGGCACCGTCGAGCCGCGCAGGGCCGCTTCGTCGATCGTCTCCGGACGGTAGGGCAGTGTGGGCAGCCGCTCCACCATCGTCTCCACCGGAGTGTCGAGGGCGGTACCGAAGAAGAACGCCCACTCGTGTTCGTCGGAGCCGAAGTAGACCGGCGATCCGAACACCTCGGTGAACCGCCGCCAGCACGCACGCAGCGTCGCGTTGCGCCACAGGGTGGGGCAGCCGCCCTGATAGGCCACCACTCCCCCGGGTGTGAGCAGCGCCCGGCACGACTCCAGGAAATCCTTGCCGTACAAGCGATTGTGCTGCGCCTCGGTGCCGTCCTGCTCGTCCGGGAGGTCGACCAGGACGATGTCGTACCGCTCGGTGCAGGTGCGCACGAACTCCCAGCCGTCCGCGTAGTGCACGCGGATCGGCCCGGCACCCCGCTCGGCGTCGGCGAGTTCGGCCGGGGAATAACCGTAGGGCAGGTGTTCGGCGCACAGCCGTACCGCCTGCGTGTCGATGTCGACGTGGTCGACCACCGACGCGCCCGCCACCACGGCGAGCCGGCACACCACGCCTTCGCTGGAGCCGACCACGAGCACCCGGTCCACCTCGGCGGCCAGCAGCAGCGCGGGCACGAGCAGCGCTTCGTGGTACACGAGCTGGCTGAGCTCGGTGCTCTGCCGTTCGCCGTCGCAGAACAGGGACACCCCCTGCGCGGTGTTGCCGATCACGAGGTGCTGGTAGCCGGTGTCGGTGTCGGCGAGCACGTCCGAGACCGCCCAGACCCGGGTCAGGCCGGCACCGACCGGCTCCTCGATGTTCATCCGCTCTCCCGTCCTCTGTGGATGGTCCTGGTCCGCGCCACGTTCGCGCCGAGCTGGTCCCGCACCAGCTGCACGGCCAGTTCCGGATCCGCGCGGCGTCCGCAGGTGAACACGTCCACGAACGCCGACCCGCGTTCGGGATACGTGTGAATCGACGCATGCGACTCCGACAGCAGGGCGACCACGGTCACGCCCTGCGGCTCGAACCGCGTGGACGTCACTTCGCGCACTGTGGCGCCGGCCTTGCTCAGCGCGCATTCCAGCGTTTCGCTCAGGAAGGTGGCGTCGTCGAGCAGCTCGGGGCGCACCTGCGAGAACTCCGCGAGCACGTGCCGGCCGGTAAACTCTCCGACCTCGTCGGGTTCGCCGCCGACGAAATGGGTCGCCAGCGGCGGGAAGCCGTTGAACGACACCGACGAGTAGCTCTGGGTGTAGGCCCCCGCGCTGAGGATGTCCACGTGATCGCCGGCCCGCAACGCCAGCGGCAGGCGGTACGGCGTGCGCTGGTAGAGCACGTCGTCCCCGTCGCAGGTGGGGCCCGCGAGGACGACGGGGCCGTCCGGGGTGCCGTCGTGCGCGGTCTCGAGGCGGTAGGCGATGGCCTCGTTCTCGGTCTCGGCCAGCCCGCCGTACCGGCCGATGTCCAGGTACACCCAGCGGCGTGCGGCAGTCGCGGACTTGCGGGAGACGAGCACGACCTCGCTGCGGATCAGCCCGGCGTCGGCCACGACCGCGCGGCCCGGCTCGAACGCCAGCTCCGGCGGAGCCGGGAAGTGCCGGGCGACCGACGCGCGGATCGCCGCGGCGTAGTCGGCCGGCGGTGGCGGAACGGTGTCGTACCGGCCCGGCAGCCCGCCGCCGATGTTCAAGCCGCGCAAGGTGATCCCTCGTTCGGCGACCGCACGGGTCACCTCGGCGGCAGCGGCGATCCCGGCATCCCATGCGCCCGGATCCAGATGCTGGGAGCCGACGTGGAAGGCGGCCCCTTCCGGATCCAGTCCGAGCGCCGCCGCGCGGGTGAGCAGGTCCACGGCCGTCTCGGGCGCACAGCCGAACTTCTGCCCGAACGGCGTCTGCGAACCGGAACTGTCCACGAGAATCCGGCACGACACCGTCGACCCCGGCGCGCGTTCGGCGATGTTCTCCAGGTCGGCGGAGCTGTCGAAGGTGAACCGGCGTACCCCGGCGCGGTAGGCGAACGCGACGTCGTCGGCCTTCTTCACGGTGTTCCCGTAGGAAAGCAGCTCGGGACGGGCTCCCTGGTCGAGGCAGAGCTCGATCTCGGCACGCCCGGCGACGTCGAAACCGGCGCCCGCGCGGACGAGCAACCGCACGATCTCCGGCGACGGGTTCGCCTTCACCGCGTAGTACATCCGCGCTTCGGGAAGCGCGTCACGCAGCCGGTCGTGCGCGTCCCGCACCGCGTCGAGATCGATGACGAGGCACGGCGTCCGCGGACCGCGCTCGTCCAGGAACGCCCGGCACCGTTCCATCGCCGGCAAGGAGGATTCGACCACGACAGCCGAGTATAGGTTCGGCCCCGGTGGTCAGGCGGCGCGGTCGGGAAGCCGGTCCAGCTCGAGCAGGGTCGCCGCGTGCACGCGGATCCCGATGGCGATGTCGGCCGGATCGGTCCACTCGTCGGGGCAGTGGCTGCGCCCTCCCCGGGAGGGCACGAAGATCATCCCCATCGGGCACAGGCGGGCGAGGTGCACCGCGTCGTGGGTGGCGCCGCTCGGTACGGGCTCCCAGCTCACGCCCACCGCGTCGGCGGCACGGCCGATGACCTCGTGCACATCGGGACTCGCGCTGACCCGCTCGTTGTCCGAGGACCAGGTCAGGTCCACCGTCACCCCGTGGTCCGCGGCCCGGTGCCCGATCTCGGCGGCCAGGCGCCGTTGCGCCTCGGTCAGCCAGCCGTCGTCGACGCTGCGCATTTCGGCGTACATCCGCGCCAGGCCGGGCACCACGTTGGGCGAGCCCGGTTCGGACTCGATCCTCGAGGTGGTCGCGACGCCGTGCACCGGCGCACCGCATCCTTCCTGACGCACGGCGAGCACCGCTTCGGCCGCGGCGACCAGTGCGTCGGCCCGGTCCCCCATCGGCCGGGTCCCGGCGTGGTCGGGGCGTCCGGCGAAGGACGCCACGAGACGGCGGATCGCCGCGATCGCGGTGACGACGCCGATGCTCACGCCACGGTCCTCCAGCACCGGCCCCTGCTCGATGTGCAGCTCGACATACCGGTGCAGGCCGCGGCGGGCGAAGCGGCCGGCGGAGGCGAGCACTTCGGACGGGTCGAGCCCGAAGCCGCGGTAACGCTCGGCCAGTGACACCCCGTGCAGGTCCCGCCGGTCCAGATGCTCCGCGGTGAGTTCCCCGGCCAGGGACCTGCTGCCGAGGCAGCTCAGGCCGTAGTCGTTGGACTCCTCGCCCAGGAAGTCGATCACGAGCAGGTCGCGGTCCAGGCGCAGGTCGTGTTCGGCCAGCTGCCGCACGACCTCGAGCGAACCGAGCACCCCCACGACCCCGTCGAACCGGCCACCGGCCGCGACCGTGTCGGTGTGCGAGCCGGTCACCAGCGCCGGCGCCGCCGGATCGCGTCCCGGCAGCACGCCGACGAGGTTGCCCGCACCGTCGGCGTGCACGGTCAGGCCGGCGTCGGCCATCCGCCGCCGCACCCAGTCCCGGGACGCCCGGTACGGCTCGGAGAAGACCGTGCGGGTCCACCCGTCGGTGTCCGGGTCACGGATCTCGGCCAGCGCGGCGAAGTCCTGCCGGACCCGCTCGGTCACCGGGTCCAGCACTGCGAAGTCGGCCATCTGCCCTCCGTCGGTGTCGAAGTTCGGCTACTGCGTGGTGCGGGCGAGGAACCGCCCGCGGCCGGCGACGCCGACGTACCGGCCGTCGCGGGCGATGAGTTCCCCGCGGGAGTACACGGACTCGATCGCCCCGGGCAGCGTCCAGCCCTCGTACGGCGTGTAGTCCATCCGCTGGTTCTGCGTCTCGGCGGTGATGGTGGTGGTGCCCTCCGGGTCGAGCACGACGATGTCGGCGTCCGCACCGGTGGTGATCGCGCCCTTCGACGGCAAGCCGAACTGGCGGGCCGGAGCGCCGGCGACGAGGTCCACGAACTTCTCCAGCGAGATCCGCCCCGCGCGCACGCCTTCGGCGTACATCACGATGAACCGGTGTTCCACGCCCGGACCGCCGTTGGGAATCGCCCGGAAGTCCGCGGAACCCAAGCGCCGCTTCTCTTCCAGGCAGAACGGACAGTGGTCCGAACTCACCACGCCGAGCGTTCCCGCGCGCAGTCCGCGCCAGAGCGCGTCGCGGTGTTCCTGCGTCCGCAGCGGCGGGGTCAGCACGACCTTCGCCGCCTCGAAGCCGGGCGCGTCGTAGAGGGAACGGTCCAAAGTCAGGTAGTGCGTACAGGTTTCGCCGGCGATGGCCCATTCCTTCGACCGCGCTTCGGCCACCGCCTCGACCGCGCCCTCGGTGGACAGATGCACGAAGTACAGCGGCGAGTCGGCCATCCGCGCGATCTTGATCGCCCGCTCCACCGCTTCGATCTCGGTGGAGGGAGGCCGGGAGATCTCGTGGGAACCGGGCCCCGTCCTGCCCGCGGCCACCAGGTCCGCGCTGAGGCGGTCGATGACGTCGCCGCTCTCCGCGTGCACGCAGACCTGGCCGCCCAGGCCACCGGAGGTGCGCAGCACCTCGAACAAGTCGCCGTCGTGCAGCATGATGCTGCCGCGGTAGGCCATGAACACCTTGAAGCTGCTGACCCCGGACTGCACGATCTCGGCGAACTCGCCGGTCGCGCCCTCGTAGAGGTCGGTGACGCACATGTGGAAGCCGTAGTCGACCACGGCCTTGCCCTCGGCCTTGGCGTGGTGCCCGGCCAGCGCGTTCGTCAGCGACTGCCCGGGCAGCTGCATCGCGAAGTCCACGAGGGTCGTCGTCCCGCCGCACGCCGCCGCCCGGGTACCGGTCTCGAAGTCGTCGGACGTCGTCGTGCCCATCATCGGCGAGTCGATGTGGGTGTGGACGTCGACACCGCCGGGCAGCAGCAGCCTGCCGGTGACGTCCACCCGTTCGGCCTCGGCGATCGGCAGGTCGCCGAGACGGCCGATCGCCTCGATCCGGCCGCCGCGCACGAGCACGTCGGCGTCGGAGGTGCCGGAGCTGGTGACGACCCGGCCGCCGGTCAGCAGCAGGTGGGACATGCGTTCTCCTTCGGTACGGGGTCAGTGGTCCGTGACGGTCGAAGTCGCGGCGGACTGCGCGGGGCCGCGCGCGGGGCTTTGCGGCGGCAGCGCGGTGCCACCGCGGGTGAACGCCAGGCAGCACACCACTCCCAGCACGACGCCGATCGGCCATGCGTACGAAGCGAAATCCGCCAGCGCGGGAACCAGCGCGACCACCAGGGTGACCGCGCCGGAGGTGACGAGTGCCGCCACCGCACGCAGATTCGTCCCCCGGCGGTAGTGATACGCCCCGGACACCGCGTCGGTGTAGAGCTGGGCGACGTCGACGCGAGCCCGGCGGATCAGGTAGTAGTCGGCCAGCAGGATGCCGAACAGCGGGCCCATCAGGGCGCCGACCCCGCCGAGGAAGTAGTTCACCGCGACCGGGTTCGCGTAGATCTTCCACGGCAGCACCACCAGCGCCAGCACCGCGGTGATCAGTCCCCCGGTCTTGAAGCTGATCCGCTTCGGGAACGTGTTCGCCAGGTCGTAGGCAGGCGAGACGAAGTTCAGCACGATGTTCACCCCGACGGTGGCCAGCGCGAAGGCGACGGTGCCCAGCAGCAGGGCGGCCGTGCTGTCCAGTTCCGCGACCAGCTGCACGGGATCGCTGATCGCCTTGCCGTACAACCGGACGGTGCCCAGCGCGATGATCACCGACACCACGCAGAAGGCCGAGGCGTTGAGCGGCAGTCCCAGCCGGTTGCCCCGCAGGACGGTCCGCTTGTCCGGGGCGAACCGCGCGAAGTCGGCGTAGTTGAGCATCGGGCCGGCGAAGTAGGACACGGTCAGGAAGACGCCGCTCACCACCGCGACGATCACGCTTCCGGTCGTCATGCCGGGGCCGCCCTCGTGGTAGGTCCAGTCGAGGTGCCAGCCGGCCCGCGCCAGCACCCAGATCGCGAGCGCCAGCATCGCGATCCAGATGACCGGGCCGGACAGGTCGGAGAGCTTGCGCACGGTCTCCATCCCGCGGTGCAGCACGACCAGCTGGAGCAGCCAGAGCCCGAGGAAGCACAGCCAGCCGAGACCCGACAACCCGAGGAACGACGCGTGCGTCCAGGCCGCGGCCGGCGGAACCAGTTTGAGCACCAGGATCATCAGCGCGGCCGACGCGAGATAGGTCTGGATGGCGTACCAGAAGATCGCGACGACCGCACGCAGCAGTGCGGGCACGTTCGCCCCGAACACGCCGAAGCTCACGCGGGCGAACACCGGGAACGGAACGCCGAGACGCTGACCGGCGACCCCCATCAGGTTGCAGCCCAGGTAGACGATGGCCACGCCGCCGACCATCGCCAGCGCCATCTGCCACCCGTTGAGCCCCAGCACGAGCAGGCCGACGGCGAAGGTGTACCCGCCGAGGCTGTGCACCGCCGACATCCAGACGCAGAACAGGTCCCACGTGCGCCACACCGCGTTCGGCCGGCGCGGCGCGAGATCTTCGTTGTAGAGCCGGGGACTGCGCTGCACGGTGGTCGACGGACCTGATTCGGACATGGGACACCTCCCCGGCACCGGCTCGGCGGGAACGCGAGCCGGCACCGCTGCATCGACGTCGGCGCTGACGCCGGGAACCGGTCTCCCCGGCCGGGACCGGGAAGTACTCAAACGTTTGCGCTGGAGTCTGAACAAACGTTTGCGCGATGTCAAGGGCCGAGCTCGTCGTCGGGACATGACTACGCCGAACGCCTTACGTGCGCAGGGAATCACCGGATGTTGCCGGCACCGCGGGGAACGAGGTCAGGCGATGGCTACCGTCATCCCGATGGCCGACCCGACCAAGCCGTGACGGCCACCCGGCACAGGCGGCCACCGAGCCCAGGCGGCCGCCGGCCCGCCTGGGCCGGGCCGCTCAGCTCGGGGGTACGACGTGGCCCAGGCTGGAGTCGCGGATGCTCAGCGTGGGCGCGAACCGCCGGGAAGCGATCCGGCGTCCGCCGACCAGGTCGAGCAGCATCCGCGCGCTGACCCGGCCCATCTCGGCCAGCGGTGAGCGGACCGAGGTCAGCGCGACCGGCAGCTCCGCGGCCAGGTCGAGATCGTTGTACCCGACCAGGGCCACGTCCTGTCCGACGCGGAGGCCGGCGTCGCGGATCGCGCCCATCGCACCCACCGCGGTGAAGTCGTTCACCGCGAAGATCGCTGTCGGACGCGACGGGAGCGCGAGGATCTGCTCGGTCGCGCGCCGGCCGTCGGACACGCCGAATCCCGACTCCACCACGTATTCGGCCGGAACCGGATGGCCCGCTCGCGCGAAGGTCTCGCGGAAGCCGTGCGTTCGCTCGACTCCCGTGCTCGCCGCCTGGTCGCCGGCGACCACGCCGACCCGCCGGTGCCCCCGCTCGAGGAGGTGTTCGGCGGCCAGCCTGCCACCCTGTTCGTCATCGGTGGTCACCGCGACCTGCTTCGGCAGCCTGCGCATCACCAGCACGTACGGGACCCGGGAACGGCGCAGCTGCGCCACGACGTTGGCGTCCGAACGCGAGTCCGCGAGGACCAGCCCGGCGACCCGCATGGACAGCAGCGATTCGACCCGGCTGCGCCGCTCCTCGGGATCGTCGTGGGTGTTCGCGACCACGGTGTCGTAGCCGCCCAGCCGGGCGGTCTCGTCGATGCCGTCGAAGATGGTCGCCATCGCGACGTCGGTCAGCCGCGGGACGAGGACGCCGATGGTCCGGGTGTGGCCGGTCCGCAGCGCGTGCGCCGCCGGGTCACGGCGATACCCGAGGTCGTGGGCGAGCTCGCGGATCCGGGCGACAGTCTCGGGACCGACGCCCACCGGTTCGGCCCTGAGCGCGCGGGACACCGTGGACACGTGCACGCCGGCCTCCCGGGCGAGCTGCTCGAGGGTCACCGGGGACGTGCGCTCACTGCTCCGTCGTGCGGCCATGGCGGAAGTCTGCCTGATCCCGGTCCGGCACAACACTGACCGGCGCGGCGCGTCACTCCCCCGGTACGCCGGGCTCCTGCGCGGGGAACAGGTTCGCCAGCGTGTGCGCCCGGCTCGTGCGGGCGTGCTCCACCGCCAGCACGCGGGCACGTTCCTCGTCGCCCGCGACGACGGCTGCGAGCAGGGCGCGATGGTCACAGAGCAGCCGATCCCAGTCACCATTGTGCTGGTAGAGCCAGCGCAGCCGGCCCTCCAGTGGGAACGCCATCGCACGCAGCAGGCTGTTGCCCGCGATCTCCGTCATGATCAGGTGGAAGTCCGCGTTGAGGGTGTGCAGCACCGCGTCGTCGGTCGCGGCTGCCGTGTCCTCCAGCAGTTTCTCCAGGCGTGAGACGCCGTCCGCATCCGCCTGGCGGGCCGCGAGCCCGGTCGCCAGCATCTCCAGGCCTTCCCGGACGTCGAACAACTCCTCGACATCACGCCTCGACAACCGCCGGACCACGATCCGCCGGGGCGACTCGGCCACCAGGAAACCCTCGTAGGTCAGGGCTCGTACCGCCTCGCGCACCGAATACCGGGACACTTGGAGCCGCTCGGCGAGGTCCCGCTCGACAATGCGATCACCCGGACGCAGACGCCCGTCGATGATCATCTCGCGGATGCCGTCGACGGCGTTGGCTCGGACAGCGGCGAAGCCCTTCGGCCCCGCCCCCGCCTCGGCGGCACGTTCCACCCGACCCACTCTCATCGTCCCCAGAGATCTGCCTCAAGGGATCTGTCCCAGGAAATCCGTCTCACGAAATCTGCCTCACGGAACCCGTCTCACGAGATCTTCGATGATTCTTCCAAGCTGCCCGTGACCCCCGCAACCGGCCACCGCGAGTCCGGAGGTTCCCGCAGATACGGGCCCAAGGCCGCGAACTGTGCCGCAGGTGCGGTTCACTCACCGACCCGCCGTCGTTTGGGCGCCCAAACTGTTGACATCGGCCACGGGCCGCAGCACTATGTGGCGAAGTCGTTCGCGCACCCTTCGACCGAGCCGGGCAACCCAGGTTCCGCCTGCGCGATCCTTCCCTGATTCCCTTACACAGAAGGGATTTCGTATGACGACGACCCCGACGGCCACGGCGACCACGGCCATGGCCACCACGGCGCTGCCGGCACTCGAAGAGTCGTTCCACGACGATCCGGCGGTCGTCCGCCGTGCCGCGACCGAGGACTACGCCGCGCACGTCGTGCCCAAGACCGCGCGAAGCGGCCGCTGGTCGATGTCGATGGCGTGGTACGCACTCGCCAGCGCCATGGCCTGGCTGATCACCGCCGGAGTGGCGGCCGTCGCGGTCGGCCCGGTGAACGCACTCATCGGCGCCGCTGCCTCGGTGGTCGCCTACAGCGTGCTCTGCGCTGCCATGTCGACCTATGCCGCACGCACGGGCACCAGCATCAACCTGTTCTCCCGCACGCTGTTCGGGCTGCGCGGCGGTGCGATCGCGACACTCGTCCTGTTCCTCATCGCGATCTTCTACGCCACTTTCGAGGGCTCGGTCGTCGCGCACGCGTTCCGCCTCAGCACCGGCAGCCTGCCGATGTGGTTCTGGTACCTGGCCGTCGTGGCCTACAGCGTGCCACTGGCCATCGGCGGGGTGCGGGCCTTCCTCGACAAGTTCAACGGCGCGCTGCTGCCGGTGTACATCATCGGCATGGCCGTCGCCGTGTTCTGGACGATCACCGCGAAGGGGTACCGGACCGACTGGCTGCACACCGGCGGCGGCACCGCGGACGTCGCCGGCCCCGGCTGGCTCTACTCGTTCACCCTCTACATGGGCGTGTGGGTGCTGATGATGTTCGCCGGCGACATGGCCCGGCACGCGAAGGTCGAGGACCTGCGCTTCCACCGGTGGTTCACCTTCGGCCCGGTCTTCCACGGATTCACCCTGCTGCTCAACGCTTTCGTCGGGATCTTCCTCGCCGAACACCTGGTCGCCGGCGAGCTGACCGAACTGTCCGCTGTGGACGGCATGATCGCGCTGATGGGCGGCTGGGCCGTGGTGTTCATCTGGGTCACGCAAACGCGGATCAACACGGCCAACTACTACGTCGCCTCGAGCAACCTGGCGAACCTCGCCGGACGGCTCGTGCGGCGCAGCATCCCGCGCTGGCTGTGGGTCGTCGGCGTCGGCGTGCTCGTCTACCTGCTGATGCTCCAGGACGTGATCAGCAAACTGCAGATCGCGCTGGAGTACAGCGCCATCATCACGGTGGCCTGGGTCGGCGTCGTCGTGGCGTACATGCTCTGGGCGAAGGTCCGCGGCATCGCCCCCGAGCACCTGGAGTACCGCCCTGGCCGGGTGCCGCCGGTGCACCGGCCCGCCGTGCTCACCTGGACGATCGGCACGGCCGCCGGAGTCGTGCTGCTCACCGTCTGCGGTCCGTTCGGGGCCACCTGGTACGCACCGGCGACCTTCCTGATCGCGTTCGCCGGCTACTCCGCCGCCCTGCTCGTCTCGCGGGCGGACGCGGTCCTGTCCCGTCCCCACGACCCGCGGTCCGAAGTGGCCGATCCCTGGGCCTCGCGCATCCGCTGCCACACGTGTGGACTGTCCTATGTGGCCCAGGAGATGGACCGCGATCCGTCCGCGGAGCACCAGGCGATCTGCTGTGCGTGCGCCGCGGGGAGCCCGGCGTTCCTCGCCGCCGCTCGCCACGAAGCACTCCGTTCGACACGAGGAAAAACCACTGTGAAATGCCAGCTCGCCATCCGGGTCTTCGCGGTCTTCCTGAACCGCACCCCGCAACTGCGGGATCTGCTCGACCGCTGGGACCGCACGCTCGAATTCCGGCTCGCCGGAGAGCGCCCGTTCCACCTGGTGATCGAGAACGGGAAAGCAGGCGTCGCCGGGCATCCGGCCACCGACCCGGACATCGTCTTCGAAGCACCGGCGGCCCTGTTCCTGCGGATGATGCTCGATCCCGCGCTGGCGGACGAGGCGTATGTGAACAAGAAGTACGAGGTCCACGGGCCACCGCCGGACGCGACCCGCTTCCGGGTGCTGGGTGAACGGGTGCAGGAGTACCACCGGCTGTTCTTCGGTGTCCTGAAGAAGTCCGCGACGATCATTCTGCGAACGAGGTGAGCCCCGGTGCCCGTACTGCTGTTCCAGCCTCAGGACTACCAGTTCCCGTCGACCGTGGAGGACCTGCTCGGCATTCTCGACCGCGACGGTGACAAGGCGCGGATCATCGCCGGGGGAACCACGATCCACGAACTCGCCTACCGCAAGGGAATGGGTGACGTGCGCACCCTCGTGGACGTGACGAGACTGCCGTGGGGGCGGATCGCCGTGGAGGGCGACGTGCTCCGCATCGGTGCCACGGCCACGTTCACCGAACTCGCCGCCCACGTCCGCGCCACCGCGCCACGCCGGCTCGCCATCCTCACCGACGCGATCGCGGGTATCCGCCCGATGCAGATCCGCAACGTCGGGACCGTCGGCGGCAGCATCTGTTCCAGCCTGCCCTTCTTCGACCTGCCGGCCGCGTTCGCCGCCCTCGGCGCCTCGGTGACCACGCGCCGGCTCGGCGAGCAGGCCCGTACCACGCCGATCGAGCAGTTCTTCTGGGACTTCTTCCTGCCCGACCTGCGCTTCGGGGAGGTACTGACCGAAGTGGACCTGCCGGTGCCGCCACCGGGCACCGGCGGATCGTTCCAGAAGTTCGAATCGAACTCCGTCGACTGGGCCCTGATCAGCATCGGCGTCCAGGTCCGGATCGAGGCGGACCGGTTCACCGAGGTCCGGATCGCGCTCGGCGGCGGCATCGGCCGCAAGGTCGTGCGGGCGGGCACCGCGGAGCAGGCGCTGCTCGGCCGTCCGGCGACCGCCGCGGAGATCAGCGAGGCCGCCCGTCACGTCACCGCGGACGTCCGGGCGTTCAGCGACTTCCGCGGCTCCGCCGAATTCCGCAACCACCTGCTCAGGACCTATCTCACCCGATGCCTCACGCAGGCGACCCGGAGGGCTGCCCGATGACCCCACCCACCGGCACCGACCGGATCCTCACCCTGGTCGTGAACGGAGACCCGGTCACCGTGGCGGCCGGCACCTACGAAAGCCTCAACACCGTGCTCCGCGACCGGCTCGACCTGACCGGAACCAAACGTGGCTGCGACACCGGCGGATGCGGCACCTGCACGGTGCAGGTCGACGGACAGGCGGTCTACTCCTGCATGTATCCCGCGCGGCGCGCGGAGGGCAGGTCGGTCAGCACGATCGAGGGGGTGTCCCGCAACGGCGAGCTCCATCCCGTGCAGCAGGCGCTGGTCGACGGCGGCGGAGTCCAGTGCGGCTACTGCACTCCCGGCGTCGTGATGGCCACCCTGGCGATCTACGCGGAGAACCCGGGCGCCACCGCCGACGATCTGGCCGAGGAACTCGCCGGAAACCTCTGCCGCTGCACCGGTTACGTCAAGTTGATCGAGGCGCTCGCCGCGGCCCGCTCCGATGTCCAGGGAGAGCAGTAATGACCGAAACGCTGCCGGCACCGGCCGGTGTCCCCGCCGAGTACCGCAACATCGGACGGCGGGTCCCGAAGTTCGACGCGGTGCACAAGACCACCGGGCACCTCAAGTTCGTGGGTGACATCCAGCTCCCCCGGATGCTGGAGATCAAGATCCTGCGCAGCCCCCATCCGCACGCGAGGATCCGGCGGATCGACACCTCGAAAGCCGTGGCGATCCCCGGGGTGAAAGCGATCATCACGCACGAGGACGCGCCGTCGCACCCGTACGGCCGGGAGTTCGCCCTTCCACCGGAGTACATGCCGCGGGACAACTTCGTCATCCCGGACAAGGCGAGGTACGTGGGCGACGTGGTGGCCGCGGTCGCCGCTACCACCCCGGACGTCGCGGCGCGAGCTGTCGCCGCCATCGAGGTGGAGTACGAGAAGCTGCCCGCGTCCCTCGATCCGTTCGCCGCGATCGCTTCGGGTGCGCCCCGGATCCACGACACCGTCGCCTGGGGCGAGGAGGTCGACCACCTCGACGGCAACGTGCTGCGCACCGTCTCGATGGGGGTGGGAGACGTCGAACAGGGCTTCGCCGACGCCGACGTCGTCATCGAGAACACTTTCACCGTCCCGAAACAGCAGCAGAGCCCGATGGAACGGCGCTGCATCGTGGTCGACCCGCTCCCCGACGGCCGGCTGGAGGTGTGGTGCACGACCCAGTCGATCCACGGGCTGCGCCACAACCTCGCGCGGGCACTGGGAATTCCCTACAGCCGCATCAACGTGCACCAGACCTTCCTCGGCGGCGCTTTCGGCGCCCGCCTCGACATGAACGTCGACGAGCCGATCGCGGCGCTGCTGGCGCTGAAGTCGGGGCTGCCCGTCCGGCTGCAGCTCACCCGTGAAGAGGACATGATGTCCACGAGCAGGCATCCGGCGACGGTCCGGCTCAAAACCGGCGCGAAGCGGGACGGGACGCTCGTCGCGCACGAGATGGAAGCCCACGTCGACACCGGGGCCTACGCCTGTTCGGGAGAATGGGTCACGAAGTGCATGGGCGGCTGGTTCATGTCGATGTACCGGGTGGCGCACCAGCGTTTCACCGGCCACGTCATCTACACCAACACCCCGCCTGCGGCCGGGTTCCGCGGTTTCGGCAACCCGCAGGCGAACGTTCCGGTCGAGTCCCACATGGACCTGCTCGCCGACCGGCTGGGCATCGACCCGGTGGAGATCCGGCTGCGCAACTACATCCGCGAAGGCGACGCCTACTACGCCCAGGGCCCCAACGTCGTCGACTACATCAAGAGCTGCGGGGTCGAGCAGATCCTCACCTCGGGCGCGAAACGGATCGGCTGGGACCGCCGGGCCGGGTTCGCCGGTCAAGGGGACCGCAAGATCCGCAAGGGCATCGGGCTCGGGCGGGCGTTCCACACCTCCGGCTGCGGGCAGGCGAACGAGGTCTCCGACATCCTCGAATACGCCGGCAGCGTGGTGAAGATCAACGAGGACGGGACCGCGAACCTGACGACCGCGCTCATCGACATGGGCACCGGGAACCTGATGGGACACGCGCAGATCGTGGCCGAGGTCCTCGGGCTGCGAGCCGAGGACGTGCTCGTCAGCAGCACCGACACCGACTCCTCCCCCTACGACGTCGTCACCCACGCCAGCCGGAGCACCTACGTCTCCGGCATGGTGGCCAAGCTCGCGGCGGAGAAGGTGCGCGACCGGCTCACCGAGCTGGCGGGCCGGATCCTCGACGCGGATCCCGGGGACATCGTGCTCGGCGGCGGCCGCGCCACGGTACGGGGCACCGGCGGTGCCGCGGACGCGTCCGTGTCGATCGAGGAGATCGCGCGGACCGCCCAGATGCGCCAGTGGGGCACGATCATGGCGGAGGCGAGCGAGCGGGCGGTGACGACGGCCTCCCACTTCACCTGCAAGTTCGTCGAGGTGTCGGTGGACACCGAGACCGGGCACGTCACCGTGGACCGGGTCGTCGCCGGCTCCGACGTGGGCCAGGTGATCAATCCGGTCCTGGTCGAGGGGCAGATCCACGGCGGGGCGGCGCAGGCCTTCGGCTACGCCCTGCTGGAGGAGATCCAGGTCGACCGCGAAACCGGGCGGACGCTGAACCCGGACTACCTGAACTACAAGATCTTCACCTCCCGGGACGCCTGCCGCGACTTCGACGTGTTCTTCGCCGACACCTACGAGGACAGCGGTCCCTTCGGGGCGAAGGGCATCGGTGAGTCCGCGAACAACGACGGCGCCAGCGCGATCGTCAACGCGGTCGCCAACGCGATCGGCGTGCACATCAAGGACCTGCCGCTGACCCCCGAGAAAGTCCTTCGCGCGCTGGGGAAGCTGTGAGGTGAAGCCGTGGTGGAACACCCGTGGCCGCGGTTCGGCGTGCTGTTCCACGGCTGGGCGACGGCGGACCGCGAGGACAGCGCGGTCCTCGGCGAGGCCTGCCGCTCGGCCGTCCTCGCCGACCGGCTGGGGTTCGACGTCGCGTGGTTCACCGAGCAGCACGCCCCGATGTTCGGCGCGATCTCCGGGCGCATCGCGGCGCCGCATCTGCTCATAGCACGGCTGGCGGGGGAAACCGAGCACATCGGGCTCGGGACCGCGGTCCGGTTGATCGTCGAACAGACGCCTCGGCAGCTCGCCGAGGAGTTCGTGACCCTGGACCTGCTGACGGCGGGACGTGCCTGGTACGGCATCGGCGCCGGCCGGGGTGATCCGGCGCTCGGCGCCGCCGGCCGGGCTCGTCGCCGGGACACGTTCCGGCGACGGGCACGCGAGCTGACCGAAATCCTTCGCACCGGCGGAGAAGGCCACGAGCTCGGTCTGCGGATCCGGGACCTGTCGGCGCGGGTGCTCGTGGCCTCGGCCGGCGAGCAGTCGATCGCGTTCGCGGCGAGAAACGGGCTCGGGTACTTCGTCGGGATGTTCGGCGGGCACCGTCATCCCGGGCTGACCCGAGACTTCCGCGACCTCGGCGGGCGAGGTCCCGTGCGGGCCGCGCGCCTGGTGTTCGTCGCGGAGGACGACCGGACCGCGCACCGGGCGGTAGCGGATGCCGCGCAGTACTTCTGGGCCCATTTCACGCCGCCTTCGCCCGCGTGGCACGAGCGCGTTCGCGCCTGGCAGGGCGACTGGCGGACGGACGACATCTGCGCCCAACTCGGCTGGGTCGTCGGCGGGCCCGCGACCGTCGCACGCAGGCTCGCCGACTACATCGGGGACTGCCGGCTCGACGCGCTCGACGTTTCCTTCCAGGTGCCCGGTCTTCCCGCGGAACGGGCGGACCGGTCGATGGCACTGTTCGCCCAGGAGGTGGTGCCCCGGGTGCGGGCCGGGTTGTCATCCCCGGCCCGCACCGGCCGCGACCTCACCGCTGCGAGGTGATCAGTTCCGCGAAGCGTTCCGGGCTGACGTTGCCGCCGCTGATGATGACCCCGATCCGCCCGGACGCGGGTACCTGTCCGCTGAGCAGCGCGGCCAGACCGGTCGCGCCGCTCGGCTCGAGGACGAGCTTGAGGCGCTCGAAGGCGAACCGCATCGCCTCGCGCACGGTGCCGTCGGAGACCAACGCGATGTCGTCGACGAGGTCCCGGTTGATCGAGAAGGTCAGCTCGCCAGGGGTCGAGGAGGCCTGGCCGTCGGCGATGGTCCTGGGCACCGGGATCTCGACGCGCTCGCCGGCTTCGAGCGAGCGCTTGGTGTCGTCGCCCTCCGCCGGTTCCACGCCGACGACCCGGATACCGGGCCGCAGCGCCTTCGCCGCCGTCGCGCTGCCCGCGATGAGACCGCCGCCGCCGACCGGGACGACCAGACTGTCCAGCGAACCGGCCTCTTCGAGCAGTTCCAGCGCGGCCGTGCCCTGTCCGGCGATCACGTGCGGGTGTTCGTAGGGCGGGATCAGCGCCAGACCCCGCTCGGCGGCCAGCGCCTCGCCGAGTGCCACCCGGTCGCCGGTGTAGCGGTCGTAGGTGACGATCTCGGCGCCGTACCCCTTCGTGGCGTCCACTTTGGACTTCGGCGCGTCCTCCGGGACGAGGATGACCGCGCTGCTGCCGAGTTCGCGCGCGGCGAGCGCGACGGCCTGGGCGTGGTTGCCCGACGAATAGGCGGCGATGCCCTTGGCCAGCTGGTCCGGGGACAGCCGGGAGGCCGCGTTGTAGGCGCCGCGGAACTTGAAGGCCCCGATGCGCTGGAAGTTCTCACACTTCAGCAGGACTTCGGCGCCGACGAGAGAGTCGAGGGTGCGGGAACGCACGACGGGGGTCCGGTGGGCGACCCCGGCCAGGCGGGCGGCGGCGTCGCGGATGTCGTCGAGGGTCACAGGCGGGGTCATGATGCTCCTTGGTCACGGATTTCGGCGAGATAGCTGTAGGCGGACGCGCGGGAGATCCCGATCCGGGCGGCGACCTGGGGCACCGCCCGGCGGACGGCGAAGACACCACGCCGATGCAGGCTGCGGAACAACTCGAGGCGTTCGTCGCGGCCCAGCGCCGCCCACGGCTTGTTCAGCCGCAGCTGGTGTTCGTCCACGATCGCGTCGACCACGGCGTCGACATCGTCCCCGAACGTCGTGGTCGGCGTTTCCTCGACGGTCCCGACGTCGGCGAGCTCGCCGACCAGGGTCCGCAGCTGCCCGAGCGCGGTCACGTCGAGGTTCACGCACAACGCGCCGAACACCGCCCCGCCGCTGTCGCGCACCAGCATCGTCGAGGACTTCACCAGCTTCCCCGACGCCGTGCGGGTGACGTAGTTGAGCTGGTCCTCCGCCTCGTCCCCGCGCGCCAGCAGACCCATGCCGATCTCGCTCATCGACCCGCCGACGCTGCGTTCGGTGACCGACCCGGCGATGGCCACCACCGACCTGTCCGGACGGCGGAAGTCGTGCACGACCACCTCGCAGAACGAACCCAACGTCGCCGCCATGCCTTCGGCCACCGGGGCGAGCGCGGCGAGAATCGCGTCCCGCTCAGACATCGCGCACCCGGGCGATGGCCTCGACCTCGACGACACCGCCGTAGGGCAGCGCAGCCGCGCCGACGCAGCTGCGAGCCGGCCGGGGCTCGGCGAAGAACTCCTCGTAGACCCGGTTGAGGCCGGCCCGGTCCGAGATGTCGGTCAGGTACGCAACGACCTTCACCACATCGGCCCGGCTCGCCCCCACCGAACCCAGTGCGGCGTCGAGGTTCGCGAACGCCTGGACGCATTCGGCGGCGAACCCGCCCGCCGCCAGTTCGCCCGTCCCCGTCACACCGAGCCGCCCGGACACGGTCACGAGATCACCACTGCGAAACGCGGCGGGATAAGGATGTTCGCTGGTCACCAGACAGACTGTATAATCTCTGGACTGAATGTCCAGATGGTGCCGGTCACACACACTCCGGGCGCGTCATGACCGGCGCGGCCGTCAGTTCGCCGCGATCTGGTGCCCGTCCGGGAAATCCGTGGACCGGGAGAGTTTCTCCCACTCTTCGAGGTCCGCGGCCACTGCGGCACGCCCGTTCGCGACCAGCCGCACGGCGTCGGACCCGAGCACGAGGTGCACCGGCGGCTTCTCCGCGTCGAGCACCGTGAGCACGGCCTCGGCGGCCTTGGCCGGATCGCCCAGCTGGTTGCCGCTGGCAGCCTGCCGGGCCGCCCGGATCGGCTCGAAGAGCCCGTCGTAGTCCGAAATCGAGCGGGCACTGCGAACCATCGACCGGCCCGCCCAGTCCGTGCGGAACGAACCGGGCGCGATGATGGTCACCCGCACGCCGAGGTCCGCGACCTCTTTGGACAGTGTTTCGAGCATGCCCTCCACCGCGTACTTGCTGCCGCAGTAGTACGCCAGCCCGGGAACGGTCATCAGCCCGCCCATCGAGCTGACCCCGAAGATGTGCCCGGACCGGCGCTTGCGCATTCCCGGCAGCACGGCGTGGACCGTGGCCGCCACGCCGAACACGTTCGCGTCGAACTGTGCGCGCAGCTGGGCCATCGAGGACTCCTCGAACACGCCCTCGTGCCCGTAACCGGCGTTCGCGATCAGCACGTCGATCGGACCGACACTGCGCTCGACCTCGCCGACCACGGCGAAAACCGCTTCGTCGTCGGTCACGTCGAGCTGCCGGGCGTGCGCGCGTCCGGGCGCCAGCGCCTCGAATTTCTCCAGGTCCTCACTCTTGCGGACGGTGCCGACGACGGTGTGCCCGGCCGCCAGCGCACCCTGCGCGAAGGCCCGGCCGAGCCCGCTGCCGGCACCGGTGATCAGAAACGTTCGTGTGGTCATGCCGTTACTATACACGACGTTGAATTAATTTGACGTCGCGTCAAGGATAGGTGGTGCTGGTGACTTCGGGCAGCAGAACGGCGGCGGACCCCGGAGGGTTCACCGCCGTTCTGCTGCCGGCCGGCCGTGCCCGGCTTCGCGTGCCGAATGCCGGACCGTCAGGAGTCGCCCGAGTCGTCTGAGCTGTCCGAGTTGTCCGGGGTCACCTCCTTGGCGACCGTGCCCAGCGACTTGATGAACTCGATCGTGCCCTTGCTGACGAAGCCACGGCCGCCGAAGGCCGGGTCGGTCACCGTCTTGATGGTGTTCTCGAACCTCGCCGCCTTGTCCGGGCCCAGCAGCTTGAGGAGATCGGGCTTCCCGAGGTTGGAGTACTTGTCGAACTTGTCGAAGATCTCCTGCCGCTGTGCGGGCGTGACGTTCGGGATCTTCTCGTCGATGATCTTCGTCAGGTGATCCTTGGTGTAGCGGCCCATCTTGTCGGGGAACGGCTCGTGCGACGGTTTTCCGTGGCCGCTTTCACCGTCGGTCTTCCCGCCGGTGCTGTCGGTCTTGCCGTCCGCGCCGTCGGTCTTCCCGCCGGTGCCATCGGTCTTGCCATCCGCGCCATCGGTCTTTCCGCCGGTGCCGTCGGGCTTGACGTCGCTCTCCGGTGGCTTCGCCTGGGGGTGTTCGTCCGGGGTCAGCTTCAGCCAGTTGCCGTCGCCGGAGCCGCCCTCGCTCTCCGACGGCTTACCGCCGCCTGTTCCGCCGGTGTCGGCGGGCGGCTTGTTCGCCGGTGGGTCCGGGGTCAGCTTCAGCCACCCGTCATCGCCCTGCGGCTTGTCACCGTCGGTGCCGTCGGTCTTGCCACCGTCGCCTTCAGGCTTGCCGTCGGTCCCGTCGGTCTTGCCGTCGGTGCCGTCGGTCTTCCCATCGGTGCCGTCAGTCTTGCCACCGTCGCCTTCAGGCTTGCCGTCGGTGCCGTCGGTTTTCCCGTCGGTGCCGTCGGTCCCGTCGGTCTTGCCGCCCTCACCTTCGGGCTTTCCGCCGCCGTCGGGCTTGGGGCCGCTGCCGCTGCCGCCGGGGATGTCGCCGTGGGGCTTCGCTCCGCCGCTCGCGGCCGAGGCGACTGCGTCGGCGGCGTCGTCGCCGGCTTTGCCCAGTCCGGTCAGGTTGCCCAGCAGCTTGGTGAGCTTCTGGACCAGCTTCGAGATCTCCTCGCCGATCTTGACCATCGTGATGCCGACGGTCGCGGCCACAGTCCCGAGGAAGATGCCGACCGAGGTGCCGAAGGTGAACGGCATGGCCGCCGCCGCGGCGATCGCGCCGGCGATGATCCCCCCGAGCACCCCGGCGATGATGTCGCGGATGACTCCGCGGAAGGCACCGACCAGGCCGCCCGCGATACCCATCTGCTGGGATGCGGTGTCGACGTAGCCGGCGAGCGCGTCGAGGTGGGCCCGCAGGCCGTCCATGTCCTTCTGGAACGCCTGGGCGCCCTCGCCCTTCCACGCGTCCTTCAAGTCGGTCAGCGCGGTGTCGAAAGCCGGCGCCCAGTCCTCTTCGAGCTTCTTCTTCTGCTCGTCGATGGCCGCCTGCGCCGCGTCGATGCCGATCGGATCGCCCATCAGCAGGTCGAGCGGCACGCGGAACGGCGTCACGTGGTCGATGAGCCAGCCCAGCGCCGCCGAGATCACGCTGCCGAGCGGGTCGATCACCAGCCCCAGCACGTCCAGCGCCAGCCCGACCGAGCCCAGCGCGATCCCGGCGGCGTTGTGTTCCTTGGCCGAGTTCGCCAGGGAGAAAGCCGAGTCGATGATGCCGGCGCCGTCGGCGCCGTGCGTCATGGTCATCGTCTCCTGGGGGTTGGTCCAGAAGTCGTTCTTCTCGTAGCCGTCGCTCATGCCTGGTACTTCGAGATCGAGTCGGTCACGTCGTCTTCCTGGTCCTGGTAGCCCTTCCGGGCCTTGTCGAGGTTCTCCCGGAACTTGCCCACCGAGTCGGCGTAGCTGGTGAGCTGGTCGCGGGCCTTGCCGCAGTGCAGGCTCGCCCCCGCGCCGAAGAGCTGGCCGACGACGCCGAAGATGCCGGGATCCGCGACGCAGCCGCCGATCATCTCCCCCGATCCACGGAGGTTGTCGGCGAGCCCGTCCAGATGGTTCCCGAACTTCTCGAGTGCTTTCGGGTCGAGTGAATATCCGCCGCTCACCAGGGATTCGCCTCGTCTTCGTCGTCGTCGGCCGGGCGGCGACGCGGCGCGGGCCGCGACGTCCTCGGCGGGGGCGGGGGCGGCGCGGGCGGCCTCGGCGGCTGCATGCCCGGCCTCGGCGGCGGGGGCGGATCGTCGTCGGGCGCCATGTCCTCGCCGAACTTGTTCGGGTCCGCCCCGCCGTCGTCGGCCACCGGTTCGGGTGGCAGGAAGCTCTTCATCATCTCGACGGCCTCACCGCCGCCCAGGATCGCCTCGGCCGAACTCGCCACCGCGCGCGCGGTCTGGCTCTGCGCCTGCCGCACGGTCTCCATGATCGCCGTGGTCAGCCGCGCCTCCCCCAGCCCGCACGCATTCCTGCCGAGCTGGATGCTGCGCAGCGCGCCGTTCGGCGCCAGGGACACGGTGACGGAACCGTCGCGCGAGGTCACCGTCGCCGCCGCGGCGGCGAACGCCTCCTCCAGCTCCGACGCCCGTTCCCGCATTTCGACGGCCTGCCGCTCGACATAGTGCTGTATGTCCTCGCCGGGCCTCAGATTCGGCTCCACACTTGCTCCTCGAAGTACCTTCCACCGCCGGGGGCACGCTACTCCCGCGCAGTGACGCGCAACCGGCGGGAGACCTCGCTGCCCAGGGGCCGAGCGTATCTTCGCCCGCCGGTACCGGCGCGCCAAGCCGGGGCCCGCCGCCGTGCCCCGCGTTCCCCGCCCGGCTGGGCGAAGAGGCATCCGGCGGCCCGGCCACCTCGTCTTTGGCAGTCGCGCACGAACAGTTCCCGCAGGATTCATCACCTCACCGCAGCCGCGCGGACAGGTGTGTTGCGCCACGGCGCGGTGCGTGAGTGCATGACCGGGGACGGTGACGCGGAGGAGCTTCGAGATGCACGAACCTGCCGATCGCGAGCACCGGGAGGCACCGGGCACCGGCATTCCGGCGCAACGGCTGTGGGTGTCGCTGCCCGGCGACCTCGCCCGGCGGTTCCGGCCGCACGCGGGCAACCTGGGCAAGGAGATCCTGCGGGCGATCCAGCGTGAGGTGCCCGAGTACGCCAAACCGCTGGAAGGCGCGTTCGGCGCGGTCATCATCAAGGCCATCGGGGAAGCCGTCATCGGCTCCATCGACAGCATCGACGGCCGTCCCTCCACACAGGACAACTGGGGCGAGCTGTTCCGGGACTTGGGCCGCGGGGTGCAGAAAGGCGGCGGCAGCCTCGACTCGCTGCAGGCCTCCTACCGGGTCGGCGGGCAGGCGGCCTGGCGTTATGTCGCGGGCTGGGGCCAGCGCACCGGCATGCCCATTCCCCTGCTGTGTGTCTGCGCCGAGGCGATCTTCGCCGTGATCGAGGAGATCTCGTCCTATTCGGTCGAAGGCTACACAGTGGCCCAGACCAGTGCCGCGGGTGCGCTGGAGCGACGACGGCGCCGTCTGCTGGAGCTGCTGCTGGCCACGCCGCCGTCGTCCCCGCAGGGCATCGCCGACGCCGCGGACGCCGCGGGCTGGCGACTCCCGGAATGGGTCAACGCCGTGGCACTGGCCCCACCCGGAGAGCAGCAGGCCGACGAACTGCCACCGGCAGGCCTGCCCGCGGACGTCCTCGTGGACCTTGAAAGCACACAGCCCTGTGTGGTGTCCCCGGATCCCGAGAGCGACCTGCGGCAGCTGCGTCCCGCGCTGCCGGGCTGGCACCTCGCCGTGGGGCCGCGGGTGCGTCCGGCCGATACGGCCACCTCACTGAAGTGGGCGTGCCGGACCCTGCGGCTGGCGCGGCGAGGGGTCATCGACGCCCGGCCGGTCGCCGACAGCGCCGAGCACCTCAGCACGGTGTGGCTGATGCACGACGACTTCCTGCTGGCCGAGCTCACGCGCCGAGCGCTCGGACCGATGACCGGCCTGACCACGAAGCAGCGGGAGAAGCTGGGCGAGACGCTGCTGGCGTGGCTGGAATGGGCCGGCAGCACCCCGGAGATCGCGAAAACGCTCCGGATCCACCCGCAGACGGTGCGGTACCGCGTGCACCAGCTGACGGAACTGTTCGGCGACCGGCTGCACGATCCGGCTGCCCGGCTGGACATCCAGCTCGCGCTGCACGCCCACCGGCTGCGGGGCACCTGGCCACCGGCGGCCTGAGCGACGGCCCGCACCACCGGCCGCGGTCACGCCGGCCCGCCGGCGGACGGTGTGTCCACTGCGGACGGACCACGCGCGGCGCGCGCGGGGGCCCCGCCCGGCCGTGTGCGCGCACTGGTGGCGATTTCGAGCAGTTCGGCGTACTCCACCAGCCGGGCGCGATCCGCGGTGCCCAGCCGCTGGTAGAGCAGCAACAGCCGCGCGGTCTCGGGCGGACGCACGGCCTCCTCCTCGAGGAAGTACCCGACCGGCCGCCGGTAGAGCGCGGCGAGGGACTTGAGTTCCAGGCAGTCGACCTTCCGGGTACCGGACTCGAATCCCGACACCGCCGACCGCGGCACGCCCAGCCGTTCGGCGATCACCCGCTGCGGCAGCCCGGAGGATTCGCGGCACCTGCGCAACCGCTCGGCGAGCCGGTCCTGCTCATCGTTCACTCCCCACTCCCCTGCCTCCGGACGGTCTCGCTCTCCGGCGGCCGCGGTGTCGCGGACCGCCGGAGAGCGGGACCGATCAGCCGGGCCGATCAGCAGTTGGACGGTGCCTCGGCGCCGGCGAACCGCTGCGTGATCCACTGGTGCGCGTCACCGTTGCCGGCGAAGATCCCGCTCAGGTGGTCGGAGACGTAGGTCTGCCACTGCTCCCGGACCCCGGCCGCGCAGTAGCTCTTGTGCAGTGCGTCGGCCTGCGGGGTGTTCACGATCTCGTCGGTGCTGGCGTGGTACTGGAAGACCGGCACCTGCGGCGGGGTGGCGCCCAGCTTGTTCTCGGCAAGGCGCGCCTTCCACTGCGGGGTGTCCAGCGGATTCGACGTCGTGTAGTCGCTGATCTTCTTGAACGGGTAGTTGCTCAGCAGTTCGACCACGCAGGCGTTCTTCTTGGCGTCGGCGAGCTGCTCGCGGCCGGTGTCGTTGAGGTAGGAGTCCAGCTTGAGGTCGGGGTAGGCAGCGTCCAGCCCGACCGCGGCAAAGGCGAGGAACCCGAACCCGATGTAGCCGTCGAGTCCCTTCGCGACCTCGGTCAGGTCGGCAGGGACCCCGCCCGCCGCGACCCCGACCAGGTTGAGCTCAGGGGCGTAGGCGGGCTGTTTCTCCCCGGCCCACAACGCACCGCCGCCGCCCTGGGAGTAACCCTGGAAGATCACCTTGGCCGTTTTCGACAGCTTCGCTGCGGACAACCGCTGCGCCGCCCGGACCGAGTCGATCACCGCCGGGCCCATCGACTGCCCGGTGATGTAGGTCGGGACGGTGGAGGGCGAGTAGCCCTCGTAGTCGGTGACCGCGACGGCGTAGCCGCTGGAGAGCGAGTCGTTGATGGCCGGCTGGTCGTACAACGTGCCGCGCTCGATCGCCTTGGACGCCGTGCACTTGAACGCCGGCCCCTGTGTTCCCACCGCGTAACCGACGATCGGAGCGGCGGCCGGGTCGACGCCCTTCGGGACGAGGATCGTGCCGGTCACCGCGTCCGGCCGGCCCTGCGCGTTGGTGGAGAGGTACATGACCTCCCACGCATCGGCATTGGCCGCGTTCATCGCCGGCACCGCCGGGCGCCAGCGGAGTACGTCACCGGGCTGCCCGGACGGCAGCGGGGCGGGGGCGGTGTAGAACGAGTCGTCGAACGGGCCGGGCAGCCCTTCGGCGGCCGGGGCCGCGGGAGCGGCCGCCACCGGGGTGCTGACCGCGGCGACGCCGAGCGCCAGCATCGACAGGCCCAGCAAGGCGATGACCACCTTGCGCCCGCGACGCACCGCGCGCGGGGTGCTGACACTTTTCACCGGAACCTCCATCGAATAACCGGGAATTTCGGTACACGATCCACACCGCGGCGACCACTGGTCAAGCATTTCCGGAGATCCCACACCCAGGCCACGAAATCGCGGACGGGAATTGTTTCCCGGAGCACATCGCGCGCGTTGTTCCGACCACGGACGTCCGGATTTCCGGCCCGCCGGATCAGGCCGGAAGACCGAGCGCCTTCGCCAGGATCGGCCACGAGTCGTGCAGTGCGCGCTGCCAGTACGGCCAGCTGTGCGTGCCCGGCCCGTAGTAGTCGACCGTCGCCGGGATGCCCTTCTGCTGCAGCCGGTCGGTGAAACTCCGGGACGTCAGCAGCGCCGAGGGCTCCAGCGGATCGGACTGGCCCGGCGGATCGAGCGGGCCGGTCCGGCCGTTGCCGCAGGAAAGGTACAGCGCGGTTCCGCGTAAATCGTCGACGTGGTCGAAGGGATTGTTCGCCGACCAGATCGGCCAGTTCGCCACCTCGTCGCCCCACAGGTCGAAGAAGTTGTAGAATCCGCCGCGCGCCAGAATTCCCTTGATGACTCCCGCGGTGCCCGGGTAGAGCGTATTCGGCACCCCGCTGTAGGAGGCCGCGGCACCGAACATCCCCGGATGTTTGAAAGCGTAGGCCAGCGCGCCGTAACCGCCGATCGAAACACCCGCGACCGCCCGGCGGGTCCCGCCGCGGAAACCGCGCTCCACGATCTGGCGGACCTCGGCGGTGTGGAAGGTCTCCCAGTCCGGCGTGTCCTTCAGCCCGAGGTTCCACCACTTGGTGTACATCCCGGCCAGCCCGTCGCTGGGCAGCACCAGGATCGTGTCCTTGTCCGCGGTGAACGCCTTGACGTCGGTGAACTGGTCCCAGGACTGGTAGTCCACCGGCTCACAGCAGCCGTGCAGCAGATAGAGCGTCGGCCAGGTCCGGTCCGGCTGCGCCGCCCAGCCCGAGGGCACGACCAGCCGGACCATGCCGCTCGTGCCCAGCGCGGGCGAGTCGATCCGGAGATCGACGGTGCGCGAGTCCACCCAGGTTTCCTCGGTCACCTTCGCCCCGTCGTCGGCGGTGGCGGCAGTGGTGACTGGACCCGCGGAGGCCACCGGGACCTGCGCCAGGCCCGTTCCGGTGAGCACCGCGGCGAAGAGCACCGCCAGCCCGGCCAGACGCCGTCTTCTCCGGCCGGTCCGCTGGTTGGTCATCTTTTCTCCGTTCCACTGCTCACAGGGGGATGTTCCCGTGCTTCTTGGCCGGCAGGGCCTGGCGCTTGGTCCGCAGCGCCCGCAGGGCGCGAGCCACCTGGACGCGGGTCTGCGAGGGGGCGAGGACCTGGTCGACGTAGCCGCGTTCGGCGGCGAGATAGGGGCTGGCGTGGCGTTCCCGGTACTCCTCGGTCAGCCGGCGCCGGGCCCTGGCCAGCTCGTCCGGCGGCAGTCCCGCGAGTTCGCGCCGGTGCAGCACCTGCACCGCGCCCTCCGCGCCCATCACCGCGATCTCCGCGGTGGGCCAGGCGATGTTGACGTCCGCGCCGAGGTGTTTGGACCCCATCACGGCGTACCCCCCGCCGTAGGCCTTGCGGGTCACCACGGTCACCTTCGGCACGGTCGCCTCGGCGTAGGCGTAGATCAGCTTCGCGCCGCGGCGGATGATCCCGCCGCGTTCCTGGTCCACTCCCGGCAGGTACCCGGGGACGTCGGCGAGGGTGAGCAGCGGAATGCCGAACGCGTCGCAGAACCGCACGAACCGGGCCGCCTTCTCCGAGGCGTCGATGTCGATCACGCCGGCCTGGCAGCGGGGCTGGTTGGCCACGACGCCGACCGTGTGCCCCTGTATCCGGGCGAAAGCGCAGATCATGTTGGGGGCGAAGGCACCGTGGATCTCGGTGAACTCGCCGTCGTCGACCAGCCGGGCGATCACCTCGGTCATGTCGTAGACCTGGTTCAGCGCATCCGGGACGAGCCGGTCCAGTTCGAGGTCCGCGGCGGTGATCCCGGGATCGGTGTCGTCGGTGTACTCCGGGGCCGGATCGAGGTTGTTCGACGGGAGGTAGCCGAGCAGGACCTGGACCCATTCGATCGCGTCGTGCTCGTCGGCCGCGCGGTGGTGGGCGTTGCCCGCGACCTCGCTGTTGGTGCCGGCCCCGCCGAGTTCCTGGGCGCTCACCCGTTCCCCGGTCACCGCGTGCACCACGTCCGGACCGGTCACGAACATGTGCGAGGTGTCCTCCACCATCACGGTGAAGTCGGTGATCGCCGGCGAGTACACCGCGCCGCCGGCACACGGGCCCATGATCATCGAGATCTGCGGGATCACCCCGGAGGCGAGTGCGTTGCGGCGGCCCAGTTCCGCGTAGTAGGCGAGCGACACCACGCCTTCCTGGATCCGGGCGCCGCCGGAGTCGTTGATGCCCACCACCGGGCAGCCCAGCGTCATGGCCAGGTCCATGACCTTGAGCACCTTTTCGCCGAAGACCTCTCCCATGCTTCCGCCGAACACGCTGAAGTCCTGGGAGAACAGGCAGATCTGCCGTCCGTCCACAGTGGCGTGCCCGGTGACCACGCCGTCGCCGTAGGGGCGGTTGGCGTCCATCCCGAACTCGGTGCAGCGGTGCCGGGCGAGCTGGTCGAGCTCGACGAAGGAACCCGGGTCGACCAGCAGGTCGATCCGCTCGCGGGCGGTCAGCTTGCCCTTGGCGTGCTGGCGGTCGATCGCGCGCTTCTCGGCGATCCGGACCACCTCGTCCTGGCGGGTGGCCAGATCGGCGATCCGGAACGACGTGGTCGGTGTGAAGGAGAGGTCTTCGAGCGTCATCGTCGGGTCATCCCCTTTCCTGCGTGCGGTGGGCTCCCGAGCCGTCCCGCGAGCGCGTCGGCGATCACGGACACGTGCGGCGGGTCGATCATCGAGACGTGGTCGCCGGGCACCCGGATGATCTCCAGGTCCGCGCAATACTCGTCCCAGCCGAGCGTTTCGTCGGTGCGCAGGTACCGCGGGTCGAGCGTGGTCGTGAGCGGATGCGGTTGCCGCGCCCGCAGCAGCAGCACCGGCCCGGCGTAGGGTCCGGGCAGGTAGCGTTCCGCGACCCGGGCGTCCACATAGGACGTGTACTGGTGGTGCAGAACGCCCTGCCCCATCCCGGGGACCTGGGCGGCCAGCCTGCTCATGACGAGCCGGATCTGCTCGTCCTCGCCGAGCGGCCCGAGCTCGGCCCGGGGAATCTCCAGCGGGACGCCGTAGGTCGCCTCGATGTGCTCGGCAAACCGGTCGAAGCGCTCGAGCAGCAGCTCTCCGACCGGCTTGTCCGGCGCCGGCAGCGGCAGGATCGTGTCGATCATGAACACGACGTCGACCCGCTCGCCGGCGGCGGTCAGCCGCTGGGCCGTCTCGTAGGCGAGGCAGCCGCCGAACGACCAGCCGCCGAGGTGGTAGGGACCGTGCGGCTGGACCTCGCGGATGAGCTCGAGGTAGCAGCCGGCCTTGCCCTCGACGGTGTCCTCCTCGTCGATCCGTTCCAGCCCGTAGGCCGGTTGCCCTTCGGGAAGCAGCCGGACGAGTTCCTGGTACACGCTGGTGGGACCGCCCGCGGGGTGGAACAGGAAGACGGGTTCGGCGCCGACCCCGTCGCGCAGCAGCCGGATCGGGCCGCCGCCGAACCCTTCGACCTCGGCCCGCAGCAGGTCGGCCATCGCCGCGATGGTCGGCGTGGCGAACAGCCGGGCGACGTCCGGCACCGCTTCGAGATGCTCGGTGAACACGGCGTGCAGACGGTCCGCGGCGTCCGCGTCCCCGCCGGCGGTGTAGAAGTCGTCGTAGACCCCGGGCTCCGGCCGGTCGAGCACGGCCTGCCAGTGCCGGGCGACCCAGCGTTCGGCCGGATCGCGTGGTCCGGTCACCGCCTGCGCCGGCTCGGCCGGGCGGGTCGCTCCCGCGCCGAAACCCGCCTGTTCGGCGAGGTGCTCGGCGAGATCGGTGAGGCTGGCGCCCCGCAGCAACAACGGCACCGGCAGCGGCAGCGCGAAATCACGCTCCACCGCGCCGCGGGCCCGCATCGCCATCAGCGAGTCCAGTCCGAGGCTCGTCAACGGCGCGTGCCGGTCGATCGCGCCCGCGCCGTAACCCATCAGCCCCGCGACGACCTCGGCCAGGTGTTCGGTCATCGCGGCCCGTGCCGTCTCCGGCGGCGCGTCGCGCAGCGAGTCCAGTCCCGCCCAGGTCGACGGTTCGTCGGTACCCGGTTCGCCGGACGGCACGAACAGCTCGAAGAAGCTCCGCTCGGCGAGGCGGGGGAAAAGGGCGAGCACGGTCTCGGCGTTCACGCGGGCGACACCGGTTCCGGCGCGGCCGTCGGCAAGGACGGTTTCCAACGCCTCGAGCGCTTCCTCGGTGCCGAGCGGATCGAGTACCGGGTTGCTGCTGCCGGCGGCCGCCCCGGCTTCACCCCAGGCGCCCCAGTTGATCGTCGTCGCCGGAAGACCGAGACCACGGCGCCAGGCGACCAGTCCGTCGGTCCAGGCGTTCGCCGTGGCGTAAGCCGCCTGGCCGGGCGACCCGAACAGGGCGGCGGCCGAAGAATAGACCAGCCACCAGTCGAGGTCGTGGCCCTCGCTCGCCTGGTGCAGCCGCCACGCGCCGAGCGCCTTGGGCCGCCAGACGGTGCCGACCGCCTCCGGCGTGAGCTCGATCGCCGCGCCGTCGGCCAGCACCCCGGCCGCGTGCAGCACTCCGCGCACCGGCATGCCTCCGGCCGCCGCCGCGGCCAGCACCTCGTCGGCCGTGCCCGGTTCGGCGACGTCACCGGTCACCACCCGCACTTCGGCACCCAGCTCGCGCAGCTCGGCCAGCGCCGGTTCGGTCTCGGGACGCGGACCTCCGCGGCCGGAGAGCACGATCCTGCTCGCGCCACGGCCGGCCAGCCACTTCGCCGCGACGAGGCCCAGTCCGCCGAGCCCACCGGTGATGACGTACGCCCCGTCGCGCACGACCGGAGCCGGCGGCGGCTGCGTGAGTTCGGGTCGGACGAGCCTGCGGACGTGCCGGATGCCCTCCCGCCAGGCGATCTCGTCGTCGGGACCGTCGGCACGCACCTCGTCGTGCAGTTCGGTCACCCACAGCCGGGCCGGGTCGGGCTCGGCGTCGAAGTCGACCTGGCTCACGCGCAGTTCGGGATGTTCGAAGGCCAGCACCCGCACCAGGCCCCGCAGCGCCGCCAGGTCCGGGTGGCCGGACTCCCCCGGTTCGACTCCCGCCGCGCCCGCGCTCACCAGCCACAGCCGCGGCGCCGGCGCGGGCGCCTCGGCCAGCCCGGCGAGCACCCCCGCCACCGTGACGAGCGACTGCTCCGCCCGGAGCGGATCGGGCTCGCCCAGCTCGGCCGCGCAGCCGTGCAGCGCCAGCACGCCGGTCACCGGACGGCCCGCGGCGGCGCGGGAACGCAGCAGCTCGGCCAACCCTGCGTGGTCACCGAGCACCGCGGTGCGCAGTTCACCGCCGGCCTCGGTGACGCTTCCGCGCAGATTCGCCAGCCACGGCCCGGGCTCCCGCTCGCTGTCCAGCAGCACGACCAGGCTGTCCGCCCGGTCCTCGGGCAGCGACGGCAGCTCGGCCTGCTCCCACGCGGCCTCGTAGACGAGGCTCGGCAACGGCACCGGCAGCGCCGAACGCCGGAACCGCCGGCAGTACACGTCCCGGAACCCGACCAGCACCGCGCCGTCGGCATCAAGGAGCTGAACGCTGCCGAGCAGCCCGTCACCGGACTCGTCGACCGAGTCGAGCACAGCCTCGGCCCGCACTCCGCGCCGCGGGTCCCCGGCGAGCACGACCTCACCGATCGTCAGCGGCAGGTAGAGGCCACCAGCCTCCCCGAGCGCCTCGCCGGTCGCCGCGGCCAGTGCATGCAGACAGGCGTCGGCGAGCGCCGGATGCAGCACGTGGGCCGGATGGTCGCCGGCCTCTTCGGGCAGTGCGATCGACGCCGAAGCGCGGTGCGGCGCGGCCAGGACCCGGCGCAGGCCGCGGAACGCGGGACCGTAACTCTGCCCGAGGTCGGCGAGCGCGCGGTAGAGGTCGACGGAGTCGGCGGCTTCCTCGTCGAGGGGTTCGAAAGCGGGCAACGGCGTCTCACCCGCGTGTATCCGTGCGGTGGCATAGCGGACCCAGCTGCCGTGCGCGGATTTCGCGTGCACGCCGACTTCCCCGTCCACCAGGCTCGTCGTGACTTCCGTGTGCTCGCTCAGCGGCAGCACCCGGTGCAGTTCGAGGTCACCGACGCGCACCTGCCGCGCCGGTGCCCGCTCCACCGAACGGGCGGCGGCGAGTGCTAGTTCGAGGAAGCCCGTGGCAGGGAACAGCGGTACGCCCATCGCGGCATGGTCGGCGAGCCACGGCAGTGCCGCGGTGCCGACGTCGGCCCGCCACAGATCCCCGCCGCCGGGCTGTTCGATGTGGACACCCAGCAGCGGATGCGCCCCGGGGTCCGGCCGGTGCGCGGAGCGCCGCGGCCAGAAGCGCTCGTGCCGCCACACCGGACCGGGCAGCTCGACCGGCGTGACCCGCGGGCGGTGCTCGAGGACACCGGGGCGGCCGAGGACGTGCAGCCGGGCGAGGCTGGTGAGAAACGCCGTCCGCTCGTCGAGCTTGCGGCTGCCGGTGGGGAGCCCGATCGCCGCGCCACCGGTGGTCTGCTCGATCGCCGCGAGCGCGATCGGGTGTGGTGAGATCTCGACGAAGATCGTGTGGCCGTCCTCTGTCGCCGCGGCCAGTGCTTGCGCGAACCGCACCGGACGACGCAGGTTCGCCGCCCAGTACTCGACGTCGAACGTCGGCGTCTCCCGCGGATCGTCGAGAACACTGGTGTAGCACGGGAGTTCGGCGTGCCCGGGTTTGAGGGTGGCCAGGTCGGCGCGGAAGCGGCCGAGCACGGCGTCGACGGCGGGCGAGTGGCCCGCCCCGCGAACCGGCAGCCGGCGAGCGAGCCTGCCCATTTCCTCGACGTGCGAAACGAGGGCCTCGACCTGAGCAGCGTCCCCGCTGACCGTGCACTGCGTCGGTGAGGCGTAGACCGCCACGGTGACGTCGGGGTAGGCGGTTTCAAGTGCCGACAGCTCCGCCGGCGACAGCTCGACCACGGCCATGGCGCCGGCGCCGCTCTGGTCGACCTCCGCCAGCAGCTGCGCGCGGGTCGCCATCACGCGCAGCCCGTCGGTCACGTCGAGCGCACCGGCGACGACCGCGGCAGCGACCTCGCCCATGGAGTGCCCGAGCACCGCGGACGGGACGACGCCGTGCTCCCGCCACAATCCCGCCAGCGCGGTCTGCAGACCGAACAGCGCCAGCTGTGTCGCCCCGAGGTCGGGCAGTTCCTGTTCGCCCGCAAGAACTTCGCGGAGCGAAAATCCCGCCTCGGCGCGGAAGGCCGGATCGAGGGCGTCGACCTCGGCGCGGAACGCCGGCTCGGTCCGCAGGAGCCGCCGTCCCATCTCCGGCCACTGTGAACCGTAACCGGAGAAGACGAACACCACGTCCGTCCGTCCCTCGGCCTCACCGGTGACGACCTCGCGCAGCGCTTGGACGAGTTCACCGCGTTCTTCGGCGACCACCGCCGCGCGGACCGGCAGATGCTCGCGCCGGGTCGCCAGAGTCCCGGCGACGGCATCCAGCGGCACAGCGCGGCCCGCGGGCGAGTCGAGCCAGTCGGCGAGCTCGTCCGCGCGGGCGTGCACCGCTTCGGCGCTGCGGCCGGACAGCGCGAACACGCGCGGACGGTCACTCGCGGCCGCCCGGACCGGGAACGACGCGGCAGGCCATTCCTCCAGCACGACATGCGCGTTGGTACCGCCGAAGCCGAACGCGGACACCCCGGCCCTTGCGGTGCCCGGGTAGCGGGGCCAGTCCCGGCCCGCCTCGACGACCCGGACACCGAGGCCGTCGAAGTCGATGTGGGGGTTGGGCACCCGGTAGTGGAGGCTGGCCGGCAGGCGCCGGTGCACCAGCGCGAGCACCACCTTGATCAGCCCGGCGATCCCGGCCGCCCCTTCGAGGTGGCCCAGGTTGCTCTTGACCGAACCGAGCAGCAGCGGCCGGCCGGGCTCGCGGTCGGCACCGAGGACCGCGCCCAGCGCCTCGGCTTCGATCGGGTCACCGAGCAGCGTTCCGGTGCCGTGCGCCTCCACGTAGTCCACAGAGGACGGATCGACTCCCGCGACGGCGTAGGCGTCCCGCAGCAGCGACGCCTGCGCGTCGGGATTGGGGGCCATCATGCCGTTGGAGCGGCCGTCGGAGTTGACCGCACTGCCGCGGATCAGCGCCAGCACCCGGTCGCCCGCGGCACGGGCGGCCTTCAACGGCTTGAGCACGACCACGCCGCACCCTTCGCCGCGAACGATACCGTCCGCACCGGCGTCGAACGGTTTGCAGTGCCCGTCGGGTGCCAGCACGCCGGCCCGGTGGAAGTTGGCCGTGATCCCGGGCGAGAGCAGCAGGTTCACGCCCGCGACGAGCGCGGTGTCGCTCTCGCCCCGGCGCAGGCTCTGCACGGCCTGGTGCACGGCGACCAGCGACGACGAACAGGCGGTGTCGAGTGTCAGGCTGGGACCGCGCAGGTCGAGCAGGTAGGACAGCCGGTTCGCGGCGATACTCGCCGCCGCACCCGTGCCGGACCAGGCGTCGATGCCGGTGACGTCGGTCATCGTGAGGTAGCCGTACTCGCTGGCGGACAGCCCGACGAACACCCCGGTCCGCGAGCCACGCAGCGAGCCGGGCGGGATGCCCGCGTGCTCGAGGGCTGCCCAGGTCACTTCCAGCAGCATCCGCTGCTGCGGATCCATCGCCTCCGCCTCGCGGGGCGTGATGCCGAAGAACGCGGCGTCGAATCCCGCCACGTCGCCCAGGAACCCACCGCGCCGTGGCAGCCCGGCCAGCGCCGCCTCCGGCGCGAAGGATTCCCAGCGTCCCTCGGGAACCTCGGCGATGCCGTCGGCTCCGGCGTCCAGCAGCCACCAGAACTGCGCGGGCGACTCGACCCCTCCCGGCAACCGGCAGCCGACGCCGACGACCGCGATGGGCTCGCCCGCCGCCACGGGTGCGGGCATCGCGCCGTGCCGCGACGCCGTGTCCTCAGTGGACACAGATCCCTCGGCGGACACGGCCAGCGCGAGGGCGGCGATGCTGGAGTGCCGCCAGACCAGCGTCACCTCGAGCGGGCGGCCGACGAACCGGCCGAGGTCCCCGGTCAGGCTCATCGCGTCCCGGGAGGACAGCCCCGCTTCGTGCAGCGGGGCGCCGGGATCGACCTGTCCCGCGGAAACACCGGTGATCGTGGCCACCCGGTCGGTGAGCCATTCCTGCACGGCCGCGGCGTCCGGCGCGGTCATCCGAGCCGCCGTCCGGTCAGCACACCATCCAAATAGGACTTCCGGCACAGCGCCCTGCTGATCTTGCCGCTGGAGGTCCGTGGCACTTCGCCGGGCGGCAGCACGACGACGTCGTGCAGGCGCAGGCCGTGTTCGGCCGACACGGCCGCACGGAGGGCGTGAGCGGCCGCGGCGAGATCGGCCTCGACGGCCTTGGCCCGCTCCAGCACGGCGACCGCGGTCTCCCCCTTGTCGTGCGGGATCGCGAACACCGCCGCCGAGTGCGGACGTACGGTGGGATGGGACTCGACCGTCTGCTCGATGTCCTGCGGATAGTGGTTGCGGCCGTCGACGATCACGAGATCCTTCAGCCGGCCGGTCATGTACAGCTCGCCTTCGAAACGCACGCCGAGATCGCCGGTGGCCAGATACCCCGCGCCGAACGTCGCCGCGGACTCGCGTGGACGGCGCCAGTACCCCTGCCCGACGTTCGCTCCGATCACCTGGATTTCGCCGACCTGACCGTCCGGAACGGGTTCTCCGCTGTCCGGGTCGCCGATGCGGACCTCCTGCTGGGCCGGGAGCCCGCACGAGACGAGCGTGGTGACCGGGGCGCCGGGGCCGGCCGGCACGGCGGCCCCTTCGGCCAGCCGGTCCCGGTCGAACCCGACCTGACGCGAGGGCGCGCCGGCGTCGGTCACCGAAACCAGGACCGTCGCTTCGGCCAGACCGTAGGAGGCCCGGTGCACCTCCGGGCGCAGACCGCAGTCCCCGAAGGCGTCCTGGAACTTGGCGATGGTCGCGGGCAGCACCGGCTCACTGCCGTTGATCAGCGACACCACCCGGCTCAGCTCCAGATAGCTCTTCTCCTCCTCCGGCACGCGGGAAGCGCTGTAGGAGTAGGCGAAGTTGGGTGCGGCGCTGATCGCGCCCGGGCTCGCCGAGAGTGCCCGCAGCCACCGTCCGGGCCGCTCCAGGAAGGCGATCGGGTCCATCAGCACCGAGGCCAGGCCGCCGACCATCGGCGCGCCGAGACCGAGGATCAGGCCCATGTCGTGGAACAGCGGCAGCCAGCTGACCGTCGAGGTGCTCCCGGTCTCGGCGCCGTAGGCCGCGCACGCCTGCCGGGCGTTGGTGAGGACGTTGTGGTGGGTCAGCATCACCCCGGCCGGCGAACGGGTGGAGCCCGACGTGTACTGCAGGTAGGCCAGCTCGTCAGGTGCCGGGCGATGCCAGTCGTGCTCCCCCGCCGCGGCCGGTTCCACCGTGTCCACCGACAGGATCGTCGCCTCGAGGTCCAGTGGGCCGAGGAAACCCGCGAGCTCGCCGGCCAGGTCGGTGGTGGTCAGCACGACTTTCGGGGCGCAGTCGGCAAGCGTCGCGGCGAGCCGGCCCGCGTGCCCGGGCAGGCTCGGGGGGAACAGCGGGACGGCGACCAGCCCGGCACGTACGGCGCCGAGGAAGGCGACCACGTAGTCGGCGGACTGCGCGGTCAGGATCGCCGCCCGCTCCCCCGGCCGGGCCGGCCCGCGCAGCCGCGCGGCCACCCCGCTGACCCGGTCGTCGAGTTCGCGCCAGGAGAGCGTCACCGCGCGGCCCTCGGCGCTGCCGCGGTAGTCCAGGAACGTCACGGCCACCTCGTCACCCAGGAGACCGGCCCACCGGCCGAGCATCGTGGCGAAGGATTCCCCTTCGAGGTGGTCGGCCCCGTCCGGTCCGGGCACCGCGAAAGCCGTTTCGGAAATGGTCTCCATAGCGCCTCACTAGTAACGTGGGAGGAACGCGTGAATACAAATAATGCGCGGATTCACTTTCGGGTGAAACTGTATTTCTCCCGAACCGCGGATGTCAATCGCGGGAACCACCGGGTCCGCTTTCCGGATCGCGGTACTCACCGCGAAACGAAGAATGCCCGGAGACCGTTGTCACCGCGGGAAGAGTTTTCCGCGGCCGGGCCCGAAACAAGGTCATGGCGAGGACCGCGCCGCCGATTTCCAGACCGGCCGCGACCAGCAGCCCGGCGGTGTAGCCGCCGGCGAGGGCCGGTCCCGCCGCGGTGCCGGCGTCGAGCCGGGCCGCGCGCACCGCGGTCAGCACCGCGCCGATGAGCGCCACACCCAGCGCGCTGGACAGCTCGCGGGACGCGGTCAGCAGCCCCGAGGCGGTCCCGGCATGCCGTTCCGCCACGACTTCCAGCGCATGCGAGGTCAGCGGGGTGGTCAGTGCCGACCCGGCGCCGATCAGCAGCAGCCCCGGCACCCGCGGGAGAACTTCCGGAACATGGTTGACCAGCGCGACGGCGAGCAGCCCGAGCGCCACGACGAGCAGCCCGGCGCCGACCGTCCGATGCGGACCGAAGCGGGGCACCGCCCAGGGCACCAGCGGGGTGGCGGCCACGATCGCGACCGCCACCAGCACCAGCGGCAGCCCGGCCTGGATCGGGCTGAGCCCGAGGGATTCCTGGTGCAGCAGCGGGGTGAAGAAGAAGATCCCGGAAACGCCGAGGCCCCACAGCAGCTGCACGGCAAGCGCTCCGACGAACACCCGGTGGCCGGTCAGCGCCGGCGAGACCAGCCGGTCGGCGGCCCGCCGCTCCCGCGCGGCGAACCAGCCGAGAAGACCGATGCCCAGCACGGTGAGCACGGCCGGGAACAGGGCTCCGGTCCGGGTGTCGTCGCCGAATTCGACGAGGGCCACCGTGACCAGCACGAGTCCGGTGGTCACCAGCGTCATCGCCCCGATCGCCGGACGGCTGCCGCCCGGCGCCCGGCCCGGCCCGGCCGTCACCGGGAGCAATCCCAGCAGCACCATCACGAACGGCAGGTTGACGAAGAAGATCCAGCCCCAGCCCAGGTACTCGCTGAGCAGCCCGCCCAGCGCCGGCCCGATCGCCAGTGCGACCGCCAGGCACGCGGTCCACAACGTGGCACCGACCGCCCGGCCGCGAGCGTCCAGATTGGTCCGCAGCAGGCTCAGCAGGCCGGGCACCAGGAACGCGGCCGCCACCCCCTGCAGCACCCGGGCGCCGATGAGCACCCCGGCGGTGCCGGCCACACCGCCGAGGGCCGCGCCGAGACCGAAGGCCACCAGCCCGGCCGTCAGCGTGCGGCGCTGCCCCCAGCGGTCGACGAGCGTGCCCGCGACCAGCAGCAGACTCGCGAACGGGAGCATGTACCCGATGCTGACCCACTGCAGAGCGGGCAGGTCCAGCGCCAGGTCCCGGGCTATCGAGGGCACCCCGGCCGCGACGATGTTGTTGTCCAGCGTGGTGATGAACGCGCCGAGCGCCACCACGACCAGGGTCGGCGCCGCTCGCTGTCTCCGGCCGGTCACGACGGGCACCTCCTCGCCTCGGCGGGATCAGTCCACTGCCTCGGCTGACCTCGCGTTGTCCACTGTGGATGGTGCGGACACGGTGTCCCCTCGGCCCGCGGCCCCGACGGGGGCGGCGGGCTTGACCGGGTTCGCGTCGTCCTCCTTGCGGAAGTCCTCCTCGAGCTGTTCCGGGCTGTAGTCGAGGTCGATCGAGGCGACCGGCATCCCACGGGCGGCCTCGATGGCACGCAGCCGGCGCATCGCGCGGTCGGCGGCGTACTCCATCACCCCGTCCATCCGCAGGTCGAAGGGGTCACCTTCGAGCCGGGAGGTCGTCCACTCGATCTGCGCGATCGCGTGCGGCAGCAGGGCCTGCATCTCGTCCTGCACGATCTGCCAGTTGCGGTCGTCGGCCGCGACGTGGCGGCGGCAGGTGAACGTCCCCCAGGCCATGTGCCGCCGCTCGTCGTCGCCGATGCGCCGGATCAGCTCCTGCATCCCGGGCAGGATGCCGTGCGCACGGCAGGCCCGGTTCCACACGAAGTACCCGGTCAGCGCGAGCACCCCCTCGACGAGGTGGTTGTAGACCACCGAGGCGCGGATCTGGTTGGCCGGACTGGGATCGTCGCGCAACCGGTTCAGCGCGGTGGGCAGCGCGTCGTAGAAGATCGCGCGGTAACCCGGGTTGTCCTCGACGTGCTCGTGCAGGTTGCCGCTCATTCCGACCGCGTCGAGCCACAGCCGGAACACCTGGGTGTGCTTGGCTTCCTCGAAGCAGAACTGGGTCAGGTACATCTCGTCGGCGAAGCGTCCTTCGGCGCCCATCGCCGCGAGGAACGGCTGGATGTCGTGGGTGACCGCCTCCTCGCCGCCGGCGAACTGCGCGCACAGCATGGTCGCGGCGAAGCGCTGCTGGCCGGAAAGGCCGGCCCAGTCCACCGCGTCCTGGGTGAAGTCCAGCTCACCCGGATCCCAGAACTTGGCGTTGCCCTTGGCGAACAGCCGCAGCGGCAGCACGTCCCAGTTGAGCCCGCCCGCGCGCAGCGCGGTGAACTCCTCTCGCGTCCCGGAGGGCGTCGTACGCGTCACTGGTTCTCTCCGTTCTCGGCGGGCCGGCGCACCGGTACCTCGAGCCACGAGGGATCGGCGATGCTGGAGGTGAGTCCGAGCTTTCCGGCGCCGGTGTTGCAGTCGAGGAACAGCGGGTCCTTGGAGTCGACGACCAGAGCCAGGTGGTGCTCGGCGGCGAGGGTGTAGGCGGTCGGCGAAAAGTCCAGGTCGACCGGCTGGTTACTCCCCGGTGTCGCGTGCTTCCAGCTGTAGGGCAGGTAGTTCACCAGGCTGCCGGTCCCGGCGGGGTCGACGTCGTAGACGTAGGCCACGAGCGTGCCCGTCTCCGCCGGCGGCACCACGCTCAGGTGCGCGCGCAGTGCCCCGCGGATCTCGGTCGCCGACTCGGCCGGCGGCTGGTTCCAGACCGCGCCGCTGCCGCGGTCGACCTGCCACAGGAACGCGGTCGGCGGAGCACCGCTCAGCGCTTCCAGACTGTAGGTGGCCAGCGGGACACCGCCGTTGGCGACGGTGTCGCGGTTCGCCGCGATGCTGCTGTCCCAGGCGGCGGGCTCCGGTTGGAGCGTGCCGTCGATTCCCTTGCCCCGGCCCAGATACAGCCGCGACGGTGTGCCGACGACGTCCGCCCACCCGGACTGGTACTCCGGAGGCTGCATCCCGGGGCGGGCACGGGTGACCAGAGGCGGTTCGTTCTCGATCGAGGTGTCGGTGCCGGCGACGTGGGCGTCGAACCAGCGGTACACCGAGTTCCAGGTATCGCTGGGCAGGCCGAGCAGGCCTCCGGATTCGGTGGCCGCGTGGTCGCCGGGCACGAACTCGGCGCGTTTGGGGCCGGTCAGCCGCTCGTAGAAGTCCACCATCTGCCCGGGCTGGAACACCGTCTCGCTCCAGGTCTGGATCGCCAGCACCGCCGGATGGTTCGCGTTGATCCGGTCGAGGTAGCCGATCGGTGAACGCGGACGCGCCCAGTCGATCACCGCCTGGGAGTCGGCGTCGGAGATCGCCGGCTCGAGGAACGTGGTCAGCATCGTGTCGGTCTCGGGGCTGAGCGTGCCGTTGGCCTTGCCCGACAGGTAGAGCACCAGCCCGGCGAGGCCGTGGCGGGTGTCGTTCTGGGTCAGCGACGCGACCAAATCCGCCCAGCCGCTGAGCGAGGCGACCGCTTTGATGCGCGGGTCGAAACCGGCGGCGATGAGCCCGATCCCGGCGCCGTAGGAGACCCCGCCGACGCCGATCCGCGCCGGATCCGCGGCGGTGTGGGCCAGGGTCCAGTCGATCACGGTCGAGACGTCGGCGATGTCGTCGGTGCCCGCCACCTCGACGCTGCCCCCGGACTCGCCGAAACCGCGGGCGCCGTAGGAGATCACCACGTAACCGCGGTCGGCCAGATCACGGGCCGGGATGACGTTCTGGGTCCGGCCACCGCCCCAGGCGGCGACGAGCACGGCGACCGGATGCGGACCGGGCGAGGCCGGCTCCATCACCATGGCGCCGAGCGAGATTCCGCCGTCGGCGGACACGTCGACGAATTTCGTGGTGAATCCTTCGGTGGTCGCCGAGGCGGCACCCGGCAGGACGGACGCGGCCAGCACGAGCAGCACGGCGGCCGCACCGGCGCGACCGCGCCGCCTGAAGCGCATCATGTTTTCCGAACTCCTCTCACCGGTGAGTTCCGACGTCCGGAAACGAGAATTCGTCCGCATTCCGGAAAGGGCGACGCTAACAACCGCATTGCGACCGATCAACGGTCGGCATAAGCGTGCTCCCCGGGTTTGTCATCCGGCGGCGCGGTTTCCGGCGGGTGGTGCTCACGGGAACGCAATCGCCGCGGGAACCACCAGTTCGCCCGGCCGAGCCGGATCATCACCGCGGGGACCAGCACACAGCGGATCAGCGCCGCGTCCAGGAGCACCGCGACCGCCAGCCCGGCGCCCGCCTCCCGCACCACCCGGGCGTCGGCGAACGCGAACGAGAAGAACACCAGCGCCATGATCAGCGCGGCCGCGGTGATGGTCCGTCCGGTCGCCACGAGCCCGGAGACGATGGCGGCCCGGGTGTCGCTCCCGCGGCGCCACTGCTCCTGCATGCGCGAGATGAGGAAGACCTCGTAGTCCATCGACAGCCCGAACAGGCCCGCGAACAGGAACACCGGCAGGTACGGTTCGACCGGCTGCCCGAACACCCACACCACCACCCCCGTGGTGGCCGCCGCGGTGAGCAGGTTCATCACCGCCGCGGTCAGCGGGATCAGCACGCTGCGGAACACCCAGGCCAGCACCAGGACCGAGAGGCCCACGACGCTGAGCAGGAACAGCGGCAGCCGTCCGGCGATCGCGGCGGAGAAGTCGGCCTGAGTCGCCACCGCGCCGCCGAGGTGGACCGGCGGGCCGCCGACCGCGGTGGCCGTGGAACGCAGCCATGCCAGCAGGTCAGTGGTGGCCGGGTCGTCGGGCGCTGTCTTCGGTACCGCCGTCAGGACCGCGACAGGTCCGTCGGGACTGGGCAGGTAGGCAGCTTCGCCCACCTCGGCGCGAGGAAGCACCGCCGCGCGCAGGGCTTCCACCGAAGCCCGGTCGCCCTCCCCGGTCAGCTGGCTCACGAGCAGTACCGGGCCGTCGGAGCCCGACCCGAAGCCGTCTTCGAGGAGATTCGCGGCGACCTCGGTGACGCTGCCCGGCGGATCGAGGTGCGCACCCGGGACCCCGAGCCGCAGACCCGACATCGGCAGCGAAAGCGCGGCGATCACCAGTACCGCGGCCGCCGCGTAGGGCGCCGGCCGAGCGGTCACCGAGTGTGCCAGCCGCGACCAGAACCCTCCGGTGGTGGCCGGCCGGACCTTCATCCGCTTGCCCAGAAGTCTGAGCAGCGCGGGGAAAAGGGTCACCGCGGCGACCATGGTCAGCAGCACCGACACGGCTGCGGCGACCGCGATCCCGTTGAGAAAAGCCATTCCGACGGTGAGCATGCCGAGCAGCGACACGCACACGGTCACCCCGGCGAACACGACGCTTCGGCACGACGTCGAGGCCGCGGCGGCGAGTGCCTGCTCCGCGGCGAGGCCGTCCTGGATTCCTTGCCGGTACCGAGTGAGCACGAACAGCGCGTAGTCCACCCCGACTCCGAGGCCGAGCAGCGCGGCGATCTCAGTGCTGATCCTCGGGATCGTCATCAGGTGCGACAGCAGCGCCACCGCCGCGAGCGCGCAGCCCACCGACACCGAAGCCGTCAGCACCGGAAGCACGACGCACGTCAGCGAGCCGAACGTCACCAGGAGGACGATCGCGGCGGCGACCAGCCCGATCGCGGCGTTCCCGAGATCGGGCGGGGCGGCGCTCAGCTCGGCGAGCTGCCCGGAAACCCCTGCGGTGAGGCCGTTTCCGCCGGCATCGCGCACGACGCCTGCCAGCTCGTCGGCCACCGGCTGCCCCAGTGTCTCCGCTTCGGCGTCGAACCGGACCGTGAGCACCGCGACCCGGTGATCGGCCGAGACCCGGGCGGGCGGGGTCCCCCAGCCCGCGACCGAGACCACGTGCGAAACGTCGCGCAGCCGGCCCACGAGCTCGCCGACCCGGGCACGTGCCGATCCCGCGTCGACGGGACCGGTGGACGACCCGACCACGACGCTTTCCTCGGTCCCGGACGCGCCCGCACCACGCAGCAGGTCGGCCGCCACCGAGCTGTCCGCAGCGGGTAACGCGACCGTGTCGCGATAGGCGGCGCCGCTGCGCTGCGCGGCGAACCCGAGTGCACCGAGAGCGGCCAGCCACAGGACGAGCACCCACGGCGCCCGGCGAAAGCACCACGATGCGACTCGTACCATGCTGTCTCCCGGGAGCGCGTACGACGGCGGAAACAGCTGTGCACGCTAACAACGGGAGCGCCGGAAACCCGCCGCCGCAGTGTGTGACCCGCCGCCCCGGCGGGAAGTGAGCACCCCCGGCACGTGGCCGCGGACGGAAACTTGTCACCCGCCCGACAACTTCGCCCCGCCCGCGGCCGTGCCGCGGCCGAATCCCGCGCACCCGCGGGATCGAGGTGTTGCCAAATCGGACCGCGTGTGAGTACATGGCGTGCACGGCCGGTGCCGGTGCGTCAGCCGTGACGTGAGCACGCGGTGAGTCACGCCGACCTCAGCGAAGAGGTCGCTGCCGTCGTGCGGCAAGGGGTGGCCAGTGACGCGGACAATGGGAGACCGGGAGAGCCGGGAAATCTCGGACGACCGGCGGCGGACGGTGCCGCTGCCCCGGAACACCAGTCAGGCTGGCCGGCTGTGGTGTTCACTGCCGACCGGGCTCGCGCGCCGCTTCCGGCCGCACGCCGACCCCTTGGCACGCCACATCCTCGCCGAAGTCCAGCGAGCGGTGCCGGAGTACGCGAAACCGCTCGAGGGCGAGTTCGGCAAGATGATCGTGCTCGCTATCGAACAGGCCGTGCTCAGCTGTCTCGACAGTGCCCTCTACAGCGCCGACAGTGCGCTCGACGGTGCCCCCGACAGTGCGCTCAACAGTGCCGAGGACCGGGGGGTCACCCCGGGCGACCACGCGAAGCTGTTCGTGGAAGTCGGCAAGCGCATCCACCACGACGGTGGAAGCCTGAACTCGCTGCAGGCCGCCTACCGGGCGGGCGGCCGGGCCGCCTGGCGCTACATCTCCCGGTTCGGCCAGACCCACCGCGTGCCGGCTTCGGTGCTGTGCGTCAGCGCGGAGGCCATTTTTGCTTACGTAGACGAGATTTCCGCGCATTCGGTCACCGGGTACACCGCGGCGCAGGCCCGTTCGGCCGGGACGCTCGAACGGCGGCGCAGACGCCTGCTGGACCTCCTGCTGGCGGTTCCGGCTTCGTCGCCGGCCGCGGTGGAGACGGCCGCCCGAGCCGCGAAGTGGGAGATCCCAGCCTCGCTCACGGTCATCGCGTTCGCACCGCGCGACGAGCAGCACCCGCCGCTCACCCTGCACCTGCCCGACGACGTACTGCTCGATTTCGAAAGCAGCACAGCGTATCTGGTGACTCCGGACCGGGACCGCGACGCGCGCGCCCTCGAGAACCTGACGACCGGCTGGCGCGCCGCGATCGGGTCCCGCGTCCATCCCCGCACAGCGGCGACCTCGCTGCAGCTGGCCCGCCGGACCCTGGACCTCGTCCGGCGCGGCCTGATCGCGGACCGGCCGGTGACCCGCAGCGAGGAACACCTGTCGACGCTCTGGCTGCTGCAGGACAGATCGCTGCTCGACCAGCTGTCGGCGAAGGTCCTCGCCCCGTTCGCGGACCTGACCGTCAAACAGCAGCTCCGGCTGGCCGAGACGTTGCTGAGCTGGTTGGACCACAACGGAAGCACCCCGGACATCGCCCAGGCCCTCGGCATCCACCCGCAGACGGTCCGCTACCGCGTCGGCCAGCTGACCGCGCTCATGGGTGAGCGGCTCACCGATCCCCTGTCCCGGCTGGAAATGCAGATCGCGCTGCGCGCCCACCAGCTGCTCGGCACCCGGCCACCGGGAGAATGCCCCGACGGCGAAGGCTGACCGGCCACCGGACCGCACATTCCCGCTATGGCCCCGTTTCACCGAGCCGGCCACGAACGTAACGCAGGTCGCCCATGCCCAGGTCTCCGTGCTCCGGAAGCGTGAAACCGTGGGCAGCGAACAGGTCCCGGACAGTGCTGCCGTCGAGCGACCAGCCGAGTCCGGTCAGATAGGGACCGACTTCGTTGCGCTCACCGAAATAGCGCAGCCTCGCCGGATCGGTATCGAAACTCTGCTCGCGCCACCGTGCGGAAAGACGCCGCAGTCCTTCCTTCGTCTCGGCCTCGTCGCCCGGCCGCGGGACGGGCTTGCTTTCGGTGGCGATCCGGCTTCCCGGCGCGCTCAGCTCGGTGACGGTGTCCAGCAGGCGATCCTGCGCTTCGGGCGGCAAGTAGCTCAGCAGGCCCTCGGCACTCCACGCGGTGGGCCGGGCCGGGTCGAAGCCGGCGGCACGCAGTGCGGCGGGCCAGTCGTCGCGCAGATCGACTCCGACCGCCCGCCGTTCGGCGGTCGGCGCGGCGCCGTGCTCGGCCAGCGCGCGGGTCTTGAACGCGATGACCTCCGGCTGGTCGAGTTCGTACACCACCGTCCCGGCCGGCCACGGCAGCCGGTACGCGCGGGAATCCAGTCCGGAGGCCAGGATCACGGCCTGCGTGACTCCCGCGTCCGTCGCGCCGGCGAAGAACTCGTCGTAGAACCTGCCCCGCACCTTGGCCAGGTCGATCCACAGCCCGGCGACCAGGTCGCCCGGCGGCGTCTCGCCGGTCGCCAGCCGGGTGAGCAGGTCGATACCGACGGCGCGGACGAGGGGTTCGGCGAGCGGGTCGGCGAAGAGCGAACGATCCGCGCGGGTCGCGATCGCCCGGACCGCCGCGGACATCGTGGCGGTCGCGCCGACGCCGGAGGCCGCGTCCCAGGTGTCTCCGTCCCGGCGGGAGGACGTCATCGGGCCGCACCCAGCAGCGTGGCCAGTTCCCCGGTGGTGCCGACCCGGCCGAGGAAGTGCGCGACGTCGGTGAGCGCGAAGCGCTGCACCTCCTCGGCGGTGAAAGCTCCCCACCCCGCGTCGGAGAGGCCGACGGTCGCGGTGGCGTCGGACACGAAGTACACCGCGAAGTCCCGGAAGAGCGCGTCCCGTGCGGTCGCCTCGCAGCAGGAGTGGGTGGCGACCCCGGTGACGATCACCGAGTCGATCCCGCGGCGGCGCAGGAAGTTCTCCAGGTCGGTGCCGTAGAACGCGGAATAGCGGCGCTTGACCAGGAACTCGCCGGTGGCCGGGTCGAAGTCGAGGTCCGGGTACAGTGCCACGCCCCCGGTCCCCTCCACCAGTGCCTTCCCGCTGCCGGTGAGCGGATGCAGGTAGCGCACCATCCCCAGGTCGGCGCCGTCGCGGTGGTGCACCTGCGTGGTGCACACCACGGGCAGGCCACGGCCGCGGACGAGGCCGATGAGCCGGTTGATCCGCGGGAGCAGGGCCCGCCCGCCGGCGCATTCGTACGGCGCTCCTTCGGCCAGGAAATCGTTGGTCATATCGATGACCAGCAGCGCCGCGCGCTCGGGGTGAAAGGGCAGTTCCTGATCGGTGCCCGCCAGTACGTGCTTGGTCATGCCGCTCCTTCGCTCTCCGCGTCCCACACACCCGGTGGCAGTCCCCGGTCCCGCAACGGCGCCCGGACGAGTTTGAAACTCCCGTTGCGCGGCAGGTCTTTCTCCACGCTCACGTACCGGGGCACGGCATGCCGGGGCAGCCGGGCCGCGCAGTGCTCGCGGACGGCTCGCGGGTCGAGGGTGTCTCCCGCGGGCACGACCACCAGCAGAACCTCGTCCTCGGTGAGCTCCGACGGGACGGCCACCGCGGCGGCGGCCGTGACGCCGGGCATCGACGCGGCCGCCTCCTCCACCCCGGCCGCGCTGATGTTGATCCCACGGCGCCGGATCACGTCCGCGGACCGGCCTTCGAAGTACAGCCAGCCGTCCTGCACGCGAACCTGGTCGCCGGTACGGAACCAGCCGTCCTGCCAGGCCGCCTCGGTCGCTTCCGGCTCGCCGAGGTAGTGGGTGAAGGTCAGGTCCGGGTGCCGGGGACGGACGAGCAGTTCGCCGTCCACAGTGCGGACTTCGTACTCCGGCACCGGCCGGCCCGCCGCTCCGGGGCGCAGCTCGCCGGCCGGCGTGGTCGCCACGTCCCCGAGCTCGGTGCACGCGTAGGCCTGCAGCAACCGGACGCCGAACCGCTCGGCCATCTCGTGCACGAGCCAGGCCGGCGCCGGACCGCCGTAGGCGCGCCGGACCGGATGGGGCCTGCCGTCCGGGGGACGGCGCAGCAGCAGCACGCACACCGCGCCCATGAAGTTGAACGCCGTGACGCCCTCGGCGCGTGCCACCTCCCAGAAGCGCGACGCGGAGAACCCCCGGTCCACGACCAGCACCGCGCCGCCCAAGACCGCGGGCAGGAACGCCGCGTGCCGGGCGTTGATGTGCTGCCAGGGAAAGAAGTTGTAGAGCACGTCCGAACCGTCGTAGCGCATCGCCCGCTGGACCCGCCGCGCCTGGCCGAGCGCCGCGCCGTTCGGCAGGACCGCGCCCTTCGGCTTGCCGGTGGTGCCCGAGGTCGTCATCACCAGCGCCGGGCTGCCGTCCGAGGGCACGAACGAGGGCAGCCTGCCGCCATCGGCGGCCAGCTCGGCCAACGCGATTCCGCCCGGCCCGTCGGTGACCACAGTGGACCCGGTGGACCCGGCGAGCCCGCCGAGATGTGGTTCACCGCGCAGCCGGGCGGAGTCGGCGACCGTGGCGACGCAGCCGCCGGACTTCGCCAGGCGCCGCGCCCACCCCGCGTCCAGCTCGGGCGGCAGCGGGAGTTCGACGGCGCCCAGCATCGACAGCGCGGTGGTCAGCGCGACCGCCTCCGGTCCGTTGCGCAGCGCAGTCGCGACCAGATCACCCGGGCCGGCCAGCGAAGCCAGCCCCCGTGCGAGCGCGCCCGCGCGCTCGGCGAGGCCGGCTGCGGTCCACCCGCGTTCACCCGCCAGCCGGACCAGCTCACCGTCCGGCGCGGCCTCGGCTCGCGCCAGCACGGCCTCGGCGAAGGAACGGACGCGCTCGGCCATCAGCGGAAGGCGGGCACGGTCGGTGGTTGTCCCATGAAGACGGCGCCCGCCGCGTCGTACATCGCCAGGCTCAGGAAGGCGTGCGACTGCGGCACCTTGGCGTCGGCCACGAGCCGGCGCAGCGGATGCTCGTTGAAGATCACCGCGGTGCCGGAGACCGACACGACCCGATCCACGACCTCCGACGCCGTACGCGCCAGATGCGCCGCCGAAAGCCGCAGGTGCGCGTTCTCGCGATCGCTCACCCCGGCGCCGTCCAGGATGCTCTGCCACGCTTCCTCGGCCGCTTCGTAGAAATAGGCGCGCGCCGAGCGCAACGAGGCCTCGGCTTCGGCGATCGCCGCACGGTAGTAGGCACGGTCGGCGAGCTTCGGTGCGCCGGTGATGCTCGCACGCCCGCTGCCGACCTCCTCGGCGAAGTCGAGCACAGCACGCGCGACGCCGGCGGAGACCACCGACAGCGACTGGGCCGCGTAGGTGATCGCCGGGTACTGGTACAGCGGCTCGTCGAGCAGGGGCGCGCCGCCGCGCACGAAGGTCCACTCCCGCGGCACCTCGACGTCCTTCACCACCAGGTCGAACGACCCCGTACCGCGCATCCCCTCGACGTCCCAGTCCTGGACGATCTCGACGTCCTCCGGCCGCAGCAGCGCGCCCCGCGGCTTGCCGGCGGAAGCGTCGTCCCCGGGGATGCCGACGCAGATGATGTCCGCGGCCATGCTGCCGCTGGCGAACTTCCACCGGCCGCTGACCCGGTAGCCGCGCTCGGTCGGGACGGCGTCCTGCACCGGGAACAGCGCGCCGGCGAACACCACGTCCGGCCCGCCCGCGAACATCTTCGCCTGCGACTCCAGCGGCAGGGAGCCGAGGTAGACCAGCTGGGAGCCGAAACTGGCCACCCAGCCCGTCGAACCGTCGACCGCCGAGATCCGCTCGATCATCCGCAGGAACCGCGCCGGCGGCATCGGGTCCCCGCCGAACCGGACGGGGGTGGAGGCCCGGTAGACGCCGAGCGGTTTGAGCTTCTCGACGAAGTCGCGCGGCACGTACCGCTGCCGGCCGAACTCGTCCTTCCGCTCGGCCAGCTCGGCGAGCACCTCTTCGAACTTTCCCACCGTTTCTCCTCGTTCAGTCGCGCAGAAAGGGCAGCACCGCGGCGGCGACCTGCTCCGGGCACTGCTCCATCAACGGAACCATGCCGCCGGCAACCGTCGTCACCCGGCGGTGGCCCGCGTGCACCAGCCGCCGTTCGAGCCGGGGCAGATCGGGCAGCGCGAACGGGTCCGCCTCGCCGCCGATCAGCAGGACCGGCGCCCTGACCAGCCCGATCCGCTCCTCCATCCGGTAGCGCACGCAGGCGCGGTGCCCCTCGGCGGGGTCGACGCCGGGGGCGAGCGCGTCGTGCAGGAAGCGGTCGCGCAGGTCCGCGCGCCCGGGTGGGTAGTACGGGCGCCGAATGCCCCACATTTCGACCAGGTGCTGCCCGTCCTCGGTGGGTGCGACCTCGTCCACGGTGGTCCGGCCGGCGTGCGCGGCCCGGTACTCCGGTCCCGTCCACGGGGTGGAGGACAGGACCAACGACCGCACGCGTTCCGGGATCCGGGCGGCCAGCTCGATCCCGACCGCTCCCCCGGTGTGGTGGCCGAGCACCGCCACCTCCGCCAGTCCCAGCGCGTCGAGGAAGGCCAGCACCCCACCGGCGAACGCCTCGATGGTCTGCGGCGCGGGTAACCGGACACTCTGCCCGAAACCGGGCATGTCGAGGGCGAGTACGCGATGTTCGGCCGCCAGCAGCGGCTGCAGTTCGCGGAACTCGTCGTGCGAACGCGGGGTCTGGTGCAGCAGCACCAGGACCGGGCCGCTGCCCGCCTCCGCGTAGTGCACCTGGCCCAGCGAGGTGTCGGCATAGGCCTTGCGGACGCAGTCAGTCATGGGACACCGTCTTCGGCTTGAGCACAGACGTCCGTGCGAGCGGATACAGGACGAGGCAGAGCACAGTGGCGCTCAGGAAGCCGAACGGGAACACTCCGGTCTCCGAGAGCACGTACGACACCAGCGAGGCGGTGGCCACCGTCACGACACCGGCCCAGTTCACCGGTTCGACCAGGTCACGGCTTCGCCGCTCGCGTCGGGCCACGACGTAGTAGTCCGCGATCGCGGTCGCGATGATGCCCATCATGATCATGCCGAGCACGCTGATGAACCCGGACAGGTGCGAGAACACCCCGGCGGCGATCAGCAGCAGGCACACCGCGTTCGCGACGAGGATCATCACGAACCGGTTCGGGGTGCGGCCGGTCAGCACGTGCCACAGGTTCGCCAGCGCCAGCGACCCGGAGTAGACGTTGAGCACCTGGACCTTCGCCTGCGCGACGTACATCAGCACGAAGCCGACCACGCCGGACACGATCACGAAGTAGGCGCCGGTGTTCGTGGTCGCCAGCGCCGCCGCGGCGGCCGCCGCTCCCCCGGGACTGGCCTGCCCGTGCGCGACCAGGTAGTCACCGGCCAGGCTGCTGCCGCCGGTGAGCACGAGGACGCCGAGCGCGATGCCGACGAGGTCGAGCATGATCACCCCGACCAGGTTCACCCCGCCCACCGACGCGCGGCTGCGCGCGTAGCGGGTGTAGTCGGCGTTGACCAGGATCAGTGCCGCGCCCTGGCCGCCGAGGATGCCGATCACCTCGAAGAACCTCGACGTGCCCGAGCCCGCGGTCACGGTCGCGGCCTTGGCGAACGCCTCGCCGAGAGTCACCTGCGAGGTGTCGTAGATGCGGAACACCATATAGGCCAGCAGGAGCAGGAACACGATCACCAGCGCCGAGGACGTTCGGGTGACGACCTTGATCCCGAACATCGACAGCACGATCCACGCCGCGGTGAGCACCCCGTAGACGAGCAGGCGCGTGCCGATGCTGTCCTCCCAGCCCAGCGCGAACAGGGTTCCGTTGTAGAGCAGCACGTTCTCGCTCGCACAGAAGCCGATGATCATGATCGCGAAGGCCAGCGACGACAGCGCCGAGCCCCGCACCCCGAGGCCGTGGAAACGGGGCAGCACGGTGCCGGAAAGGCCCTCGACCCGCGCGATGTTGCCGAACAGCCAGCCGATCGCGAGCACGAACGCAGCCACGAGGACACCGGCGAGCAGGCCCGCAGCCGAGCCGACGAGCGCGGTGATCGTGCCCGCCAGGGTCAGCTGCAGCAGCGAGGTGGCCACGCCCGCGGGCAGCCAGGACAGGTACCAGCCGGACTTGCGTTCGTGGGCGGGGACCGGGGTGAGCGAGTTGTCGTCGATGGCGTGGCGGACGCCGTCGGCCTGCGCTTCGGGTTTCGTCTGGTCCAGCAAGGCAGTTCCTCCGGGGCTGAAGGCGGGGGCGAAGACGGCGGCGTTCTCACCCGCCCACGGACGGCGCGGGAGCGCGCACCGAGGCGACGAGCGCGGCGGCGGTGCGTTCGGCGAGTGCCATGACCGTGATCATCGGATTGACGCCGGGGGCGGTGGGCAGTGCGGAGGCATCGCCGATCCACACCCCGGCGATGTCGTGCAGCTGACCGCGACCGTCCGCGACCGAGGCCGACGGATCGGCGCCGAGCCGGCAGGACCCCATCTGGTGCGCGGAGAACGCGGTGTGCTCGGCGGCCGGCGCATGGGCGAGGCGGGCGAGGTAGGCGTCGAAGTCCTCACCGCGGCGCCAGCTGTGGTCGTTCCAGTGGAAGGTGAAGATCTCGCGGGCGCCCGCGGCGCGGTGCATGCGCGCGAGTTCGGTGTGGGCGCGGCGGGCGACGCGCAGGTCGTACTCGTCGTCGAGGTCCCAGCGGATCGCCGCCCGGCCCTCGCGGTCGAGGTACACCTCGCCGCTGCCGTGGTCGTGCGCGACGCCGTGCCAGGTCGCGAAGCACGGCAGGTCCCGCAGCGTCCGCCGGTGCTCGGCGGGGCCGCGGAACGGGGTCTGACCCGCCCAGGTCAGCGGGTTGAGCGTCAGGCTCTCGACGAGGAATCCGGTCCCGTCCTCGCAGTGGGCGAGGTCGAAGCTGACCGCGGACTGGATCTGCCCGCTCCACGCCTCGACCGGCTGGTCGTAGACGCCGGTGACGATCCACGCGGGATGCAGCCGCAGGTTCTTCCCCACGGCAGGACCACCGATGCCGGACCGCAGCAGCACCGCGGGAGACTCGACCCCGCCGGCGGCGACCACGACGGTCCGCGCGGCGATGCGGACCGGCTTGCCTCCCCGCGTGGCAAGAACTCCGCTCGCGTGGCCTTCGTGGGTGCTGATCCGGTCCACCGTGCAGTCGGTGACGATCCGCGCGCCCGCGTCCACCGCGCTCTGCAGGTAGGTGTGCAGTACCGAGGACTTGTTGCCGCTGCGGCATCCGGCGTTGCAGAAGCCGCAGTACGCCGGTTCATCGGTGAGTTTCGCGTTGCGGGGCAACGCATGGTGGGCGTAGCCGAGCGCGGCGAGTCCGGTGATCATGGCGCGGGTGTTCGCGTTGTGGACGGTGGCGTCGGTGGTGACACCGAGGGCTTCCCAGACCAGATCGGTGTACTGGTCGAACTCCGGACCGTCGAGCCCGGACAGGCCTTCGGCCGCCCACTGCTCGCGGATCGCCGCCGGCGTGCGGAGGCAGACCATGGAGTTGATGAGGGTGCCGCCGCCGAGCACCGAACCGGCGAGCACGCCGACACTGCCGCTGTCGGAGTACAGGGCGCCGCCGCGGAGGAACATCTCGCCGGCATGGGAGTCGATCTGGTCGAAATCGGTTTCGTCACGGCGCGGTCCGGCTTCCACGATCACCACCGAAAGCCCTGCCTGGGCGGCCCGTGCGGCGATCACCGCACCCCCGGCGCCCGAGCCGATCACGCACACGTCCGCGGCCAGTTCACCGTCCAGCGCGGTCACCGTGATCCGCCCCGGCGCCCGGGCGATCTCCAGCGCGGGCGGGCCGGGGTAACCGATGACGGGCCAGACCGGGTTGCGGCCCTGCTCGTCCACCGCACCGACGAAAGTGCCGAACGTCATCGCCCGCAGCTGCCGGACACCCAGCCGCAGCACGGCGCTGTGCTCGGCGGCGGTGGCCAGGGCGCGCACCCGCTCGTCGAGACCGAGGCCGGCGAACCCCTGTGCCGTCAGGTGTTCGAGGACAGCGCGGACCGCGTCCCGCAGGTTCGCTGTCAGCCCCGCGAGACCGGCACGCACGGTGTGCTCAATTCCTCTGACGAGCGCGCCGTCGCGGTAGAACTGCGCGAGCGCGGCGCCCGCCGCGTCCGGAGGTGGCAGTGACGGCAGGAACGCGTCGCACACCGCCGAAAGAGTCTTCGTGGTGTCCGGGCCTTGTGGTTCGCTCACGTGGTCCCCTTCCAGCGGCCGGCTGCCCGTGGACAGTTCTCCGGAAGCAGCTCCGGGACAACGCGTCGGTCCGGTGAGCGAAACCTGCGCTCATTCACTCGCCAGCGTCGTCGTGATCCGCCGGGCGACCATGCCGAGCAGTCCCGCGAACTTCGGCACGTCCCCGCGGACCAGCGGAGCCGTCACCGCCAGTGCCCCGGCCGTGGCCCCGGTCGAGCCCAGCAGCGGGACCGCGACACTCAGGTAGCCGAGGCGTGTCTGCTCGTGCTCGGCCGCGTAGCCGAGGTCGCGCGCACGGGCGAGCTCCTGCAGCAACAGCCCCGGGGTCGCCACGGTGCGCGGTGTCCGGCGTTCCAGCGGCAGCGCGACGACTTCGTCGACCAGCGCGCGCGTGCCGAACGCGAGCAGGATCTTCCCGGTCGCGGTGCAGTGCAACGGCATCCGGCCCGCGATCCGGGACGGCCTGCGCACCTGGTGGTGCCCGGAGATCTTTTCCAGGTAGAGCAGCTCGATCCCGTCGAGCACGGCGAGGTGCACCGTTTCGCCGGTCGCGTGGTGGAGGTCCTCCATGTACGGCCGCGCGGCGTCGCGGAGGATTCGCTGCCGGGGCACGCGCTGGCCGATCTCGAACAGCCGCATCCCGAGCCGGTACTGCGCGCCACGCCGTTCCAGCACACCCCAGCCCAGCAGCTCCTGCGCCAGGCGGTGCACCGACGCCTTGGCCACCCCGGAGCGCCGCGACAGCTGCGAAAGGCTCAGGTGCTCGTCGTCCGGTCCGAAGGCCTCCAGGATGCGCTGCACCTTGCCCAGCACGCTGTTCACGTCCCCCGCGTGCGACCCGGGCACCGGCAGCGCGCTGCTCACCGGGGGGTCACCACCGCCCGCCCCCGCACCCGACCCGCACGCAGGGCGGCCAGCGCGTCCGCGATGCCGTCGAGCTCGAAGGTCTGGGTCTCGACCCGGAGTTCACCCGCGGCGAGCTGCCGCAGCAGCCCGCCGGCCACTGCCCGCGCACGCCGTTCCTGCCGGATCATGTTGACCGGCAGGAACGCCACGTCGTCGAGCAGCCACGAGGAGAGGTCGATCTCGACCGCCGGCCCGTGCGCATACCCGATGAGCACGGCCCGCCCTCCGGGCCGCACCCACTTGGCGCGGGCCGCCAGATCCCGTCCGCCGACGGTGTCGATCAGTACCGCCGCCGGGCGCTGCTTCGCCAGCTCCGCCAGCCGGGCGGTGTCGCTCAGCGCGAAACCTTCCACTCCGGCGGGAATCCGCGAGAGACCGTCCTCTCGCGACACCGCGCCCAGCACCCGCGCGCCGGCGGCGAGAGCCTGCTGCGCCGCCATCGCTCCGACCGCACCGGCCGCGCCGGTCACGATCACGTGGTCACCCGGCTCGACGCGTCCGACGTCGTGCACCGCGACGTACCCGGTGGTGGCCGGGACGAAGAACGTGGCCGCGACCTCGGCAGGCAGCTCCGGATCGAGCGGGAGGACGGCCTTGCGGGGCACGCGAACGCGCTCGGTCCAGGTCCCGTCGCGTTTCACGCCCAGCCCGCCACCACGCAGCATCACCTGCGTGCCCGGTGCCAGGTCGCCGGCCTCCAGCACGACGCCCGCGCCCTCGACCCCGCCGACGTAGGGCAGCGGCGGCTTCAGCCCGAAAGTGCCGCCGGCGATCGTCGCGTCGAGGTGCGCGACCGCGGCGGCCCGCACCTGCACCAGGACCTCACCGTCCGCACGCGCCGGCTCGGGCACCTCGTCCACGACCGGCGCGGTGCCCCAGCCGTGGAATCGCGCGGCACGCATCAAGCCGCCGCCTTGCGCAGGAATTCGAGGCTGATCGGGTTGTACCGGCCGGCCTTCTCGTGCTGCGGCCAGTGCCCGCACTCCTCGAACAGCTCCAGCTGCGAACCGGGGATCCGCTCGTGCATCCGGTCGGCCTCGGGCACCTCGCCGAACGGGTTCTGCCGTCCCCACACGATCAGCGTGGGCTGGGTGATCCGGGCAAGGTCCTCGGGCCGCAGCAGGTTCCGTTGCCGGCGTTCCATGTCCTGCAACGAAAGCAGGTTGTCCACATTGGCCACGAACTCGGGCTCGTGGTAGATCGCGTGGCGCACTCGCACCAGCTCCTCGGTGGCGTCCTCTTCCGAGGCCATCAGCAGGCGAAGCCGTTTGCGCGTCAGCTCGACGTCGTCGGTGGCGACGGCGGCCTTGGTGCTGGTGCGGATCCGGTCCATCACCTCCGGGTTGGCCACCGTGCCACCCGCGCACAGCAGCTGCAGGCTCGCCACCCGGTCCGGATGGTCGATCGCGGTGCGCGCGCCGACCCAGCCGCCGAGTGACTCGCCGACGATGTGGGCCTCGCCGATTCCGGTCGCGTCGAAGTAGTCGAGCAGGTGACGGACGTAGTCGGCGATCTCGTAGGGCCGCGCCGGTTTCCCGGTGTACCCGTGCCCGAGCATGTCGATCGCGTGCAGGTCGTAGGCGGCGTGCGCGGTGATGTTGCGGCTGAAGGCTTCCAGGTGGCCGCTGGTGCCGTGCAGGAAGACGACGCTCGCGGCGTCCGGGTCGCCTGCCCGCAGCGTCCGGGTGCGCACGCCCCCGGCGTCGACGTACTCGACCCGGTAGGCGGTCGGGCTCAGTTCGGTCCAGATGGTCACGGGGGACTCCCTTTCAGTGCTGGTTGATCCGGTGGACCTGGGTGTTGCTGCGGCGTGCGAGGACCCGCAGCCCGGCGGCGGCCGCGACGGCCGCCAGCACGGCGATGATCTTCTTCACGGTCGGCCTCCCAGCCTCTGGCTTTCTAGCCCACGGAATCGAGGAATCCGCTCACCACGCTGTGGTAAGCCCCGGGACGCTCCTCCTGCGGATGGTGCGAAGCCCGGTCCATCACGTGCAGGCTGCCGCGAGGGAGCATCCGGGCCAGCATCAGCGGGTAGTCCGGCGTCAGGAACGCGTCGTACATGCCCCACAGGAACAGCGCCGGCGCCTGGATCCGCGGGAGGACGCCGGACAGGTCCTGCCAGTCGCCGCGGGGCGAGTCGGACATCGCGGCCAGCTCACGCTCGCCTTCGTCGAGGCTCTGCCGGTACCGCAGGTCGAGCGTCTCCTCGGGAAGCGCGTCGGCGTCGTACCACTCGAGGCTGGTGATCAGCCGGCGCATCTTCTCCCGGGTCGGGCCTTCGCCGCCGTAGTAGACGTCTCGCGCGGTACGGCCGCGGTGGCCGTTCTCCGGCAGCGGCGCCAGCGGACCGTGGAACACCGGCATGCTCCCGGTGATCACGAGCGAGCGGACCCGGTCCGGGTGGTGCGCCGCGAAGTTCAGCGCGATGGTCCCGCCCCAGGAGTTGCACACGAAATCGGCCCGGTCCACGCCCAGCGTGTCCAGCAGCCCGGCGGTCTTGTCCGCGTGGTGGTCCCACATCGGGCCGGTGATCCGGGACTTCTCCGACTTGCCGTACTGGTGGATGTCCACCAGCAGGCAGCGCCGATCCGCGGCGAACAGCGGGGCGACCGGGCCGAAATCGCTCCACGCCGTGCACCCGGGACCGCCGCCGTGCAGGAACACGGTGTCGGGCCCGCTGCCGAGGTCGTGGTAGTGGTAGCGGACTCCCGCGCCGTCGGCGTAGTGGCTCTCCGGTGGTGGCGTCATGCCGGTCCCTTCGTGGTGATCTTCAGTGCGGTGCGGGCGAGGACTTCGCACAGCCTCCGCATGGCGGCGATGTCGACGGTGTTCATGCCGCGGGAGAAGTCGACGTCGAACTCGTCGCTGCGCACCTTCGGCATGCCGACCCGCGCGGTGGGGATGCCGCGGGCCCGCAGGATGTTCGCGTCGGTGGCGCCGCTGTTGCCGGGCACCGGTTCGTGCTTGCGGCCGTTCGCCGCTTCCCACGCGGCGATGGCACCACGCACCACCGGTGCGTCCGGCGGCGTGTGCGTGCCCGGGATCGCCAGCACCATCTCGACACCCAGGTCGGTGCCCAGCTCCGCGGACAGCCGGGTGGTGAACGCCGTCAGCTCGCGTTTCAGCTCCAACGGCGCCATCCCTGCCGCGATGCGGATGTCCAGCCGGATCCGGCAGGCCGCCGGGGTGGCCGCGAGCAGCCGCTCCCATCCGCCCGCGATGGAGCCGATGATCCCCTGCGGCAGCGCGGTGCCGGTCCGGTGCCGCTCGGGGTAGCCGGCCAGCCAGCCCTCCAGTCGGGTGACGACCTCGGCGGCCGTGACGATCGGGTTCCGGTAGGGCAGGCGGTGGCGGCTGCCCGCGTAGGTGTGGATCCCGGGCACGGTGACCTCGAACCAGCACAGCCCGACCTCCTCGTGGGCGACGAAGTCACCGGGCTTGGCGATGACGGCGTGGTCGGTGACCCAGCCGCGTTCCAGCAGGAAGGAGCAGCCGACGCCCTGGCCGGTGTTGGCGCGGGCGGGAAAGCCCGGCGCCTCGACGGCGTTGGCCGGCATCCCGCCCGCGCCGAACGCGGCCACGAGGTCGCCGTCCAGCTCCGGCCGGACCCGGCCGAGGGCTTCGGCGAGCACGAGGATGCATGCCGCGTGCCCCTTGGGGTTGCTCGCCCCGAGACCGGACACGAACGGACCCTCGTCACGCGGCTCGGGCAGCATGTCGGACCGCAGTTCCGGGCCGATCCACGGGACGTCGAGGTCCGGGTCCCCGGTGGTGAAGGTGTCGATCGGCGCGTAGAGCATGAGGTCCTCGCCGCCGCCCGAGCCCCGCAGCCGGCCCGCCGCGTTCGCCTGGTGCTCGTCGAGGTGCTGGGTGGTCGCGGCCCAGCCCGCCGCGCCCAGGCGCTGGGCCAGCAACCGCGCCAGCGGTGCCTCCCGGCCGGTCGGGCTCGGGATGGCGGTCACCGCGTGCACGGCTTCGCGCAGCCGTTCCGCGGTGATCTCGGCGAGCACAGCGTCGAGCACGCTCACGACACGCCCACCGGTTCGATCAGGCCGACGCCCATGCCGGTCAGCCACTCCGGCATCGGCGAGTAGGCGAGCCTGCGGCCCGGCGCAAACCCCAGTGCGGCGGCCATGGTCAGCCAGGTTCGCAGCTCCTGGCCGCCGTTTCCGGCGAGCTTTTCCAGCTCCGCGCTGGAGTACTCGGTGTAGCGCGCCAGCTGTCCGCTCTCCAGGTCGGCGAGGAACTGTTCGTCGAACTCCGGGAACAGCACCGGCTGGGCCGCGGTGATGATCTCCCGGCGCCGTTTGTCGTAACGCTGCCAGTCACCGCGCCCGTTGAGCCAGGCTTCGACCAGAAACTCCTCGTCGTCGCCGCGCGGGTCGCGCCAGTCGGCCGGCCAGGGCAGCTGGTGTGACAGGCCGCCGGAAGCGAGCACGGCCACCCGCCGGTCACCGCCGAGGGCGCGGACCGCGTCCGCCACGTTGCGGCCCAGTTCGGCACACCGGTCCAGCCGGGGCAGTGGCGCGGCGAACACGTTGATCACCAGCGGCACCACCGGAATCGGCAGATCCGCGAGCAGGTACTGGATGGCGTGTGTCTGCCCGTGGTCGATCTGCAGCCGCGCGGAGATCGCCACCTCGGTCCCCCGGTCGATGAGGTGCTCGGCCAGCGCGCGGGCGAACTCCGGTTCGGTCCGCTGCGGGCCGGACGGAGTCTTCGCTTCGCCGGCCCCGAGCACCTCGCCGACGCCGAGGGTGAACGGCGGGATCATGTCCAGCCAGAACCCGCGGAAGTGGTTTGACCCGATGATGATCGCGACGTCGGGCCGGGCCGCGGCGACGGCGTCGCGGGCCTGTCCGAGCGCGTCGCGGAACCGCTCTGCCCGGTCGGTGTGCACGACCTGGTCCCAGTGGGTGTTCATCAACGTGGAGTGCGAGGCCCCAGCGCCGACCACGATGTCCGACATACCGCTCTCCTCAGTCCTTCGCCGCGATGGGCTCGATCCCTTGCCCGGCAAGGCGTGCAACGCGTTCCTCGGTGACGTCCTCGGCGAGTTTGCGCCATTTCAGCAGCGATTCGTCCGGGCGGTAGAGCCGCTCCGGTGGTGCGTCGGTCACCTCGACCATCCACTTGTCCTGTGCGGAGAACTCGCCGTGGAACAACCAGCGGATGAAGCCGAGGTACTTCGCGTAGAACGGCAGCACCCTGCGGCCTGTGCGGAACTCGGCCAGCACGCCGACGTAGAGGTGGTTGCCGGCGTCCACCGGGACGTAGAACTCGTAGTGGATGAACGTCGGGTACACGATGCGCAGCACCCCCGGCATGCTCACCGACGCGAAACCGGGGAACTCCTGCGCGGCGATCACCGGGTCCACCTCGCGGTGCCCGCCGGTGTTGCCGATGTTGCTGACCTTCGCCGGGGGCTTGAGCTTGTACCAGGCCTGGTTGTTCCACGGGCCGAGACCGGGGAAGTCGGCATCCCAGTACTGCTGCTCCTGGACGCGGAAGATCCACCGGCCGCGCTGCACGATGCGCGTCTCGTTCCACACCGGCATCGCCTTGAACATGCGCCACAACGACGTGCGGTGCAGGTACTTCGCGTGCCCCTCGTCGTAGCCGTTCTCGCACGCGAAACGCCAGTTGCCCACGCGCGGCTGGATCCGCGAGCCGAGCACGGCGGTGTTGGCGACCAGCTCCTCCGGCAGCTGCTCGTCGATCGGCGGTGCGTCCTCGCCGTCGCCGACGAACACCCACACCAGCCCGAGCCGCTCGGCGACCTCGTAGGTCGGCTGGGTGACCTTCCCGCAGATCGGGGAGGCCGGCCCGTCGGTGATCGCGGCCTTCAGGTCCCCGCTGGCCAGATCGAAGGTCCAGCCGTGGTAGGGGCACGAGATCGTGCCGGGGAACTGCTGGTTTCCCTCCGACAGCGGGACACCGCGGTGCGGGCAGCGGTCCTTGAGCGCGTACACCGCGCCGTGCCGGCCACCGTCCCTGATCAGCACGATCTTCTCGCCGAGCAGGGTGATCTGCTTCGGCCGGCCGCCGATGTGGGAGCCGTAGGCCACCGGGTACCAGTACCCGCGGAACCCCGCCGCGGCCGCCTGGTAGTGCGGCCAGCTCGACCAGTCCTGACGGCCGGGCAGCCGGCCCAGCCGCGACCGGCGGCGCCCCGGCCGGGCGGTCTGGCTGCCCCCGGGCGTCCCGACCTCTGCAGTCATGAGGCGCTCCTTCACCTTCTCGAATGCCTGGCTGAGGCCCGAGTGCACCACCGCGGCGACGCCCGGCCAACACGTGCGGTCCGCTCACCGGACCCGGTCCGTCACCGCGGGCGGTGGTCCGTTCACCGGTCCGGAGCGCGTGGCAGCGCGACGCCGCTTCCCTACCGTGGCCACTGTCCACAGTCGACGATCCGGGAGAAGCCGCCATGCCGTCAGTCTCTGTCACCGACATCCTCATCGTCGGCGCCGGCCCAGCCGGGCTCTACGGGGCTTACTGCGCGGGTTTCCGCGGCTTGCGGGTGACCGTCGTCGACGCTCTGCCGCAGCCCGGCGGACAGGTCAACGCGCTGTACCCGGAGAAGGAAATCCGGGACGTGGCGGGGATTCCCGGGCTGCGCGGACGGGAGTTCGTCGACCGGCTGCTCGCGCAGGCGGACCAGTTCGGCCCGGAGTACCTGCTCGGCGAGCAGGCCCTCACCCTGTCCCACACCGGCGACCGGCCACAGGTCGAGCTCGCGAGCGGACGGATCATCGACGCCGGGGCCGTGGTGCTCACCGCGGGGATCGGGACGTTCACCCCGCGGCCGCTGCCCGCGGGTGAGGAGTTCCTCGGTCGCGGGCTGAGCTACTTCGTGCCCGATCCCACGGTGCACGCCGACCACGACGTGCTGGTGGTCGGCGGTGGGGACAGCGCGGTCGACTGGGCGCTGGCACTGCAGCCGCTGGCCAGGTCGGTCACGCTGGTGCACCGGCGAGCCCGGTTCCGCGCGCACGCGGCCGGCGTCACCGCCGTCGAACGCTCCGGCGCCCGGATCCTCACCAACACCGAGGTCGAAGCCCTGCGTGGCGGGGAAACCGTGCGTGAAGCCGACATCCGCACCGAGGGCGGCCTGGAGGTCGTCAAGGTGGACAGCGTGGTGGCCGCGCTGGGCTTCGTGAGCAATCTCGGTCCGCTGGCCACGTGGGGCCTGACCTTGCACCGCCGGTCGGTGGTGGTCGACACCCGCATGCGCACCGGCCTCGGCCGCGTCTACGCGGCCGGCGATCTCACCGAGTACGAGGGCAAGGTACGGCTGATGTCCGTGGGCTTCGGCGAGGTCGCCACCGCGGTGCACAACGCCGCCGTCGAACTCGATCCGGGACTTTCCCTGTTTCCCGGCCATTCCACCGAAACCGCCTGAAGGAGGCCCCCATGTCCTACGTGATCGGCGCGAACTGCATCGACGTCACCGACCGCGCGTGCCTCGACGTGTGCCCGGTCGACTGCATCTACGTCGGCGCCCGCAAGAGCTACATCAACGCGAACGAGTGCATCGACTGCGGTGCCTGCGAGCCGGAATGCCCGGTGGACGCGATCTTCGCCGACCGCACCGCACGCGGCGACGAGGACAGGACCGTGTTCGTCGGGGACTCGATCGCGTTCTTCAGCGACGCACTTCCCGGCCGTGCGGCACCGCTGGGCGATCCCGGCGGCGCGGGGGTGCTCGGGGAGATCGGAACGGACACCGGATTCGTGACCGGGTACCAGCCGTGAAAAGGAGGGCTCAGCGTCCGGTGAACCGCGGGGACCGTTTGTCCAGGAAGGACTGCAGCCCTTCGGCGGCGTCTGCGCTGCGCATCAGCTCCCGGACGCCCTTTTCCTCCTGTGCCAGGGCTTCCTCGATCGGCAGCCCGTAGCCCTCGTCCACCACGCGCTTCAGCAGTGCGACCGCGGACGTGGGGCCGGCAGCGAGCGCACGAGCTTTCCGCCCCACCACGTCCGCGAATTCCACCCGCGGCACCACCTCGTCCACGAGTCCCAGTTCCAGCGCTCGCGGAGCGGACAACCGCGCGCCGTCGATCATCAGGCGCTTCGCCAGGTGCGGGCCGACCAGACGCGGCAGCCGCTGGCTGCCGCCCGCGCCGGGAAACAGGCCCAGCGCCATCTCGGGGAAACCGAAGCTCGCGTCGTCGGCGAGGATGCGCAGATCGCAGGCCAGCGACAGTTCCGCTCCGCCACCCAGCGCGTGCCCGTTCATCGCGGCCACCACCGGCTTCGGCGCGAGCTCCAGCATCCGCTGCACCTCGATCCAGCGCCGCATCTTCGCCTGGTTCCGGTCGGAGAGGTCGCGCATCACGGCGATGTCGGCACCCGCGACGAAGAACCGGCCGGTACCGGTGATCACCACGCACCGCACTCCGGGATCCCGGACCAGCGGCGCCAGCACGCTCAGGAACTCCTCGATCATCGCCGGGTCGACCGCGTTCGCCGGCGGCCGGTCGATCCGGACCGTCGCCACCGCGTCCTCGATCGTCACAGCCAGCACCGGAGCTCTGTTCATTCCGTGACCCCTTCGGCCTTCAGCCGGACGAGGCGTTCCTCGTCCAGCCCCACCAGTTCGCCGAGTACCTCGGCGGTGTGCTCACCCAGCAGCGGCGCCGCGGCGGTGAGCGCGCCGGGCGTGCGCGAGAGCCGCGCGACGATCCCTTCGTGCTTGACCGGCCCGGCCAGCGGATGCTCCAGCACCGGGTAGAACCCACGCGCGGCCAGGTGCTCGTCGCGGTCGACCAGGTCCTCTCCGGTCGCGACCACCGCCGCGGCCACCCCCGCGTCCTGCAGGCGCCGGGCCAGGTCTTCGGCCCGCTGGTCACGGGTCCACGCGCCCAGCGCCTCGTCGATCTCGTCCTCGTGCGTGCGGCGGTCGACGGGATCGGGCAGGTTCGCGAGGTCCCGCAACGCCTGCCACTGGCCTTCGTCCAGTGCGGCGATCGCCACCCAGCGGTCCGGCCCCGCGGCCGGGTACACCCCGTGCGGAACCGCCCACGCGCTCCGGTTCGGGTACCCCGCCTTCCGCCCGTCCCCGGGCGCACCGAGCTGGGCCTCCAGCAGAGCCGGGCCCATGGTCGCGGCCATCGCCTCCAACTGCGACAGGTCGACGTGTCCGCCCTCCTCGCCCAGCAGCAGCTCCAGCGTGGCCAGCACGGCCGCGTTCGCCGCGACCATGTCGCCGAGCCCGAACGTCAGCCCCTGCGGCGGCCCGCCGGGGTCCCGGGTTTCCCCGGACAGCCCGGACATTGCCGCGAGCGTGTCGGCGAAGGTGACCGCGTCCCGCCACGGACCGGTCTGCCCTGCACCGGCCATCGACACCAGGATCACCCCGGGGTTGAGTGCCGTGAGCGAGTCGTAGTCCATGCCCCATCTCGCGAGCACTCCCGGGCTGAAGTTCTCGACCACGACGTCGCAGTGCGGCACGAGTGCCCGCACCAGCTCCCGGCCCTGCTCGGTCCGGAGGTTGAGCGCCACGCTGCGCTTGTTCCGGTTGAAGTTCAGGAAGTACCCGGCGTCGTCGGGTCCGGCGCCCGGGCGCAGCCGCATCGACGGGGCGAACCGGGTGGGATCCTGGCGGTGCCTCGACTCGATCTTGATGATGTCCGCGCCGTGTTCGCCCAGTGTCTTCGTCACGTACGGCCCGGCGAGCACCCACGTCAGGTCGAGGACCCGGACTCCCGACAACGCACCGCCCGGCGCGGTCCCGCGACGCGGCCTGCGGGCCGGCGTCCGCCAGGACCCCGCTTCCGCCAACGGCTCCAGCGACTCCGGTGTCCGCCAGGGAAATCCGACGTCCCGCGCCTCGCCGACCCGCAGGAAGAAGTCGCGGGCACGCAACTGAGGATTGTCCGGAAGCTGTGCCGGCTCCACGACTTCCGCCCACGGCAGCGCGCGGGCCCTGCCCTGCTCGGCGACCTCCCGCGCGGTGCGCCTGCCCACGAACCGCTGCACGATCTCGTCCACGTGCGGCCGGTCCCGCCATCGCGTCACCGCGTCGGACCACCGTTCGCCGGTGAGATCGCCGGCTTCGCCCTCCTCGGCCAGCCACGCGAGCAGGTCTGTCCACATGCGATCGCTGCCCGAGTAGCCGCCGGCCACGTACCCGTCCGACGCGGTGAAGATCCGGTGCGCCACGTGTTCGTAGACACCGCCGTTGCGCATCGGATGGTGCCCGCCGTGGACCCAGGCGATGGCGCCGGTCTCCAGCGTCGCGGCCACCGCCTCCTGCACGGAGATGTCCACCAGCTGCCCGGTTCCGGAGTGCACGCCGAGCAGCGCGCCGAGGGCCGCGTGCGCGCCGGCGAGCTGCACGGCCTGCTCCCGGGGCGGCGGTTTCGGCTGCCCGGCGGGCATTCCCCCGAGCCACGTCATCCCGCCGGCCGAGGCGAGCACGAGGTCGTCACCGGTCCAGTGCCGTCTCGGCCCGGTCAGGCCGAACGGCGTGACGACCACGTGCACGGCGTCCGGCCACCGCGAGGACCCGTCCTCCCGGACGCCGCGAAGCCGGTGCACCGGCCCGCTTTCCAGCACGATGTCCGCACTGGGCGCCAGCTCGTCCGGATCGGCGCGCACGAGCCGTTTCCCCGCGTGCCAGTGCAGCGCATCGGCCGGGCCCCGGTCCTCGGGCTTCGCCACGCGCACCACGTCGGCGCCGAGCCCGACCAGCAACCGGGCCCCCTGGTAGGCGAGTTCGTCGGTCAGGTCCAGCACCCGCAACGGGACACTCTGGTCAGGCACGGCTTCTCCCGGTCCGTCGGCGATCTCCCGACCGTAGGGCGCGCCCCGTCCCGGCGCGGCCGGCGCGGTCCGGTGACCGGACCCGGTGCCTCAGCCGTCGGAGGCCACCAGCAGCCGCTGTTCGAGAGCCCGCACGATGGTGGCCGACGTGGCCAGCAGGACGGGCACCACGCGACGGGGATCGGTCCAGGCCACCGGCGCCGTCGCCGACACCGAGCCGTACACCGTTTCGTCCGCACCGGCCAGCGGGACCGCGACGCTGGCGAGCCCGGGTGCGGTCTCCTCCTGTTCCAGGGCGAAACCTCGCGCACGCACCTCGTCCAGCTGCGCCCGCAGCTGCTCGACCGAGCCGACCGTGCGCGAGGTCAGCCTGGTCAGCCCGGTCCGTGTCAGCTCGGTCAGCAGGTCCTCGACCTCCGGGGCGTGCGCCAGCAGTGCCTTGCCGGTGGCAGTGCAGGCCGCGGGCAGCCGCCCACCGACCTGGGAGTGGGTGTGCACGCTCGCCTTGCCGCCGAGCTTTTCCAGGTACATCACGTGCGTGCCGTCAAGGACGGCGAGATGGATGGTCGCCCTGGTCGCGGCGAACAGATCGGCCAGCAGCGGCCGCGCCACCGAGCGCAGGACCGCCGAGACCGGCACCCGCTGGCCCAGCTCGAAGATCCGCAGGCCGAGCTGGTAGGCGTCGCCGCTGCGGTCCAGCAGGCCCCACTGGACCAGCTCTTGGGCCAGCCGGTAGGCCGAGGCCTTCGGCACCCCGGAGCGACGGCTCAGCTCGGACAGCCGCAGCCGGTACGCCCCGGACTGGAAGGCACCGAGCAACAGCTGCGCCTTGCCCAGCACCGAGTTCGGGCACGGAACACCCTCCTGGTCGCCCACCGGGGACGATTCCACGAACACGCCGGAAGTCACGAGCCGCCTCCTTCACCCTCTGCCCCGCCCGTCCTGGTCTCACCGTTCCCGCTTCGACCAGTCCACCAGCGTGAAGTTTCCGGTGGCCGCAGCCAGGTGAACATCGCGTGACCCGTGCTCAGTCCACTGTGGACCGAGCGGGGCCGGACACCTCCTGCCGTCTCGGGAGCTCACCGGGATAGCGCACCCTTCACACCGCCTGTGCCGAGATCGATCCTGCGTCCGCGGCGGTGTTCCAGGCAACCCCGCCGTGGATCCGGCCAGTATCGGCCACGTGTGGGCGCCGGCACACCTTCCCCGGTCCGCTCAGCGGACCGCACGGTTGTACTACCGTCGGTATCCACTTGTGCACTGTTCGCTCGCGGCGCTGGTCAGCAGCTGCTCGACGGCCTGTTCGACCAGCCCGGCAGCGGCGTCGAGCTTCCACGCGTTGCGTGGCAACGGATGCGCGTGCCGGTCCAGCACGGCGTCGACCGCCGCGCGGGCTGAACGCGTGGTGACGACCGTGCCCTCCAGGACTTGTTCGACCTCGGTGAGCCGCCACGGCGTGGGGGCTGTCGCGCCCAGGACCAGGCGCACCGCGCTCCACCGGCCGTCCGCGCCGAGGTCCGCGGTGATCGCCGCGGACGCCGTCGCGAAATCCCCGGTGTAGAGCGCCAGTTTCGCGAACGATCCGTTGCGGCGGTGCGCTGGGATCGTCACCGCGGTGACCAGCTCACCCGTGCGCAGGGCAGTCTCGCCGGGGCCGGTGTAGAACTGCGCGACAGTGAGCGTGCGCGTACCGTCCGTGTCCGCCACCTCGATGGTGGCGTCGTGCGCGAGCAGCACGGTAGCCAGGTCCGACGGCGTCACGGCCTGGCAGCGGTGTCCGCCGACCGCCGCGTGCTGGAACCGGTGATCCCCGAGCACCGCGTAGCAGGGACTCGTCGCGCCGTTGCGCTTGTAGCAGTCGAATCCGGTGCGGAAGAACCAGCAGCGCTTCTCCTGCGTCAGGTTTCCGCCCACAGTCGCGGCGTTGCGGATTTGCGGCGACGCGATCGTGTTCACCGCGGCACTGATCGCGCTTGGCAGGTCCGGGTGCGCGGCCAGCTCACTCAACGTCGTCGCCGCACCGATACGCAGCCCCTCCGGGGTCCGCTCGATTCCGCGCAGGCCGGTCACCGCCGAGACCGCCACGAGCGTCCGTGCGGGCCGCGCCTGCCGCTGCCGCTCCACCGGAAGATCTGTTGCCCCGCCGAGCACTGCCGTCCCTGGCGCGGCGAGCAGCCGCGTCACCTCGGGCACCGTCTGCACCACGCGCACGACCGGCGGCGGCTCGGGTGGACGGCGCCGGGCGCGGTACGCCGCGCCGAGCCGGGTGCCGTACCGGTCCAGGAGCCAGTGCAGTCCGCGTGGGTAACTCCAGCGGACCGCGGCGATCCACCAACGGTCCGGCCTCCGCCACACCCGGTGCCGGCGCCTGCGCCCTTCGCGTTCGGCCAGTGCCGTCAGCACCTTGTCCGGCGTGATCGGAAGCTCGCGGACCCGGATCCCGAGCGCGTCGTGCACGGCGTTCGCGACAGCGGCGCCGGGTGGGATGATCGACATCTCGCCCACGCTCTTCGCCCCGTAGGGCCCGGCTTCGTCGTGCCCCTTGACGATCACCGCGCGAACGGACGGGAGATCCGCGTTGCGCGGCATGGCGTAGTGCAGGTAGGTCGGGTTGACGACCCGCCCGCCTTCGCGGATCAGCTCCTCGCCCAGCGCGGCACCGAGGCCCATCGCGGCGCCGCCGATGATCTGGCCCTCGACCGCGGTCGGGTTGATCGCGGTGCCGACGTCGTGCGCGGCCAGGTAGTCGGCGACGCGTACCACACCGGTACGGCGATCGACGTCGACCACAGCACCGTGCGCGGCGAAGGCGTAGCTCGGCGAGAGGTTGGCTGTGTCGCGGTCGGGGTTGAGCGGTTCGGTGCCTTCCAGCAGGTAGCTGGTCTCGTGGCTCAGCACGCCGTCCACCGCATCGTCGGCCAGGCCGGCCAGGTCGCCCGTCTCCTCACCGGCGATCGCCCGGCCCGCGTGCAACGTGATTTCACCGGCGGCGGTACCGAATTTGCCGGCGGCCAGCAGGCGAAGCCGGTCGGCGAGTTCCCGCGCCGCCTGCCCGACCGACGAACCGGTCATGTGCGTGCCGCGCGAGGACCAGGCCCCGAGTTCGAACGGCGTCTGCTCACTGTCCATCGACAGCACCTGCACGTCGGTCAGGTCGACGCCGAGTTCGTGGGCGGCGATCTGCGCGAGAATGGTGTTCTGGCCCGTTCCCGCGTCGCCACTGCCGTGCCGGACGCGCACGTGCCCGTCAGCGTACAGGTCCACCGCCGCGTCACTGCGGTTCGCGAACTCGTAGGCGTACGCGCCGCTTCCGTGTGAACCGGCCGCAACACCCCAGCCACGCGCGACGTCACCGGAGGGCCGCGAAGCACGGGCCTGGTCCCAGTCGAGCCCGTCGCGCACCGCGATGAGACAGTCTCCCAACCGGTTCGACCCGACCCGGTAACCGCACAGGGTCGTCGTGTCCGGGGCCCCGAGGTTGCGCAGCCGCAGCTCGATCGGGTCGGCACCGAGGCGTGTGGCCAGCTCGTCGAGCTGCGACTCCATCGCCAGCGAGACCTGCGGCGTGCCGTAACCGCGGAACTGCCCGCCGGGCTGGGTCGCGGTGTCCACCAGCCGCGCGGTGAAGCGCACGCCGTCCGGCCGGTACATCGAACCGAGGGTGATCACGCCGACCCGCATCACCGACGTGCCCATGTGGTTGTAGGAACCGTTGTCCACCACGACATCCGCTTCGAGGGCGCGCAGCAGCCCCGCCGGGTCCGCACTGCTGCGGAGCCGGGTTTCGAAGCGGTGCCGGGGCTTGTTCGCGCCGAACTCCTCCTCTCGTCCCAGCGCCACCAGCACCGGGCGCCCGGCCTTGCGGGCCAGCGCGGCCGCGAGCACCTCGTGCTCGGAGGCTTTCGACTTGCTGCCGAACCCGCCGCCGACGGCCACCTCCCGGCACACCACCTGCTCGTGCACCAAACCGAGCAGATGCGACACCTCCTTCGCGATGAACCACGGCGCCTGCGTCGAGGTCCACAGCTGCATTCGCTCGGTTTCCCCGTCCCAGGCGGCCAGGGTGGTGTTCGGTTCCATGCACGCGTGCGACACGCTCGGGTAGACGAACCGTCCTTCCACTGTCACGCTCGCGGCGGCGAGGCCACCGTCCGGGTCTCCCCAATCCGTCCGCAGCATCATCGACACATTCGGCTCGCCCGAGGTTCTCCGGTGCAGCTGACGCGCGCCGGAGCTGCGTGCCTCGGACACCGTCAGCGGCGCGCGGCGCCGCCGGTAACGCACCTCGATCGCGCGGATCGCCGCGAGCGCCTGGTCCGGGGTTTCCGCGGCCACGGCGGCGACTTCCTGCCCCACGTGCCGCACCACGCCGTCGGCCAAGGGAGGCCGATCCGACAGCGGCCCACCACGATGCAGGTACCGGATACCGGGCGCGAAGTCCGCGGCGGTGACCACCGCGTGCACGCCCGCCATCGCCTCGGCCGCAGCGGTGTCCAGCCGGCGGATTTCGGCGTGGGCGTGGGGTGAGCGCAGAATCGCCCCGTACAGGTGCGCTCCCGGCAGGTCCGCGGTGTAGCGGAGCAGGCCGAGACTGCGCTGTTCCCAGTCGATCGGGCGTACGCGGCGTCCGACGCTCATGTCCGCTCCTCCGCGGCCGCCACGACACAGTCCACAATGGCCTGATAGCCCGTGCAGCGGCAGATGTTTCCCGAAAGCGCGTGGCGCACCCGCTCACGGTCGCGGATTCCTTGCCGCAGCAGGGCGGTCGCGTGCACGACCTGACCGGGCGTGCAGAACCCGCACTGGAACGCACCGTGGTCGGCGAACGACCGGCGCAGGCTTTCGCTTTCCCGCGCCAGCCCCTCACTGGTCTCCACCTCGTCGCGCACCAAGACCACGGGCGTCGAGCAGGCCATCCTCGGCTCACCGCCGATCAGGACTGTGCAGGCCCCGCATTCGCCCCGGCCGCAGGCCACTTTCGTCGCCGTCAGGCCGAGTTCGGCCCGCAGCACCTCCGCCAGCGACCGCAGTCCCGTGACCGCGACGGAGACAGGTTCGCCGTTGACCACCAGCCGGTGCTCACCCACCAGCCACCCCCAGCAGAGCACGGGGCAGGTCGTAGGAACCGATGTGCTGCAACAGGATCGACGCGACCCCGAAGCCGGCGACTTCCCGCAGCCTGCCCCGGATCTCCGCGATCGTGCCGAACAGGCAGAACTCCCGGGCGAAGGCGAGCACGGCCTCGTCGCTCACGTAGGGGTCACACGCCTCGATCGCGGCCGGCCACGATTCGGCGTGCACCAGATCCGGGTACGCCTGAGGCAGCCGCTCGGGCACCCGCACGGAGATTCCGGCCCGCGCCAGCGACGCGGTACCGCCGTTGCTCGCTATCCCGAGGCAGATCGGCTTCAGCTCGCGGGCATCCCGCTCGACGTCATCGGTCACCCGGCAGAATGCCGACACCGTGACGGGCACCGGCGCGCGGCCCGCGCTGTCCGCGCCGGAGCGGACGGCGGACAGCGCGGCGGTGAGCGGTTCCCGGGAGACGCCGGAGAGCAGGATCGCGCCGTCGGCGACCTCACCGGCGAGGCGGAGGTTGCGCGGACCGCTCGCGGCGACGTGCAACGGCACCGTCATCGGATCGCGCAGTTTCGCTTTCACCCCGGGAAAACCGACGTCCTGCCCGGCGAGCAGATCCCGGATCACCGCGATCCCGGACCGTAGCTCGGCCTGTCTGGACGGCGCCAGCCCGACCGGTCCCACGGAGCTGTTGCCCACCCCGAGACCGAGGACGAACCGGCCGGGTGCCGCCTCGGCCACCGTACGAGCCGCGGAGGCGACGACGGCGGGATGGCGCGTGACGACGTTCGTGACGGCGGTGCCCAGAGTGAGCCGGGAAGTCGCCATCCCGGCCACCGCCGCCGTCGCGAACACGTCCCGCCACAGCAGCTGGGAATCGGGGAGCCACGCTTCGTCGAACCCCGCTGCCTCGACCTCGCGGACGAACTCCGCGAGCTCGGGCAGCGCGGCGCACGGCGGGACCCGCAGTCCGATCTTCATCCCGCTCTTCATCCGGCGGCGACCTCCGGCCGGGCGATCGACTCCCGCACCGGAGCATCCTCCCGCAGGAAGCACCCGGCGACGAGACTGATCAGGGCGGCGCCTGCCATGTAGACCGCGATCAGGACCCAGCCCCCGGTCGAGTCCAGCAACGCCGCGCCGATGGTGGGCGCGAACGCGTTGCCGGCGATGGTGCCGACGGTGAAGCCGATGGACATCCCGCTGAACCGCAGGGAGATCGGGAACACCTGGGAGAAGAAGACCGGGAACACCGCGTAATTGGCGGAGTACCCGGCGAACAGCAGCGCGAAGCCGAGCACCATCAGCCCGTAGTTGCCGGTGTTGAGCAACGCGAACCACACGAACGGCAACCCGATCATCGAGGCGGCACCGGCGAGGAACAGCGGCCGCTCCCCGATCCGGTCCGACAGCCGCCCGTAGACCGGGATGACCACCATGATCACCAGTGCGGCGGGCAGCAGCACGCCGAGCATTCCGGACGTGCTCAGGCCGAGTTCCGACTTCCCGTAGGTCAGCGAGAAGACGGTCGCCATCGTGAACACGATCCCGGCACCGACCGTCCCCAGTGTCACCAGCAGCACCCGGCCACCGCACGCCTGCAGCACCTCCAGCAGCGGGAGCTTGCGCACCTCGCCCTCGTCCTTGACCTCCGCGAACTCCGGACTCTCCCGCAGGGTCAGCCGGATCAGCAGACCCACCCCGACCAGCAGCGCGCTGAACAGGAACGGGATCCGCCAGCCCCAGGACAGCAGCTGGTCCTCGGGCAGCCGGGTGATCAGCAGGAAGATCACGTTCGCAAGGATCATGCCCGCCGCGGTACCGGTGTTCATCAGGCCGCTGAAGAAGCCACGCCGGCCGCGCCCGGCGTGCTCGACGGTCATCAGCGCCGCGCCGCTGTACTCGCCACCGAGGGAGATCCCTTGCACGATGCGCAGGATCACCAACAGGATCGGTGCGGCGATGCCGATCGCCGAATAGCCCGGCAGCAGGCCGATGAGCACAGTGGACAGGCCCATCATCGTCAGCGTGATGACCAGGATCGACTTGCGGCCGACCCGGTCGCCGAGGTGACCGAACAGCAGGCCGCCGAGCGGGCGGGCGACGTAGCCGACCCCGAAGCTCGACAGCGAGACGAGCGTGCCGACGACCGGATCGGCCGCCGGGAAGAAGATCCTGGTGAACAGCACCGAGGCCGCGGATCCGTAGATCGCGAAGTCGTAGTACTCGATCGCGGTGCCGAGCCATCCGGCGAAAGTCGCGCGGGCGGGCTGGCTGTGTGGTGGTGCGGGAGCCGTCATGACTGCCTCCTCCGGCTCGAGCGGGAACGCGCGCCCGGGTGGGCACGACGCGCCCGCCGCTCGTCGCGTGCGCCGACTATCGACGCAGGCGCGGACAGCGGCCAATCGCGGGTTCGGTCAGCGGACCACGCGAAATCCGCGGACGGGCGGGCGTGCCAGGATCGGCCGCCGGCCACCTCGGGCGAACGGGCGTGGACGTCACCGGTGTGCGCGGCCGGCGCCGGTGGACATCCGATCGGAGCGGAGAAACCATGACCCAGCCGGCAGCTCAGGAGCCTCCCGCCTTCGTCCCGCCCGGGCGTTACCGGATGTACGTCGACGGAGAATGGGTGGCCGGCGAGACGGAGTACGACGCAGTCAATCCGAGCACCGGGCTTCCGTGGACGCGGCTGCCGCTGGCCGCTCCCGCGCACGTCGCACACGCCGTGCGCGCGGCCGGGCGAGCGTTCCGGGACTGGCGGCGGAGCAGCCCGGCCACGCGGCAGCAGGTGCTCGCGAAGATCGCCGACCGGATCGAAGCCGACCCCGGCCGCTGGGCACAGCTTCTCGCGACCGAGAACGGCAGGCCGATCCGCGAGGCCACCGTCGCCGACGTGCCCAGCAGCGCGGCGATCTTCCGCTACTTCAGCGGGCTGGCTCGCGACCACCACGGCGACCAGCTCCCGGTCGAGGATCCGCACACACTCGTGTACACGACCCGGGAGCCGCTCGGCGTCATCGCCGCCGTGCTGCCGTGGAACTCACCGATCATCACCCTGGCCAACAAGGTGGCGCCCGCGCTCGCGGCCGGGAACACGGTGGTGGTGAAACCCAGCGAGTTCGCCACCGCGAGCGTCCTGGAGTTCGCCGCGCTCGTGGCCGACCTGCTTCCCCCAGGCGTGTTCAACGTCGTCACGGGCGACGGCCGGGTCGGGGCCGCGCTGGTGGCGCATCCGGACGTCGCCAAGGTGACGCTCACCGGCGGTGGCCCGACCGCCCGCAGGATCATGGCCGCGGCCGCGGAGGCACTCACCCCGACCATCATGGAACTGGGCGGGAAAAGCGCGCTGATCGTCGCCGAGGACGCCGATCTGGAGCGCGCGGTCGCCGATGCCGCGCTCGGCATCTACCTGGCCAACGGCGAAGCCTGCATCGCCTCGTCCCGGATCCTGCTCCACGACGCGATCGCCGACGAGCTCCTGGAACGCTTCGCCGGCACCGCGCGCTCGATCAGGGTGGGCGACGCACTCGATCCCGAAACGCAGGTCGGCCCGCTGGTCTCCCGGCAGCAGCACGACCGGGTGCGCGCCCACCTCGACTCGGCGCGCCGGCAAGGGCTGCGCCTGTGTGCCGGCGACGAGCCGCTCGATCTTCCCGCGAGCCGGAGCGGAGGCTTCTACCTGCGCCCGGCGATCCTGTACGGGGACAGGGTCACGGCCGAGGTCGCGAGCGAGGAGGTCTTCGGCCCGGCCACCGTCGCCGAGCGGTTCACCGACTACGCCGACGCCGTCGAACGCGCCAACAGCACCCGCTACGGCCTCGCCTCCGGCGTCTGGACGAACGACCTCACCCGCGCCCACCGCATCGCACGCGACCTCGACGCCGGGATCGTCTGGGTCAACAAGTGGTTCGACCTCCCCGCGGGAGTCCCGATGGGCGGCATCAAGGACAGCGGATTCGGCCGCGAACTGTGCCGGGAAACGATGCTGGAGTTCAGCGCGCCCAAGGTGGTCAACATCGACCTCGGTGCGCCGCGCCTCCCGCTCTGGGGTTAGGTGTGCCGTCCCGCGTCGACGCACGCCGCGCTCACCCGAGTCCGTTTCGCTCGATCACCTCGGCGTACCAGCGGGCGCTCTGCTTGGGCGTGCGCCGCTGGCTCGCGTAGTCGACGTGGACCAGGCCGAAGCGTTTCGCGTAGCCCTCGGCCCATTCGAAGTTGTCCAGCAGTGACCAGTAGAAGTACCCGCGCAGATCCACTCCCGAACCGATGGCCTCGTGCGCCGCGCGCAGGTGCGAGTCGAGGAACGCGGTGCGGTCGTGGTCGGCGACGGCGCCGCCGACCAGCTCGTCCGGGTACGCGGCACCGTTTTCCGTGACGTAAAGCGGGATCGCGCGGTAACCCTGGTGCACGTCCAGCAGTGTCGTGGTGAGGCCGGCGGGCTGGACCTCCCAGCCGGAGTCCGTGCGGGCGGCCGAACGGTCCGGAACGAAGTGCACGTCCGGGGCGCCGAGCCATTCCGGCCCGGCCGGGGTGCTGCCGTGCACCGGCGTCCCGGACACCCGGTAGCCACGGTAGTAGTTCACGCCCAGCCAGTCCGCGGGCGCCGCGATGGCCGCCGCGTCACCGGGACGGACGAGCGACGCGAGACCGAACGGCGCCAGGTCGCCGAGCAGGTCGGCCGGATAACCACCGGCGAGGACCGGATCGAGGAACAGCCGGTTCTGCAGCCCGTCGATCCGGCGGCACGCCTCGGCGTCGGCCGGGGCCGCCGGATCGGCGGGCCGCACCGGGTACAGGTTGAGCGTGATGCCCGCGGGCACGTCGGGCGCGTGCTGCCGGATCACCTCCAGCGCCAGGCCGTGCCCGAGCAGCAGGTGGTGGGTCGCGGCGACGGCCGCGGCCGGGTCACGGCGACCGGGTGCGTGGATCCCCCCGGCGTAGCCCAGCATCGCCGCGCACCACGGCTCGTTGAGCGTGGACCAGCTCGCGACGCGGTCGGCCAGCCGCGTCAGCACGGTCTCGGCGTAGTCGGCGAACCGGAAGGCGGTGTCCCGCGCGGTCCAGCCGCCGGCTTCCTCCAGCGCCTGCGGCAGATCCCAGTGGTACAGCGTCGCCCACGGCTCGATCCCCGCGTCCAGGAGCCCGTCGACCAGCCGGTCGTAGAACGCCAGCCCGCGGGGCTCCGGCGCCCCGCCGTCCGGCCGGATACGCGGCCAGGACAGGGAAAACCGGTACGCCCGCAGACCGAGGTCGCGCATCAGGCCGATATCTTCCCGGTAGCGGCGGTAGTGGTCGGCCGCGGGCTCGCCGGTGTGCCCGCCGGCGATCGCGCCCGGGCGCCGGGCGAAAGCGTCCCAGACGGACTCGGTGCGCCCGTCGGCCGAGACAGCCCCCTCGATCTGGAACGCCGCGGTGGCCGCGCCCCAGACGAAACCCTCCGGAAACCTCAGCACGGCCTGGTCCCGGACCTGCTCGGGATGTGCGGTCATGACCACCCTTTCACGGCACCTCGCCGGATCCCCGCCACGATTCCTCACTGGGAGCGCTCCCAGCCTGTGGCAGTGTGAGCGCCGTACTGAGCACTGTCAAGTGACCCGGACTATCCAGGAGCGCTCCCGGACGAGCTATGCTCGCCGTGACCGGAAGTGAGGGATGCCGTGATGGCTCGGGCGGAGGACGGCGCGCGGCCGACGCTGGAGGACGTCGCCGCGTTCGCCGGCGTATCGCGGTCGACCGCGTCGCGGGCGCTGAACGAGGACGAGTACGTCAGCGCCGCCTCGAGGGAGAAGGTCCTCGCCGCGGCGCGCGACCTCGGCTACTCGCCGAACCAGGCGGCGCGGTCGCTGGTCACGCGGCGCACGGACGCGATCGCGGTGGTCCTGTCCGAGCCCGAAGCGCGGCTGCTCGACGATCCGTACCGCACCGCCGTCATGCGCGCGGGCTACCGCGAACTGGCCGACATCGGCCGCCAGATGGTGCTGATCTTCAGCGACACCACCGAGGATCTCCGCCGTACCGTGCGGTTTCTGGAAGGCGGGCACGTCGACGGCGCCCTCGTGTTCGCGCCGCACCGCGCCGATCCGCTGCCGAAAGCGTTACGGCTGCTGAAGATCCCGGTGGTGTTCGGCGGGCAGCCCGCCGGGCTGAAACGCGGCGCGCACGTGGTCGACTTCGACAACGAGAGCGGCGCCCGGCTGGCCGTGGAGCACCTGCTCGCCGCCGGGCGGCGGCGGATCGCCACCGTGTCCGGGCCGCAGGACCAGAACGCGCCGATCGACCGTCTCGCCGGCTGGCGCAAGACCCTGCTCGACGCCGGGCTCGACCCGGCCGGCCTGGCCGAGGAAGGCGACTTCACCCTCGCCGGCGGCGCCAACGCGATGTCCGCGCTGCTCGAGCGGGCCCCGGACGTGGACGCGGTGTTCGTCGCCAGCGACATGATGGCCCTCGGCGCCCTGCGCACCCTGGAAGGCGCCGGGCGCCGTGTGCCCGAGGACGTCGCACTCGTCGGCTTCGACGACAACGTGACCCTCGCCCCCGCAATGACGCCTCCGCTGACGTCGGTACACCAGGACCCGCGCGAGCAAGTACGCGCGATGGTCGCCATCCTGACCGGGCTCGTGGACGGCCAGGCCCCCACGCCACAGCGGCGGATCCTGCCGGTGTCGCTGACGGTGCGTGCGTCCAGCACCTGATCGCTGCTCGGCGCAGCGCCGGATTCCCGGAGATCACAGAGCGCGGCAGAGGCGTGCCGCGTCCAGCATCGCCGCGTGGACGTTCCTGCTCGCCACCGCGTCGCCGATGCGGAAGAGCTGCCAGTTCCGGTCCGCGTTGCGCACGATCTTCTGGCTGCGCAACGCAAGCAGGTCGGCGACGTCCACCGCTCCCCCGTTCGCCGACCGTTCCGCCAAGCCCTCGTAGACCTCCGCGACCGGCTCGGTGCCCATTTCGGCGACGACGCCGTCGTAGGTCCGGTGTTCGCAGACCTTCGAACCGTCCATGCGGAACTCCACCTCCAGGCCGGCCTCGGTCCTGCGGACGCCGTGCAGACGCCGGAGCACGGTCACCGGCACGCCCGCTTCGGCCAGTGCTTCGAAGTAGGTGGACGCGGTGATGCCGCCGACGTCCGGGGAAACCGTGCGCTCGGGTGTGACGATCTCGACCTGCGCTCCCCCTCGTACCAGCGCCTCCGCCGCGTCGAGTGCCTGATTGCCGCCATGGTCGTCGTACACCAGGACGCGCCCTCGTGGGTGGCGGACGCCGGTCAGCACGTCCCAGGTGTCGAGCACCAGGTTCGCGCCCGGTACGCGGGGTGCGGCCGGGGTGCCACCGGTCGCGACGATGACGACGTCCCAGTCCTCCTCGCGCAGCGTTGCCGCCTCGACGTAGGTGTTGAGCGACACCGGAACTCCCAGCCGTGCCAGTTCGTCCTGCCGCCAGTCGATGATCCCGCGGAGATCTCGCCGCCGGGGAGCCAGCGAGGCCAGCAGCAGCTGCCCGCCGACCTTGTCGCCTGCCTCGTACAGCTGGACTTCGTGACCCCGTTCGGCGAGCACGCGGGCGGCCTCCAGCCCGGCGGGCCCGGCGCCGACCACCGCGACGCGCTTGCGCGTTTCCGCGCGGTCGATGCGGTGCGGTAGCTCGAGTTCACGTCCGGTCGACGGATTGTGGATGCAGTACGCGGCACCGGACTGGTAGATGCCGTCGATGCACATGCCCGCGCCGACGCAGGGGCGGATCCGGTTCGCCTGCCCCGCACCGACCTTGGCCGGCAACTCGGGATCGGCCATCAGCGCGCGAGTCATGCCGACGAGGTCGAGCAGTCCCTCGGCGATCGCGTACCGCGCGGTCTCCACGTCCGCGATCCGGGCCGCGTGCATGACCGGCACCGCGACCTTCCGTTTGATCTGCCCGGCGAATTCCAGGTGCGGAGCGGCCGGGGTGTGCATCGGCGGGATCACCCTGGCCAGGCCGGCTTCGGTGCTGATCGACCCCCGGATCAGGCTGAGGAAGTCGATTCCCGCGGCGGTGATGTCCTCGGCGACGCGCAGCGCCTCGCCGGGTTCGAGACCGCCGTCGCGTTGCTCGTCGAAGCTCATGCGCACGCCGACGACGAAGTCCGGCCCCACCGCCTCCCGGACCGCCCGGATCACGCGCAGCGGATAGCGCATCCGGTTCTCGTAGGAGCCGCCGTACTCGTCGTCCCGGTCGTTCCAGAACGGCGACCAGAACGCGTCGAGCAGGTGCCCGTAGGCCATCAGCTCGATGCCGTCCAGGCCCGCGGACCGGCATCGCTGGGCGACGGCCACGAAATCCTGCAGCACCCGGTCGAGGTCCCACTGCTCGGCGGCCTTGGTGAAGGCACGGTGCGCGGGCTCGCGGACGGTGCCGACCGAGACGGCGGGCAGCCACTCACCCGCGTAGTTGCTCGTGCGGTGGCCCAGATGGGTCAGCTGGGTCATCACCGCGGCACCCTGGTCGTGGACCTCGTCGGCCAGCCGGCGCAGCAGCGGTTCCGCTTCGTCCTTCCACAGCTGGAGATTCCCGAACGCGGGTGCGCTGTCCCTGCTGACCAGGGCACTGCCGCCGATCATGGTCAGACCGGCCCCGCCGCGGGCCTTTTCCACGTGGTAGGCGCGGTACCGGTCGGTGGGCAGGCCGTCCTCGCTGTAGGCGGGCTCGTGCGAGGTGCTGACGATGCGGTTGCGCAACGTCAGTCCCTTGAGGGTGAACGGGCTCAGCAACGGGTCCGGGGCGGTCACATCGCACCTCCAGTGAAACTCGGGCGTGCCGGGTCAGGCGTCGATCGCCAGGTCTTCGAGCGGTTTCGAACAGCAGGCCAGGACCTTGTCCTGCTTGATCTCCCGTGGCCGGATCCCGCCGGCATGCTGCATGTCGACCCGGCCGGACAGGAGGGTGAGCTTGCAGGTACCGCACATGCCCTCCCCGCACGAGGAGGGCAGGGTGAGTCCCGCACCGGCCGCCGCTTCCAGCACGGTCGTGTCCGAGTCGCATTCGACCGTCCGCCCGCTGCGCCGGAAGTCCACCCGGTGCTTGGTCGCGGTGCCGGCCGGCGCCGAAGTGGCCGGCGCCGCCGTACCGAACACGAAGGATTCCTCGTGGCACCGCCGCCGATCGGCCCCCGCCCGGCCGAGCAGTTCGCGCACCGCGGCCATGTACGGGGGCGGTCCGCAGGTGAAGACTTCCCGGCCGAGCAGGTCCGGTGCGGCTTCCCCCAGCGTCGCCATGCTCAGCCGGCCACGCCGGCCGTGCCACTGCTCACCCGGGGAGTCGTTCTCACACAGGAACACCACCGAGGTACCGGACTCCGCGGCCAGCGCTTCGAGTTCGGCACGGAAGACGAGGTCGTCGGGCGTGCGTGCGGAATGGACGAACACGACATCGGCCGGGTCCCCCGTGGCGCGCAGGGTGCGCAGCATCGACATCGCCGGGGTGATCCCGCTGCCCGCAGTGAGGAACAGGTACTTGTCCGCGGGGTGGATCGTGGAACTGAACTGCCCGAACGGCCCGGACGCGCCGATCACGTCCCCCGCCCGCAGGTGGTCGTGCAGCCAGTTCGAGACCACCCCGCCCGGTACGCGTTTGACCGTGATCGTCAGGGTTTCGGGCCGGGTCGGCGGTGACGAGATCGTGTAGCAGCGTTCCCTCCGCTCGCCGTCGATGAGGAAGCGGAAAGTGAGGAACTGCCCGGGAAGGAAGTGCAGCCCCGCCCGCTCCGGCAGTGCGAAGGTGAAGCTCCGGACGTCGTGGGTGACGTCGGTGACGCCGGTGCAGGTGAGGTAGCCGTCCAGTTCGCCGACGCGGAACGGGGCGCCGGTGCCCGCGTGGTCCGGGGCGGCAACGGGTGCGGTCAGCATGTCGGTCATCGGTTCGCGTACTCCTTCAGCCGCTCGATGTACCAGGCGACGAATTCCTCGACGTCGGTTTCGGTGGGTGCGTACGGTCCCGGCGAGTAGGCCGGATCGCGGACGCCGGCCTGCGCACGGGCCACGAACGCACCGTCCTGGGCGTTGGTCTGGTGCCAGACTTCGGTGAGCGTTGCCGGGTCGTAGTCGACGCCTTCGACCGCGTCGGCGTGCACGAGCCAGGTCGTGCGGACGAGAGTCCGGTCGGCGGCCAGCGGCAGCACCGAGAACGTGACGATGTGGTCACCGAGGAAGTGGAACCACGAGTTGGGCTGGAAGTGCAGCGACAGCCGGCCCATCCGGGGCGTGTCCAGGTCGCCGAGCAGGATGCGGGACGCGGCCCGGCCGTCCCGGGTGTAGGACTCGCCCGCGCCGTCCAGCGCCTCGCGGCGCACCCGGAATCCGGTCGGCCGTCCGGACAGCTCCGAGATCAGCGCGTACGGGAACCCGCGCGCGTCACACTCGCGTTCCAGCTCGGATGTCGCCTCCAGGTAGCGGCTGTGGGCGGGCAACAGGCGCTTCGGGATCTCGTCGTCCGCGTAGCCGTAGGTCGGAAAGAACGTGCAGGTCAGCTCCGGATGGCCGGCCTCGCAGTGGTAGCACTCGCGGTTGTTCTCCATCACGAGCTTCCAGTTGGCGTGCTCGATCAGGTCCTCCTGGGCGGCGACCTTGGTGGTGCGCAGCTGGTGGGGCGCGAGGTACGGCGTGATCCGCGCGGCGACGTCGTCGAAATCGGCCGGCGGGTCGGCGGCGAGGCACACGAAGATCAGCCCTTCGACCGAGCGCACGGCGACCTGTTTCAGGCCGAAGCAGCTCTTGTCGAAGCCCGGGGCCTGCTGCCCCGCGTGCATCAGCGTCCCGTCTGTGGAGTAGGTCCACTGGTGGTAGCCGCACACCAGGTTGCCGACCGACCCGGCGGCGTCGTGGAGGATGCGCGAGCCGCGGTGCCGGCAGACGTTGTGCAGCGCGCGCACCTGCTCGTCGTCGTCGCGCAGCACGATGACCGAATACGGCCCGACGTCGATGGTCACGTAGTCCCCCGCCTCGGGGACCTCCGCCTCGGTCGCCACGAAGATCCAGTGCCGGGAGAAGACGGCCGCCAGGTCGAGGGCGAGGAACTCGTCGCTGACGTAGAACGGCGCCTCCAGTGCGTGGCCCGGCAGCCGCCGAGCCACGAGTCCGGCAGTGTCGCGGCGTTCGCTCGCCGGCTCGGCCAGTGCGGTCACGGTGTCCTCCTCCGGTCGCTGAGGTGGCGTTCGGCAGCCGCGCCGCAACGCTTGTCTGGAGTGTGACCCCACCCACTTGCGAAAAGAAGCGCATGTTCCCGCAGATAACCGTGCACAATAACCGCATGATCGATCGACGGCTGAACGTCCTGCGCGTCGTCGCCGCGTGCGGCGGGGTCACGGCCGCCGCGGAGGCGCTGAACTTCTCCCCGTCGGCGGTGTCGGCGCAGATCCGTTCCCTGGCCACGGATCTCGGGGTGCCGCTGCTCGAACAGGACGGCCGGGGCGTCCGGCTCACCGAGTCCGCCCGGATCCTGCTGGCGCGTGCCGTGGACCTGCACACCCTGTGGGAGGAGATCCGCAGCGAGCTGGCCGACACCGATCCGGACCAGGTCAGGTCGCTGCGGCTGTGCGGATTCTCCACCGCCGCGGCCGCGCTCCTGCCCTACGTGGTCACCCAGGTGCGTGCGGCGTATCCGCTGTGCGCGGTGCGGATCATCGAGGCCGACCCGGAGGACTGCTTCGAACTGCTGCTGCGGGAGCAGGCCGATCTGGCCGTCGTCGTGGCGACCGCGGGGATTCCCCCGCGCACCGACACCCGGTTCGACCAGGAGTCCCTTCTCGACGATCCGCTCGACCTGCTGGTTCCCGCCGACCATCCGCTCGCGGACCGGGCTTCGGTGCTGCTGAGCGAAGCCGCCGCGGAATCGTGGATCATGGACCGTCCCGGGCGGCCCCACCACGGGCTCGTGCTGACCGCGTGCGCCAACGCCGGCTTCACCCCGTCGATCGCCCACGAGTCCTCGGAATGGGACACCGCGGCCGCGCTGGTGGGTGCGGGTCTCGGGGTCGCGCTCATCCCCCGGCTGGCCCGCATCCCGACCGGGGACCGGATCGTCCGGGTCCCGCTGCGCGGCGATCCCACCCCGGCGCGGCACATCCTGACCGGCGTCCGCCGCGGCAGCCGCCGGCAGCCGGTGATCGCCACCGCGCTCACCGCCCTCGAGGACATCGCGGGCCGCCGCACGGCGAAACCGGCACCCTGAACCACGCCCGAGCCGGCACAGCCCGAGTCAGGACCGCCCGAGCCGAGACCAGGACGGCAGCCCCGCACGAACCACGCCGCGAAGGGGATCACCACCGGCAGCGGAGCGCACGGACCGGAAACACCGTCACAGCGGTGCCGAGCCACACTTTCCTGGGGTCGCGCGGCGAAAGGGCGGTCCCGAGAGTCCGGAAGTAGTCCGCCGGGGAATGGTTTTTCGACGAGTCCACGGCGTTCAGGTAGCGGCGGTTCAACTCCTGATGCTCCGACCGGAGATTCCCGGACCGTCTCGTGGACAAGCTCTCCAGTTCGACGGCGATGCTGGATGCTCTTGTAGTTCGCCTCCATGGCGCGGCCGCGGGCGCCGTAGTTCATGCTCGACACCACCAGCGACGTCATCAGGGACAGGATCGCGAGCGCGACCATCAACGCATTGCCGCCCGCGCCGTACAGGGTGTTTTCGATCAGCAGACCGACCGAAGCGATGGTCGTGGAGGTGGCGAGTGCGATCAGCGAGCAATTCCACGCATTCTTCCGGAACATCAGCCTGCGGTGCGCCATGAGCCGCGCACGATAGGTCTTGTACGCCCGGTTCTCCAAAGTGGTGATCAGTCCCGGAAGCTGCCCGTCGGCCACCGCTTTCGCGACGCGATCCGGGGACGGCCGGACCATCGTGCGGAAACGAGCCATGTTTTCTCTCCCCCAGCCCGGTCGCCCAGGACCTGCGGGGACGCCCGCTTTCCGGCGCCCCGCGCGTCCGGAGTCAGGACCAGGTCACCGGCAGTGAATGCACCCCGTAGACCAGCATGTCCGTGCGCAGTGACACTTCGCCGGGGTCGAGCGCGAGGTGGAGATCCGGCAGCCGCGTCACCAGTTCGGCGAGGCCGACGCGCAGCTCCGACCGTGCGAGCTGCTGGCCGAGGCACTGATGCACACCGTGTCCGAAGGCCAGGTGCGAGGTCCGCGGGCGGGTCAGGTCGAGACGTTCCGGCTGTGGCCAGTGTTCGGCCGAGCGGTTCGCCTGTGGCACCGAGATCAGCACCGTGTCCCCAGCCGCGATCGTCGTCCCGGCAACGGTGATCTCCTCGGTCGCGACGCGCGTCGGTCCGATGTGGATGATCGACAGGTAGCGCAGCAGCTCGTCGACGCCGTTGTCGAGCACCGACGGGTCCTCGCGCACCAGCGCCAGCTGGTCCGGGTGTTCCAGCAGCGCGAAAGTGGCCAGTGCCAGCATGTTCGCCGTCGTCTCGTGGCCGGCGCCGAGCAGCACCGTCGCGATGTCGACGAGCTCCTCCTCGGTCAGCGCCGGCTCCGCGTCGCCGTGGATGAGGCCGGACAACAGGTCGTCGGCCGGGTGTTCGCGCTTGTAGGCCACCAGTCCGCGCATGAAACCCTGGATCGCCTCGGACGCCGCCTGGCGTTCCTCCTCGGGTTTGGTCAGGTTCAGCGCGACCGCTGTGCGCTCCTGGAATTCCGCGCGGTCGGCGTAGTCCACACCGAGCAGCTCGCAGATCACCAGCGAGGGCAAGGGCAACGCGAACGCCGGTACGACGTCACCGCTGTTTCCGGCCGCACGCATGGCGTCGAGGTGCTCGACCGCGATCTCCCGGATGCGTGCTTCGAGCTGCTGCATGCGCCGGACGGTGAACTGGCCGGTGAGCAGCCGGCGCAGCCGCGTGTGCTCCGGCGGGTCCATGAACAGGAACCGCCCGTCCGCACGCTGCGGCAGCTCGACCGGGCGCCGCGGCTCGCCGGCCTCCTCCGGGCGCAGGTCCATCGCCGTGCGGTGGCGCACGTTGTCGGAGCTGAACCGGGTGTCGGCGAGAATCGCACGCGCCTGCTCGTAGCCGGTGATCACCCAGGCGTGCGCGCCGTTGAGCAGCTCGATCCGCGACAGCGGCGCCTGGTCGTCGAGCTTCGCCAGCTCCGCCGGCGGATCGAACGGACACCTGCCGCGCCGCAGCATTTCCGGCGGGACCGGGCGGCGCATGGTGGGCGGTTTCGTGGTGGTCATCAATGTCCTTCCGGGTGGTGGCGCGAAGCGGTGAGCATGCCGGTGAGCGCGTCGGTGAGGGCTTCGCCGACCAGCGACCAGTCGGCGGCCGCCCCGGTGGCCGCCGCGACCCGCTCCTGCTCGGCGCACGTGTGGATCACCGCGACGCGCGCGGTTTGCCGGCGCAGCGCGGATTCCGCCGCCGGCAGCTCGGCCACGTGCTGCCACACCGCCGCCGAGCCGTCGACGAACTCCACCGCCAGCACCGGGTCGACGGCCTCGCTCACGTCGATCAGCGCCGGATCGGTCACGACCTGGGCCAGGAACCGGGCACACCAGCTGGGATTGCCGAGGCTCGCCAGGTGTTCGGTGTAGGGCAGCACCAGGCTGGCGACGTGATCCCGCGGACGCGCCGAACGCCGCGTCCGCCCCACCCGCTCGCGCATCCGCTCCGCGATCGGCTCGACGTGCGACCGCGTGATCGCCTGGATCAACGCCGTCCGGCTGCCGACGTGGTAGGCCAGCGCCGAGTTGTTCGCCTGCCCGGCCGCCTCCACGATCTGCCGGTTCGACACCTGCGCGAGCCCACGCTCAGCGAACAGGCGCTCCGCGGCCCGCAGCAGCAGTTCCCGGGTCGCCTCCGCCTGTTCGCGACGCGTATCCACGGCACGCTCCTCGTAAGACGATCTTCTTACTGTCCCGAGCGTAGCGCTAAGACACGCTTCTTACAACCACGCCCGCTGCCGGGACCGCCTCACGGAGCGGTTCCGGCAGCGGCTCCGCGTGGATCACGTGCAGCCGGCTCACCGCACGGGTCAACGCGACGTATAACCGTTGCAGGCCACGGGGTTCCGCGGCGACGATCCGCGCGGGTTCGACGACCACGACCGTGTCGTACTCGAGGCCCTTGGCGAGTGAGACCGGGGCCAGGGTGAGCCGCTCCGGATTCGGAACTTCTTCGCCCAGGACTGTGTGAGCGAGCGCGGCCGCGACGAGTTCCCGGTGCAGCGCGGGAACATCCGCGTCCGCACTGAGGACGCAGACGGACCCTTCGCCCGCCAGCGCGCTCTCGCAGGCCTCGACGATCGCAGGAGTGCGCTCACGCACGCCGGTGCCGGTCACGCGGAGCGAGTCCTCGCCGGGCCGGAAGGACGTCGGGCCCGTCAGGTCCGGGGCGAGGTGCGGGAGCAGCCGGGCGGCGAAACCGAGCACCTCGGCGGGGACGCGGTAGCCGCGGTCGAGGACTTCGATCGCGCCGTCCGGCCGGTTGAGCCGGGTCAGCACCTCCGGCCAGCCGCGCACCGCGGACGGGCTCGTCGCCTGGGCCAGATCGCCCAGCACGGTGCACGCGCCGGCCAGCCTGCGGGCGATCGCACGCAGGTGCATCGGGCTGAGGTCCTGCGCTTCGTCGACCACGACGTGCCCCAGCCGGACCGGACGACCGAGCAGACCCGCAACCTCGTCCACCAGTGCCAGGTCGAGCGTGGACCACGGCATCGATCGCATGCTGCGCGGCCGCGGCGCCACGACGATCGCCCGCTGGTCCTCCGCGGAGAGCACGCCCGCCGCCACGCCGGCCAGTTGCACCGGATCGGTGAGCAGCTCGAAGACCAGGCGCCCCGGATCGACCACCGGCCACAGCCGGCGCAACGCCTGGCCGATCCCCCGGTTCTTGCTGAGCTGCGTCAGCGTGGTGCTCGTGCCGGAGGCCCGCTCCATCCGGCGCAGCACCAGGTTGGCCAGCCGCTGCGCGTACAGCTCGCGACCCGCACCGTAGGTGGTCCCGCGCTCGAGCACAGCGGCGAGTTCTTCGGCCTGCTCGCTGACCGGCACGCGCCAGATGCGCTGTTGGTGCCTGACCTCGATCTCTTCGTCCGGCTCGCCGATCCGCGCCCACAGGTGCCGCCGGAGCACCTCGGCCATCGCCGGGCCGCCCTTGACCCGCGCCGCCCGCGCGTCGTCCACCCGCGAGACCTCGAGGCCCGGTCCGGTCAGGTCGTCGATGGTCAGCTGGACGACCTCGACCTCCCCCAAAGCCGGCAGCACGTTGTGGATGTAGGCGAGGAACGCGCTGTTCGGCCCGATCACCGCCACCCCGCCCTCCTTGCGCAGCCGCTCACGCTCGGCGAAAAGCAGATACGCCAGGCGGTGCAGGCCGACCGCGGTCTTACCGGTGCCGGGCGCGCCCTGGATGCACACCGTCTCGTCCAGCGGCGCCCGGACCAGCCGCATCTGCTCCGGCTGGATCGTGGCGACGATGTCCCGCATCGGTCCCTGCCGGGGTCGTTCGATCTCCCGCGTCACCAGTCGGCTCGCGCCAGGGGAAACCGGCGCGCCCTCGATCGGCTCGTCCTCGAAAGCACTGAGCAGGCCTGCCTGGTCGAACCCGTACCGGCGGCGGACGCGCACACCCATCGGCTCCAGTGGCGAGGCCTCGTAGAACGCGCGCGAAAGCGAGGCACGCCAGTCGATGACGACGGGCTCGCCGTCGGCGTCGCGCACTCCGCGCCGGCCCACGTAGAGGAGGTCGCTGTCCTCGGTACGCGTGTGCGCGAGCCCCGTACCGTCCGGATCCGCCGTCTCCGGACGGTCGTCGAACACCTCACCCGCCGCGTAATCCAGCCGGCCGAAGAACAGCGGCGCATCATCGAACCCGGACAGGTCGGCGACGGTCTTCTTCCGGAACTCCCGCAACGCGTGGTTGAAGTACTTGTCCACCACCGCGTCGCCCTCGGCCGCGCCGCGGTCGAGCATCGCTTCGGCCTCGCCCCGCATCCGCAGCAGCTTCGCGCGGCACAGCTCCATGAACTCCCGCTCCGCGCGGATTTCCGGCGCGGCACCACCCGTCTCCTCTATATAGTCCACTTGGACTATATTAGCCGGATCAAGTCCGGAAGGAGCAAGCGTGCGTACTCTCACCGCACTGGGCCTGACCGTGCTGCGGCTGCTCGCCGACGCACCGTCGCACCCTTACGAACTGCGCCAGCAAATGCGGGAACAGGGTCTCGACCAGTTCGTGAAGGTGACCCACGGCGCGCTCTACCACACAGTGGAGACGCTGGCGAAGGAAGCGCTGATCGAGCCGGTCGCCACTCTGCGCGAGGGCAAACGCCCGGAGCGGACGGTGTACTCGATCACCGCAGCCGGCCGCGAACTCGCCCGCGACCGGCTGCGGGCGCTGCTGGTCAGCCCGGCTGCCGAGTATTCGACGTACGGCACCGCGCTCGCCTGCCTCTCGCTCCTGAGCACCGAAACCGCGGCCGAGCGGCTCGAGCGCCGGTGCGTACTGCTCGAAGGCCAGCTCGCCGCGTCCCAGACCGAATACGACGCGCTGCGCAAACACGGGATGCCCGCGGTCGCGCTCGTGGAGATCCGGCACCTGCAAGCCCACCAGCGCGCCGACCTCGACCTCACCCGAGCGCTCGTCGACGAGATCCGCGGCGGCCGGCTCGACTGGCAGCCGCTGGGAGCGGACCCGGCACCGGAGGACTGAGCACAACCCGGGACGTCCGGACGATTACCTGCCCACCGTCGGGGAACCCCGGCCTGTCGACGACGCCTTCGCGGCCGGCCACCTCGCGGAACGGGAGCAGGGATGACCACTACCGCTGTCCGACCGAACCTCCGCGCGGGCATAGCCGGCATCGCGGTACTTGCGGCGCTGTTCATCGCCGGACTGCTATGGGCGAAGTGGATCCCCTACGCGGGCAAAGCATCCACCGTGGCTGACACGCGCACGTGGTCCGGCGGGGCGATCTTCGCGAAGGCAGGCGCACCCGGTTCCGCGCCGTCGTGGTCCGGCGCGTGGCAGTTCACCGTCGCGTACTTCCAGTCCGTGTGGCCTGCCGCGGTGGTCGGTCTCGTGCTGGCGGCGGCTGTCGACGCGCTGGTGCCGAAGACGTGGCTGCTCGCCGCGCTCAACCGTCGATCGCGGTTCGGGCAGAGCCTCGCCGGCGGCGCGGCCGCCCTGCCCGGCCTCATGTGCACCTGTTGTACCGCACCAGTCGCCGTGGGCCTGCGCCGGCGCGGGGCCACAACGGCGGCGAGTCTCGCTTACTGGGTGGGCAACCCGGTGCTCAATCCGGCCGTGCTGGTGTTCCTGTTCCTGGTTGCGCCGTGGCAATTCGGGGTGGTGCGCCTGATCGCCGGCGCACTGCTGGTGTTTGGGGCGACCGCGCTCGTGGCGCGCGTTGCCCGTCCGCGCCCCGACGCGGAGATATCAGACGAACCGACGCGCGTGCGCGACCTGCCGTCGCGCTACCTGCGTTCGCTGATCCGTTTCGCTGTGGTCTTCGTTCCGGAATACCTGGTGGTGGTCCTCCTGGTCGGAGCGCTGAGTGGCTGGCTGTCGGACTTCTCCGGCCTGACTGCTCGCCTGGGCGTCGCGGCAGTCGCCGTGTGCGCCGTCGTCGGCACCCTGCTGGTGATCCCGACCGGCGGCGAGATCCCGGTGGTGCTCGCCCTCACCGCCGCCGGCGCCTCCCCGGGGACGGCGGGGGCGCTGCTGATCGCGCTGCCCGCGCTGAGTCTGCCGTCGATGGTCATGGCCGGCCGGGCGTTGTCGTGGCGGGTCACCGTCGCGATGGCCGGGGCAGTGATGGCGGCCAGCGTGCTTTCGGCGGTACTGCTGAGCGTGTTCTGACCGGCTGCGGAATTTCCTTCCCTGAACGAGTGCTCGGTGCGAGAATCACGCGACTCAGGCGAGGCGAGAGGACGCATCCGGTGGGAACGAAGGACCAGGCGGCCGAGCAGGACCTGAAACCGGCGCTGCGCCAGCGGCACGTCCGGATGATCGCGCTGGGCGGGATCATCGGGGCCAGCCTGTTCATCGGCAGTGGCGCGGTGATCCACACCGTCGGCCCGGCGGCGGTGCTGTCCTACGCCGTCGGCGGGCTGCTCGTCGTGCTCGTCATGCGGATGCTCGGCGAGATGGCGACCGCCGCCCCCACGCTGGGCTCGTTCATGGAGTACGCGCGGGATTCGCTCGGCGGCTGGGCCGGCTTCACGATCGGCTGGCTGTACTGGTACTTCTGGGTCGGCGTGGTCGCGTTCGAGGCGGTCGCCGGGGCGAAGATCCTCGAGGGCTGGCTTCCTTCGGTCCCGCAGTGGGTGTTCTCGCTGGTGCTGATGCTGCTGCTCACCGCGTCGAACCTCGCCTCGGCCCGGTCGTTCGGCGAGACCGAGTTCTGGCTGGCCTCGATCAAGATCGCCACCATCCTGGTGTTCCTCGTCCTCGGCGTGCTGTTCGTGCTGGGCCTGTGGCCGCACGCGACGTTCTCGGTCGGGAACATCGCCCAGGACGGCTTCGTGGCCAACGGGTGGTTCGCCGTCCTGCACGGGGTGGTGATCGTGATCTTCTCCTACTTCGGCACCGAGATCGTCACCATCGCCGCCGCCGAATCCGACGAGCCCGCGGCCGCGGTCCGCCGCGCGACCTCCACGATCGTCTGGCGGGTCATCATCTTCTTCGTCGGCTCGGTGGCGCTGCTGGTGATGATCACCCCGTGGCGGCAGGTGCCGAGCGAGACCAGCCCGTTCGCCGCGGCGTTCGACCGGTTCGGCATCCCGGCCGCGGCCACGATCGTCAGCGCGGTCGTGCTGACCGCCGCGCTCTCGGTGCTGAATTCCGGACTGTACACGGCTTCCCGCATGCTCTTCGCGCTACGCCGGCACGGCTGGGCGCCGAAGTGGATCGCGGACACCAACTCCCGTGGCGTGCCGTGGAAAGCGATCCTCGTGTCCACTTTGGTCGGTTACGTCGCGGTCGTGATGAGCTACGTCTCCCCGGACAAGATCTTCTACTTCATCGTCAATTCGGCCGGCGCCGTCGCGCTGTTCGTGTACGCCATCATCGCCGGCTCGCAACTGCGGATGCGCCGGCGGCTGGAAGCCGAGGCCCCGGACCAGCTGAAGCTGCGAATGTGGGGATTCCCCTGGCTCACCTGGGTGAGCCTGGTACTCACCCTCGGCGTCGTCGCGTCGATGCTCTTCGTCGACGCGGACACCCGCTCGCAGCTGTACCTGAGCCTGATCAGCCTCGTGGTGATCCTCGGCGTGTACACGCTGCTCGTACGCCGGCGTGCCGGCGCGCAGCGCTAGCTCGTGAGTCGCTCCGACCTGTCCGCCTTGGCGAGCCGAACGACGAGTTGTTCCGGTGGTGGCTCGAGCATGGGAGCAGAAGACGTCGGGACGACGTCGATCCGTGTCGCGGTTCTCGACGATGCGGACAGCATCGCCCGTGTGCACGCGACGTCCTGGCGGGAGACTTACGGCCGGCTGGTGGCAGACCCGGACACCAACCCGTGGTTCGACGTCGGGCGGCGCATTCGGATGTGGCGCTCGAACCTGCAGGACGAATCGTTCACGGCCGACGTCGCCGTCGCCGTCGACGGAACCGGCGTTGTCGGGTTCGCCGCCGCCCAGGCCACGGCCGACCGGGACGCAGTGCGTCCCGAGGAGCTGACCATGCTGTACGTGCTCGCCCGCGCTCACGGCAGCGGGGCCGGGCAGTCGCTGCTCGACGCGGTGCTCGCCGACGTCCGGCCTCGCTGTGGGTGGCGGCGGACAATCCGCGCGCTCGCGCGTTCTACCGACGCAATGGCTTCGAACCTGACGGCGCCGAGTCGACGTTCGGGCCCGTCGGCGCCACGGTACGACTCGTCCGCTGAGCACCGTTCGCCAACCCGCCCTAGATGAGTGATTCCGTGAAGGTCGTGTGAAGTGGCCCCGAGTGTGGGCATGAGTGGAGGGTGCTCATGATCATTTTGTGAAGAACGACCTGAACACCCTCCTGACGGCACTGTACGTGCTCGTCGATGACCATGTGGTGCTGCCCCGGACCGGCCGGGGACGGCGCCCACTACTCACGGACAGTGAGTTGATCACGCTGGCCACTGCCCAAGTGTTGCTGCGGTATGACTCCGAGCGCCGATGGATTCGCCATCTTCATGCCGACTCCCGGTGGCGTGAATGGTTTGCTCATCTTCCTGGGCAGTCCGGCTACCACAAGCGGTTAAAGGCATCAGAACCGTTGCTGCGCAAGACCATCCTGGCCCTTTCCCTGTGCTGTCCGTCCTGGTTTGACGACATGTGGATCACCGATGCCACCCCGGTGCCGTGCGGGATGTCCCGGGAAACCGTGAAGCGCTCCGACCTGGCCGGCCACGCCAGTTACGGCTACTGTGCGTCACACTCTCGGTGGTATTGGGGGCTCAAGCTTTACCTCGTCTGCGCCGGCGACGGCATGCCGATCATGTGGTGCCTGGCCAACCCGAAACTCGGCGAACGCGAGGTCTTGGCCGCCCTGCTCGAGCACAACCACCACCTCGTTCGTGACGGCCAGACCCTGTTGGCGGACAAGGGTTTCGCCGGCAAGGAATTCAAGAAGCTGACCGCGGCGATGGGGCTGGAGTTGCTGCGCCCGGACCGCAAGGACGAGACCTACCGCAACGGCAACCTCGGCGGTGTCCGTCAACGGATCGAGTCGGTCAACCAGACCCTCAAGGGCCAGCTCGACCTCGAAGCCCACGGCGGACGCACCCCCGCCGGAGTGTTCACCCGCGTCGCCCAACGCCTGCTGGCCATGGCCGCCGGCATCTGGCACAACTGGAACACCGGCCTGACCAGCAAACGATCACTCATCGCCTACGACCACTAACACTAACTTCACGGAATCAGCCGTCTAGCAGTTCAGTGAGACGTCCGCGCCCGCGGTGAACGACACGTGCACGTGGTCGTAGTGGTTCGCCGTCGTGCCGCCGCGATCCTCCATGGTGGACCAGCCGTCGCCGTCGTTGTAGCGCTGGCGCCAGATCACGTACTTCACTCCCAGTTCTTCCTGGTGTGCCAGCACGTAGGCGGCCAGGTCGTTGCCGGTTCCGGTGTCGACCATGAAATCCAGCGCGAGGCCGGAGGGGTGGTCGCTGGCGTTGCTGCGGCCCGCCCGGCCGCCGACGTCGTCCACGTCGAACTTGGTCAGCAGGTAGTTGCCCGCGCGGGCCGCGTCCGGCCGCGCACCGGCCAGAGCGGACGAACACGCCTTCGCCGCCGGACTGGTTTTCGTCGTGCTGGGCGGGGAAGTGGCGGTCCTCGTCGTCGAGGTCGGGGTACTCGACGACGAGGACGCCGGGGGTGCCGAGGTGCTCGGCGCGACCGGGGTGGCCGAGGATGGGGACGGCGGCGTGCTGCTCGACGGCCGCACCGCGCTGAGCGCGAGGGTGTCGGCCGCGGGCGCGCTTTCGGCCAGCGGGCCGGAGGTCAGCCAGACCGCCGCCGCCATGCCCAGGGAACCCACCGCACCCACGGCGGCCGGGAGCCGCCAGGATCTCGATCCGTCCCGGTGTCTGCCGGACATCTCGTCACATCTCTTCTTCACTCGGGGAACGGGAACCGCCAGGTCGGGGCTGCGGTTCCCGCGAACCAGCGCCGACGTTACGAAAAGGACACGGCCATGTCACCGTCAAGTGACTGTCCACACAGATCAACTACCGTCTCCGCAGGTCAGGGGCGTTGAGTCGGGGTACGGAACGCGCGGGCACGCCCGCCGGGAACCGCGAAGTCCAGTATCCGGGCCGTCTTGACGCTGCCGCATTTTGGATCCAAACTCTTCGGCATTCCATCCACGGTTCGGAGGCGGCATGGCGTACTCGTTCCTCAGCCATCTGGAGTGTTCTCGCACCGGCGAGCGGTACGAGGCCGATCAGGTGGCCGGCACCTCGGCGGCGGGCGCTCCGCTGCTCGCGCGCTACGACCTGGAACGCGTCCGCGAAACCGTGACGCCGCGGGACATCGCCACGCGTCCGCCGGACCTGTGGCGCTACCACGAGGTGCTGCCGCTGCGCGAAGCCGGGAACATCGTCAGCCTCGGCGAAGGCATGACTCCGCTGCTGCCGTTGCCCGGCCAGGGCAAGGAACTCGGCGTGCCGAAGCTGCTGATGAAGGACGAGGGCCTGGTGCCCACCGGAAGTTTCAAGGCCCGGGGTGCCGCGGTCGGAGTCTCCCGCGCGGCCGAGCTGGGCGTGCGTGGGGTGGCGATGCCGACCAATGGCAACGCGGGCGCGGCGTGGGCGCTGTACGCCGCTCGCGCCGGAATGAAAAGCCTCATCGCCATGCCCGCCGACGCCCCGGCGATCACGATGAAGGAATGCGTGGCCAGCGGCGCCGAGCTGTACCGCGTGGACGGCCTGATCGGCGACGCCGGAAAACTCGTGGCCGCGGCCGTCGCCCGACGCGAGGGCTACCAGGAAGTCTCGACCCTCAAGGAGCCCTACCGGCTCGAGGGGAAGAAGACCATGGGTTACGAGATCGTGGAGCAGCTCGGCTGGCGGGTGCCCGACGTGATCCTCTACCCCACCGGCGGCGGGGTCGGCATCATCGGCATCCACAAGGCCCTGCTCGAAATGCAGGAGCTGGGCTGGATCGGCGAGAAGCTGCCGCGGCTGGTCGCCGTCCAGGCCACCGGCTGCGCGCCGATCGTCGAGGCCGTCAAGACCGGCGCGCGGGAGAGCGTGCCGTTCCCGGACGCGCACACGGTCGCGTTCGGCATCACGGTCCCCAAGGCACTCGGCGATTTCCTGGTTCTCGACGCGGTGTACGCGACCGAGGGCACCGCCATCGCGGTCACCGACGACGAACTGCTCGCCGCGCAGCAGCAGCTCGCCGAGCTGGAAGGCGCGTTCATCTGTCCCGAGGGTGCGGCCTGCTTCGCGGCGCTCGGTCAGCTGCGCGAGTCCGGCTGGGTCGGCGAAGACGAGGAGGTCGTGGTGCTCAACACCGGTGCGGGCATCAAGTACCCCGAGACCGTCGAGGTCGACGCGCCGCTGCTGGCCAAGGACGGCGTCATCCCCGGCTGAGGCGATCGGATCCGATCCTGTCCGGCGAACCGCAGGGAGTGAGCCATGCACAGACGTACCCGCGCCGCACTGGCGCTGCTGGCCGCCCTGCTGACCCTGGGCAGCGCCGCCTGCGGCATCGAACCGGCGAGCGCGGACCGCGGCCCGGACACCATCACGATCGACACCGCGAACTATCCGTCCACACTGGACCCCGGCAAGCAGTACGACACCGACACCTATTCGGTGTACCGCAACATCTTCGACCAGCTCCTGCGCCGCGATCCGAGGACGAACCGGGTGGTGCCGTGGCTGGCCACGAGTTGGCGGCAGACCGACCCGCTGACGTGGCGGTTCGCGATCCGTCCCGGGGTGCGGTTCAGCGACGGCAGTCCGCTCACCGCCGCCGACGCCGCGTTCTCGATCTCGCGGATCCTGGACAAGAAGTACGGCAGCCAGCAGTACGCCAACTTCTCCGTGATCGACTCGGCCGCCGCGGACGGTTCCGACCTCGTGGTCCGCACCTCGGTGCCCTCCCCCACGCTGTTGAGCTACCTCACCACGCTCTCGGTGGTCCCGCAGGCCTACGTGCGGCGGGTGGGCGACAAGCAGTTCGCCGTCAAGCCGGTCGGATCCGGGCCGTACCGTCTGGCCTCGGCGACGGCCGGTTCGCAGATCGTGCTCACCGCCAATCCGCGCTGGTGGGGTACGGCGCCGTCGATCCGCACCGCGGTGTTCCGCGCGGTGCCGAACGTGGCCAGCCGGGTCGCGGATCTGCAGTCCCGCAAGGTCGACCTCGCCACCTCGCTCACGCCCGACGCGGCCGACCAGATCCGCCGGGACCCGAAGCTGGCGATCCTGTCCACCCCGACCGAACGCGTCGCCTACCTCGCCTTCAACACCATCAAGGGCGGGGCCACCGACGACCCGCGGGTGCGAAAGGCGATCTCCCAGGCGATCGACTACGACGCGCTGATCAGGAACCTCCAGCGCGGCTATGCAAAACCCATCAACTCCATGGCCACTCCCCTGGCCTTCGGTTACGACCGGTCGCTCCCGGACAACCAGCACGATCCCGAGGCCGCGAAACGGCTGCTGCGGCAGGCGAACGCGGTCGGCGCAACGCTCGTGATGGCCACCTCGCCCTCCTTCGACCCGCAGGTGGTGCAGGCGATCCAGGGTGATCTCGCGGCGGTCGGGCTGAACGTCGAAATCCGCAACAGCGACCAGGCCACCTATCTCAAGAAGGTGCAGGATCCCGGGCACGACTGGGGATCCATCCGGTTCGGCAAGTGGTCGTGCTCGTGCCTCGACTCCGACGGGGTGATCTACCCGCTCTTCCACACCGGTGAGATCTGGAGCAGTTACACGAACCCGGAATTCGACACGCTCGTCGAGCAGGCCCGCGAAACCACCGATGTCGCTCGTCGCACCACGCTGTACCGGCAGTCGTTCGACCTGCTCGGACGCGATCTGCCGGGCATCGGGCTGTTCCAGTCCTACGCCGTGTACGGCGCGAACTCCCGTCTGCAGTGGACACCCGACGCGTCGGAAAGCCTGTTTCTCGACCGGATGAAGGTGAGCTGACATGACGGCGCTCGCAGCAGGCAGCCGCCGTCCGCGAAGCTTCCCGGCAAGCCCGCGTTACCTCGCCGGGCGGCTGGCGCAGGCCGTGCTCGCGCTGTTCGGCGTGACCACCATCGTCTTCTTCGCGCTGCGGCTCTCCGGCGACCCCGCACGGCTGCTGGTACCCGAAGGCGCCTCCGCCGCGGACATCGAACGCGTCCGCGACCAGCTCGGGCTCAGCGATTCCCTCTGGCACCAGTACCTTTCCTTCCTCGGCAACGCGGTGCGCGGCGACCTCGGCTACTCCTACGTGCAGAACCGGCCCGCGACCGAACTGATCGCCGAACGCCTGCCCTACACGGCCAATCTCGCGGTCGCGGCACTCATCCTCTCCGTGGTCTTCGGTGTCACGATCGGCATGGTCACCGCGCTGAAACGGGGCCGGTGGCAGGAGAAGGTCCTCATGCCGATCGTCCTCATCGGACAGGCGATGCCGGCGTTCTGGACCGGACTGCTGCTGGTGCTGGTCTTCTCCGTCGCGCTGCGGTGGCTGCCGTCCACGGGGTACGACGGCCCGTTGTCGTTGTTGCTGCCCAGCGTCACGCTCGCCTCGCTGTCGGCCGCGGCGATCGCCAGGGTCACCCGCGGCGCGGTGCTCGAGCAGCTGTCCCAGGACTACATCCGCACGGCCCGCGCGAAGGGTGCCGGCACGACCCGGCTGGTCTTTCGCCACCTCGCGCGCAACAGCGCGATCCCGGTGCTCACCGTGGCCGCACTGGAGCTGGCGAACCTGCTCGGCGGCGCCGTGGTGACCGAGGTGATCTTCGCCTGGCCCGGGATCGGGCAGCTGACCATCCAATCGGTCTCGGCCCGTGATTTCCCGGTGGTGCAGGCGATCGTGGTGTTCGCTTCGGCGGTGTACATCGTGGTCAACCTGCTCACCGATCTGCTCTACGGGGTGCTCGACCGGCGGGTGGCCGGCGGGACGAAGGCAGGTGCGGCGTGAAGCGGCTCGGATTCCCTCTCGCGATTCTCGTGGTGTACGTGCTCGCCGCTCTTTTGGCACCGGTGGTCGCGCCGTACGACCCGGACAAGGTCACGCTCGCGCAGCGGCTGCTCGCCCCCAGCGGCACACACCTGCTCGGCACCGACGCTCTGGGGCGGGACGTGCTGTCCCGCGTCATCTACGGCACCCAGGTGTCGCTGCTGGTCGCCGTGGGTGCGGTGCTGGTCGGCGGCGTCGTCGGGATCGCGCTCGGCGTGCTGGCGGGCTGGCGTGGCGGCTGGCTGGGCGCGGTGATCATGCGGCTGGTGGACGTCGTGCTGTCCGTGCCGTTCTTCCTGCTCGCGATCCTCGTCGTCGCGGTGCTCGGACCGAGCCTCGTCAACGTCGTGGTGTGCCTCGCGCTGGTGCGGTGGCCGCGCTACGCCCGGATCGCCCACTCGACGACGCTGCAGGCCCGCGGCCGCGGGTTCGTGCGCGCGGCGACGGCGACCGGAGCGGGCGGCTGGTGGATCGTGCTGCGGCACGTGCTGCCGGAGGTGCTGCCCGTGGCGATCGTGGTGGGCACGCTGGAACTGGGGCTGATGGTGATCTACGAGGCGTCGCTGTCGTTCCTCGGGCTCGGCGTGCAGCCGCCGACGGCGTCGTGGGGATCCATCCTGTCCGACGGCCAGCAGTACATCGCCTCGGCGTGGTGGCTGGCCACGTTCCCCGGCGTCGCGCTGTTCATCCTGGTGCTGGCGGTGAATCTGCTGGGCGACGCGGCACGCGACCGCCTCGACCCGGCCAAGCGCGCGGAGCTGCCGAGGGCCCGGCTGCTGCGCAGGAAGGTGGCGGCATGATCGACTACGGCGACGAGTTCCGCGGGCGGCGGGTGCTGGTCACCGGCGCGGCCGGGCTCATCGGCACGTGGATCGCGGAAGCCTTCCACGACCAGGGCGCGCAGCTGCTGCTGACCGACAGCCGGGAAGGCCCCCTGTCCGAGGTGGCCGGACGTCTCGGTGCCGCCTACGCGGTCGCCGACCTCTCGACCGGCGCCGGCGTTTCCGGGCTCCTCGCGGAGCTGGATTCCCGATGGTCCACAGTGGACGTACTGGTGAACAACGCCGGCGTGTACCCGCGCACCCCGGTCGCCACGACAGAGCGGGAAACGGTGGAGCGGATCTTCGCGATCAACGTCCTCGCGCCGTACCAGCTGGCGCGGCACGTGATTGCCACGATGCAGCGCACTGGTACCCGCGGCAGCATCGTGAACCTCTCCTCCGGCGCGGCGAAACGCCCGACCCGCACCGGCGGTGTCTACTCGGCCAGCAAAGCCGCGCTGGACATGCTCACCCGCTCGCTGGCGCTGGAGACGGGCGAGTCCGGCATCCGGGTGAACGGCGTCGGCCCCGGGTTCGCACCGGGCAGCGAGGTCAGCGAGCTGCCGGACGAGCACGTGGCGAAGATGCGGCGCGGCATCCCGCTGGGCCGTACGTCGGGTCCCGGCGACGCACCCTCGGCCATCCTGTGGCTGTGCTCGGCAGCCGCGTCGTTCGTCACCGGCACGGTGCTCGACGTGGACGGCGGCCGCACCGCGGGCGACTTCACCCCTTCCGGAGGCGCGTGATGAGCTATCCCTGGCCAGGGGGCGCCCGGGCGGCCGTGTGCGTCACCCTCGATTTCGACGGCGAGTCACCGCACCTGTGGCGCACCCGCGCCGACCCGCCGGATTCGCTGGGCGAACTGGAGCAGCGGCGTTACGGCCCCCGCCGCGGCATCCGCAACCTGCTGTCCATGCTGGACAACCTCGGTCTCCGCGCCACGGTCTTCACCCCCGGCTGGATCGCCGACCGGTACCCGGAGCAGGTCGCCGAGATCGCCGGGCGCGGTCACGAACTGGCCCTGCACGGCTGGTGCCACGAACCACCCAGTGCGCTGCCGCGCGACGACCTCCGACGCACCCTCGAACGTGCCGCCACCACGCTCGCCGACCTCGGCGGGCAGCGGCCGCAGGGCTACCGCTCCCCCAGCTGGGACATGACGGCCGAGGTCTTCCCGGTGCTGCACGAGCTGGGAGTGGGCTACGACAGCTCGCTGATGGGTGAGGATCGGCCGTACGTCGTGGACGACCTGGTGGAACTTCCGGTGGACTGGGCCACCGACGACGCGCCGTACTACCGCTACACCAGCGGCGATCCGCGGCCACCCGCGACGGCACCGGTCGTGCGCGCGGGCTGGGCCGCCGAGATCGCGGCGGCGAAACGGTGCGGCTCGCTGTGCATGATCACCGTGCACCCGTGGCTGTCCGGCCGCCCGGCCCGGGTCACCGCGCTGGAGGAACTGCTGGCGCCGGTGGTCGCGGACGCGCAGCTGTGCACCCCGGCCGCCGCCGAGCTGGCGGCGTGGCACCGCGAACACGGCGAAGGCCCTCGGGTCACCCTCGACGAACTGGGGCGGCCATGACCGAACTGCTGGAGATCCACGACCTTCGCGTCGCGTTCGGCGGCCGGGAGGCCGTGCGCGGCGTGGAGCTGACCGTCGGCCGCGGCAAGACCCTCGCCGTGGTCGGGGAATCCGGATGCGGGAAGAGCCTCACCGCCTTGGCGCTGCTCGGCCTCGCCCCGCCGGCGGCGCACGTGTCGGGCTCGGCGACGCTGGGTGGTACGGAGCTGATCGGCCGGGCGGACCGCGAGCTGCGGCGGCTTCGGGGCAAGCGCGCGGCGATGATCTTCCAGGATCCGATGAGCTCACTGAACCCGACCACCCGCATCGGCACGCAGATCGCCGAGGTGCTGGCGATCCACACGTCGCTGGGCCGCCGGGAGCGCCTGCGCCGTGCCGTGGAGCTGATGGAGTCGGTCGGCATCACCGACGCCGCACGGCGCGCGAAGCAGATGCCGCACGAGCTGTCCGGCGGGATGCGGCAGCGAGTGATGATCTCGATCGCGTTGGCCGGTTCCCCGGAGCTGCTGATCGCAGACGAGCCGACGACCGCACTGGACGTCACCGTGCAGGCCCAGGTGCTGGCGTTGCTGCGGGAGCGCACCCGCGACACGGCACTGCTGTTCATCACGCACGACATGGGCGTGGTCGCGGAGATCGCCGACCGGGTTGCGGTGATGTACGCCGGACGCGTGGTGGAGACCGGCACCGTACGGGCGATTCTGGAGACGCCACGGCATCCGTACACCGCCGCGCTGCTGCGGTCGGTCCCCGATCCGGACCGGCCCGTGGCGGGTGAGCTGCCCACCATCCCCGGGCAGGTGCCCGCCGTGGGCGCGAAGATCGAGGGCTGCCCGTTCCGGCCGCGGTGCGGCCACGCCGACGACACGTGCCACACCACGCCCCCGCTGACCGGCGGCGTGGCGTGCTGGCATCCGCGGACGGAGGTTCCGGCATGACCCTGGTGAGCGCAGCGGAGCTGGTCAAGCACTACGGCGCCACGGCAGCGGTGGACGGGGTGTCGCTGCGGATCGACCGCGGCACGACGCTGGCGCTGGTCGGCGAGTCCGGCTGCGGCAAGTCCACCACCGGCCGGCTGCTGCTCGCGCTGGAACGCCCCGATTCCGGCCGGGTCGAAGTGGCGGGCCACGACGTGCACGCGCTGAGCCGCCGCTCGCTGCGGGAACTGCGGCGGACGATGCAGCCGGTGTTCCAGGATCCCTACGACTCGCTCAACGGCCGGATGACCGTCGCGCAGATCGTCGCGGAACCGTTGCGGGTGCACCGGTTCTCCGGCGACCTCGAGGCCAGGGTGCGCGAGCTGCTGGACGCGGTCACCCTGGACCCCGCGCTGGCTTCGCGCTATCCGCACGAGCTGTCCGGCGGGCAGCGGCAACGGGTCGCGATCGCCCGCGCGATCGCGCTCGATCCGGAGTTCCTGGTGTGCGACGAACCGGTGTCCGCATTGGACGTCTCGGTCCAGGCGCAGGTGGTGAACCTGTTGCGGCGCCTGCAGTCCGAGCGTGGGATCACGTACCTGTTCATCAGCCACGACCTCGCGCTCGTCCGGCATCTCGCGCATCGGGTGGCGGTGATGTACCTCGGCCGGATCGTTGAGGAAGCCGACACCGAGGCGTTGTTCTCCGACCCTCGCCACCCGTACACGCAGCTCCTGCTGGCCTCCGCGCCCCGGCCACGCGTGCGCGAAACCCCTGCGGTGGTGGAAAGCACGAACACCGGACCGCGTGGCACGGGCTGTGCCTTCGCTCCGAGATGTCCCCGCGCGACCGATCGGTGCCGGATTGAAGACCCTGCCCTGCGCGACCTGACCGACCGGCGCGTCGCGTGCCACTACGCCGAAACTGTTGCCGCATGATCACCCGAGACGCCCACGGTATCCCGGCCGTCGAAGCCGCCGACGAGGACCAGGCGTGGTACGAGCTGGGCCAAGCCGCGGCGGAAGACCGCTTGTGGCAACTGGAATACGACCGCCGGCGAGCGAGCGGCCGCTGGGCCGAGGTCGTGGGCCGGTCCGCGGTGCCCGCCGACCGGCTGGCCCGCCGCCTGCGCCTGACCGACGCCGCGGGCCGGGACCTGGCCGCGATGGATCCCCGCACGTTACGCACTTTCGAGCAGTACGCGGCGGGCATCAACGCCTGGGTCGCCTCGGCTGGGCTGCCGGTCGAATACGCGCGTTCGGGTGTCGGCTGGGAGCCGTGGACGCCCCGTGATTCGCTGCTGGCGTTCAAGGTCCGGCACGTGCTGATGGGGGTGTGGCAGTACAAGATCGCCCGCGCCGCGCTCTGGGCCACCGCGGGTACCGAGGCCGCCGACGAGCTGGATCCCCAGCCGCTGCCCGGGATGCGCGTCACGGTACCGGCGACGGGCCGAGTCCCGGCCGAGCGCGCGCGGCTCGCCGAACAAGCGCGGGCCGACGTCGAGGCCGCCGCCGTCCATCTAGGTTTCCTGTCCGAAGTGGAGGGTGGCTCCAACGCGTGGGTGCTCGGTCCACAGCGGACAGTCAGCGGGAAGCCCCTGCTGGCCAACGACTCCCACCGTTCCCTGGACGCACCCAACGCCTATTGGCAGGCGCACGTCCGCTGCCCTGGCTTCACCGTCTCCGGCGCCACCTTTCCCGGGCTGCCCGGCTTCCCGCACTTCGGGCACAACGGCCACGTGGGCTGGGCCATCACCAACGCCGCGGCCGACGCGCAGGACCTGTACGTCGAGCACTTCCGCGGCTCGCAGGTGCGGGTTGCCGACGGCTGGACCGAGGCGTCCAGCCGGGAGGAACGCATCGCGGTGCGCGACGGCGAGGACCACGTCGAACGCTGCTGGCTCACCCCGAACGGCCCGGTCGTGCACGGCGACCCGGCGACCGGCGCCGCGCTGTCGTTCCGCTGGACCGCCACGGACACCGCCTGCGACCAGTTCGGGATCCTTCGCGCGATGCTGTCGGCGAGGTCCGCCTCGGACCTGCTCGACGCTCAGGACGGCTGGATCGACCCGGTCAACAACCTGCTGGTCGCCGACGTCGACGGGCACATCGGGTACCTGCTCCGCGGCCGTCTCCCCCGCCGCGGCAGCCTCGCCGCCACGCAGCTGCCGGTGCCCGGGTGGGAGCCCGGCCACGCCTGGACGGGGCACGTACCGTTCGCGGAGATGCCCCGGCTGGAAGATCCGCCCGAAGGCCTCATCGTCACCGCGAACAACACGGTCACCGCGGCGGCCGAACCGTTCGTCTCCCACGCGGTCAACGACTGCTACCGCTCCGAGCGGATCCACGAACTCGCCGCGGCCGCCGGTCCGGCCACTCTCGCCGACCTGCGTGCCTGGCAGGGCGACACCACCTCGGTGGCGGCGCGGCGCTGGGCGGAGCTCCTCGACACCCGCGGTCCCTACTCCGGCGACGCCGAACAGGCCCGCGCGCTCCTGGTCTTCGGTCGTGGCGACCTGGGGCCCGAGCACACCACCGGCCTTGTCCACGCCTGTTTCCGGCGAGAGCTGGCCGAACTCCTCCTGGACCGGCTGCTGGGCGCACCGGCGCGCGAGTGGCTGATGAGCTGCGGGCTCCCGGGCATGCCGGTCGTGCTGCGCCGCTGGTTCGCCACCCTCACCTGGCCGAAGGACGGCCACTGGCCCGGTTCGGCGCTGGACGACGCCGTGCTCGAAAGCGCGCTGGAGGCGGCCTGGCACCGGGCCACCGGGCTGGGGCTGCGGCCATGGGGCGAGGTCCACCGCACCGCGGCCCGCCATCCCCTGCACCCGCTGGTCGGCGCGGACTTCGATCCCCCGCGGGCCGGGCTGGGCGGCGACAACGAGACCATCCAGAACGGCGCCTACGGCTGGGTGCCCGGTTCCGCGTTCGACATCACCAACCTGTCGGTCTACCGGCAGGTCCTGGACCTGGCGGACCTGGGTGCCTCCGCCTGGGTGATCCCGGGCGGCGCGTCCGGCGTTCCCGGCTCGCCGCACTACGCTGACCAGCTGACCCCGTGGCAACGCCACGACCTGATCCCGATGCACTCGAGGAGTCCGGTGAGCGAGGAGCCCGGTGAATGAGGAGCCCGGCCTGGTCGAGACCGCCTACCGCGCGGTCCGCACCGCCGTGCTGACCCGCCGGCTGGCCCCCGGCGAACGCGTCACGGTCCGGCCTTTCGCCGAACGACTGGGCATCTCGCCCACGCCGGTCAAGGCGGCGCTCGCGGTACTGGAGCGCGAGGGTTTCCTGGTGTCCCGGCGGCATTCGGGGTACTTCGTCGCCGAACTGACCGCGGCCGACATGCGCGACATCTACGAGCTGCGGTCCGCGGTGGACAGCCTGGCCGCACGTGACCTGGCCCGGAGCAGGCCACCCGAGCTGCTGGGCGAGCTCACCGGACTGCTGGACGGCCAGCGCGAGGCCTTGCACTCCGGCGACGTGGACCGCTACGCCGAACTCGACCGGGCCTTCCACACCGCGATCTGGCGGGGGTCGGCCAACCGCAGACTGCTGGCGATCGCGGACCTGCTGGGGGCGCAGCTGCAGCTGGGGCAGAACGTCACCATCACCGTGCCTGGCCGCCCGGAGGCGAGTCTGGACGAGCACCGGGAAATCTTGGATGCCCTGCGCTCTGGCGACACCGGCGCCGCCGAGCAGTCGACTCGGCGGCACGTGGCGCAGGTGATCAAGGCACTGGAATCGGCGCTGCCGCAGTAGCCCGCAGGTGCACCGCGGCCCAGGACCGGAACGGCCGCCACGCCCGCGCCACCTCACCGAGCCCGCGACCGGGGCCGTAGCGGCGGGTGATCTCCGCGTCGAGCCGCGGTTCCGCGCGGGGCAGCACATCGGCGGTGCCGGCGCCGCGGATGAGCACGAGGTCTGCGCCGAACGGTCCGATCCCGCTGATCTCCCTCAGCTGCGCACGGGCGTCGTCCTCGGGCAACGCCCGCAGCCGCCGGGCGTCGAGCACACCGTCCGCCGCGGCCCCGGCGACCGCCGCCAGATAATCCGCCTTGCGTCCGGGCAACGTCAGTTCACCCGACTCGATCGCGCGGATCAGTACTGACGGCGCGGGAAACACGCCTTCGCGGCCATGGGTGATACTCAGGCGACGACTGTGCCCGGCGGCGACAACCCGGCTGGTGCGTTGGGAAAGCACCGCCCACGCAGCGGCTTCGTAAGGCGAAGTGAAGCCACAGGGCCGAAATCCCGGGAGCGCTTCCCGTGCGGCCGCGATCACCGGGTCCCGTCCGCCGATCGCCGGCCATCCGGTCGCATCGACGTCCAGCGAAAGGAACCGGGCGACCTGTCCGGCCGCGGCGTCGAGATCCCCGTCGCCGGACACCGTCACCGTCGCCCGGTTTTCGTGCTGGGTGACGGTGGCGGTGACGGCAGTCCAGTCGTACTCGCTGAGGAAGCTCACGTATAGCGCGTCCGGGTCACCGCGGCGCGGGATCGCGGCGGGCGTGAAGCCCTCCCAGAACCGCTTGCCCGTCCGCAGCGACCACGGTCCGGTGACTTCGATCGTCGTCGTGTGTCGCATCTTCGTTCAGGCTCGCGAGTGAACGGTGATCACGTACCCGTCGGGATCGCGGAAGGCGAACTGCGTCCCGAACGGGCCCTCGAACGGCTCCTGCACGATCGGCACGTCCTGGCCGGCGAGCCGGCCGTGCAGCCCGGCCGCGTCCTCGTTGTGGAACCAGATCCCGACGCCCGCGCCGAGCGTGCCCAGCGCGTCGAGATCCACGCCGGGGAACGGGTCCCGCACCGCGAACACGACCCCGCCGGCGGAGAACACCACCGCGCCCGGATTGGCGGTGAGCCGGGTCAGCCCGACCTTCTTCTCGTAGAACTCCGCGGACACCTCGCGGTCGCGGACCTGCAGTGACACGAAATCGGGACCGCTCGTGGTGGTCGTCATCGCACTCCTCCTGGACTGGCGCACTCGGTACCGTGTCAACATACTGACACTTACGTACTTGTGTCAAACTGTTGACATGACGGGAACGGATGACCGGTCTGTGCCGGAGGAGCTGGGCGTGCTGATCAAGGAGACCCAGGCGCTGCTGAACCAACGCATGGACGAGGTGCTGCGTCCGCTCGGGCTGAGTGTGCCGCAGTACGCGTGCCTGCAGGCCCTCCACGACACCCCGGAAGTCACCGGTTCCGCACTTGCCCGGCGGGCCTTCGTCTCCCGGCAGTCGATGAACGTTCTGCTGCAAGGCCTCGAGAAACGGGGCTTGGTCGAGCGTGCCGAGGAACCCGGCCGGCGCCGCGAGCGCGCGACGGTCGTCACCGCCGCCGGAACCGCCCTCGTGCGCCAGGCCCGCGACGATGTCGCCGGAGTCGCGGAGGCCATGACGGCCGGCCTCGGAACCACCGGGGCCGGCCGCCTCCGCACTCTGCTCACCGCCTGCCGGGACGCGCTCCGGGCACCGTGACCGCGGCACGGGTCTTCCGTGGCTGCGTCAGCGAAGCGCGGCGGCTCGGCGGCGCAGCCGCGGCTGCCGGAGGGACGGCGGCACGTACGCGACGTCGACCGGCCCCACATCCGTCCCCGGCGGGACAATCTCGTCGATCCGGTCCAGGAGGTCGTCGTCCAGCACGGTTTCCGCACCCGCCAGCAGATCGTCCAGCTGCCCGCCGGTGCGCGGACCGAGGATCGCGGACGTGACCGTGGGGTGACTGGTGACGAAGGCGAGCGCCAGGTGTGGCAGGGAAAGCCCGGCTTGCTCGGCCAGCGGCACCAGCGCTTCCACGACGTCGAGCTTGCGCTCGTCGGTCATATGCTTCCGCGCCCAGCGCAGGCGGCCGGCCGACGGCTGCTCAGCGCCTCCCTTGCGCAGCCGGCCGGAGAGCAGCCCCATCGACAGCGGACTCCACACCAGCACGCCCAGGCCGTAACGCTCGCAGACCGGCAGGATCTCGCGTTCGATACCGCGGTTGAGGATCGAGTAGTGCGGCTGTTCGGTACGGAACCGGGCCAGGCCACGGCGTTCGGACACCCATTGGGCTTCGACGATGTCCGACGGCGGCAGATTCGAGTGTCCGATCGCGCGGATCTTCCCCGCGCGCAGCAGATCGGTCAGCGCACCCAGCGTTTCCTCGATGTCGGTGTCCGGTTCCGGATGGTGGACCTGGTAGAGGTCGAGGTGGTCGACGCCGAGGCGGCGCAGCGACCCTTCGACGGCCTGGACGATCCAGCGGCGGGAGTTGCCCCGCTGGTTCGGTCCCGGCCCCATCGGGCCGTTGCCCTTGGTGGCGAGGACGACGTCGTCGCGACGGCCCCGCAGGGCCTTGCCGACGACGCGCTCGCTCTCCCCGTCGCCGTAGACGTCGGCGGTGTCGATCAGGGTGATCCCGGCGTCGAGCGCGCGGTGGACCATCCGCACGCACTCGTCGTGGTCGGGATTGCCGTACGGGCCGAACATCATCGTGCCCAGCGCGTACGCGCTGACCTGGATGCCGGTGCGGCCCAGTGCTCGGGTGTGCATGGGGAATCTCCAGTGCGCAGGACGGGGTGGGCGCGTGCAGGCCGCACCCACCCCGCGAGGAACGGCTTCAGGCCGGTGCGGACCCGGCCGCGACGTCGACGATCCAGGTGACGCCGAACCGGTCGGCCAGCATCCCGAACCCGGCTGCCCACGGGGACGGGCCGAACTTCTCGATCACGGTCGCACCGTCGGCGAGCCGCTCCCACAACCCGGTGGCCTCCTCGACCGTTTCCCCGCTCACGGACAGGAAGAACGGCTCGTCGGTGATCGTGGTGCCGTTCTCGCGGCGGGTGGTGGGCTCGCCCTCGGCGACCGGGATCTCGTCCCCGGGCACGTCGTAGGCCAGCACCCGGAAGCCGTTGTCGGCGACGACCTGGCCGAACACCACCTTCGCGGCGTCGGGTGCTTCCGCGGGCATCCCGAAGTCGCCGTAGGTGGTGACAGTGGTCTGCCCGCCGAAGACCGACTGGTAGAACTCCAGCGCCCCGCGGGCCTGGCCGCGGAAGTTCAGGTGGACGACAGCGTTGAGCGACATGGTGTTCCGGTCCTTCAGAAGTGGTTCGCCGCCGGAGGTTTCCGGCCGCGACACCGACTCTGTCAGCAGTACCGGTCAGCTGATGTCCGCTTCTGCCGTGGTCTTCCGTAGCACTCAAAAAGTGAACCACTGCGCGGTCAGCAGCACCAGCCCGAGCGAACAGGCCGCGACCACGACCAGGCCGAGCGCGGCGACCACGAGCGGCCGCAGCCCGCTGCGTGCCATCTGCCGGAAGTCGAAGTTGAGGCCGACCCCGGCGAAGCACAACAGAAAGGCCCATTTGGACAGATTGCCGAGGTCGGCGACTTCCGCCTTGGTGAACACGTGCGCGGTCGCCAATGCGGACACCGCGATGAAACCGAGCACGAACTTGGGGAAGGTGCGCCACACGAACCCAGCGCGGCCGAGGAACCCGCTCGCGACGGACCTGCCGCCCCGGGTGGACCAGTAGGCGGCGTAGCCGAGTACGACGAGGCCGATCAGCGCGTTGCGGGTGCTCTTCACCGCGACCGCGACGTCCTGGGCGTGCGGCGAGTAGGCCGCGCCGGTCGCCGTGGTCTCCGCGGTGTTGTCCACCGCCAGCCCCGCCCACAGGCCGAACTCGGTGTCGGACAGGTCGAGCGCATGCCCGATCGCCGGGAACGAGAACAGGGCGACCGCGCCGAGGGCGAGGATCGCGGCGATGGCGTAGCCGGAATCCTCGTCGTCGGCGTCGATCGAACCCCGGCCCGCGATGATCGCCGACACCCCGCAGATCGAGGTGCCGATCGCCAGCAGCGACGACAGCTTCCCGCCGAGCCGGAACGCCTTGCCCACCAGGAGGATGACCGTGGTGGCCACTGCCATGTCGACCAGGATCAAGCCCAGGCTGAAGCCGCCGAGCTTGGCCAGGTCACCCAGGACGAAGCGGGCGCCGAGCAGCACGATGCCGGACTTCAGCCAGAACTCGTAGGTCCCCACGCCCGGCCGGAACAGCGCCGGGATGCCCACCGTGTTCCGGATGACGAGCCCGAGCACGATCGCCCACAGCACGTACTCCAGGTCCGGCAGCGACGTGCCGGTGGCCTCGCCGATGCTGCGCACGCCGTTCTGGGCCAGGGTGCCGACCACCCCGACCGCGGCGAGCAACAAGAGACCGGGAACCAGCCGCAGGACCGCAGCACCGGTCACGCCGCGTCCCCCGGCCGGGGCGGTCCCCGCCGGGGTCGTCACGAGACCGGGAACGGGATCGTCGGCAGCCAGCCGAGCGCGGCCAGCACCACCAGCACACCCGCGACCGCCACCGCGGCCCAGTCGGCGCTGATCCGCGTGGCCGGATTCGGATTCTCATCGTCGCTCATGACCGCGGGACTGTAGGCCCTCGGCGATTGCCCGTCCGCCCTGTCCAGCAGGTGGAACACCGCCTCCCGGGTACCGGCGTCCATCGCGGACGCCAGTGTCCACAATGGACGGACACGGGCCAGGAGATCCACTGTGGACACCGGGGCCGAACAAACCCCGTTGTGCCGGGGCAAAACCAGCCGATTTCCTGTTCTGCGGGATTGCTTGGCCGGTCTGTACCCGCCGCATATAGTCGCTTTCGTGAGCAGGTCCGCTTCCCTTCGGAGGCGGCAACGGCTGCCGCCCGGGGCCTGCGCGCACTGTCGCCGCTGAGCGCAGGTCCTCCCGGCCCGATCCCCGTTTCCTTCCCCGGCGGGTGATCGGCGAGCCATCCCCTCCGAACGCGAGAGAAGCCATGTCCGACCTTCGCACCGTCCTGGAAAACGCGGTCCCCCGCCGCAGAAAGTGGCCCTGGCTGGCGGCGGGCGCCGTCGTCGTGGTCGTCGCCGCGGCCGTCGTCGCGCTCAGCCGCGGCGAAAGCTCCGGCGCATCGGCCGCCGAGGGCACCCCGGTGCGCGGGGGAACGCTGCAATTCGCGCTTATCGACTACCAGCGCAGCCCGGACCCGCAGTGGGGCACCAACTACGCCGAGTCTCTCATCGGCAACAACGTCACCGACAAGCTCACCTGGCAGGACCCGGAAACCGGGAATATCACCCCGTGGCTGGCGGAGAAGTGGGAGTACAACAACGAGCTCACCTCGTTCACCTTCCACCTGCGCCGGGACGTCACCTTCAGCGACGGCACGCCGTTCGACGCGCAGGTCGTGAAGGCGAACCTCGACCAGTACGTGCACGGCGACCCCGCGCTCGGGATCCTGCCCAACGGCGCCACCCTGCTGCCCGGTTACCTGGGCACCGACGTGGTCGACGACCACACCGCGGTGGTCCGGTTCTCCCAGCCCAGCGCGAGCTTCCTGCAAGGCTCGTCGTTCACCGCCAACGCCCAGCCCGGGTTCCTCTCGCTGTCCACCCTCAAGCTCAGCGCTCGGCAGCGGACCGACGCGAAGAAGGTCATCGGCACCGGCCCGTTCGTCTACGACTCGTGGGAGCCGCAGGTGAAGACGGTGCTGGCCCGGCGGGCGGGGTACCACTGGGCACCGCCGGCCCTGCACCACGACGGCGAGGCCTACCTGGACAAGGTCACGTTCAACACCATCCCGGAAGCCAGCGTGCGCACCGGTTCGCTGACCTCCGGTGCGGTCGACGCCACCCTCGACGTCAGTACCACCGACGAGAAACCGCTGACCGGCCAAGGGTTCCGGATCATCCACCGCGGGGTCTCCGGTACCGCCATCCACTTCGCGCTGAACGCCTCGCTGTTCCCCACGAACGACCTCGCCGTACGCAAGGCGATCCAGCTCGGCTGGAACCGGGAGACGATCGAGAAGGCCGTGCTCACCCCGTCGTACTCGATCGCGAAGTCGATTCTCGAACCGTCCGTGCCCGGCTACGCCGACTACAGCGGTTCGTCGCTGAAGTACGACCCGCGGCAGGCCGGACGGCTGCTGGACCAGGCAGGCTGGGTGCCGGGGCCGGACGGCATCCGGGTCAAGGACGGCAAGAAGCTGACCGTGAAACTGCTCGGCATCAACAACCTCGTGGCGAACAAACCCGCCTACGAGTCCGTGCAGCAGGATCTCCGCAAGATTGGCATCGATCTGCAGCTCACCGTGGTCCCCATCCCCGACTACACCGCCCAGCAGGCCAAGGCGAAGGACGGCTGGAACATCACCGCCGCCAACCGCTCGCGCAACGACCCGGCGGTGCTCAACCTGCAGTTCAGCCCCGCCGGCGGCAACACCTCCTACCTGTCGCCGTCGGCTCCGGGCATCGACCTTGACGAGGTCACGCGGACCCTCGGCAAGCTGGAGACGACTCTCGACCCAGCGGAGCGCGCACAGTACGCGAAGGCCGCCCAGGACCTGATCCTGGACAAGTACGCCCTGGCGAATCCGGTGTACAACCCGTCGCAGGTCATCGCCCAGGCCCCGTACGTGCACGGGATCGTCTTCGACGCCCAGTCCCGCAACCACTTCGTCAACGCCTGGAAGAGCGACGGGAAGTAGGGTCCGATGCTGCGCTACGTCCTGCTGAAAACCGGCCGCGCCGTCTTCGTCGTATGGGCCGCGTTCACCCTCACCTTCGCGTTGCTGTTCGTCCTGCCGGCCGATCCGGTGGACCTGCTGTTCGATCCGGCCGAGCTCAACACCGTGCCACCCGAGGTCCGGGCACAGGTCGCCGGCAGTTACGGATTCGACGAACCGGTACTGCTGCAGTACCTCGACCGGCTGGGCCACGCGTTGCGGGGTGACTTCGGCAGCTCCGTCCAATCGGGACGTTCGGTGAGCGCTTCGATCACCGATGTGCTGCCCTACACCCTGCTGCTGGCCGCGGGGGCGCTGCTGCTGGCTGTCGTCCTGGCGTTCGCCGTCGCGGTCCTGGCCACCTCGGCGCGGCAGCGGTGGCTGCGCAACCTCCTCGAATCGCTGCCGACCGCGGCGGTGTCGATCCCGGTGTTCCTGTCCGGGATCCTGCTGTTGCAGATCTTCTCGTTCCGGCTCGGCTGGTTCCCGCCGTTCGGTGACGCCGGATGGCAGAGCCTGGTGCTGCCAGTGCTCACCCTCGCGGTCCCGGTCGCCGGGCCGATCGCGCAACTGCTGGTGCGGTCTTTCGCCACCGAGTTCCGCGCCGGGTACGTCACCACGAGCTGGGCCAAGGGCGCCACCCGGGGCCGCGTCCTGGCCGGGGACGTCTTCCGCAACGCGAGCCTGCCCGCGCTCACCATCGCCGGGGTCACCTTCGGCAACCTCATCGCGGGCTCGGTGATCACCGAAACCGTGTTCGCCCGCAAGGGGCTCGGCCGGATGACGCAGAACGCGATCAACACCCTGGATCTGCCACTGGTGCAAGGAATCGTCGTGTTCGTGGCGGCGACGTTCGCGGTGCTCAACCTCGTCGTGGACCTCGTCTATCCCCTGCTGGATCCGCGGCTGCGGGCCGCGCTCGCCACCGACCCGGCCGGAGCGGAGCCGGTGGCCGGGGCTGCGGAGAGGAGTACCGCATGACCGTCGCGACCCTGCCCGGGGTGCGCCGTCGTCCGGCCGCGCTCGCCCGGCTCACCGAACTGGCCCGCACACCGAGCCTCGTCCTGGCGTGGGTGATCGTGGTGGTCGCGATCGGCTGGGCGGTGTTCCCGTCGGTGTTCACCTCCGCGAGCCCCTTCGACGGCAACGCCGACGCCGGCTTCGCGCCGCCGAGTGCCGAGCACTGGTTCGGCACCGACCGGCTCGGCCGGGATCTGTTCGCCCGCAGCGTGTACGGCGCCGGCACCACGCTCACCGCGACGCTGTTCGCGGTGCTGACCGGGTTCGGCGCCGGTTCGCTGATCGGGCTCGCGGCCGGATTCTCCGGTGGCTGGGCGGACACCGTGCTGATGCGGGTGGTGGACGTGTTCCTCGCGATCCCGAACCTGCTGCTGGCCATGGTGCTGGTGTCCGTGCTCGGTTACTCGACGAACAACATCGCGCTCGCCGTCGGGATCTCGTCGATCGCCTCGTTCGCGCGGGTGATGCGGGCCGAGGTGCTCGCCGTGGCCGCGCGCGACTATGTGCGCGCAGCCTACGGGCTGGGAGTACGGCGAGGAGGTGTGGTGCTGCGCCACATCGTGCCGAACGCGGTCAGCCCGGTGCTGGCGCTGGCCGCGCTGGAGATCGGCAGCGCGATCCTCGCCGTCGCCGGTCTCGGTTTCCTCGGCTACGGCGCACCGCCGCCGACCCCGGAGTGGGGTCTGCTCGTGGCGGAGGGCCGCGACTACGTGGCCGTGCACCCGTGGATCTCGCTGCTGCCGGGCGCCGCACTCGCCGCGGTGGTCCTCGCCTCGCACCGCATCAACACCTCGTTCAGGAAGGACCACGGCCGATGACCCTCACCTCAGCCGGCAGCACCGAGACCGCGTCCGCGCGCGAGGAGCCGGACGATCCGCTGCTGCGGATCTCCGGGCTCACCGTCGACTACCGCACCGCGGGGTGGGGCTGGCGCACCGCGGTGCACGACGCCGGTCTGCACGTCGAACCGGGCGAGTTCCTCGCGCTCGTCGGCGAGTCCGGTTCGGGCAAGACCACGATCGTGCAAGGCGCGCTCGGGCTGCTGCCGGGCGGCGCCCGGGTGCGGGCCGGGTCGATCGCCTACACCGGCGTCGACGTCACCGGCTGGGACGACCGCCGGATGGCGCTGGTGCGCGGCAACTTCGTCGGCTTCGTGCCACAGGATCCGAACACCTCGCTCAACCCGGCGAAGAAGATCGGCAGACAGGTCGTGGAAGCGGTGCGGTTCAACGCGCCGGGCAGGCAACCGGCCGCACAGTATCGTGCGGCCGCGCTGGAAAGCCTGCGGCAGGCGGGACTCGAGCACGCCGAGCGGGTGTTCGCGCAGTATCCGCACGAGCTGTCCGGCGGGATGAAACAGCGGGCGCTGATCGCGATCGCCCTGGCCGGCAAGCCGAAGCTGATCGTGGCGGACGAACCGACGTCCGCGCTCGACGTGACCGTGCAGAAGGTCATCCTCGACCACCTCGCCCGGCTGCGCGCCGAGCTCGGCATCGGCATCCTGCTGGTCACGCACGACCTCGGGATCGCGCTGGAACGGGCCGACCGGATCCTGGTCAGCCACGGCGGCCGGATCGTCGAGGACGGCCCGGTTTCGCAGGTGCTGGAACACACCGCGCACGAGTACACCCGCAAGCTGCTCGACGCCGCCCCCGCCCGGCACGCGGGCCGCCTCGAGCCGTCCTCCGGGTCGCGTCCGGAGGACGGCACGGCACCGCCGGTGGTCCGGGCCGAAGGGCTGTCGAAGACCTATCGGCTCCGCGGCGCGCACCGGAAACTACGGGCACTCGACGAGGTGGACCTGGTGGTGCGGGCGGGGACCACGCACGCGATCGTCGGGGAATCCGGTGCCGGCAAGTCGACCCTCGCCGGCATCCTCGCGGCGTTCACCACCGCCGACCGCGGCACCGTGCACCTCGGCGACCGGACGCTGACCGGGCTGCGCCGCCGGGAGCTGCGCGAGGCACGCCGGGATCTGCAGTTCGTGTTCCAGAACCCGTTCACCTCCCTCGACCCGCGGTTCACCGTGCGGCGGCTGATCGCCGAACCGTTGCGGGCGTTCGGACTCGCCGGCAGCGCGCACGAGGAGCGGGCCCGGATCGTGGAGCTGCTGGAGGCCGTCGCGCTGGACGAGAGCCACCTCGACCGGCTTCCACTGCAGCTCTCGGGCGGGCAACGGCAGCGGGTCGCGATCGCCCGCGCGCTCGCCCTGACGCCGCGGGTGCTGGTGCTGGACGAAGCCGTCAGCGCACTGGACGTGGTGGTCCAGGCACAGATCCTGCAGCTGCTCGTCGATCTGCAGGCCGAGTACGGGCTGAGCTACGTGTTCGTCACCCACGATCTCGGCGTGGTGCGGCTGATCGCCCACGACGTGACGGTGATGCAGGACGGCGCGGTGGTCGAAACCGGCCCGGCCGAGGAGACCCTGCACTCGCCGCGGCACGACTACACCCGCCGGCTGCTGGCCGCCGTCCCCGGGGCGTCTCTCGCCCCCACCCCGTAGAGGAGCCCTCCCGTGCCTCGTCAGCTGCATCTCAACGTCAACATCCTCAACGCCGGGGTCTTCGGTGGCTCCTGGCGTTTCCCCGGCACCGATCCCCTTTCCAGTTACCGCATCGAGCACTACACCGACATCGCGAAAAAGGCCGAACGGGCCCGGCTCGATGCCGTGTTCCTCGCCGACGGTCCCTCGCTGGACCCGAGCGTGAAACATCGCACCGGCAACAATTTCGAACCCACCACGGTGCTGGCGCGCATCGCCGCGCAGACCGAGCGGATCGGCCTGATCGGCACACTGTCGTCCTCCTATCACGACGCCGGTGAGCTGGCCCGCCGGCTCGGCGACCTCGACCACGTGTCCGGCGGCCGGGTGGGCTGGAACGTGGTGACCACCGCGGGTGCGGTGGCCGCGCGCAATTTCGGCCGGGACCGCGAACCCGAACACAGCTCCCGGTACCAGCGGGCCGCTGCGTTCACCGAACAGGTCGTGCGGGCCTGGTCGGAGCGCACGCGCTACTCGTCACCGCAGGGGCGACCGGTGGTGGTGCAGGCGGGTGGGTCCCGCGACGGGCGGGAGCTGGCCTCGCGGGTGGCCGAGGTGGTGTTCTCCGCCGACCAGGACCTCGACCGCGCCCGCGCCTTCCGGGCCGAGATCCGCGCCGGGGCCGCGCGCCACGGCCGCGACCCTGGCGCCGTCGTGGTCCTTCCCGGACTGTCCACTGTGGTCGGCAGTACCGTGGCGGAAGCGAATGCCCGCCGGGAACTGCTGGACGAGCTGCTGCCGGACGCCTACGGCCGCGGCCGGCTCGCCGGGCAGCTGGGCATCTCACTGGACGGGCTCAGCGACGACGAACCGATCCCCCGCGACCTGCTCGTGCCGCCGGATGAGGCCGGTGGCTCGCAGACGTTCTACCGGGTGGTCAAGGACATCATCGACCGCGAGAACCCGACGCTCGGCGCACTGCTCAAGCGGTTGTCCGGGGGCGGCGGGCACCGCATCGTTACCGGCACGCCGGAGCAGATCGCCGACGACATCGAAACCTGGTTCCGCGCGGGCGCCGCCGACGGGTTCAACGTGATGCCCGACGTGCTGCCCTCGGGGTTCGACGACTTCGCCGGGCAGGTCGTGCCCGAGCTGCGCCGCCGCGGGCTCTTCCGCACCGACTACGAGGACACCACCCTGCGCGGCCACCTCGGCCTGCCCGTCCCCCGGATCGTTCCCGTCCCGGAAGAGGTGACCGCCCGATGAGCACCCTGGTCCAGCTGTCCTTGCGAGTTGGTCCCGCCGACGGGGTCTCCCTGGCCGAGGCGGTCGCGCTGACCGGCTTGGCCGCGGACTCCGGGGTCACCGCGATCCGGCTAGCCGACACCGGTGCGCTCGACCCGTCGGTGGTCGCCGCTTACCTGGCCGGAGTGCACCCCGGCATCGGCTACGTCGCCGAGGTGCCGACCACCGGTAACGCCCCGTACAACCTCGCGCGGCGGATCCTGTCGCTGGACCGCGCCACCGGCGGCCGGGCCGGGATAGCGCTGCGCCCCGGCGACGGTGACGAGGTCAGCGCGGTGTCGGCGCCGGACCCGGCCGCGGCCGATCCGGTACGGCGGTGGGCCGAGCACGCCGGAATCCTGACCCGGCTGTGGGAGTCGTTCCCGCGCGAGGCGCTGCTCGGCGACCGGAAGGCCGCGGTGGTCGTGAACGACGTGCTGATCGAACCGATCGCGCACGAGGGCACGTTCTACCGTGTCGCCGGACCGATCGACGGCCCCTCGTCCGTGCAGGGCCGCCCGCTCGTGGTCGCCGATCTCGGGAAGTTGCCACCGGCAGTGGTCGCCGCCTCGGCGGATGTCGTGGTGACCGACGAGCCGGAAGGCGCCGACACCGCGTTGTCCGAAGCACTGCACCGCGCCGGCCGGGCGCGCGCCGAGGTCGCACTGCTCGGCCGCCTCACTCCCGGCGCGGTTCCCGATCCCCGCGCCTGGATCACGCGGCACCGGCTCGACGGCGTCGAACTGGTGCCGGCAGGCAGCGCGGACGACGTCACGGCTGTGCTGCGGGAATGGGCCGGCACGCGGGCGGCGCCCGACACGTTGCGCGGCAGCTTCGGGCTGGTGCCCGCATGACCGCCGAACTCGTGTCCGCCGGGCACACCGTGGCGGGGATCCGCACCGCGATCACCCCGGTGCTGGCCCGGCTCGCCGCCGGGTCCGCCGAACGGGAGCGGACGCGGGAGTACGCGTTCGCCGAGGTCCGGGACCTCGCGGCACACCGGATCGGGCTGCTCGGCGTCCCGGTCGAAGACGGCGGCGCGGGTGGCTCGCTGCGCGACGTCGCCGAGCTGGTGACCGCACTGGCCCGAGCGGATTCCAATGTGGCACAAGCGCTGCGGCCGACGTTCCTGGTCGCCGAACGCGTGCGCCGTCCCGGTTTCCCGCACCGGGAACGGACGCTACGGCGGCTGAATGCCGGCGACCTGTTCGCCGGCAGCGGCAACGAACGCACCGGCGGCGCCAGCGGTTCGGTCAACGCGACCCTCCGCCGCGCCGGCGACGGATATGTGGTCAACGGCGAGAAGTACTACTCGACCGGCGGCCTGTACGCGACCTGGTTCAGCACCTCGGCGACCGACGAGGACGGGACCGTGGTCGGCTTCACCGTGCCGTTCGACCGCGAGGGCGTGCATCGGCTCGACGACTTCGACGCGGTGGGCCAGCGACTGACCGCCAGCGGTACGACGCGGCTGGTCGACGTACGGGTGCACGCCGACGAGCTGACCCCGCACGACGTGCCGCCCGCCGCTCCGTGGCGCGGTTCGTTCGCCCAGCTCTATCTCGCCTCGGTCGAAGCCGGGATCGCCGCCGCCGCGCTCGACGACGCTGTCCGGTTCGTGCGGGCGAAAGCCCGGCCGATCAAGCACAGCACCGCCACCCGCAGCGTCGATGACCCGTACGTGCGCGAAACCGTGGGCCGGATCGGTGCGAGCGCCCAGGCTGCGCGGTCGGCAGTGCTGCTCGCGGCCGAAGTGCTGGACGCCGCCCGCGACGGTGACCGCGTCGCGGCGGCGGAAGCCGCGGTGACGGTGGCGCAGACCGGTGTGATCGCCATCGAATCGGCGTTCCGCGCCGCCGAGCTGCTGTTCGACGTCGGCGGTGGTTCGGCCACCGACCGCGCCCTCGGGTTCGACCGGCACTGGCGCAACGCCCGCACGGTCGCCAACCACAACCCGCGGCAGTGGAAGGCCGCGGTCGCCGGGGCGTTCCACCTGACCGGCGAGGACCCGCCCACCACCGGACTGTTCTGAGGAGCCCCGGATGACCATCGGAGCAGCACGGGTACTCGGCCGCACCGGCGTGCCGATCACCCCGCTCACCCTCGGCGCGATGAATTTCGGCCGTCGGCAGGAGGAGGACGAGAGCGTCCGGATCATTCACGCGGCGCTGGAGGCCGGGATCACTTCCGTGGACACCGCCGACGTCTACGGGCAGGGGCGGTCGGAGGAGATCGTCGGCAACGCCCTGCGCGGACGCCGCGACGAGGTGTTCCTGGCGACCAAGTTCCACGGACGGCTCGGCGACGATCCACGCCGGGCGGGCAGTTCGCGGCACTGGATCCTGCGCGCGGTCGAGGACAGCCTGCGCCGGCTGGACACCGACCACCTCGACCTTTACCAGGCACACCGGCCGGATCCGCACACCGATCTGCTGGAGACCCTGCAGACCCTGGACGATCTCGTGCGCCACGGCAAGATCCGCTACTACGGCACCTCGGCCTTCCCCGCACACCAGCTGGTGCGAGCCCAGTGGCTGGCCGAAAAACACGGGCTCGTCGCACCGCACACCGAGCAGCTGCCGTACTCGGCGCTGGTGCGCGGCGCCGAACGCGAGGTGTTCCCGGTCGTGCGCGAGTACGGCGTCGGTGTGCTGAGCTACGGCCCGCTGGCGGCCGGCTGGCTGTCCGGCAAGTACCGCCTCGGCGGGCCGCAGCCGGTGTCGGCCCGGGCCGACCTCGTCCCCGGCCGGTTCGACGTCGGGCTGGCCCGCAACCACCGCAAACTGGCGGCCGCGGATGCGCTCGCGCGGCTGGCCGCCGAACGCGGCTTGTCGCTGGTGGAGCTTTCCGTCGCGTTCGCGCTGAGTCATCCGGCGGTCAGCACCGTGCTGATCGGCCCGCGCACCCAGGAGCACCTCGACGCCTACCTCAAGGCCGCGACCGTCGAACTCGATCCCGAAGTGCTCGACCGGATCGACGAGATCGTCGATCCCGGCACCCAGTTCCTCGAACGTGACACCGGCCAGGACACGCCGTCGCTGCAGCCGTCCGCGCGCCGCCGTACCCCGTAACGGAAAGGATCCCTGTGAGCTCCCCCATCCACACCCCCGCCGAGGACCGCTACGAGCACCTGCCCTACCGCCGCGCCAGCCGGTCCGGGCTCGACCTGCCCGCATTCTCCTTCGGGCTGTGGCAGAAGTTCGGCCCCGAGCACGGCTACGAGAAGCGCCGCGAGATCATCCTGCACGCGTTCGACCTCGGCATCACGCATTTCGACAACGCCGACCGTTACGGACCGCCCACGCGCGGGGCGCAGAAGTTCTTCGGCCAGGTGCTCGCGCAGGACCTCGCGCCCTACCGGGACGAGCTGATCCTCTCGACCAAAGCGGGCAACCCGATCGGCGCGAGCCCGTACCAGAAGGGCGCCTCGCGGAAGTCGCTGCTGGCCTCGCTGGAGCACAGCCTGCGCGATCTCGGCACCGATTACGTGGACGTCTTCTACAGCCACAGCCCCGATCTGACGACACCGCTGGAGGAGACCGTCGGTGCGCTGGTCAGCGCGGTCGGCCAGGGCAAGGCGCTCTACGCCGGCATTTCGAACTATCTGCCCGACCGCGCCCGCAAGGCCGCGGCGCTGCTGCGGGAAGCCGGCGTCCCCCTGCTGGTGCACCAACCGCGGTACTCGATCTTCGACCGCAGGCCCGAACGCAACGGTCTGCTCGCGGCGGCCGCCGAGGACGGGTTCGGGCTCGTCGTCTACTCGCCGCTCGCGCAGGGGCTGCTGACTGACAAGTACCTCGTGGACATTCCCGACGGCGCGCGGGCGCGGGACAGCGCGTTCCTCTCCCCGGACGTCATCGACGCCACCTATCGGGAACGCGCGGCCGCGTTGAACAAGATCGCCGAGGAGCGCGGGCAATCGCTCGCGCAGCTGGCGCTGCAGTGGGTGCTGCGGCGCCCGGAAGTCACCTCCGCGCTCATCGGCGCGAGCAGCACCGGCCAGCTGGACCACAACCTGCAGGCGCTGGACTTTCCGCCGCTGACCGAGGCGGAACTGGCGTCGATCGACGAGCACGGCGTGCACGGCACGGGGCTGAAGCTGTGACCGCCCCGATCGGCGCCGGAATCGAGGACGGCCGCCGGTTCCGGCTGAACTTCCTGCTGCACCTGGACTCCGACGTACCGCCGTCGCGGGCCTACCGGCAGGCGGCCGAGATCTTCGTGGCGGCCGAGGAGCTGGGCTACGACTCGGGGTGGGTGATCCAGCGGCATTTCCGCCAAGGCAGGGAACACGTGTCCGCGCCGCTGGTCGTGCTGGCCGCGATCGCCCAGCACACCACGCGGATCGGGCTGGGCACCGGCGTGCTGGTGCTGCCGCTGGAGGACCCGCTGCGGGTCGCCGAAGACGCGGCCACCCTCGACGCGCTGAGCGCCGGCCGCCTCGAACTGGGCGTCGGGTCGGGCCCGTTCCCCGGTGCCTGGGCGGCGTTCGGCCGGGACCTCGCCGAGCGGCACGACCTCTTCGGCGCCTCGGTCACGCGGCTGCACGAAGTGCTGGAGGGCAAGGTACTCAACGACCTCGGCGAGGTGCTGCATCCACCGGGAACCGGTGTGCGGCAACGGCTGTGGCAGGCCACGACGAGCGCCCCGGCCCACGCGCACCGGGCAGCGGCCGCCGCCGGGCGAGCCGGCGACGGACTGCAGCTCTCGCGTGCGACCGCGTGGAGCGGATCGACGGTGGCGCAAGCGCAGCGAGCGCAGGCCGAGTGGATCGGGACCTACCGCGACGCGTGGCACGAGCCCGACCGCGCACCCCGTGTCCAGGTGTCGCGCGCGGTGTACCCGCACCCGGACCGGGCGATCGCCCGCGAGCTGGTGGCACCCGGCGTGCGGCGGTGGCAAAGCTGGCAGTCCCACCGGAGGGACGCGTCCGGCCTCAGCGTGGACGACTACCTCGCCGCCGACCACGCCCTGATCGGCCCGCCCGAGGACCTCGCGACCGAATTGGCGCAGGACCCGGCGCTGCGCTGGGCCACCGACCTCCTCGTCAGCTTCGTCCCCGGCGTCCCGGAACACCAGGAACACCTCCGGCTGCTCACCGACACCGCCCAGCGGCTCGCCCCGGCACTCGGTTGGCAACCCGCGCCCGAGGTGAGCACGCGATGACCCGGCTGCACCTGAACCTGTCGCTGATGACACCGGGGCACTTCCGGCACGCATGGCGGCTGCCGCACGCCGATCCGCTGGCCTATCTCGACATCGACCATTTCCAGCGGCTGGCGCGGATCGCCGAGCAGGCAAAGGTCGACGCGGTGTTCCTCGGGGACGGTCCCGCGCTGCGCGGCGAGATCGAGGACGCACCGGGAACCGGGCTGGACCCGCTCGTGCTGCTCGGCAACCTCGCCGCGGTCACCACGCATCTTGGCGTGATCGCGACGAGTTCGACGACCTACAACTCCCCCTACAACCTGGCCCGCCGGTTCCAGGCGCTCGACCACGTCACCAAGGGCCGGGCCGCGGTCAACGTCGTCACCACCGGCACCCCGGCCGCGGCGGCGAACTTCGGCCGCACCGGGCATCCCGCCAAGGCCGAACGCTACCGGCGGGCGCACGAGTTCCTCGACGTGGTGACCCGGCTGTGGGACGGCTGGGAACCCGGCGCGGTGGTCGCGGACAAGGCGACCGGCCGCTACGCCGATCCGGCGCGGATCCGGCGGCTCGACCACGCCGGGGAGTTCTTCTCCGTCGCCGGGCCCCTGCCGGTCGGCGCGGGGCCGCAGGGCCGTCCGGTGATCGTGCAGGCCGGCGGTTCCGAGGGCGGCCGCGACCTGGCCGCGAAATTCGCGGACGTCGTGTTCACCGTCTCGCAGACCCTCGACGGCGCGGTCGCGTTCCGCGACGACATCCGGCGGCGTGCGGCCGGAGCGGGCCGCGACCCGGACGACGTGAAGATCTCGCTGGGCGTCGTCGTGCTCACCGCGGCGACCGAAACCGAGGCGCTGCGACGGGAGCGCGAGCTGCACGCGACGCTGCCGATCGAGCGGCTTTCCGGGGTCCTGCTGGGCAACCTCGGGCTTTCGCCGGAGCGGTTCGGCCCGGACGACCCGATCACCGCCGCGGACCTGCCGGACTCGGTACCCGACAACGCGTTCTCCAGCGGTTTCGCCGCGTCCACGCGAGCTCTCATCGCGCAGCGCCCGCATACCGCACGCGAACTGGTCCAGGGCAGCGCGGGCGGGGCCGGGCACCGCCTGCTCGTCGGCTCGGCGGAACAGGTGGCCGACGATCTGGCGGCCTGGTTCGCCGCGGGTGCCGCGGACGGATTCACCGTGATGCCTGCGGACACCGCGGTCGATTTCGAGTACTTCGCCCGGCTCGTGGTGCCGCTGCTTCAGCAGCGTGCGCTGTTCCAGACCGAGTACGGCGACCCCACGCTGCGCGGCCGGCTCGGGCTCGCGCACGCCCGCACGAACGGAGCCCTGCGGTGAGCGAGCAGTTCCTGTGGTACATCCCGAACCAGGCCGAACCCGGCCATCGCGGCGACGACGCCGTCGACGGTCACAACAGCCTCGCGACGCTGACCGGCCACGCACGCACCCTCGAGCAGCACGGCTGGGACGGCGCTCTGCTCGGTGCGGGCTGGGGACGTCCGGACACCTTCACGGTCGCGACCGCGCTGGCCGCGCAGACCACGAGCTTCCAGCCGCTCGTCGCGATCCGCCCCGGCTACTGGCGTCCGGCGAACTTCGCCGCCGCGGCCGCGACCCTCGACCACCTCACCGGCGGCCGGGTCCTGGTGAACATCGTGTCCGGTTTGGACAACCTCGCCGCCTACGGCGACACCGAAGGCGACCAGGCGCACCGGTACGCACGGACCAAAGAGTTCTTGCAGATCGTCCGTCGCTTGTGGACCGAAGAACACGTGACCTACCACGGCGAGCACTTCTCCGTCACCGATTCGACGGTCGCGCCGCGCACCGTGGTCCGCGGCGCGCGAACGCACCCGCGGCTGTACTTCGGCGGTGCGTCCCCGGCCGCGGAACAGGTCGCCGCCGCCGAAGCCGATGTGCAGCTGTTCTGGGGAGAGCCCCTCGATGGCATCGCCGAACGCATCGACCGCCTGCGCGAGCTGAGCGCCCGGCAGGAGCGCCGGCATCCGCCGCTGGAGTTCGGCCTGCGGATCACCACGGTCGTGCGCGACACAACCGAACAGGCCTGGGCCGACGCGGAAGCGAGGGTCGCGGCCATGGCGAAGGGCACCCTCGCCCGCGATCCGCGCCGCCAGGCCGCGACCGGCCAGCAGCGGCTGCTGGATCTGGCCGCCCGGGGCGAGGTGCTGGACGACAACCTCTACACCACCCCCGGCAAGTACGGCGGAGGCGGCGCGGCCACCACATGGCTGGTCGGCACCGCGGGCGAGGTGGCGAAGTCGCTGCGGAAGTACCAGGAACTGGGGGTGACGCACTTCGTCCTGTCCGACACGCCGTATCTGCCGGAAATCCGGCGCCAGGGAGACCAGCTGCTGCCTCTGTTGCGCGGGTGAGCCGGGCCGGGGACGCCGGTGCGGACGGGCTAACGCGGGCCTTCCCAGTCGAGCAGCAGGCTTCGCAGGTCGTCGTTGAGGCCGCGGCGGACCGCGGCCGGCAGGGTGGCGAGCAGCCGGGTCTCGGTCTCGGTCTTGGTGCTGAAGACCTCCGCCGCCCGGCGGCGGCCCTCTTCGGTGAGCGTCACGAGGATCTGCCTGCGGTCGCCGGGGTTGACGTCGCGGCGGACCAGCCCCTTGCTTTCGAGGCCGGCGACCCGTTTGGTGACCCCGCCGGAGGTGAGGCGCATGCTCTCGAGCAGCTGCCCCGCGGACAGCCGGTACGGCGCGCCCGACCGCACGAGGGCGCCCAGCAGCTCCACTTCCCACAGCTCGATGCCGAACGCCGCCAGCTCGCGGCGCAACTCCGTTTCCAGCAGGCGGGCCACCCGCAGCAACCGCATGCTCAGCGCCTTGCTGACCCGCTCGTCCTCGGTGACCTCAGTGATCTGCGCCATGACACCGTCGACATGATCACGCGGGCTCGGCATGGCTGGGTACCCTAACAGCAGTCATTATCTTACTGGTCTCGAATTCTTCCCCAGGTGGTCCCGTGAGCATGTCCGTCGCCGCAGCACCCCCCGCCGATCCGCGGCGCTGGCGAGCGCTGGCGGTCTGCCTGATCGCGGGCTTCATGACCCTGCTCGACGTCAGCATCGTCAACGTCGCGCTGCCCTCGATGGAGCAGGGCATCGGGGCGACCGCGTCCGACGTGTCCTGGGTGGTCTCCGGGTACGCGCTCACGTTCGGTCTGGCGCTCGTCCCGTCCGGCCGGCTCGGCGACGACTACGGCCGCCGCCGGATGTTCCTGCTGGGGCTGGCGTTGTTCGTGATCACCAGCGTGCTGTGCGGGGCCGCACCGAACGCGACCTGGCTGGTCGTGGCCCGGCTGGCCCAGGGCGTCGCGGGCGGTCTGCTCAACCCGCAGATCATCGGCATGATGCAGCAGCTGTTCACCGGCCGTGAGCGGGGCAAGGCCTTCGGCGCTTTCGGCGCGACGGTCGGGCTGTCCACCGCGATCGGGCCGGTGCTCGGCGGCCTGCTGATCCAGGGGTTCGGTGCCGGCGAGGGCTGGCGCTACGTCTTCTACGTCAACCTGCCCATCGGCATCCTGGCGATCCTCTTCGGGCTGCGGCTGCTGCCGAAGGACGTGCGCGCCGAACGCAAACGCACCCCCGACCTGCTGGGCACGGTGCTGCTCGGCGCGGCCGTGGTGCTCGTGATGCTTCCGCTGGTCGAACAGGAGGAGCAGTCCGCCCAGCCGCACTGGTGGCTGATGGGCGTCGCGGCCGCGCTGCTCGTGCTCTTCGTGCTGTGGGAGCAGTGGCTCGGCCGGCGGGGGAAGCATCCGCTGGTGAACCTGAAGCTGCTCACCGTGCGCAGCTACACGATGGCCGCCGCGCTCGGGCTGGTCTACTTCGCCGGGTTCACCGGGATTTTCCTGGTCCTCACGCTGTTCTTCCAGCAGGGCGAGGGCTACAGCGCACTCCAGTCGGGCGCCGCGATGCTGGCCTTCGCGATCGGGTCGGCGATCTCGCCCGCGATCGGCGGACGGCTGGTGCACCGGCTGGGCAGGCCGATGGTGGTGTCCGGCACCCTGCTGGTGGCGCTCGGGCTCGCCGGCACGGCCTGGCTCGTGCACGGCTATTCCGGTGGCAGTCTCGCACTCGTGCTCGCCGGGCCGCTGTTCGTCGCCGGTTTCGGCAGTGGATTGGTCATCGCACCGAACTCCACGCTCGCGCTGGAGGACATCTCCCCCGCCGAAGGCGGCACCGCGGGTGGCGTGCTGCAGACCGGGCAGCGGATCGGCGCGGCGATCGGCACCGCTCTCGGCGGCTCGTTGTTCTTCAGCGAGCTCGGCCGTTCGCACGGTGACTACCATTCCGCAGCAACGCACGGCCTGCTCGGCTCGACCGCACTCGTCGTGCTGGCCCTGCTGTTCGGCATCACCGACATCGTGCTTTCACGCGCCCGCAAGCGCCGCGGCGCACCGGCGGCCACCCCCGAGCCCGACACCGGGGCCGCACCGGTCCCACAGCGTCCCGCCGACAGCGTGACCGGCACGGTGCGCGGCCTCCCGCCCGGCGAGCAGGCCGCGATCGCACTGACCTCACTGGACACGCACCAAGTCCACCGCACAGTCACCGGCGCCGACGGCGCGTACGCCCTCGCCGCACCCGCGGGCACCTACGTGCTGCTGGCCAGAGTGGACGGTCACGAACCGATCGCGCGACACGTGACGGTCGGCGCGCACCCGGTCCGCGAAGACGTCGAGCTGCCGCTGTCCGCGCGCCTGGTCGGCACCGTGCACGCGGCCCCGGGGCCGTTCGGGGGTGCACAGGTCACCGTGGTGGACACCGCGGGCCACGTCCAGCGGACCACCATCACCGACGCCGCCGGCCATTACGCCGTCGACGGCCTCTTCCCCGGCGAATACCAGGTGATCGTGACGAGCTACGAACCGGCAGCGAGCCCCGTGGACCTGACCGCGGACGGCCCGGCCCAGTTCGACCCCTTGCTGCGCCTCGCCTCCACCACGGACGGACGCTAGACGGCTGATTCCGTGAAGTTAGTGTTAGTGGTCGTAGGCGATGAGTGATCGTTTGCTGGTCAGGCCGGTGTTCCAGTTGTGCCAGATGCCGGCGGCCATGGCCAGCAGGCGTTGGGCGACGCGGGTGAACACTCCGGCGGGGGTGCGTCCGCCGTGGGCTTCGAGGTCGAGCTGGCCCTTGAGGGTCTGGTTGACCGACTCGATCCGTTGACGGACACCGCCGAGGTTGCCGTTGCGGTAGGTCTCGTCCTTGCGGTCCGGGCGCAGCAACTCCAGCCCCATCGCCGCGGTCAGCTTCTTGAATTCCTTGCCGGCGAAACCCTTGTCCGCCAACAGGGTCTGGCCGTCACGAACGAGGTGGTGGTTGTGCTCGAGCAGGGCGGCCAAGACCTCGCGTTCGCCGAGTTTCGGGTTGGCCAGGCACCACATGATCGGCATGCCGTCGCCGGCGCAGACGAGGTAAAGCTTGAGCCCCCAATACCACCGAGAGTGTGACGCACAGTAGCCGTAACTGGCGTGGCCGGCCAGGTCGGAGCGCTTCACGGTTTCCCGGGACATCCCGCACGGCACCGGGGTGGCATCGGTGATCCACATGTCGTCAAACCAGGACGGACAGCACAGGGAAAGGGCCAGGATGGTCTTGCGCAGCAACGGTTCTGATGCCTTTAACCGCTTGTGGTAGCCGGACTGCCCAGGAAGATGAGCAAACCATTCACGCCACCGGGAGTCGGCATGAAGATGGCGAATCCATCGGCGCTCGGAGTCATACCGCAGCAACACTTGGGCAGTGGCCAGCGTGATCAACTCACTGTCCGTGAGTAGTGGGCGCCGTCCCCGGCCGGTCCGGGGCAGCACCACATGGTCATCGACGAGCACGTACAGTGCCGTCAGGAGGGTGTTCAGGTCGTTCTTCACAAAATGATCATGAGCACCCTCCACTCATGCCCACACTCGGGGCCACTTCACACGACCTTCACGGAATCACTCATCTAGATGAGTGATTCCGTGAAGTTCGTGTGAAGTGGGGTCGCGTCGGCGGCAGAAGGGGGAGGTGCCCAAGGTCGATGTGTGGGCAAAGATCTGCGCTTTCTGCTCGTGCCACAAGGCTCGCCGAGTCGCCAAGACACGGGGTTGCCGCACCCGGATCGCCGCGAGGAGACCGGCCGTAACAGCACCCACGGACGACACCAACCAACCTCCGCTCTACTTACGCTTCCTGTCCGATCAAGCTGGGCTGTCAAGGGGTCCTTGAGGGACTTGGAGTCCCCCAAGGCGACTGCCTGATTGTTTACCTACTTGTGAACTCGGACGACGGCTCGTCGGGAGGTTGAGCAGGGCAGCCGACCGGACCACGCCGTAGTGCGGTTCGTCAGACCTAATCGGTCGTGTGCTCGTCGGGTGTCGGGCATGATGGCTGACGTGAGTGAGCCTGCCGACGCGACCTCTGGTCACGATGTCCCGCCGAGCTTCGCCGATGAGTTGCGCCGGAGGGCGGCAGCTTTCCGGGCGTGTGCGGAGACCGAGGGACGGGCCGCCGGGTTGTTCGCCGGGCTTGATGAGCGAGGGCTCCCCGGCATGGCCGACATGCGGAGCCGTTCCGAGCGTGCTGTGCGGATGCTGACGCAGGTGGCTTCGGTGAACGCCGCGCAAGCACTCGCTTACGACGAGATGATCGCGGCCGGTGGTCCGGACGACGCTCGGGCATACGTTGAGTACGAGGCCACCACACGGCGTCTACTTGCGCTGATGCCCGCCGACACGCTCGCCGACTGACGGTCGAGGCGCGTCGGAAGCCCGATGGGACGGGCGGGACGGGTCGTCGGGGGAACCCGCCCCGCCCTGCTTTGGGGCCGGTGGCTGTCCCGGCCAGCCGGTGAGCGGAGGCTCAGCGGCAATCGTTCGCGCGGGCTGCCGCGACTGCCTTGGACGCGGCACCGATCAGGCGTTGCCATCCGGCGAGGTGTGAGAGCAGTTGGTCACGGCCACGGTCCGAGAGCCGCCATGCTGACCGCCGCCCGTCCGTTGTCGGTCGCGTGGTCAGGTAACCCGCTATGCGCAGCGTGGCCAGTTGTTTCGACAGAACGGCCGGAGGGAGCCCCAGTTCTTCGCGGAGCGCCGAGTAGTCGTGCCACTGTTGGTCCGCCAGGAAGACGGCGATCAGTAGTCGCACTGGGGTCACGTCCGGCGGAGTGGTGTATGAGATCGACTCCGCGTGATCTTGGTTCGGGATTCTAGGCGGTTATTGCCTCGGTTGTCATGAGTGCCTCGCTGCCGGTCGGTGCGGCTTCGGTGGTGACGATGCGGATGCGTGAGCGGGCCAGTAGATCGAGGCCCATGTAGCGGCGGTTCTCGGTCCACTCATCACTCTGTTCGGCCAGGACGGCGCCGACGAGGCGGATCAGGGAGTCGCGGCCGGGGAAGATCCCGACCACGTCGGTGCGACGGCGGATCTCCTTGTTCAGTCGCTCTTGAGGGTTGTTCGACCAGATCTGGCGCCAGACCTCGCGCGGATATGCGGTGAACGCCAGCAGCTCATCGCGGGCGTTGTCGAGGTGCTCGGCTGCGTCGGGCCAGCGCGCGGTGAGAGTGTCGACCACGCGTCCGTACTGGGCTGTGACGGCGTCGGCGTCGGGCTGGTCGAAGATCGTGCGCACCTGCGTAGCGACATGCGGCTGCGCCGACTTCGGAACACGGGAGAGCAGGTTACGCAGGTAGTGGGTGCGACACCGCTGCCACGCCGCACCCGGCAACGCCGAGGCGATCGCCGCCACCAAGCCGGGATGGGCGTCGGAGATGACGAGCTGGACCCCGGACAGGCCGCGGGCGACCAGACCGCGCAGGAACGCCAACCAGCCCGCTCCGTCCTCGCTGGAGGCCACATCCAGGCCGAGGATCTCGCGGTGCCCGTCGGCGTTCACCCCGGTCGCGAGCAGCGCGTGCACGTTGACCACCCGGCCGTCTTCGCGGACCTTCACCGTGAGCGCGTCGACCCACACGAACGTGTACGGGCCCTGGTCGAGCGGGCGCTCGCGGAACGCGGCGACCTGCCCGTCGAGGTGCGTGGCCATCTCGCTGACCTGCGAACGCGACAGCGACTTCACCCCGAGTTGTTCGGCCAGCTTCTCCACCCGCCGGGTGGAGACACCGAGTAGGTAGGCCGTGGCCACGACGGTGACCAGGGCCTGCTCGGCGCGGCGGCGGTGGGTCAGCAGCCAGTCCGGGAAATAGGAGCCCTGGCGCAGCTTCGGCACCGCCAACTCGATCGTGCCCGCTCGGGTGTCCCACTCCCGGGCCCGGTAGCCGTTGCGCTGGTTCGTCCGCTCGCTGCTGCGCTCGCCATAGCCGGCCCCGCACTGCTGATCGGCCTGCGACGACATCAACGCGTTCGCCATCGTCGCGATCATCGTCTGCAACAGATCCGGCGACACACCCGCCGAGGCGAGCTCCTCGACAAGCTGGGCAGGGTCCACACTGTGTGGTGCGGCCATCGTGGTGGTCCTTCCTGGAGTTCCTTGGTCGGTACTCGAGAAAGATCACGCGGTGGCCGTCTCACGTCACGACGCCACGCCGCTCACCAGCGACGAACCCGTACACCACCTCCGCGGACGTAACCCCCACGGGCGGGACCAGGGACGGGTCTACGTCCTCGGTGAAGCCGCTGACGTGAACGAACCTTGCCATCAGGCGCCGCTCAGTTCAGGACTGGTCGGCGTCTGCCGTAGGCAGTCCGTACAGGGCATACCACCTAGACGGCTGATTCCGTGAAGTTAGTGTTAGTGGTCGTAGGCGATGAGTGATCGTTTGCTGGTCAGGCCGGTGTTCCAGTTGTGCCAGATGCCGGCGGCCATGGCCAGCAGGCGTTGGGCGACGCGGGTGAACACTCCGGCGGGGGTGCGTCCGCCGTGGGCTTCGAGGTCGAGCTGGCCCTTGAGGGTCTGGTTGACCGACTCGATCCGTTGACGGACACCGCCGAGGTTGCCGTTGCGGTAGGTCTCGTCCTTGCGGTCCGGGCGCAGCAACTCCAGCCCCATCGCCGCGGTCAGCTTCTTGAATTCCTTGCCGGCGAAACCCTTGTCCGCCAACAGGGTCTGGCCGTCACGAACGAGGTGGTGGTTGTGCTCGAGCAGGGCGGCCAAGACCTCGCGTTCGCCGAGTTTCGGGTTGGCCAGGCACCACATGATCGGCATGCCGTCGCCGGCGCAGACGAGGTAAAGCTTGAGCCCCCAATACCACCGAGAGTGTGACGCACAGTAGCCGTAACTGGCGTGGCCGGCCAGGTCGGAGCGCTTCACGGTTTCCCGGGACATCCCGCACGGCACCGGGGTGGCATCGGTGATCCACATGTCGTCAAACCAGGACGGACAGCACAGGGAAAGGGCCAGGATGGTCTTGCGCAGCAACGGTTCTGATGCCTTTAACCGCTTGTGGTAGCCGGACTGCCCAGGAAGATGAGCAAACCATTCACGCCACCGGGAGTCGGCATGAAGATGGCGAATCCATCGGCGCTCGGAGTCATACCGCAGCAACACTTGGGCAGTGGCCAGCGTGATCAACTCACTGTCCGTGAGTAGTGGGCGCCGTCCCCGGCCGGTCCGGGGCAGCACCACATGGTCATCGACGAGCACGTACAGTGCCGTCAGGAGGGTGTTCAGGTCGTTCTTCACAAAATGATCATGAGCACCCTCCACTCATGCCCACACTCGGGGCCACTTCACACGACCTTCACGGAATCACTCATCTAGAGCGTGGACGGGTGCCAGTTCGCCAGGGCCGAAGTCCACACCGCAGAGTGCGCTGAGCCGGGACGGGATTTCCCCGGGCGGTACGGCAAACACGTGCACTACTCGACGGGTTTCGCCCACGGTTCCTCGCACGGGACGAGCGAGAAAGACGTGCCCGGTCACCGCGTGCCACCACCAGCGGTCGCGAAGCCCGTTGAGTGACGTGTCCAGCGCCGCATCCTGGACCAGAGCGAGTCGGCGCGCCGCCGGGTTCGCTTCGGTCGGCTAACCGGCGCCAGAGCCCCATTTCGCATGGCGACGTACGCCCGACACGCAGCGCATGGCGCGCCGGGGCCTTGGAGCATCGATCCGACCAGAACGTTGTGGCCACAGACTGCCGGATAACGCCCGACTGACCCCTCGTGCCGTACCCGGGCGAATTGTTCGTCGGTGACGGCATGGTCGTGCCCGTCGTAGGCGCAGCGGTGCCACACCAAGTAAAGCGGTTCCGCAGTCACTGCCATGTCCTCGGTCCCCTCCGCCGGCGCGTCCGCACCAGGGCGTCATCTCCATTTTTGGGCCGATATAAGCGTGTACGATGAGCCTATTTCGGCGTAAGGACGTATGCGGGCCAGTAACGGGCCGCTTTGGGGACGTAGGGAGGTGCACGTGGTGGATGCAGCCAAGCGACCACGGACGCTGCTGGAACAGCGAATCTGGGGACGTAACCAGTCGTTGGCCGAGTTCGCGGAATTCGCCGAGGAGTTTGCGCGCAGCTCCGGGGAGCCGGGCACGCTCAGTGAACGGAACCTCAAGCGGCTCGTAGCCGGACGCCGGACCGATGGCGCCCCAGTCGGGCGTCCCCGTCCGGCCACGGCTCGTCTGCTGGAACGGATCTTCGGCACCGGTATAGATGAGCTTCTGGCGTCACCCGAGCGTGCCGCCGGAGCGCAATCAGATCAGCGCGAGCTGCAGACAGCCCTTGCGATCGCCCGGAGAGTCACGCCGGAGGTCGTGATGCTATTGCGCGGCCAACTGGCGGCCGTGCGCAAGCTCGACCGGCAATTGGGCGCAGCTGCTACCTACGACGAGGTCGCGGTCAAGATCGATCAGGTGATGCGCCTGCACTCCCACAGCCTGCTGGCCGGGACGCGCGACAAACTTGCCGCACTCCTCGCGGAACTGAGCGCACTCGCCGGATGGCAAGCCCTCGATCAAGGGTTACGTCCGCGGAGGTGGTGTACGGGTTCGTCGCTGGTGAGCGGCGTGGCGTCGTGACGTGAGACGGCCACCGCGTGATCTTTCTCGAGTACCGACCAAGGAACTCCAGGAAGGACCACCACGATGGCCGCACCACACAGTGTGGACCCTGCCCAGCTTGTCGAGGAGCTCGCCTCGGCGGGTGTGTCGCCGGATCTGTTGCAGACGATGATCGCGACGATGGCGAACGCGTTGATGTCGTCGCAGGCCGATCAGCAGTGCGGGGCCGGCTATGGCGAGCGCAGCAGCGAGCGGACGAACCAGCGCAACGGCTACCGGGCCCGGGAGTGGGACACCCGAGCGGGCACGATCGAGTTGGCGGTGCCGAAGCTGCGCCAGGGCTCCTATTTCCCGGACTGGCTGCTGACCCACCGCCGCCGCGCCGAGCAGGCCCTGGTCACCGTCGTGGCCACGGCCTACCTACTCGGTGTCTCCACCCGGCGGGTGGAGAAGCTGGCCGAACAACTCGGGGTGAAGTCGCTGTCGCGTTCGCAGGTCAGCGAGATGGCCACGCACCTCGACGGGCAGGTCGCCGCGTTCCGCGAGCGCCCGCTCGACCAGGGCCCGTACACGTTCGTGTGGGTCGACGCGCTCACGGTGAAGGTCCGCGAAGACGGCCGGGTGGTCAACGTGCACGCGCTGCTCGCGACCGGGGTGAACGCCGACGGGCACCGCGAGATCCTCGGCCTGGATGTGGCCTCCAGCGAGGACGGAGCGGGCTGGTTGGCGTTCCTGCGCGGTCTGGTCGCCCGCGGCCTGTCCGGGGTCCAGCTCGTCATCTCCGACGCCCATCCCGGCTTGGTGGCGGCGATCGCCTCGGCGTTGCCGGGTGCGGCGTGGCAGCGGTGTCGCACCCACTACCTGCGTAACCTGCTCTCCCGTGTTCCGAAGTCGGCGCAGCCGCATGTCGCTACGCAGGTGCGCACGATCTTCGACCAGCCCGACGCCGACGCCGTCACAGCCCAGTACGGACGCGTGGTCGACACTCTCACCGCGCGCTGGCCCGACGCAGCCGAGCACCTCGACAACGCCCGCGATGAGCTGCTGGCGTTCACCGCATATCCGCGCGAGGTCTGGCGCCAGATCTGGTCGAACAACCCTCAAGAGCGACTGAACAAGGAGATCCGCCGTCGCACCGACGTGGTCGGGATCTTCCCCGGCCGCGACTCCCTGATCCGCCTCGTCGGCGCCGTCCTGGCCGAACAGAGTGATGAGTGGACCGAGAACCGCCGCTACATGGGCCTCGATCTACTGGCCCGCTCACGCATCCGCATCGTCACCACCGAAGCCGCACCGACCGGCAGCGAGGCACTCATGACAACCGAGGCAATAACCGCCTAGAATCCCGAACCAAGATCACGCGGAGTCGATCTCATACACCACTCCGCCGGACGTGACCCGATCAAGGCCAAGTCTCTGTTGCATGGGACCACTACGAACGTGCGAAACAGGCCGCGGGTCAGCAGGGAGACGCCGCCGCAGCCGTACACGTCGAGGCGGAACAAGCGTTTGTGCTGCTGGACCTCGGACATGCGAAGGAAGCAGCCGAGCTACTGGCGACCGCCGAGGACAGCGCACGAGGCACGTCCGGACGTCTTCTGCGTGCCTGGCTGGCAGCCGCACACGGGGAAGCACTCGCCGCGAGCAAGGAACGCTCTGCCAGTTTGCGAGCCTTCGACCGCGCGGAATCGCTGATGCCGCCCGGCCCCGCCGACGCGGAGAGCCCTTACCTCGTTCTTGACACCATCCACCTCGCCCGTTGGCGAGGAAACGCACTTGCCCGCATCGGCGAGGCAGAAGCTGTCGACGTCCTCGCCGCAGCTTTGCGGAACCTCGATCCGACGTTCACGCGTGCGGAAACAGGACTCCGGGTCGATCTGGCAACCGCGTTGATCGCAAGCGGAGAACGCGACGAAGCACGCCAGCACCTCACGAAAGCACACGCGCTGGCAGCCGAAATTGGCTCAGTCCGCCAGCTACGCCGCCTCGCCGCTCTGTCGGATGCGTGACAGCGACGAGCATGGTCAGGCGTCTAGTCCGCGCAGGGTCTGGTCCAAGGTCGCGGTGATGTAGTCGGCGCTTCCCGGGCCACACGAGATAATGTCGTTGCCGTTCGGACCGTTCTGGAGGAACGTCAGCAATCGCCCGTGGTCGACTGTGTCCACGGCGGTCAGCGGATAGCTGGACGAACGCACGCCATTCGTCCGGCTGGCCACGTAGAACTGGTGTACCGCGCGGCGCGGCGCGGCCATCAGCGCCCGGACCTGCTCTGCCGCATCCGGCGCGGTGTAGTCGCTGGTCAGGTCCAGGTCGAAGGACTCGGATGCGGATCCCGTCCCGTACTCCGAACGGGGCACCCGGATCTCGCTAATTTTGGCAGGGCGAACGTCCGGAAGGGTGTCCACCGTCGCCCGGCACAACCGGCCGGCCGGAATTTGCACCAATGTCGCCTCGTCATCGTCCACGGTGATCAGCAAGGCAGAACGCCCAGCGAGGACAGCCAGCGAACCCGATTTGCGTTCGTCACGCCGACTGGATATCCGGTAGCACTCCGCGTCGGCGGTCGAGATGCCCAGCAGCACGTCCCGGAAGTCTCCGGTCAGCCGCTGCCGACGCAGGTCATAGAAGCCGGGCTCAGCGAGGGATTGCCGCATCAGTTCGCTGAACGATGCTACTGCGTCGTTTTCGAGCCACCATTCCACGATCCCCAGCACGGGGTGTGCTGGACCGATTCGTTCGCCCTCCCATGCCCAGGCGAGAGCCACCCGTGGCACCGTCACCGGTTTGTCGATCACCATGATCGGCTATTTGCCGATCACCGGCGGAACGGCCTTGCCATCGTATCCGAACAAGGCATTCGGATCCGGTTCCAACAAGTACGAAGCGGACTTCTTCTCCTTGTCCTCTTCCTTGTTGCCCTTTCCGCCTGCAGCACCCATCGGCATGCCGTTCGCACCCCGGGCGCCGGACGAACCTGTCCCGCTCCCACCGCGCGTCATCGACTCTTCCGCTGCGCCGAACCTGCCGCCCGAACCGGTCGACCGCCCCGCGCCGCCAAGACCACCTGATCGGGAACCTCCACCGGTCGCCCCCGGCGTCCTTTCACCGGTGCCCGCTTCTCCCGGGCCGGACACGCCGGATGCGAAGCCGCCACCGAAGCCAGACCCACCGCCAAGCCCGCTCCCGGGACCGTAGGAGGACGACCCTCCGCCACCCGGCCCAATCGGATTGAGCCGCGCCGGGTCGCCGTTCCAGCCGCCTACCGGACCGGACGCCGGGGGCGGGACTACGCCGGAGGTATGTGTTCCGTCGCCATCGTTTCCTTGCGCGGCAGGCACCTGCAGGTTGCCCGCGGAGCCGGTCCCGACGTTTCCCGGGTGGTACTGCGTGGGTGACGAAACCGACGAACCGTCCTGTGCCGAGCTACCCGGACCGGACAAGTGCGGCTGGAATGCGGAATGCCCGGAATTCGCAGCCTGCTGATTTCCTGTGTCGGAAGAATTTCCGATGGAGAAGTCACCCTGTGCGTCGGGCATCTGTCCATACTCGGTGGGCATCGTCTGCGCGTGCCCGTCACTGGTGGAGGTGAACCCCTGGTAGATCTGCTTGTTCTGCTGGATTGCCGCGTTGTTCTTGTTGATCTGATCCTCGGTGTCGGTGTCCCACACCGTCAGTACATCAACCGCGTCCCGCTCCGGTGGCGAGTCGGATACCTCCTGCATCGAGTCCCGAGTGGACTGAAATGCATGTGACTGATCCGTCAGTGTGTTCTGCCCGGTACCCAACGCCATCGACGCGGCAGTTGCTGCCTGCGTCAGCGGCTGCAGCCCACCCCGGGCCGCGTCACCGCTCTGTCCGGACCACGCAGCCTCCAGCCGGGCCACGATCGCCCGCGTGTCCGATTCGATCTCGTGCTGCTCGGACGCCTGGGACATGCTGACCTGCTGGGCTTCTCCGAGGCTGCCCGGACCCGGGCCGCCCTTCACCCGCCGCACCAGTTCCCCGGGCAGGATCAAGTTGCCCTGGCTCTGCTGCAACTGCATCCACGCTCTGACCGCGTCAGCCGGACCGGACATCACGCGCTTCCCTTCAACGTCGTGAGCGCCAGGTCGGCAATCTTCCGCGCGTCATCACACGGATCACCCTTGCTTACCTCAGACCTGGCCACCGTTGCGTCTGCTTCGAAGGCTGCATTATCGGAAATCCCCACTGCGACGCTGCACCGTCCCCGTGAGCGATCATCGGAAGGGCCATAGGCCACCACCGGATAGCCTTGAACTGGGGCCAGCACTTTGAAAAACCCGCCCCGCTCCTGAGTCGCGTACACATCGGCAAGGCCGCGCTTCCAGGCGTACACAAACTGGATACCGGCGATGGAACCGCGATCGTCGTCACCCCATGAACACGATTTCGCGACCCCGGTGTCCTTCGCTGCCGGACTACGTGTCGGCGTGTTCGTGAATAGGCCGCCAATCTGCGCATCGGTGAGAGCTTTGCAGGGGTCACCTTGGATTAGAGACGCAGGCAACGGATTCGCAACCGTAGGGACTGGAAACCCGCTGCTCGATGTGACGGGTGCGGAACTCGGGCCAGGTGTCGCCGTACCCGCCGTAGTGCCCGAGCACGCCACAAGCACAGACAACAAGGCCAAACCGGTCACGCCGCCGCCAAACCTCGACACAAGAGCCATCAGAAGCGACCCCCGTCGCTCTTGGTGTTGACCGTCTGTGCGGCCTGCTCATCATTCTCTTCGTGTATCCCCAGTGCCTTTTCTATCTTTGCGATAAAGAAACCTACAAAGTCGTATTGGCGCGTGAGGGAATCACGATAGGCAAGACCAGAATTGTTGCTTGCCTCGGTATTGCGCAGCGAAGCGGGATCGTTTCCGGGAGACTGGATGGACCACATCGGCGCGGCATGGTCACGCTGATCCCCGATTCGCCGCTGCAACTTTTTGAGGTTCGCCAGCTCGGTGGTCATGGCGTCCCGGTCCAGCGCGAACGCTCCACCGGCCGAACCGCCGGATGCGCCTCCGCCTCCGGCGCCGGCCACGACGAACGTCGGCGTGTTCACCGCCTGCTCCTGCCCTGCCACTTGCTGCCTCCCCTGTCGCACTGTGGGCATCTAGCCTCGCACCGATAGTAGCCAACCGGCAACAACCTGTCCGGAGAACGCCGGAGATCACCCCTGTGAGCGTCTGCACCACGTCTGACGTGGCGATATACGATCGCAGGGAGATTCACCCCAAGGCGTCCGACGTCCGTCGGATGGACGTGCCACCGACGTTGAGCACCCCGTAGGGTGCTGGGCGTGGCTGACGAGCATGGTGCATGGAAAACCTTCGGTGAGCGGACCATCTACGACAACAAATGGGTCCGGCTGGGCCTGACCGACGTGCAGGCGCCGAACGGCGAGCGGTGGGACTACCACGTCGTGCACCTGGCTCGAATCGCCATCGGCCTGATCGTGGACGACCGGGATCGGGTGTTGATGCTCTGGCGCTATCGGTTCCCCACTGACCAGTGGGGCTACGAACTGCTCGGCGGGTTGGTCGAGGAGGACGAGGAACCGGCCGCCACGGCCGCCCGCGAGATCCGGGAAGAGAGTGGCTATCAGCCGATCGGCGAAGCCGAACATTTGATCAGCTTCGAGCCGCTGCCCGGCCAGGTCACCGCGGGTACCGAGGTGTATCTGTGGCGCGCAGCCGAGAAGGTTGGCGAGCCGACCGATACCGAGGAAGTCGGCAGGCTGGAATGGGTTCCGATCAGCCGGATACTCGAACTGGCGCAGCGGCAAGAACTTCTCGGCGCGGGTGCGCTGGTGCCGCTGCTGTACTACGTCGCCTCACGCGGCACCGGGAATGCTGCTGGGCAGGATCAAGCGCCCGAGCCTGCGTAGCTGCCGGTCGGACTTGATCTGTGCGGCGAGCCGCCGCGCCTGCCGTGCATGGGTGAGCGCGGCGTCACGGTCACCCGCTGCCGCGTAGGCGATTGCCAGGTCGACCAGCATTCCCGTCTTGGCCCGAATGAAGTCCATCGGCAGGCGAGGCAGCGCGTCGTTGAGCTGCTGGATTGCGTCCGATTCGCCGAGCTTGCTCAGCGCGTGGCCGCGCCAGCGGTCAAGGTGCGCCCCGCCCAGGAAGAGGAACGGCAGCGACGGGTCCACGGGGTCGGTGGGCAGCAGCACGTCTGCGGCGTCGAACGCGCGCAACGCGTTGTCGCGCTGACCTGCTGCCGAGAGTCCTTCGCCGTGCGCCGCTGCCATCCAGGAACGCAACAGTGGTGGCGCTGAATGTTCGGCAATTCTGCGTGCCTCAGCGAGTTGCTCTACCGCCATCTCGGCTTCCCCGAGGTCGATCAAGATGAATGCCTGTTGCGCGATCGAGTGGGCGAGCAAGATCTGTGAGCCTGCCTCGCGGGCCGCCGACTTGGCCGTTTCGTGGTGCTCCCACGACTGCCGGGTGGCGTTGCGGTCGAGTGCTTCCCAGCCGGCCAACGCGGACGCCTCGGTCAGCACCCCGGCCAGTGCTTCGCGCTGGCCACGCATGGTGCTGAAGCCGAGCAAGCCCTGAAGCTGATCGATATTGCCGCGTAGCTGGTCGAGCAGGGGCACTCCGCCCAACCGTCGGTCGACGTGTCGTGCCTGGTCGACCTGGCGCCGGAAGATCTCGACGGTCTCGGCGTCGACCGACCGCGCGAGAGTCAGGCGGGACACGAGTTCTTCCGCCTCGTCGTCCGTCTCCTCGGGCGGGAATCCGAGTTCGTCGTTCGTCCGGCCGTATACCTCGCGGAACAGCCGCCGGTACGGCTGACTGACGGCTTCGTGGCCGTTCTCCCAGCGCGACAGCTTGACTTTGAGACTTGCTGCCGACATGACCGGCGTGCCGAGTTCGTCAGCGCGCCGCAGCAGCATCCGAATGACTTCTTCGGCCTTGTAGTCCAGCTGTCTGCGGACGGCTTGAAGCCTCGTATCAGCCATCGGCCGGACCCGCGCGATAACCGCGCTGACCTGCGACGTTAATTGCAGTTAATGGTTTCGCGGTTAACCTCAGCCACCTGCGAAAAGGTGCCCCGGTGCCGTTCTCTTGAGGCATGAAGGAACTCGAACACCGGCCAGTGGTCCAGCCGCAGAAGCGCGGCGCGCCGCTGAACATCAGCCCCCTACTGCTCGTCCCGGTTGCCCAGCGCCGCACCGAGGTCAGCCCTCAGCCCGGCGAGTTGTTCGGTGATCTCGGACAGCCGGAGCTCAATCACCGCAAGCCGTGCGGACACTGCGTCCTCCATGTCTTCCCGAGGTTGGCCCGGGGCCGGCGGAATCCGGCCGTGCAACACGGCCAGCAGGTGCTGCGGGTGCAGTTCGAGGGCCAGCGCCAGGGCTTCCAAGGTCCGATCGCTGCGCTTGCGTTCGACGGTGTGGTTCTGAATTTCCCGGACAATCGCCTGGGAGACCTGCGAACGCGCGGCCAGTTCGCGTTGCTTCCATCCGAGCGCCTGCACGCGCTCGTTGATGACCCTCGCAACCGCCGCCCAGTCTTCCGACACCCATTCCTCCGTGGTCCGCCTCAGCGCCGACATTAGCGCGTAACGGATTCCCCGCGGCCTAGATCGACTTCGCGTCGCGCGTTCGGACCATTTACGCGCCTTGTTGCGCTCAAATCAGCTCTTATTTTCCGCTCAAATCATCATTTTCTGACTCAAGGGACTCAATCCAATGCAGAAGAAGATTTCCAACGCCGGTGGTCCGGCGTTCTACTCACTGGCCGACGCCGCGTGGATTCTCGGCATCGACCACAACGAAGTTCATCGCGCTGTCCGGGTCGGAGCGCTCCGTGCGGTCCGACGCCGGTCCCGGCTCGTCATCCCCGCCGCTGAACTGCGGCGTGCGCTCAACGGGGGTACGCGATGATCGAATACCGCTTGAAGGAGATGGCCGCTCGGCTCGATCGATACGCACATGTGCCGAACGACGTGCTCACCAACTTGGTGACCAGGGACGGACTGTGCTTTTGGGCTTTCGACCGGAATGACATGCCCCCGTTGACCGGGCATGACCAGCCGGACCGCGAGCTGGCCGCCCGCCTCTGCTCCGGATGCCCAGTGATCGACGAATGTCTTGAACTGGATCTCCGCACCGCCGGTCCGGACACGCTCGGGGTGTGGGGAGCCTTGCCGGACACCGACCGGCGTGCGCTGCATCCGGTGTGGACGCGCCGCCGGGGAGGTGGGGCGTGATGACGTTCCATCTTACTGCGGCTCAGGTCCTCGTCGGGGCAATGGTATTGGCCGCACTGTTCGCGGTGTGGCGACTGGGCGTACGGAAGGCGCGTCGCGCGGAGGAACGGGTTCGGGCCGGTGCGCGCGTGGTGTCGTTGGCCGGTCGTGTGCTGTTCACGGGCGCCGCGTTCACGGGCGTTCAGTGGCTGGTGATCACGCACCCGGGCAATCCGACACTGTTGCTCGTGGTGCTCGGGCTGCCCGACCTGGTGGCCGCTTACCTCTTGACCCGCGTGTTGACCGTGACCTCGCTGGACACCGCGCGCCGGGGCGGTGATCGCCGATGATGGCGCACAACAAGGCGTTGCGGCTGGCCGAAGACTCGGCAGCGGCAGCGGAGGTACGCCGCTGGCAGACCGACCCTGAGGTAGTGGCACTGCGGGTGGAACGCATCCGCACTCAGGTAGACCGACTGTGCTGGGCAGGAATTCTGCTCGGGTTGGCGTTCACGACCGCCAATGTCCAGGGCTTCGCCGCCGCTGGCGCGGCGGCCTGGTCGTTGCCGTGGTCGACCGCGTGGCTGTTGGACCCGACCGTGTGCCTCGTGCTGCTCGCGATCTTGCGCGCCGAGCAGGTCACCGCGCGATACCAGGTACGGACGGGCCGGTGGGTGCGCGCGGCGAAGTGGTTCACGCTTGCCGCCACGTACGTGATGAACACCTGGTCATCATGGGCGGCAGGCTCGCCGGCGGGAGTGGTGCTGCATTCCGTTCCGCCGCTCGTCGTGTTCGTCGCGGCCGAGGCGGTGACGGATCTGCGGGACAAGCTCACTGAAGGCGTACAGGTCGCGTTCACACACGCCATGAACGGAGCGGAAGTTCATGAACCGCGCTTGCCGGACCCGCAACGTCCGGTACGGCGCAAGCTGTTCGGTGACTACCTCGCCGCCGCTCGGCAAGCGTGGGCGCCGGGAGTTGTCGTCACCCCGGCGTGGGTGCGGGACGTCTCCGGCTGTTCGCGCGGCTTGTCCTCCCGGCTTGCCACCACGCTGGCCGCCGAAGTCGGGAAGGGGGACGGCGATGAGCGCTGACCCCCAACGTCACGAGGACAATCACGCGGCTCTGACCTCCACCGGCACACAGGGCGTCGAGCACGTCGGCCCAGTGCTGGACGGCGAACTGATCGACGACACCTTGCCCCAACCACGAACCCGCACGGCGTCCGGCCGTGGGGCGAGGTGGTGGCGAACCTGCTGCGAGGCCGCTGGTCGACTCTGGCGCTCCGGTCCGCTGCTGCGGGCGCGGTCGATCGGGACGTACCGGGCACGTAAAGCCCCGCTCGACCTCTCGCGGCTGATCTGGTTCGTCCTACGCGGAAACTGGCGGTGGCTGGTCAAGTTCTGGAGTTGGGCTACCTATGCCGACCTGCGGGCGGACGCGCGGCGTGCCCGGCTGGCCGGTGATGGTGAAGCGCGCAGGACGGCACAGGAGTTGATCCGGTCGGACGCCACGGCGAGGTGGGCCAAGGTAGGTATCGCGCTCCGCCGGTGCGCGATGACGCTGCGGGTGGCCGCCCCGGTTGCTGCACTGCTGTGGCTGGTCGACTCAGTGATGACCCGCTCGGACATGTGGCCCTGGCTGGCCGAGGTGTACGCGGACCTGACGGCCGTCTGGTCGGCACTCACAGTGGCAATTCCGGTCGTGCTGGTGCTGGCGCCGACCGCTTGGGCGGTGGCAGCAGCATTTGAAGGACGCGACCGCACGCCCGGTGCCAGCTGGCTCGTACGTCCCGACCGCGAGGACGCCGATTCTTGGATCGATGAACGGATGATCTCAAAAGCGTTGGCGCACCTGGGAATCGCTCCGTTGGATCGGTTCTACAAGGACGGAGGCGATCTGGTCTACACCGTTGTGGCACGCAAGGACGGAGACGGCACGTTCGCGCAGATCAGGTTGCCGCTCGGCGTCACTGCGGACATGGTCGCGGCCCGACGGTCGAAACTGGCCGCAAACCTCGGCCGCGCGTCATTGGAAACCTGGCCCACCAAGGGAGATGAAGACGGGCTTCTCGATCTGTGGGTAGCCGACAAGGGTGTCTTGCAAGGCGGGGCCGGTGCCTGGCCCCTGGTCCACGAAGGACAGGTAGACATATTCGAGGGTGTCCCGTTCGGACTGTCGCAACGCGGCCGAGTCATCAACGCCCCGCTGGTTGGGGTGAACTGGCTGATCGGCGGTAGGCCCGGCCAAGGCAAGTCGGCCGCGTTGCGGACGCTACTGCTCGGCGCCGCGCTCGATCCCACCGCCGAACTGTGGGCGTTCGTCATGGGCGAGTCGCCCGACTTCGACCCGTTCGCGCCACGCCTGACCCGCTACCGGATGGGCATGGACGACAGCGTGGCCGAAGCCGCAACTCAGGCACTCGCGGACCTCCTGACCGAAATGGAGCGACGCGGCCGGGTACTGGGCGAGCAGCCGGGCCGTCCGCCGAAGGTGTCGCGCAAGCTGGCCGACAAGCGTGGACTTGGGCTGCACCCGCTGGCGTGCGGGATCGATGAGTGTCACGAACTGTTCCAGCACCCGAAGTACGGCAAGAAGGCAGCCGAACTGGCGGTGCGGCTGATCAAGCGGGGCCGCAAGTACGGCATCGTGTTGTTGCTGGCGACCCAGTCACCGACGAAGGACAGCATACCTCGCGAGATCACCCGCAACGTCTCCTGCGGTGTCGCGTTCTCCGTGGCCGACCAGGTCGCGAACGACGGGCTGTTGGGGTCGGGCAAGTATTCGGCCGGCATCCGCGCCACCGAGCTACGCATCAACACCGACCGGGGAACGTGCGTAGCCGTCGGCATCACCGATGAGACGTTCGAGCTGGTGCGCACGTTCTACGTCCCGTTCGAAGACGGGGCCGACGACGTGACTCCGGTCATCGCACGCGCCATGGAACTGATCGAGGGAGCAGGCCGGGAGATCGAGTCCGGTTCACGACCGGAGACCGAAGCAACCGAACCTGTGGAGGTCGACCACCTCGCCGATATCGCGGCGGTCTGCGACGGGCAGAAGCGCGTACGCACACAGGTCGTGCTCGCCCGGCTGATCGCCCGCAACCCGGAGGAGTACGACGGGTGGACCCTGCGCGACCTCACCGCCGCGCTCGCGGCGCACGGCCTCGCCCCGGCCAAGTCAGACGGGAACAAGGTCGTCCGCGCCGACGACCTCGCCACCGCGCTTGCTGACCGGCAGCGTGACAGCGCCGACGACGGCAGGGAGGCAGACAGGGACCAGACAGGGAGCCAGGGACTTATCCCTGACCGGTCCCTGACCCAAAATCCCTGGACTGACCAGCGGAAACACGTCTCAGGAGCTACGGGGACCCGCCACCGGAACAACCCCGAGAACGCCCGGAAACAGGGTCCGGAGACCACTGGACCCGGGTCCCTCCCCGGGGGCGCCGATGACCGGTAGGCCACCGGCCACCGACGACGAGCGCACGCCGCGCCAACCGCCATCACAGATCAGCGAGGAATCCTGGGCCTACTGGCGCCCCATCGTCGCGGCGATGGAACCGATGACCCACGAACAACTTGCCGACGTCGCCGCGATCCTGCGCCGCATCCAGGCACGACACGACTCGACGGGCACCGACATTTCCGGATAGGCACAGCGATGACCAGCCCCTACGATCACCACGTCGGGTTGCCGGACCCCAAAGTCGGCAACCCGACGTTTGTGTCACCTGTTGGCGTTCACGAGCGACACAACTGCAGTGACCAGCAAGCCAATGACGCCGATACCCGCCAGTACGTACCCAGCGAGAGCGATGAGTCCGCCGCCTATGTCAGCTCCCTGACCGAGCGACCCAATGTGGGTCACCTGGGACCCGTAAAACACGATGAGCAAGACAGCGCCAACAGCGAACGTGATAAGAAACGCGCGCCTGAAGAGCCGTATAGCCGACCTCGGATCGTTCATCGCGTAATCCCTCCACATCTTACGATCACCACGTCAGGTTGCCGGATCCGCCATATCAGCATGCCAACGTTGGTGTGTCAGGGCACCTCTGGCGGAGGCAGCGGCCGGAGGCGGTTCCTGTCGAACGACCGTTTCCCGGTGCGGTCAGCCGGAGACACCATCATCCGGTCCCGCCCCAACGCACGCGTGAGCATCGCCCGCCGCTCGGCGATATCGCCGGTCTCCCACTCATCGGCCAGCGTCTGAGCCGACGCAGCCTCAGTCGGCCCCGCCGGGCCTTGCGCAGTCAAGGCAAACCGCTCCGCACTCAACCGCGCCAGATCAGTCGCCAACGGTTCGTTCGCGACGTCGAACGCGTCCAGCGAGATACGGCGCGCCCCCAACCGCTCCGACAGCGCCTGCTGTAACCCCTCAATCTGCGTAATCTCCGCCCGCACCTCACCCAGCCGGTCGCTGGTCCGCGACTGCAATGCCGACACCTCGCGTGCGTGCTGCTCGTCCAAGAGACGCGCCACGGTGAACGCCAGCAACTCCCGATCGACGGCGCGTCCGTCGATGAACACCGTGCCGCACCCCCGCCGCTGCTTGGGGCAGAAGTACTGGTAGCGCCACTGCCCATCCTCGGGGTAGGTCGCTTCCTTATTGTTGCGGGCGCTCAACTTCCGGCCGCACACCGCGCACCGCAGAATCCCGGTCCCCACATGCGCCTTGCCCGCGACCCGTCCCCGCTTACGGCCCGCATACAGCGCCTGCACCCGCTCGAACGTCCGCTGGTCCAACACCGGTACGCCCGGCAACCGGCCCGCAACCGCACCGTGATGGACGATGAACCCGCCCAGCGCCTGCCGTTTCATGATCGCCGTGGCAGTGTCCGCAGTGAATTCCAGGCCGTTCACCGACCGCAAACCGCGCCCGTTCCACAGATCGGCCACCTTCTGCGCCGACCCATCCTCGGACAACAGCAACTCCGCCCCGTCCCGAATCGCAGCGCGTTCCCGCTCGACCTGCTCACCCGCCACCTGGGGCCGATCCGCATTCGTCTCGTCTGGCCCCGGCACCCACCGCGTGTCACGGCCCGGGAACCCGAACCGACGCTGACCACCGGTGTCCTTACCTTGCTCTCGATACGTCGCGAACCGTCGCTTGAGCCGCCGTGAGGTGTCATCCGAGGAGCGGGCCGCGTGCGCGACCTCGATCCGCAGAATGAACCGGTCGTCCGGGTCGGCCAAGTCCCGCTCACCATGCGCGGAATACACCTTGAACCCGCGCTCACCCAACTCGATCAACGTTTCCAGGTCGCGCGGCTGCCGGAACAGGCGGTCGGTATGCCAGACCACAATCCCGTCCGACTCACCCGACTCCACCCGCTCCAACAGCCGCTCCCACCCCGGCCGCCGAACCCCCCGCTTCCACGCGGACAGCCCGTCCTTCAACTCCACACCCAGACAGGCCCCCACCCGCGTGATCACCGTGCGGTTGTCCGCCCACTGAGTGTCGATCTTCTCCAGCTCACCCGTCTCCGGCACCTTCGACAACCGACCATACGAGTCCAACAACTTGGCTGCCGCCGGCCCTGACCTGCACTAACCTCGTCGCTGCCACCCATGACAACCACAGTAGGTAAACAAGACTGGTGTCGCCAAGGACCCCTTCACTGCCCGCCGCAGGGGAGCAGCGCGGTTGACAGCGCCGCCATCGGTGTCGTTGAATACCTCGCACATCTGATGCAAAACGTTTTGCGTCCGGCTCGGCTCGAGGAGGTGGTGCGCAATGGCGGGCACCGGGGAGCGGTCGAGCATCCAGAGCGTCGCCGACGCCGCCGGGGTCAGTCCGACCACCGTGTCGCACGCGCTCAGCGGCAAACGCGCCGTCTCGCCCCGGACGCGGGAGCGGATCTTCGCGGCCATCGAGGCGCAGAACTACCGTCCCAACATGGTCGCCAAGGGCCTGCGCAGCCGGCGGACCCAGTCGGTCGCGCTGCTGCTCGTCGACATCGCGAACCCGTACTACCCGGCGGTCGCGCGGGCGATCCACGACGTGCTGGCGGCCGAGGGGTACGTCTCCTTCATCGGCAACACCGACGGCGACGCCGACACCGAACGCAAGCTCCTCGAAGAAATGGTGGCGCGCGGGGTGGACGGCGTGGTGATGCAGCCGGTCGCGTTGTCCGCCGCGGAGGTGCGGGAGATCGCCGGCCCGGAGACCGCGCTGGTGATCACCACGACCGAGGCGGGCGAGATGCCCGCCGACGCGGTGCTGACCGACGACGTCCGCGGGCTCACCGAAGCGGTCACGCACCTCGCGGACCAAGGCGTGCACGAACTCGGCTTCATCGGCGGGTTCCCGGGGGCCTCGGCGGGACCGCTGCGGGTCGACACGTTCGAGGCGGCCATCGGCGGCGCCTCGGTGCCGGAGGGGTGGATCGAGCATGCGACGTTCACCCGCGAAGGCGGCGAAGCCGCGGCCGCCCGGCTGCTGGCGCTCCCCCACCGCCCGCGCGCCATCCTGTGCGCCAACGATTTGATCGCGATCGGCGCGGTGGAGGCCACGCGGGCAGCCGGCCTGCGCGTGCCCGAGGACGTTGCGATCGTCGGGTTCGACGACATCGACACCGCGAGCCTCGTGAGCCCGGCCCTGACCACTGTCGTCAACCCCGCGGCCGCAGTCGGGGACGCCTGCGCCCGCACCATCCTGTGGCGGGTCGAGCACGGCCCCGGCGCGCCGTACCGAAAAACCGTCCTGCCCACGCACCTGGTCGTCCGGCAGTCCGCCTGAGGACGGCACGGAGCGCGGGCCGATACCTCACACCCCGACGCAAATCGTTTTGTACACCGTTGGAGGGAAGCGAACCCCATGACTCGGACCTCATCGCGTTCCACTGTGGAGCTGACGGAGGCCTACCGGCACAGCACGTTCGACGCCTTGCGCCCGAAGGATCTCCTCGCCGACGAAGTGGCACAGCGCCGCGAGAGCGGTTACGACGTCGATGACGTCGTACGCGCGGCGAACGCCACAGACCCGGAAGACCGGGCGGCGGTACTGGCGCTCGTCGACCGCATGGCCGACGCCACCCGCTCGGCGGACTGGCCATACGAGGAACCGGAGACGCTCGAAGACATCCGCGCAGCCGCCGGCACTCCGCGTGTGACCGCCCCGGATCGGGACCGCTACCGCGACCAGGTGCACGCAGCCTGGCTCGGGCGCATCGCCGGCTGCAATCTCGGCAAGCCGGTGGAATCGGGCGATCACTGGACCGTGGACCGGATCCGGGACTACCTCCAGCGCACCGATTCCTATCCGCTGAGCGACTACTTCCTCGCGCTCGACCCGATGCCCCAGGGCTTCGAATTCCGGGAGAACTGGCCGGAAACCACCCGGGGCCGGGTCGACGGTTCGGCACGCGACGACGACATCGACTACGCGATCCTCGCACTGCACCTGCTGGAAACCCACGGCCGCGCGCTGCGGCCCGAGCAGGTCGGGCAGGCGTGGACCTCGCTGTTCCCGGTGGAGCAGGTCTACACCGCCGAACGGGCGGCCTACCTCAACCTGGTCAACGGCCTGCGAGTGCCGGAGGTGGCGCGCTTCCGCAATCCGTACCGGGAGTGGATCGGCGCGCAGATCCGCGGCGACGTCTTCGGGTACGTCAACCCCGGCGATCCGTGGGCCGCGGCCGGGCTGGCCTACCAGGACGCCACGCTTTCCCACACCGGCAACGGAATCTACGGGGAGATGTGGGCCGCCGCGCTGGTCGCGAGCGCGTTCACCGCGACCGGCGCAGCCGAGGCGATCGACGCGTCGCTCACCGTCGTCCCGCAGGGTTCCCGGCTGCACGAGGCGATCAGCCACGTGGTGCGGCTGCATGCCGAGGGCGCGACATGGGAAGCCACCCTGGAGGAAATCCACGCCGCCTACGGGCACTACGCGTGGATTCACACTGTCAACAACGCCGCTGCGGTCACCGCGGCGCTGTTGTGGGGCGACGGCGACTACACCAGCGCCGTCGGCAAGGTCGTGATGAGCGGCTGGGACACCGACTCCAACGGCGCGACCACCGGTTCGGTGGCGGGCATCCTCGCGGGCACCGCCGCCCTGCCCGCGCACCTGATCGAACCGCTGCACGACCGCACCCGGTCGGCGCTGTTCGGCTTCGACAACTCGGTCATCTCGGAGCTGGCCGAACGCACCACCCGCTTCGCCCCCTTCGCCTGACCCCGGGCGGGCCCGGGCTCCGGGTCCCCGCCGGTCCCCTCGATCAACGGAGATGAGGATGGCTGGAATCACCCGTCGCCGGTTCCTCGGAGCCGGGGGCGCGCTCGGGCTCACCGCGGCACTCGCCGCGTGCGGGTCCACCGCCCCCGGCGGCGCCGACGATGTCCTCACGATCTGGAACAACCTGGACAACGCCCAGCAGAACGACTACTTCCGCACCCATTTCGCCGAGGCCTACCGCGGCCGGTACCCGGTCCGGTTCACCGCGAAGTCGGGCGGCACCATCGACCGGCTCATCCAGACCGCGCTCGCGGCCGGATCGGGCCCGTCGATCATCGTCACGCCCGGCCCGTCCAGCTTCGTGTCCGCCTACTACTCGGCCGGGTACCTGGCCGACCTCGGGCCCTACGAACGGGAATACGGCTGGGCGGACGTGTTCGCGCCATGGGCGCTCGCCGCGTCCCGCGTCGGGGGAAAGCTCGTCACCCTGCCGACCTCGTACGAGAGCATGGTGCTCTACACCAATCCGGCCACAGTGGACCGGATCGGCCGGCCAGTGCCCAGCACCCGCGAGGAGTTCGAGGACTTCTGCACCGAAGCGAAGGGCAAGGGCTACGTCCCGGTCGCCGCGGGCAACGCCGACTACAAGGGCGCCAACGAATGGTTCGTCGGAGTGGCGCTCAACCACGGCGCCGGCCCGGAGGCGGTCTACTCGGCACTGACCGGCGAGACGAAATGGACCGATCCGGTGTTCGTCGAGGCGATCGACCGGCTGGCCTCGTACTTCAAGAAGGGCTGGTTCGGCGGAGACGTCGGGATGTACTTCACGAACAGCTTCCCGGCCATTTACCAGCAGCTCGCGTCCGGCAAGGCGGCCGCGATGATCTCCGGCACCTGGGAGTTCGCGAATCTCACGCCGTACTTCGGGGCAGCGGCGGGAAACGACGCCACCTGGCAGTGGTCCACCGTGCCCTCGCTCGGCGAAGGCGTCCCGAAGGTGGTGTGGGACCTCGCGGTCGGCCAGTCCGCTGGGGTGAACACCAACTTCCGCGACACCGATGCCGCGGCCGGCTACCTGAACTTCCTCACCACGGACCGGAAGACGATCGTCGAAGGCGTCGAACGGATGAACTTCGAACCGGCCCCGATCCGGCTGGGCGCCGGCGACTTCTCCCAGCGCGCCGATCCCCGGATCGTGGACCTGTACTCCCGGCTGTCGGCGGCGAAGTCCGTCGGCTACACCACCTGGACGTTCTTCCCCCAGCGAACCGAGACCTACCTGATCAACTACTTCGAGAACGTGATCACCGGACGGCTGAGCGCGCGCGAGTACTGCGAGGGCATCGCCTCGCGCTTCGACACCGAACGGGCCGAAGGCCGGGTGCCGACCGCGCCGAAGCCCGGTGGGGAGCTCTGATGACCGAATCCACCCTCGTCGCCCCCTCCCAGCGCCGGGCCGCCCCGGCACCACGGCGCGGCCGCCTGTGGGGGAAGCTGCGTGACCGCCGGATCTCCGGCTGGCTGTTCCTGTTGCCGCTGCTGCTGTTCAACCTCGTCGTCGTCCTGGTGCCCAGTGGGTTCTCGATCTGGTACTCCTTCACCGACTGGACCGGCATCAGCGGCAAGGCGAACTTCATCGGCTTCGGCAACTACGCGAGCCTCGTACGGGACCCGGAGTTCGTGCAGGGACTCGTGCACAACATCCTGTGGACGCTGTTCTTCCTCATCGTCCCCATGGTGATGGGCCTGTTCGGCGCCTACGCGCTGTCCCGGATCACCCGCTTCCGGCTGCTGCTGCGCACGCTCTACTTCATCCCCTACATCGTCGCCAGCGTGGTGAACTCCTCGATCTGGCGCAGCATCCTGGACCCGCAGAACGGGCTCGGCGACCTGCTGGGCATCAACCCGCTCGGCGATCCGGACCTCGCACTGTGGACAGTGGAGTTCGTCAACAACTGGGCGTGGTGGGGCTTTCTGGTCGTGGTCTTCTTCGCGGCCATGCAGGGCGTGGACCGCAGTCTCTACGAAGCGGCCACTGTGGACGGTGCCGGTGCGGTCCGGCAGTTCTTCTCGGTCACGCTGCCCTCCATCGGCCCGACCTTCGCCTTTCTCGGGCTGATGACGATCATCTGGTCGTTTCTGGCCTTCGACTACGTCTTCATCCTCACCCAGGGCGGCCCTGCCGGTTCGACGGATCTGCTCTCCACTGTCGCCTACCGGGACGCCTTCACCAACCTCCAAGGCGGTTACGCCTCCGCAGTCGGCGTCGTGATGGCGCTCATCAGCGGCGTCGTCGTCACCGGGTACCTGATCATCCGCAAAGTGAGGAAGTGGGAAACATGAGCACCACCGCAGCTCCCGCTTCGCCGTGGCTCGGCCCCCGCGGGCGGTTCGTCCTGGGCCGTACCACCGTGTACGTCGTGCTGACCGCGCTCGCGATCTTCGCGGTCGGGCCCATCGTGCTGTTCTTCTTCAACGCCCTCAAGACCGACAGCCAGTACGCCGAGGGCGCGCTGGGCCTGCCGAAGACGTGGGAGTGGGGCAACTTCACGACCGCATGGACGCAGGCCAACATGGGCGCCGGGCTGGTGAACTCGCTCGTCGTCGTGGCCGGCACCATCGTGCTCACCTGCGCCGTGGCCGCGTGCGCCGCCTATGCGCTGGCCCGGATCAAGGTCCGCGGCGGGTCGGCGTTCATGACCTACCTGCTCGTGGCGAGCGCCCTGCCGTCGCAGCTGTTCCTGATCCCGCTGTTCTACCTGTGGGCGAAGGCCGGGCTCTACGACACCCGGTTCGGGCTGATCCTGATCTACTGCGGGCTGTTCTCGCCGTTCGCGACGCTGCTGCTGCGGTCGTTCATGCTCGGGCTCCCGCGTGAGCTGGAGGAGGCCGCCCGGGTCGACGGGGCCGGCGAACTGCGAGTGTTCCTCCGGATCGTGCTGCCGAACGTCCTTCCCGGCCTGCTCACCGTCGCGCTGACCACCGGACTGTCGGCCTACAACGAGTTCCTGTTCGCGGTCACGATGATCCAGTCGGACACGGCGATGCCGCTGTCGACGACGTTCTTCACCTTCCAGCAGGGGTTCACGCAGAACTTCACGCTCATCAGCGCGGCCGGGTTCATCATGATCGCGCCGATGCTGGTGCTGTTCCTGCTGCTGCAGCGGCGGTTCATCAGCGGACTGGCGAATTCCGGCATGGGCGGGATGTGACCGCGCCCGCCACCCGGTCAGCCGGCGGTGACCGATGTCCTCGGCCCCGTCCGATGCTGTTCGCCTTCGCACCGGATCCTTACCGCTGCGGCGGATTCGCCGGGAGGCTTTCCGGCCGCCGCGCGCGGGCCTGCTCTCGACGGAAGCGCGCCGGCGTGGTCTCGAACGCGGCGCGGAACGCGCGGGAAAACGCGGATTCCGACTGGTAACCCGACCGGGCGGCGACCCTCGCGACCGTCTCCTCGGTCGAGGTCAGCAGTTCCGCGGCGGCCATGAGCCGCACGCGGGCGAGGAAGGCGCCGACGGTCGCGCCGGTTTCGTCGGTGAAGTGGCGCAGGAAACTCGCCCGCGACATCGCCGCCTCACAGCTCAGCCGTTCGATCGACCAGCCGGCCGCCGGATCGCGCAGAATCCCTTCGACAGCGCGGGAAATCCGGCCGTCCGTGGCTGCCGTCCACAGGGTGGCGGTCGTGGCCGCGCCTCGCGAGGTCCGCAGCACCATCGCCAGCAGCACCGTGCACAGCGACGCCAGGATGGCCGCCGTCCCCTCGCCTTCCCGCTCGGCCTCGCGCCGTAGCAGGACACTCAGCATGCGCAGCACCTCGTCGCTCTCGGCCACCTGGCCGAAGGACACGTGCACCGGATCCGGCAGGCTGCGGAAGAGCAGCCGCCCCGCGCCGGTGCCGAAGACGTAGTGCCCGCAGAACAGGTCGATCACCGGGTCGCCGGCGCCGGGCTCGCTGAGCGTGCGGATCAGCACCTCGCCCGGCGTCTCGGTGGTACCGCGCGGTTCTCCCGGCCCCACGGTGAAGATGCGGTGCGGTGCCCCGCTCGGAAGCAGCACCATGTCCCCGGCACGCAGGTGCAGCAGGGTGCTGCCCGCCTGCAGCCGGCATTCGCCCTCCAGGAGCACGTGGAAGGGTGCCTCGAACGGTGCCCGGCGCGCGGCGTCCATCCGGGTGCCTACCCCGAGCACCCCGAGCAGACACCGCCGCTCCAGACGCGCTTCGAGCTGCGCCATGCGCAGCAACCGGTGATCGAATCCATGGTGGCACTTTCGGGCGGAAAACCGAGACTGACAGGCCTGGTTGTACCACTTCCGGCCCCGGCACACTCGGGGGATGGACACCACGGCCCTCACTGCGCATCTCGTCGTCGTCGGATTCGGCAAGGGCGGCAAGACCGTCGCGCACGCCTACGCCGAAGCCGGCGAACGCGTCGTGCTCATCGAGCAGTCCGCGGACATGTACGGCGGAACGTGCCCGAACGTCGGCTGCGTGCCCACCAAGATGCTGGTCCACTACTCGGGCGGGAGACGTCTCGCCGACGACGCGCAGGAGTACTTCGCCGGCTCGGTGGCCGGGGTCCGCGCGCTCACCAGCGCCTTCCGTGCCGGCAACTTCGAGTCGCTGAACGGGCGGGACACCGCGACCGTGCTCACGGGTGCGGCCAGTTTCGTCGACCCCCACACGGTTTCCGTGGGCGATGGCCAGGATCGCATCACCGTCACCGCACCGGTCGTCCTCGTCAACACCGGCTCCGAGCCGGTCGTCCCGCCGGTGCCCGGGCTGACTGCGAGCCCGCATCTGGTGAGCAGCACGCAGCTGACGAAGACGACCAACCTGCCCGAACGGCTCGTGGTGATCGGCGGTGGTTACCTCGGCCTCGAGTTCGCGTCGATTTACCAGCGCTTCGGCACGCACGTGACGATCCTCGAATCGGCAGGACGGCTGCTGCCGCGGGAGGACGAGGACATCGCCGCGGCCGTCACCAACGTCCTCGAAGGCGACGGAATCACGATCATCACCGGCGCGAAGGTCACCGAAGTCCGCGACAACGGCGCCACCTCGACCGTGCAGTACGAAAAGGACGGTCAGCAGCTGAGCGTCGAGGCCGGCGCACTGCTGCCCGCGACGGGGCGCCGGGCGGTGACCGCGAACTTGCGGCTGGACGCGGCGGGAGTCCTGACGAAGGCGAACGGCGCGATCGAGGTCGACGAACATCTGCGCACCAGCCAGCCGCACATCTACGCGCTCGGCGACGTCAACGGCGGCGAACAGTTCACCTATATCTCCCTCGACGATGCCAGAATCGTGCTCGACGACCTGCTGGGACAGGGCAAGCGCACCACAAGTGACCGCCGAGCGGTGCCGCACACCCTGTTCACCACGCCGCCGCTGGCCACTGTCGGCCTGACCGAGGCGCAGGCACGCGAACAGGGGCTGAACATCAAGGTCTCGCGCGAGAAGGTGGCCGACATCGTCGCCATGCCGCGCGCGTACGCGATCGAAGAGACCCGCGGGGTCATGAAGTTCATCGTGGACGCCGACACCGACCTGATCCTCGGCGCCGCGCTGCTGGTCGCCGAAGCCCAGGAGGTCGTCAACACGGTGGCGCTGGCCATGCGGCACAACGTGACCGCCACGGAACTACGCGATTCGATCTACACGCACCCGAGCATCACCGAAGGCCTCAACGAGGTTTTCGACAAGGTGGTCTCCTGAGGCACCCCGCACTGCGGAAGCGCCGGGCGCCCGGGTTCGTCACGGGGATCCTTCCGCGCTGAGCCTGCGGTGCAACGACTTGCGGTACCGGTGGTGAACCGCCCGGCCCTTCCGGCGGCGGGTCCGGCCCGGCGGACGGGGCGAGGTGGTGTTCCGCGGCGCCCGGCGCCGCAGGGGCAACTCCCGGGTCCACGCGGACTGCATGCGTGTTCCGTCGACCAGGGAAAGCACATCGGGGCTCACCCCGGCCCGCAACCGTGCCGCCAGTTCCGGCGCGGTGGTCGCCAGCCCGACGTACACCGCCCGCACGAGGTTCCGGGCCGCCCGCGGCGACCGCCCGGTGCCCGCGGCGACCTCCAGCAGCACCGCTTCCCCTTCCCTCATCCACGCTTCACGAGGTCCGGGCAGCCGGGGCAGACGCAGTTTTGCCTGTTCGACCGGCGGCAGGCACCGCAGCAGCGCCTCGAGGGCGACCTCGACGACCGACCGGTCGTTCCCCATCTGCCATTCCTCGCGTGGCCCGCCCAGCACCACCTTGGATACGATCATGACCCTGTCCCTCCACGCCGGAGCAGCACCCGGTAGCGGTCCGCCCCGCCTGCCGCGCACAGGCGAGGGCCGCTGAGCCGGAACTGCCGGAAGTGCCCGCCTCACCCGATCAGCTGCACTCCCCCTGGATCTGTACCCGGTAGAGCGAGGTCTAAACCGGCGGCGCACGGCGTCGGACGCCCGGTTTCGTCCTCCCGCGGCGGGGTAGCCGCTGCCGGTCCGCGACTCCGGGCCGCAGAGGAGGAAACTGTGTTCCGGCACACCAAACTGCAGCAGTTCGAAGCCAAACCAGCCAAGCCCGATCCGGTCTACGCGCACAAGCTGCAGGAGCTGATCGGCGGCGCGTACGGCGAGATGACCGTGACCATGCAATATCTGTTCCAGGGGTGGAACTGCCGGATCGAAGGCAAGTACAAGGACCTCATCATGGACACCGCGACCGAGGAGATCGGGCACGTCGAAATGCTCGCCACCATGGTCGCCCGGCTGCTCGAGGGCGCACCGGCCACGGCGACCGCGGAATCGGTCAAGGACCCGGTGATGGCCGCCATGCTCGGCGGGATGGACCCGCAGCAGGCGATCGTCTCCGGCGGCGGGGCGACCCTCGCCGACTCCAACGGCCAGGCCTGGAACGGCAAGTACATCGTGGGCGTCGGGCAACCTGCTCGCGGACTTCCGGGCCCATGCCGCGGCCGCGGCACAGGGCCGGCTGCAGACCGCCCGGCTGTACAACATGACCGACGACCCGGGCGTGAAGGAGATGCTGAAGTTCAACCTCGCACGCGACACCGTGCACCAGAAGCAGTGGCTCGCCGCGATCGAGGAGCTGAAGGCCGACGGACTCGAAAGCGACATCGCCCCGACCGCGTTGTTCGACGTGGAGAACCAGGAGCACAACAACGACGTCTGGCATCTGTCCGACGGCTCCGGCGGGCCCGGTACCGCGCCGAAACCGGACCCGGACCTGTACGGCACCTACGCGGCCGGCCAGAACAGCCGCGTCACCGCGAAGGGGAAGGCCAAGTCGGTCAAGAACAAGCTCAGCTGAACCCGGGTAGGTGCCGGGCCGGCACGCTGCTGCCCGGCAGCGGAAGGTGGGGACCATGGACGTGACAGTGGCGGATCTGCGCGGACTTCTCGGATCGCCGGACGACGGTGCGATCCTCGTTCTCGTGGAGGGCCGCCTGCGCACCGTGCCGGCCGATGCCCGTGACAGCGGCGCGATCCCGGTCATCTCGCGCGCCGCACTGGACGAGCGTCTCGAAGGGCGCCCGGCCACCGACCGGGAGCTGGAGCTGATCGCGGCGACCCTCACCACCGGCATCGCCGAACAGGGGGCCTGAGTGCCCTGGGCCCACCGGTCACCAACCGCATCCGGGTGTCCGCCGGATCCGTCCACTCGGGAGCGCGGACGCGGACCGTGCTGCCCGCCCGGGTGGCGTCTCGTAAGCTGGTGCGCCAGAGTGCGGGCCGACGAGCCTGCGACACCGGAGGAGCACGACTGTGAAGGGCCGGCACCGGGAGCTGCTGTGGCAGGCGATCGCCACTCCGGCCGAAGAACCGGACCGTCGCGACGGCTGGGCCGAGGGGGTGTGTGTGGCCTGCACCCAGACCATGGACCAGGTCGACGGGGCGATCCTGTCGCTGCGTGGCACCGGGCGGTCGCAGGAGGTGCTGGGCGCCAGCGCCCCCTGGGCCACCCGATTGTCGGAGTTGCAGTACACCGCGGGCGAAGGCCCCGGCGTCGAGGCCTTCCGCGCCGGGAGCCCGGTACTCGTGCCGGACCTGGCCGCCGATCAGGTGCGCTGGCCCGGCTTCGCCCAGTCCGCGCTCGCCGCAGGACTGGGCGCGGTCTTCGCGTTCCCCCTGCAGTTCGGCGCGATCCGGCTCGGCACCTTCGAGCTGGCCCGCCACCGTCCTGGCGGGCTGAGCAGCGCGGAGGCGAAGGACGCCGCACTGGCCGCCGACCTGACCACGACTGCCCTGCTCCGGCATTCCCGCGAGGCGGCCCGCGCCGGGCACGAGTTAGCGCCCCGCACGATGGTGTCCTACCAGGACGTGCACGTCGCGACCGGCATGCTCGCCGCCCGGCTGGGCATGAGCCTCGACGACGCGTTCACCCGCCTGCGAGCCCACGCCTACACCACGAACCGGTCGGTCCTGGACGTGGCCCGGGATGTACTGGAGCGCCGCAGCACCCTCGAGGAGTCGGCCGAATGACCCGCCCATCCGAAAGAAACACCAGTCACCACGCGGCGCGCGGAGCGACCGCGGTCCTGCCGCCGGAAGCCTCCGAGGCACTGGCCGCGATCACCGCGCGACTGGTCGGGCGCCCGGACAACGGCACCGTGCTGCGCCTGATCACCGAGGCCGGTGTCGACCTGCTCGGGGCGAACGCGACCGGGGTGCTGCTGCTCGACGCGCATGGGGAACCCGCTGTCGCGGCCGCGTCGGACGAGACCGCGCAGTTCGTGGAGCTGCTGCAGACCCACGTGCAGCAGGGCCCCTGCGTCGAGTGCATCACCTCGGCCACGCTCGTCACCGCACCGGATCTCGGGCGCGAACGGAACCGCTGGCCCGGTTTCGTCCCCGCGGCGCTGGAGGCCGGGTACCACGCGGTGGTCGCGATCCCGCTCCGGCTGGACGGCGCCGCGGTCGGCGGGCTGAACCTGCTGTACGAACCGCGGACCACGCTGGAGCCGTGGCAGCTCGCCCTGGCGCAGGTCACGGCGGACCTCACGGTGCTGGCCCTGGTGCAGGAGCGCGGCGAGCGCCGGACGGACCGGCTGCTCGAGGCCACCGTCGGTGCGCTGAACGACCGGGTCCAGCACGGCCAGGCGATCGGCGTGGTCGCCGGCACGCTCGGGATCTCGCCGGACGCGGCGCGCGCACTGGTGCGCCGGTACACCGCCCGGCACGACCGCGTCCAGCGTGAAATGACCGGCGCGCTCATCGACGGCACCCTCGCGCCGGCCGACCTCACCGGCTGAGCCGGAGAAGCGGCTGACCCGGGAAGAGGCCGGCCGGACGGCGGACCGGCCGGCCCACAGCACCGGTCCGGCCCCACAGCGTCGGTCAGGCCGCGCCGAGCTGATCGATCGCCGCGACCTCGTCCTCGGACAAGGTGAGGCCGGCCGCGGACAGGTTGCGCACCATCCGGTCGCGGTGGGCGGATTTGACCGTCACGGCGACACCATGATGCAGGTTCCACGCGACGACGACTTCCTGCACGCTGCGGTCGTGCGCCCGCGCGATGGATACCAGGACAGGGTCATTCAGATCGGTGCTGCGCAAGGGACTGTGCGCGCTCAGCACCACTCCGCGCGCCGCGAGGGCCTCGGCGAACGCGGGGGCGTACTCCCCCGGCCCCCATTGGCGCTGGTTCACCGCCGGGTACTGGCCCGTCGCTTCGTGCAGGGCGTCGATCAGCTCGATCGAGTAGTTGCTGACGCCGATGGCACGCACGAGGCCTTCCTCCCGCGCCCGGGCGAACTCACCCCAGCTGGTGACGCCCGGGTACCCGCCGGGTGGCCAGTGGATCAGCCACAGGTCGACGTGGTCGACGCCGAGTGCGGTGAGGCTTTCCTCCAGCGTGCGCCGTTCGAGCCCGACCCGGTCCGGCGGCATCTTGGTGGTGACGAACAGGTCCTCGCGCGGGACGCCGGTCTGCGCCAGCGCCGCGCCGATGGCCTCTTCGTTGCGGTAGCGCGTGGCGGTGTCGACGAGCCGGTAGCCCTCCTCCAGCGCGGCCAGTACCGCCTCGGTGGCCTGTGGCCCACGCATCGGATGGGTGCCGTAGCCGATCAGCGGCATCGGCAGGCCGCCGAGGTCGGCGACGGGTACCCGGTCCACTTCGGACTGTGGTCGCGCGGTCACGGGGTTCTCCTCCTGCGATCGTGGGTCAGTACAGTTCGACGAGCCGCAGCGGGGTCTTCGCGAGCGGCTCCGCTCCGGACGCGGTGACCAGCACCGTTTCGGCCAGCTCCACCGCTCCCCCGTCCGGCACCTCGACGGCCAGGTGGACGCCGAGCACCGTGCCCGGTTCGGCCGGCACCTCGCTCGAGCGCGCCAGGCGCAGCGCGCCGCCACCCCGCAACGCGAGGATCCGGGCGGTCCCCGGCCGGTCGCCGAACTCCCGTGCCGCGGCGGCGTAGCCCTCCCGCAGCGGTGCGCCGGGACGCACCGCCGCGATCAGTGCTTCCGTTGCGGCGGCACAGGATTCTCCTGCCGCACGGAGTGCCGGTCGGGCCTTGCTGAGCACCACGGTGGCGGTGGCGAGGCCTTGGCGCCCGCCGGCCAGGTCTGCGGGATGGTCGACCGCGGCGCTGCCGAAGGCCGCCGCGGTCGCCCGGGTGCGGTTCCAAAGGCGGCCTGAAAATGCTGACCAAGGGCATGTGCGCCGACCTCGGCCCGGCCGGGGTCCAGGTCAACGGCCTGGCCCCGGGCTACTTCGACACCGAGCTGAACGCCGCGCTGGTCGCCGACGAGGACTTCAGCGCCTGGATCCGCGGCCGCACCCCGGCCGGCCGCTGGGGCACGGTGACGGACCTGGTCGGCACGCTGCTGTTCCTGTGCTCCCCCGCCTCGGATTTCGTGAGCGGCCAAGTGGTTTTCGTGGACGGCGGGATGACTTCGGTGCTCTGAGCCGCCGCCTACCCGACCAGCAGCGAGGCCGCACGGGCGCGCCGGGCCAGTACGGACGTGCGCCCTGCCGTGGTGAACTCGTAACGCACCGCAACGTCCGGATAGGACACCAGCCAATCCCCCAGTTCCGCCACGGCGAACCCGGCGAAGGCCCGCGCTGCTGTGCCGCGCCATCGCCGGGTGCCAGTGTGCAGGATGTGCACTTCTTGTCCGGCAGCGTTCGCGAGGTCGAAGGCGAAGGCCAGCTTGGCGGGGCGGATTCGCCAAGCATCGATCCCGACGACGACCGGACCGCCGCCCACCGGCCCGCCGGCGAACGCGATCGGAACGGCCGCGCCACGCACCAAGCCGCGCACCGGAATCCCCGCGTCCGCGGCGACGACGAGCAGCGCCGCGTCGAGTTCGGCAGCGCATCCGAGCACCTCGCCCGCGCCACCGGCCTCGACCCCGGACACCTCCAGCGCGGGCCAGGCCTCGGTCACGGCGGCGACGGCCTCGTCGACGCATGCATCCGGGACCAGGCGCACCGCCAGAGCCGCCGGCTCGAAGACGGCGGGCCACCAGGTCGTACTGGCGATGACGAGGCTCGTGCCCCGGCCGGCTGCCGCGAGCGCAGCCCAGTCCAGGGCATGCTCGGCGCGCGGGCTGCCGTCGAACGCGACGACGACCGGCCCGCAGACCGCCGCGGCACTGTCCACCGCTGTCCTCCGTCCGTTCCGCGGGCGATCGCTCAGGTGCTCCCGCCCCGGTCCAGCAGCAGCGCCCGCCGCGCGGAGCCGACGTGGTGGCGCATCGCGGCGGCGGCCGCCTCCGGGTTGCGGGTGAGGATGGCCAGCAGGATCGCCCGGTGCTCGGCCAGCGAGCCGGACCGCGGATGCCGCGCCGAGATGTTGCGGTACTGGCGCATCACCAACGGATAGAGCAGCGTGTCGTAGGTACGCGCCAGCGTGGCCTGGTGGGCAGCCGCCTTCACCTGCTGGTGAAACGCCCGGTTGCCCCTCGAATAAGCCGTCTGGTCACCGCGTTCCTGCGCCAGCTCCATCTGTTCCAGGGTCCGCGCCAGCCCCTCGATCTCCCGGTCGGTGGCGCGCTCCGCGGCCTTGCCCGCGAGCGCCGCCTCCAGGGTTTCGCGCGCTTCGAGGATGTCGGCTGCCTCCTCGATGGTGAAACTCCTCGTGCGGACGCCCCGGTTGGCTTCGCTGGTGATGTACCCCTCCTGGGCCAGCCGCACGAGCACGGAGCGGATCGTCCCGCGGGACACGGCGAACCGGCTCGTCAGGTCCGCCTCGGTGAGCCGGGTGTTCGGCTCGTAACCACCCGAGAGCAGCACTGTGCGCAGTTCCTCGTACACCTGGCCGTAGCGCGTGGTGGTGGCCTTGCCGTCGCCGTTGTCCACGTGGCCCTAACCCGGCAGCCCCGGATACAGCCGGCGTGCCGTACCCGCGAAGATCTCCCGCTGCTCCGGCTCCGGAACCTCGGCAAGGACCTGACGGGCCAGCGCGACGAGTTCCGGCAGCGACTGCTCGGCCGCGGGCAGGTTCGATCCCCACGCGATCCGCTGCGCGCCGAAGGAAGCCAGCACCGGGTCGAGGAACGCGGCGGCCTCCTTGCCCGCGTCGCGGAGGGGTTCCAGGTTGCGGTGGGTCAGCTTCAGGTGCAGGCCCGGATGCACGGCGAGTTCCGCCACCGCGGCTCCGGCGTCCGCGGGCGAATCGGTGATCTCCGGGTAGCCGAGGTGGTCCAGCAGCACCCGCACCGACGGGAACCGCTCCAGCAGCGCGACCAGCTGCGGGGTCGCCGGGCCGAGCCGCATCTGCAGGCACACCGTGACTCCCAGCTCGCCCGCGCGTTCCCAGAACGGGTAGGTCTCCGGCGCCGCAAACCACTCGCCCTGCACCGGAACGGTGCTGCCGCTGGTGAACAGCCGTACGCCGGACAGACCGCCGTCACCGGTCACGGCCGCGAGGTGCTCGGCCGCGTCCGGCCGCAGCGGGTCCACGGTCCCCACCGCGAGGAACCGGTCCGGGCGCCGGGCCCGACTGTCGAGCACGTAGGAGTTGTCGTAGCCGTACGCGGTCGTGGCCTGCACCAGCACGGACTGGGTGATGCCCGCCTCGTTCATCCGCTCGGCCATCCCGTCCGCGGTGACCGGGCGGGTGGTGGCCCAGCCGGACTGCTTGCCGCCCAGCGGGGCACGCGGATAACGCGCGAGGTCGGCGGAGACGACGTGGCAGTGTGTGTCGACGATGTCCATGGGCTGTCCCTTTCTCGGGAGATTCAGGCGTCCGGGTAGTCGCCCTCGGCGAACAGCCGCCGGGGTTCGGCGGGGAAGTCCGCGTCGAGCAGGCCCTGCTGGCGGGAGAACTCCACGAGTGCCCGCAGGCTCCGGTCGTTCCGGTCCGCGCCGTACGGGATCGGGTCGGCACCGAGCTGCCGGGCCTGCTTCCCCAGCCGGGGAAGTGCCGACCACTCGGGGTCCGCGGCGACCTGAAGGCGTTTGCTTTCCGCGAAGGCGGCGTACAGCGCGCTCGGCAGGCCGGGATCACGTTCGACCAGCTCGCGGCGCAGCGCGATCACCGAGTGCAGGGGATAGATCCCGGTGCGCAGGTGCCAGTCGGTGGCGAGCACGTCGTGGTCCGGGAACAGCGGGTAGGGCTCGCCGGCCGCACCGGGTGGTTCCTCGGCCGGCGCCGACCAGCCGGCCAGCGGGGCACCCGCCCGGCCGGTGCCGGCGTTGCCGCTCAACGCGGCGTCGATCTCCCCGGCCCGCAGCAGCGCACCCAGCGAACGGCCGTCGGTGACCCGTTCGACGTTCGCCGGCGCGCGGCCCTCGATGTGGTCCTCGTCGTCGACGACCCAGGTCACCGACCCGAGGTCGAGGCCGTACTCGGCGTGCAGGATGCCGCGGACCCACACCCCGGTGGTGACCGTGTAGGCCCGCACCCCGATCCGCTTGCCCGCGAGATCGCCGGGGAACCGGACTCCGGACGCCGCGGCGCACTGCACGTCGGCGTGGTGGAAGCGGCGGTTGAGGAAGACCGGGATCGCGGTCAGCGGCACCCCGGCCTGCACCGCCATCAGGTAGGAGGTGGGGGCGAGCTCGCACACGTCGAACTCGAGGTCCCGGACCATCCGCCGGTACGCCCCGATGACCGGGCTGACCTGCACCGGCTCGATCGCGTAGCCGGGGACTTCGGTGTCCCCGCCGAGCAGCGCGCGCCCGTGCGCGTAGTCCCCCAGTACCGTGGACAGCTTTTCCATGTTCTGCCTTTCTGAGTCGGGGATCGCGGGTTCAGCCACCGAGCCGGGAGGCACGCACGTCCAGGGCGGCGCAGGTCGCCTCGACCAGCTCGTCGAACGTGACCGGCCGCGGCAGCACCTGCTGCTCCCACGCGTAGCGCGCGACCTCGGTGACCGGCCCGCGCAGCGCCTCGAACCCGACGGGCTTGAGGTTCACCGGCCCGGCGGTGGCTGCGGTGGCGGCGGCCAGCGCGTCGTACACCGCGAGCACGGCCTTCGCCTCCGCCCGCGGATCGAAGGCCACCACGTGGTTGATCGGGGCGAAACCCTTGTGTACGGCCCATTCCCCGGCGACGCCGAGGGCATCCGGAATCGCCGTGGTGATCCGCTCGTCCGAGGGCAGCTCGTTGCCGAGGATCGCGTAGTCCACCCGGCCGGCGAGGAATTCGGCCGGCAGCTTCACGCCGTCCGGCGCCCGGCGCACCCGCTCCGGGTCGGTGTACTCGGGAAGGTGGCCGTCCTCGTAGGTGATCCAGTCCACTTCGGACAGATCGAGACCGTACTGCCCGGACAGGAAACCACGCACCCACACCCCGGTGGTCTGGCTCCACGACCGCACGCCGACCGTCCGCCCGCGGACCCGTTCGACACCCGGCTCGCCCAGGGTCACCAGCGTCTGGTGCTGGTGCCGGCCGAGTGCCGTGATCGGCAGCAGCGCCACCGGTTTCCCGAAGGCGACGGCCTGCAGCAGGGTCACCACGGCGAGCTCGCACACCTGCGCGGCGCCCTCGTCGACGAATCCGCGGGACGCCTTGTGCACCGGGCGCACGTCGAGGCGCTCCGCCCCGCCCCCGGCCGCTTCGACCGCCGCCGCGGCGAGCTCGTCGGAGCCCAGCACGATCTTCATCTTCCGGTTCCTCTCCTGGTCACGCACACTCACACGTCCTCGCCGTACTGGATGCGCCGGTAGGGCACGCTGAGCACTTCGCGGGTGATGCGGACGTCGATCACCGTCGGGCGCGGCGCACGCACGTACTCGCCCAGCGCGGTACGCAGCTCCCCGGTGCTGCGCACGGTCGCCCCGTCACCGCCCAGCGCCCGCGCGACCGCGCCCAGCTCCGGGGTCGGGATCACCGCGAGCCCGGGGTCGAGGCCCTTCGCGCTCGCTTTGTGGTACTCCGCACCGAGACCCTCGTCGTTCAGCACGACCACGAGTACGGGAAGCCGGTAGCGGCAGGCGGTTTCGAACTCCGGCAGGTGCATGAGGAAGCTCGCGTCGCCCTCCACGACGAACAGCGGCTCGCCACCGCCGGCCACGGACGCGCCGATCGTCAGCAGCGGCGCCTGCCCGATCGCCCCGAACATCCCGTAGTTGGAGGTGACCTCGCGGGAACGCTGGAACAGCATGGTGCCGAAGTCGGTCTGGTGCCCGCTGCCGAGCACCAGTCCGATCTCCGGGGGCAGCTCGGCGTCGATCACTTCGATCGCCTCGCGCGGGTCGAGCAGACCGGGTTCGCGGCGGTACTCGGCGGGGTCGGTCAGGGGCGCGGTGAGCCGGCCGTGCACGTCGGGCGTGTGGAAGCCTTCCAGCTGCACACCCCGCCGCTCCAGCGCGGTGGTCAGTGCGTCCAGCCCGCTGACGGCGTCCGCCTGGAGGTAGCAGTCGGCGACGCGGCCGTTGCCCATCACCACGTTCGGCGCGGTGTCGATCTGCACGAACTTCGCGTCCGGGAACAGGTATCCGCTTTCGATCGTGTAGTGGTTGAGGCTCGCGCCCACCGCCACCACGCAATCGGCCTCCTGCAACAGCTCCATCGCGACCTTGCTGCCGAACAGGCCGGCGATGCCGACGTGGTACCCGGTCCGGCCGTGCAGCCAGTTCTTCGCTTGCAAAGTGGTGGCGAGCAGCGCGCCGGTCCGCTGCTGCAGGGCGAGGACCTGGTCCGCCGCCCCGGCCTGGCGTGCGCCCCGCCCGGCGATGAGGACCGGATGCTTCGCCGCGGCGAGCAGTTCGGCGGCCTGCGCCACCCGGTCCGGATGGGGCAGCAGCTGCGGCGCCGGAAGCAGTTCGGTGGACGGCGCGTAGGGCAGGTCGTCCTCGAACTCCTGCAGCTGCACGTCGATCGGCGCGCTGATCATCACCGGCCGGGATTCGGTGCGGGCGAGGTGGAAGGCCCGCCGCACCACTTCGTGCGCGGAATCCGCCTTGGCCACCCGCAGGAACGCGCATTCGATCGCGGCGGCGAACCGCCGCTGGTCGAGGTACTGCACCGCGGACTCGTCCCCGAGCGGCGTCTCGCCGCAGAACGCGACGAGCGGGATCCGCGCCCGGCTCGCCACGATCATCGAGGTGGCCAGCTGCGCGGTGCCCGGACCGCTCGTGGTCGTCACCACCCCGGGCCGGCCCGACGCGCGGGCGAACCCGTGCGCCATGCTCAGCCCCGCACCCTCGTGCCGCACCTCGTAGAGCCGGGTGCCGTGCCCGGCGAGCGCGTTCATCCAGTGCATGTTGGCGTCGCCCATCATGCCGAACACGTCGGTGACGCCCTCGGCGGCGAACGCCGCGGCCAGTGCTTCGTAGACTTTCACCGCGCGGCCTCCCGCTGCTGTTCGTGGTGGTTGATCCGGTCGCGCAGGCGCGGGAAGACCCGCAGCGCGTTGCCGCCGTAGATGGCGCCGCGGTCCTCCGGCGTGATCGAGCCGATGGCGTCCAGCTGGGCCAAGGTGTCGTCGAACCGATGGCCGGTCTCGGGATCGACCGAGCGGACCGCGCCGATCATCTCCGAGGCGAACAGCACGTTCGCGGCGGGGATGACGTCGGTGAGCAGTTCCAGGCCGCGCCGGTGGTACACGCAGGTATCGAAGAAAACGTTGCCCAGCAACGCTTCCTCCAGCGGCGGACGACCACGGTCCAGCATCATCCCGCGGTAGCGGCCCCAGTGGTACGGCACCGCGCCGCCGCCGTGTGGCAGGATCAGCCGCAGAGTGGGAAAATCCCGGAACAGGTCCGATTCGCACAGCTGCATGAACACGGCGGTGTCGCCGTTGAGGTAATGCGCGCAGGTGCCCTGGACCGCGTCGTTGCGCGACATCGCCACGTGCACCATCGCGGGCACGTCCAGCTCCACCATCTTCTCGTAGAGCGGGTAGTAGACCCGGTCGGTCAGCGGCGGAGCCTGCCAGTAGCCGTCGGAAGGGTCCGGGTTGAGCAGGCAGCCGACGAACCCGAGCTCGCCGACGCAGCGCTCCAGCTCGGCGGCCGAAGCCCGGACCGAGCCGGCCAGCGCGGCACCGGGTGACTGCGGCAGCTGGCAGACCGGCGCGAACCGGTCCGGGAACAGGTCGCAGACCCGCGCGATGAGATCGTTGCTGACCCGCGACCACACCAGGCTGGTCTCCGCGTCGCCGTAGTGGTGCGCCATTTTCCCGGCACCCGGAGAGAACAGCGTGAGGTCGGTGCCGCGTTCGCGCTGCAGCTTCAGCTGGCCCTGTTCGATCGCGTCGCGCAGTTCGTCGTCGTGGATGCGCAGCTCGTCCGGCGAGACGCGCGCGCCGGATTCCTCGAACGCGGCGATCTGGCGCTCGCGCCACTTCCCGAGCGCGGGCGGAGCAGTGGTGAAATGCCCGTGGCAGTCGATGATCATGGTACCTCCGAGGGGATCAGCCGCGGCCGGTCAGCGCACGGCCCCGGTCCAGGCCGGGGTGGCTGCGCACCGGAGCGGTCATGAGGAAGCGGTAGCCCTCGCCGATGACCTGCTCGGCGTTCCCGGCGGTGACGTGCGGGTGCCCGACCGCCACGCCGTGCTCCAGACAGGTCGCCACGATCCGGTTCCGGGCCCGCTCGAGCAGCGGATGCTCGAGCTGCCGCGGCACGCCCAGTTCCTGGCTCAGGTCGCCCTCGCCGATCAGGACCAGCCCGATCCCGGGCACCTGCTCGAGGATGGCGGGCAGGTTCTCGATGCCGAGCTGGTCCTCGATCTGGATCACCACGAGGATTTCGCCGTCCGGGTCCAGCGGCCACACGTCGGCCTTGGCGTAGTAGTCCTGAGTGGACAGGCCCCAGTACCGGGCGGCCGCGGCGGGCGCGTCACCGCGGATACCGGCGGGTTCGTAGCGGGCCGCGTCGGGCAGCCGGGGATAGCGGCAGGCGGCCACCGCGTTGCGGGCCTCTTCGACCCGCGAGATGTGCGGCCAGACAATACCGTACGCACCGAGGTCGAGCGCCTGTTTCGCGTGCCACTGCCCGAGTTCCGCGCCGTTGACCGGTACCCGGACCAGCGGCGTGGGCGACGCGGCGAGCGTGCCGGATTCGAGGATGCGCCGCCGGTCGAGCAGGTACTGCAGGCTGTCCCGCAGGTTCGCCGCGTCCCAGGGCTTGTGCTCGGCTTCGAACACCAGACCGTCGTAGTCCACGGTCGCGAAGTCCCGCGCCGCGGCCGGTTCCGGTGGCACGAACGCCGCGAACGCGTGCTGCCCCGCTTCCAGGGCGCCGATCACGCTATTGAGCCTTGCCACTGCGCACCTCGCTCGGGTTGTCCTGTCGCTTGTGGACGATCCGCTGCCACCACGCCCGCAGCCGGCTCCAGACCGTGCGCCGCGGCGCCGGGACGACCGCGGTGCTGCCCGCGCATCGGCGGACGAGTTCGTCGGAAAACTCTTTGGTCATCCGGGAAACCACCGCGCCGGCACCGGCTTCGATCAGTGAAGCGAGCTTGCCCGCGAGACTGACCTCGCCGGTGACCCGGACCCAGGAGCCCCCGGCGTCCTCGGTCACGCGGAAGGTGGCGTGCGCGGAGAACCGCGTGGCGCCCTGCCCGTCCCGGCCGCGGGCGGAGAGCCGTCCTTCCCGTTCGGGTTCCTCCAGGTCCAGCGACATGCGGGCGCCGAACCGCACCCGCACCGCGCCGAACTTCACGACCAGCGTGCCGTCGAAAGAGCCGTCCTCGTGCGATTCGCCGAGTTCGGCACCGCTGATGCACGACACCACCTGGCCGGGATCGGACACGACCTCCCACACCCGTTCCGGCGGCGCGGGGACCGGGATCTCCTCGTCGATCTTGATCAAAGCTGTGACCTCGCTTGGCGGTTCGCCGGCGGTCTGCACGACACGGACCCGGCAGCCAGATTGTTTAACAACTTTCCTCGGCACCGTAGCAGTGTGTCCCCGCATCCAGCAAGAACTTGTTCACCTGACTGGTTTTTGATCGACATGCCGCCAGTGGTCGTCTGAGTTTGTTTAACAACTTTCCCCACTGAGGTTCGCGTCGCGGCGCCACCCCGAAAGTGCGCCGCGACCTGCCGGAAGCCGGAAGGCCGCCACGCTCGACACTCCGTCAACCGACCAAGATTGTTAGACGATGCAGCGGCAACCTGCTTGAAACACCCTGGGCGACGGCGTACGGTCGCTGACACTGTTCAACATTCCGGGGTGTCCGCCCGGTCGTCGGGTGACCACGCTCCGGCACCGCGCCACCCCGCCCCCGGCTCCAGCGCATCCGAGGAGTAGTCCCATGGCCAGGCCCCTGTCCGTCGCGGTGAAGTCCTATCCGCACACGGAGTTCCTCACCGATCCCGCGTTCACCGCGGGCGGGCGTCCCGTCACCCTCGCCGCGGCCGATCCGATCTACCGCGCGTTCGCCCCGATGGTGCGCGAACTGCGCTACGACGTCAGCGAGCTGGCACTCGCCACCTTCCTGCAGGCCCACGAGGCCGGCGTGCCGATCTCGCTGCTGCCGGTCGCGCTGAGCGGCGACTTCCACCACCATTCGCTCACGCGCTGGCCCGGTTCGGCCGAGCTGGCGCCGGCGGAGCTGGCCGGCCGCAAGGTGGGCGTGCGTGCCTACAGCCAGACCACCGGCCTCTGGGTCCGCGGAATCCTGCACGAGGAGTACGGCCTCGACGCCGAGGACGTCACCTGGGTGACCGTCGAGGAACCGCACGTCGCCGAGTACGAGGAGCCCTCGAACGTCGTGCGGACCAGCGGCAAGCTGCTCGAGGTGCTGCGCCGCGGCGAGGTCGACGCCGCGGTGCTGGGTCCGCCCGCGCTCGACAGCGCCGAAGGTCCGCTCGTGCCGATCATCCCCGGCTGGCGCGCGGCCGAGGAGGCGTGGGGCGTCCGGCACGCGACGGTGCCGATCAACCACCTGCTCACCGTCCGCCGGGACCTCCTGGACCGCGAACCCGAGACGGTGGCCGAGCTGCTGAAGGCCTTCGGCGCCCGCATCGACGAACGCAAGGCCGCCGATCCCGCGCCCGGTCCCCGCGTTCGCGCCCTGCGGTACGGCGTCACGGACGAGCTGGTCGCCGGGCTCCAGGTCGCCATCGACTACGCCCTGCGGCAGAACGTGATCCGCACGCCGGTGACGGTGGAAGAACTGCTCGGCGACTTCACCCGCCATTTCGGCGACCGGGCCTGACCCCCGGCCACCGCCCCGTCCGCTCCGACCGACCCGAGGTGCCATGTTCAGCGTCGACACGCACACCCACATCATTTCCCCCGACACCACCGCCTACCCCGCCGCGCCGCTGGGCGGGCACCGCTCGGAATGGTCACGCGAGCGGCCCGCCGACCTCGACGAGCTGCTGCGCCAGGCCGATGCCGCCGGGGTGGAGCACCTCGTGCTGGTCCAGGCTTCGACGGTGTACGGGTTCGACAACAGCTACGTCGCCGACCAGCTGGGCCGGCACCCCGGCCGGCTCAGCGGCGTCTGTTCGGTCGACTTCCTCTCGCCGAAGGCCGTCGACGATCTGGGCCACTGGATCGGCGAACGCGGCTTCTCCGGGGTCCGCATCCGCGCCGCGGACGGGACGACGGCGGTGCCGACCCCGGGCCGCGGGCTCGACGACGAGCGCATGACGCCGGTGTGGGAATTCCTTTCCCGGCACCGGGTTCCGGTGTGCATCCAGATGCACGCCCAGCACGCGCCGGTGCTCGCCGGGCTGCTCGCGCGGTACCCCGGGCTCACCGTGGTCCTCGACCACGCGGCGCGCCCGCGGCTGGACGCGGGCACCGACCCGTACCCCACTGCCGACGGCCTGCCGCGGCTCAGCGAGACCGGCCGGGTCTTCGTCAAGCTGACCCCGCCCGCCGTCCTGCGCGCCCAGCGCGAGGCCGGGTCGGCAGAACCGCTGTTCCGCGCCCTGGTCGGCGAATTCGGCGCGGCACACGTGCTGTGGGGCTCCAACTTCCCCGCCTCCGCCGGCTCGCTGAGCGAACTGGCCGCGCTCGTCCGGGCCGCGCTGCCGGAGCTCGGCGACGCCGAGCTGGCCCTGATCACCGGGGGCACCGCGGCCCGGCTGTACGGCCTGCCCGCCACGGGAGGACGGTGATCCCGTGCACGGAAACCGGAAGCACCACCGCGGATCCGCGCCGAGGCGCCGCCGCATGCTCCGCCTCGGCGTCCTCGCGGTCCTGATCGCGCTGCTCGGCACCGCGTGCAGTGAGCCGCCGCCGGTACCCGACGCCCGCAACCTCGGCGAGCTCTACCGGGCCGCGAAGGCGGAGGGCCAGGTCATCTGGTTCGCGCCGAAACCCGAGGCGCAGATGCGCCCGGCCATCCGGGCGTTCGAGAAGAAGTATCCCGGGATCACCGTCAAGTACACCAACAAGAAGGCCCCGGACCTGGTCACCCAGCTCAACGTGGAGCAGGCCGCGGGCCGCGTGAGCTTCGACGTCTCCAACGCGGGCGGCCTCACCGTACTGCCCTCGCTGGACATGGCCGCGCCGGTGGACTGGTCGGCCTACCAGGTGCCCGGCGACCAGATCTTCGACGGCAACTTCGTCTACGTCTGGGCCGTGCCCAAGGTGTGGGCCTACAACACCGACGCCCTGCCCGCCGGCGCCGCCCCGCGCGACTGGGACGGCCTGCTCTCCCCGCGGTGGAACGGCGGCAAGCTCACCGTCGAATCACGCGGATCGTTCATGACGGTGTGGGCCCAGGACCGGGCACTGGGCACGGACGCAGGGCTGCGGTTCGCTTCCCGTCTCGGGCAACTGCATCCGCACTACACCGACAACACCACCCAGGCGCACACCAACGTGATCTCCGGGCAGACCCCGGTCGGCACCGACCTGATCAACCTCGTGCTGGCCGACCGCGCCAAGGGCGCCCCGATCGCGGTGGCCCCGGTCGGGCCGACCAACGCGAACAAGGCCTACCTGTTCGTGCCCGACGGTTCGCCGCATCCGGCCGCGGGACGGCTGCTCACCGCGTTCCTCGCCTCACCGGAGGGGCAGTCGGCGCTGGTCGGCAGCTACAACTCGATCATCCCGGACGACACCGACTGCTCGCAGGCCGGCCGCAACCCGGTCGTGGCCGCCCTCTGCCAGGCCGGTGTCGGGTGGTTCAGCGAGACCGACATCCGGCAGTACCAGCAGTTCGCAGACTTCTTCCCCCAGGTCGAGCACGCTTTGGGCACCGACGTGAACTGACGCCATCCCGCCGCCCCGTTTGGAGACTCCACCGATGCAGTCCGGCACCCGGGTCGCCCCCGCCGCACCACCTCGCCCACCCGACGACTCCGTCCGGCCACCTCGCCGGGACCGCGTCCTGACCGCCGTGAACATCGCCATCGGCGTCCTGCTCGCCTACCTCGTGCTGTTCCCACTGGGCATGCTCGTCTACAGCAGCCTCAAGGACAGCGAACTGAAGCTGCCCTTCCAGATCCCCGGCTTCACGCTGGGCAACTTCGGGAAGGTCTTCTCCTCGCCGCGGGTGCTCGAGGTCGCGGTCAACTCGCTGATCTTCGTGGTCGGCACGGTGGCGCTCGCGCTGATCGTGAGCGTCAGCCTCGCCTACCTGTTCGAGCGGACCGACCTGCCCGGCCGCCGGTTCCTCGCGCCGAGCACGCTCGCGCCGATGGCGGTGCCGGCCACCGTGATGGCAGTGGCCTGGGTACTGGCGGCCAACCCCGCGAACGGTCCCCTCGCGATCCTCGCGCGGCGGGTCTTCGGTCTGCCGGTCGACATCTATTCGCTGCCCGGGATGATCCTGGTGGCCGGGATCTTCGGTGTGCCCAGCATGTACCTCATGGTCGCGCCGGCCTTCGCCCGGCTGAACCTCGAGTTCGAGGAGGCCGCGGCGACGTCGGGGGCCGGCTGGCTGACCCGCACCCGCAAGGTGGTGCTGCCGCTGACCGTGCCCGCGATGAGCGCGGCCGCGATGCTGCTGGCGGTGGTCGCGCTGGAGGAGTTCGCGATCCCGTCCATCCTCGGCACGCCGGACCAGATCTTCGTCTTCAGCAGCCTGGTCCAGGCGGCCCTGCAACCTCCGTCGGGCCTGGCCGACTACGGCCGCGCCAGCGCCTACGGGGTGCTGCTGGTGCTGCTGTCGCTGGTGATGATCGCCGTCTACCGGCGCCAGACCCGGGAGTCGCACCGGTTCCGCGTGGTGAGCGGCAAGGGCTACCGCGCCACGCCGGTGCGGCTGGGCCGCTGGCGGATCCCCGCGGCCGTGCTGGTCACGCTGTACGTGCTCGTCGCGATCGTCATCCCCATCCTGACCCTGGCGTGGACGAGCCTGACCCCGTTCCTGCAGCCGGTCAGCCTCGGGAACCTCGGCGATCTCGGCTTCGGCAACTACGCGGCGATCTTCGACGATCCGAGCCTCACCCACGCGATCGTCAACACTCTGGTGATCAGTCTCGTCACGGCGACCCTCACCGCGGGCTTCGGGCTGTGGCTGGCACTGGCCTCGGCACGGGGCGGGCGCGCCGGGCGCACGCTGTTCGACCTGTCGTTCCTGGTCTTCGCCGTGCCCAGCGTCGTGCTCGGGGTGGCGGTGCTGTTCCTGTACCTGTTCCTGCCCATTCCGGTCTACGGCACGATCTGGATCATCGTCATCGCGCTCACCACGCGCTACATTCCGCGGGCCTCGCGCATGACCCAGACCGCCCTGCTTCAGCTCGACGGCGGGCTCGAGGAGGTCGGCCGGGTTTCCGGCGCCCGGCGCGCCGTGGTGCTGCGGCGCATCGTGCTCCCGTTGATCGCTCCCTCGGTCACCCGTACCTGGCTATGGGTCTTCGCGAACGCGCTGGGCGAGCTCCCGATCGCGCTGCTGCTGTCCAGTTCGGACAATCGCACCGTCGTGGTGCTGCTGTGGGACATGATCGGCGAGAGCGCGAACTATCCCGAGGCCAGCGCGCTCGCCGTGCTGCTGCTCGCCGTCTCCGCCGGTGCCGTGTGGTGGGTCAACCGCCGTGGCTACCAACAACACATCTGAGGTGTCGTGACCATGCAGAACACCGTCGTTCCCGAACCCGCCGTGGCGATCTCCGGGCTGGAGAAGCACTTCACCCGCAAGCAGAACGGCGAAGTGAGCCTCGCCGTCGACAATGTCGGCTTCACCGTGGCACGCGGCAGCTTCTTCACGCTGTTGGGGCCCAGTGGCTGCGGCAAGACGACCACCCTGCGCTGCCTCGCCGGGCTGGAAAGCGCCGACCGCGGCGAGATCGCCATGAACGGCAGGTCTGTCTTCTCCGCCGGCGCGCGCCGGGACGTGGCGCCCGAGGACCGGCCGATCGCGATGGTGCCGCAGTCCTACGGGATCTGGCCGCACATGAAGGTCTTCGACAACGCCGCGTTCCCGTTGCGCCACGGTCGCACGACCTGCTCCCGCGGCGAGGCGCGGACCCGGGTGCTCGCCATGCTCGACCAGGTGGGCCTCGCCGAGTACGCCGACCGGTGGTCCACCCAGCTCAGCGGCGGCCAGCAGCAACGGCTCGCACTGGCCAGAGCCCTGCTGTGCGAGCCGGAAGTACTGCTGCTCGACGAGCCACTGTCCAATCTGGACGCCAAACTGCGGGCCCAGCTGCGGGCCGAACTGCGCTCCTTCCAGCAGAAGTTCGGGGTCACGACGATCTACGTGACGCACGACCAGGGCGAGGCGCTGGCCATGTCCGACACGATCGTGGTGATGAACCGGGGCCGGATCGAGCAGATCGGTGCACCGGCGGAGATCTACGACTCCCCCGCGTCCCGGTTCGTCGCCGATTTCGTCGGCAGCGCCAACCTCGTCGCCGGCGTGGTCGACCGGCACGACGGCGACGTGATCGAGGCCAAAACGGCCATCGGGACCGTGCGGTGCGCACGGTTCACGACCCCGGCCGAACCCGTGTCCCCCGGCCGTGAGCTGCATGTGTGCGTCCGCCCGGAACACGTGCGCGTGCTTACCGCGGCGACGGCCACGACCGAGCCGAATGTCTTCACCGCACGCGTGACCGCCACCGAATACCTCGGCGACCGGCGCGAGGTGACCGTCGCCGTGGACGATCTGGTGCTGCGCGCCCACGCCGACGCCCACCTGGACGCCCGTCCCGGCGACGAGGTCCGGGTGGCGCTGGATCCGGAGTGGACGATCGCGCTGTGGACGTGAGGTCCGCGCTCACGCCTCGGGTTTCAGCTGGAGTGCGCGCCGCACCGCGGACAGGTGATGGCGCATGGCGGCCGCGGCCGCCTCCGGATTACGGGTGACGACCGCCGCGAGGATCGCCTCGTGCTCGTGGATGATCGTGGCGCGAGGGCGCGGGCGCTCGATGTCGCGGTACTGCCGCAGCACCAGCGGGTAAAGCAGGCTGTCGACGAACCGGGAGAGCGTGGCCTGCCGCGCCGCGCGGCGGATGAGCTCGTGGAACCGGCGGTTCAGCGCCGAGGATTCGTCCTGCCCGTCGGACTCCCGTCCCGCCCACATCCGTTGGCAGGTGTCGGTCAGCTCGGCGAGGTCCTCCTCGGTGGCCCGTTCGGCCGCCTTGGCCGCCAGCGCCGCCTCGAGGACCTCCCGGGTCTCGAGGATCTCGACCGCCTCGTCCTCCGAGAACGATCGGGCCCGCGCACTGCGGTTCGCCTCCGCGGTGACGTACCCCTCCTGCGCCAGCCGGGCGAGCACCGAACGCAGTGTGCCCCGGGAGACCTGCAGCCGGGCGGTGAGCTCGGATTCGGTGAGCCGCGAATCAGGCTGGTAATGCCCGGACAGGATCTGCGTCCGGAGATCGGAGTACGCCTGCGCGGCCCGCGTGGCACCCGGGTCCGCGCCACCGGCCCGGGACGTGCCCGGTTCCCTTTCGGCCATCACCGGCCTCCCTCCCGCACCGCCGCGTCGTTCGCCGTCGACCGCAAGATCCTACGGCCTGCGCTGCCGGGCCGCGGACCGCCGCCACCGGTGGCGAGCGCTGCGCCGAGGTACCTCAGCAAGCGTGCTTCGCGCCGGGAGTCCCCTCGCCGGCGTTGCCGTTGAACTTCGCGAGGAGTTCGGTGAGGGCGCGGACATCGTGCTCGAGCCACGAGTCGAGACGGTCACCCAGCCACCTGGTGCGCACGGCCTGGACCTCCGCGACCCGGCGGCGGCCGGGACCGGTGAGGGCGACCAGGTACGCGCGACGGTCGTCCGGAGCCGGAAGGCGGGCGGTGAGGCCGAGTTCTTCCAGCTGCTGCAGCTGCCGCGAGACGGTGGGCGCGGTGATGCCGATGTGCCCGGCCAGCGCGGTGGGCCGGCAGGGGCCGTGTTCGGCCAGGTGGGCCAGCAGGCCGTACGCACCGGCGTTGAGCCCCGGATGCGCGTCCCGGCCGAGCCGTCCCGACGCGGCATGGTCCCGGCGCACGAGGAGGGCGAACTCGCGTTCGAGGCCGGCGATCAGGTCCCCGTCCCGGATCATCGCGACCCGCCTTCCCTGCCGGGCCGTGGAACGGATGCGTCCACAGTGGTCACGACGATCCTTTCCCCTGGCATGCGAAGACGACATGGTCCCGGTACCTGCGGCGCAGCACTGTGCTCGGAGGCACCCGGCTGTTTCCCTGCCCGCGGGCACCCGGCGCGTCGAGGGGCACCCGCCGGGCGTGCGAGCGTCCACAGTGGATCTCGGCGCTTCCGAACCCTCCCGGAATTCAGCATGCCGACCCGGCGACGCGGTGTCAAGACCGAACGTTCTCTCTTGCTTGCATATCAGCCGTACTGAACGTTCTGTCTGCTACACTGACGGGATGGCGAGTACTGCGGGAGGTCACGTGTCCGAGGCGCGCGCACGGCTGCTGGCGACGGCCACCCGGATCTTCTACGCGGAGGGGATCCACTCGGTCGGGATCGACCGGATCGTCGCGGAGGCGAAGGTGACCCGGGCAACACTTTACCGGCACTTCGCCGGCAAGGACGAGCTCGTCGTCGCGTATCTGCAGGGCATCGACCAGGCCGAGCGCGACCAGATCGGCAGCGCACTCGACAGCGACCGGTCCGCGGCCGACGTCGTGCGGGCCGTCGCCGAGTCGATCGCCGAGGGCATCCAGTCGGACGTGTTCCGCGGGTGCGCCTACCTCAACGCCGCCGCGGAGTACCCGGACCCGGCCCATCCGGTGCACCAGACGGTCCTCACCCACCGGCAGTGGTTCCTCCAGACCGTGATCGACCTGTTCGCCCGGGTCGGGGACACCCCCGAGCCGGCGGGCCGCCATTTCGTGATGCTGCGAGACGGCGCCATGGCCGCCGGCTGCCTGTCCGACCCGAGCGCAGTGTGCGAAACGTTCCTCCGCGGCGTCGAAGGACTGCTGCAGTCCCGCATCGCCCCCGCATCGACCGGAACCGCCTGACCACCACCGTCCGGCAACCCCACGACGCCGCACTCACGACACCCGCGCATGCACAGGCGGCGCGAAGTCCCGCCTGCCCACGACGATCCGCCGGGCCGTCGCCCCAGCCCGCACGCGACGTGAGACCGCCGACTGGGCCGACCATGGTTCACGCGCCCACCGAACGGAACTCTCCGGCGCCGCTGCCAGCGCTGCATCTGGTTCACGCGGCCACCGACCGGAGCCTCTCCGGCTCACACGGCCACTGATCCACCCGTCCCCTGACTCGCACAATCACCGGCCGGTCCGCTCGCAGGGCCACCCCGGCCGCCGACCGCTCCATCCCTGACCTGCCCAGCCGGCCCCTCCGCCGGGGCCGCTTGCGACCTGACCGGACGTCGGTCGAGCGCGCCCGTGGACGTTCACTCGTCCAGGTCGAAAGTGTCACTCGCACAGCCGGAGAGAACGTTCGGTCTTGACCGCACCTGAGCATCCCGCTAGGTTCCGTGTAGCGAGCGTTCCATACTCGTCTGCCCCGCACCCCACCCGTCGACGGGACAGCGCGCCACGCGGCCGTCGCGGCTCGAGTTCGAATGAGGGATCTTCGATGAGCAGGCTGGATTTCAGGAGGCCGCCGCGGCTGGCCGCGCCGCGTCCGCCGGGCGGCGAGGTGCATCTCGAGCCGCCGCCCGAGGTCCCCCGCACCATCCCGGCGAGCATCCTGGCGAAGGCACTGCCCATCGTCATGGTCGTGGTGTCACTGGGGTTGCTCGTCTTCCTGTTCCAGACCGGCAACGGGAACCCGCTGACGATCGTCTTCGGCGCCACGACTTTCCTCGGCTCGCTGGGAATGATCGCCGGTGGCGGCGGCAAGGGTGGCGGCCAGAAGAAGGCCGAGATGGACGAGGATCGCAAGGATTATCTGCGGTATCTCGGTCAGATGCGGGACCGTGCCCGGGAGGCGATGGTCGACCAGCGGGCCGCGTTGGAGTGGGTGCATCCGGATCCGCAGTCGTTGTGGTCGCTGGGGGCGAGCCGCCGGATGTGGGAGCGCCGGCACAACGACTCCGATTTTCTGCATCTGCGGGTGGGACTCAGTTCCCATCGCCTGGCGACAAGGCTGGTTCCCCCGCAGACGGGCCCGATCGACGAACTGGAACCGATCACGACATTGGCGTTGCGCCGGTTCGTCCAGTCGCATTCGATCGTGCCGGATCTCCCGACCCAGATCGCCTTGCGTGGCTTCGCCGCGGTCTGCCTGCGCGGCGACCTCGAGCTGACGAGAGGACTGGCCAGGGCGATGCTCGCCCAGCTGGTTTCCTTTCATGGCCCGGATGACGTGATGATCGCGGTGGCGACGAGTGGTCGGGCGATGCAGGAGTGGGAGTGGGCGAAGTGGCTTCCGCATGTGCAGCATCCGTCGTTGTCGGATGGTATCGGCCAGTTGCGGATGATGGCGGGGTCGTTGGCGCAGCTGGAGGCGTGGCTGGATGAGGAGCTGGGGGAGCGGCAGCGGTTTTCGCGGAATGCGACGCCGGCGCCGGACCAGCCGCATGTGGTGATCATCATCGATGATGGTGAGGTCACGCGTGAGGAGCAGATCATCCTGGAGGAGGGTCTGGTCGGGGTCACGTTGATCGATTTGTCGGATTCGCTGGGGAATCTGGCGGCGCGGCGCGGGTTGCGGCTGGTGGTGGAGGAAGACCGCCTGGGTGCCCGGAGTGCCGGTGGGGTGGAGTGGTTCGGCCGGCCGGACTGGTTGAGTGTGGTGGAGGCGCAGGCGCTGGCCCGGTTGATCGCGCCGTATCGGGTGGGGACCGGTGGTGGTGAGGTCAGTGACGACGAGCCGTTGCTGTCGAATCCGACGTTGCTGGAGTTGCTGGGGATTCCCGGGGACCCGATGACGTTCGATGTGCAGGGGGCGTGGCGGCCGCGGCCGGTGCGGGATCGGTACCGGGTGCCGTTCGGGGTCGGGGAGTACGGGCAGGCCGTCGAGCTGGACATCAAGGAAGCCGCGATGGAGGGCATGGGCCCGCACGGGTTGTGCATCGGGGCGACCGGGTCGGGTAAGTCGGAGTTCCTGCGCACCTTGGTGCTGGGACTGCTGGCCACGCATTCGTCGACGAATCTGAACATGATTCTGGTGGACTTCAAGGGTGGCGCGACGTTTTTGGGGTTGGACAAGGCCCCGCACGTGGCGGCCACGATCACCAACCTCGCCGGGGACCTGACGCTGGTGGACCGGATGAAGGACGCGATCGCCGGTGAGGTCAACCGCCGCCAGGAAGCGCTGGCCAAGGGCAACTACAAGAACGTGTGGGATTACGAGAAGGCCCGGGAGAACGGGGCGGATCTGGATCCGTTGCCGGCGTTGTTCATCTGTATCGACGAGTTTTCCGAGATGTTGACCGCGAAGCCGGACTTCATCGACATCTTCCTGCAGATCGGGCGGGTGGGCCGGTCGCTGCAGATGCACATGCTGCTTGCCTCGCAGCGGCTGGAGGAAGGCAAGCTGCGTGGCCTGGACACGTATCTGTCGTATCGGATCGGGTTGAAAACGTTCTCCGCGGCCGAGTCCCGGGCGGCGATCGGGGTGCCGGACGCGTTCGAGCTGCCCTCGATCCCCGGCTCGGGGTATCTGAAGTTCGACACCTCGACCATGGTGCGGTTCAAAGCCTCCTACGTCTCCGGCCCCTACCGCCCGGCCGGGATCAAGGCGGCCGGGCCGGCGGCGACGGTGGTGCGGGCGGACAAGCGCCCGCAGCTGTTCGTGCCGGACTTCGTCGAGCTGCCCCCCGAGCCGGAACCCGAACCGGAACCGATCGCCGAGGAGGAACCGCAGCGCAAAGAGTCGGACGAGGCGAGCGAGCCCAGCGAGCTGGAGGTGATGGTCGATCGGTTCATCGGGCAGGGCCCGCCCGCGCACGAGGTGTGGCTGCCGCCGCTGGACGAACCCAACTCGCTGGACACCATGCTGCCCAACCTCAACCCCACCGAGGACCGCGGTCTCTCGCCGGTCGGGTTTTTCGGCAACGGCCGGTTGCAGGTGCCGCTGGGGATCGTGGACCGGCCCTTCGAGCAACGCCGCGACATGCTCTGGGGCGACTTCTCCGGCGCGGCCGGGCACGGCATCGTCGCCGGCGGCCCCCAGTCGGGCAAATCGACCATGCTGCGGACGCTGATCATGTCGATGGCCCTGACCCACACCCCGGAGGAAACCCAGTTCTACTGCCTCGACCTCGGTGGCGGCACCCTGGCCGGGCTCGCGGACCTCCCGCACGTCGGCGGGGTCGCGGTCGCCCGCCGCGAACCCGACAAAGCCCGCCGGATCGTGGCCGAGCTGACCACCCTGATGACCGAACGCGAAGGCCGCTTCGGCACCCTGGGCATCGACTCGATGACCGAGTTCCGCAACCGCAAACGCCGCGGCGAGATCACCGCCGAGCAGGACCCCTTCGGCGACGCGTTCCTGATCGTGGACAACTGGCGCGCCCTGCGCGACGACTTCGACGAACTCGAACAGTCCATCACCCGCCTGGCCACCCAGGGCCTCGCCTACGGCGTGCACGTGATCATCTCCGCGAACCGGTGGGCCGACCTGCGCCCGGCGATCAAAGACATGATCGGCACCCGCTTCGAACTACGCCTCGGTGACCCCACCGAATCCGAAATGGACCGCCGCACCGCCGGCAACGTCCCCACCGGACGCCCCGGCCGCGGCCTGACCCGCGACAAACTCCACCTGCTCACCGGGCTGCCCCGCATCGACGGCTCCAGCGACCCCGACACCATCGCCGCCGGCGTCGCCGACGCCGTCGCGAAAATCCGCGGCGCCTGGCGCGGCCGCACCGCACCCCAGGTCCGGCTGCTGCCCGACCTGATCACCTACGACGAGGTCCTCGCCCAGGACCACCGCCGCGACACCCAGCTCGTGCCGTTCGGGGTCAACGAGGAAAACCTCGCGCCGGTCTACCTCGACTTCGACGCCGAACCCCACTTCTTCGCCTTCGCCGACGGCGAATCCGGCAAAACCAACCTGCTACGCCAGATCGCCCGCGGTATCTCCGAGCGCTACACCCCCCAACAAGGCGTCATCCTGCTCGTGGACTACCGCCGCACCATGCTCGGCTTCCTCTCCGGCGACTCCCTGCTCGGCTACGCCGTGTCCTCCGCACAGCTGGACACCATGATCAAAGACGTGCACGGCTCCATGACCCGGCGCCTGCCCGGACCCGACGTCACCCAGGACCAACTCAAAAACCGCTCCTGGTGGACCGGACCCGAACTGTTCATCCTCGTCGACGACTACGACCTCGTCGCCACCCAAACCAACAACCCACTCAAACCGCTGTCCGAATTCCTCGCCCAAGCCAAAGACGTCGGCCTGCACCTGATCGTCGTCCGCCGCACCGGCGGCGCCTCCCGCGCCTCCTACGACCCCGTCATCGGCAAACTCAAAGAACTCGCCGCACCCGGCATGGTCATGAACGGCTCCAAAGACGAAGGCGCCCTCATCGGCAACATCAAAGCCGGCCCCATGCCCCCCGGCCGCGGCATCATGCTCAGCCGCAAAGGCGGCCGCCAACTCATCCAAGCCTCATGGATCCAACCCGACTGACCCCCGCCGGATGCGCCCGGCGTCAGCGTTTCCGCTTGGTGGCGGGACGGGCGCGCTGCTCGGCCAGGCCGCGGATCAAGGCGACGAACGGGGTGACCTGCGAACGGTAGGTCACCCCGTCGAGGCTGTTGGCCACCGAGAGCCCGTCGGTCAGGGCCTGGCCGAGGACTGCCAGCTGGTCGATCAGGGCCTCGTTCTCCCTGCCGCCCTCCGGTGCCAGGACGGGGGTGAGTGCGTCCACCCAGGACGCGTGCGCGTAGTCCCGGATCCGGCGCACCGTGGCGCGGACCGACTCGGAATCCTTCTGCGGGCCCACACTGATCACCAGCAGGAGCCGGAGATAGTCGGGCCGCTCGTCGAGCGAGGCGCACGCCGCGGTGAACCACGCCTCGAGCCGGTCCAGCGGCGCCCGGTCGTCGAACGACGACGGATTGGGGAACAGTGCGTGCAGCTCCTCGAAAGTGCGCTCGAGGAGCGCGGCGAGAACGCCGAGTTTGTTCCCGAAGTGGTAGTAGATCGAACTCGGCGGGAAGCCGGACTTCGTGCACAGGTCCGAAATCGCCATGCCGTCGTAGCCTTTTTCGGCGATGAGGGCACGAGCCCCGTTCAGGATGGTCTCTCGACTGCTCACACCGGCCGCGGTCGACGCGGAGCCAGATTCCCTCGCCATCGCGCCATGATAGGTCCGCCGTGCCGAGGCCCCGCGAGGGCACGCCGCAGCGCACCCTCGTTCAGCGTCGGCAGCCACGGCCCCTTACCGTGAAACGACGCCACGCTATCGAGGGTCGAGCTCACCCGGAACGGAGGAACGTGCCTATTTCGGAGGCCGCGCACGTCAGCAAGGACCCGGACAAGGGGTACATCGCGCTCCTGGGATGGAGCCTGAACGCCATCGAGGCGCTCGAACGTTTCGACCGGCGGTACCTGGTCGTCGCCCCGGACTGGGCCGAGCAGTACTGCGCCGAACACGGCATTCCCTATCTGACGTGGAACTTCGAGCGGCTCAACGACCGTTCGATGGAAATCGCGGAAATTCTCCGGGACGAGGGGGTCGACGTCGCGATCCCGCTGTTCGAGGAGACCGTGGAGTGGGCGGGCGCGATCAACTCCGTGCTGCTCGACAATCCCCGGCTGTTCGGGCAGGCGATGTTGTTGCGGGACAAGGCTTTGATGAAGCGCCGCGCGCAGCTGGGCGGGATCCGGGTCGGGATCTTCGAGGAGGCGCACGACCGCGACGACGTGATCCGGTTCCTCAAGCGGGTCAACCAGACCCTGCTCAAGCTCGACGGCGACCCCAACGATCCGATCCACCTCAAGGCCTTCGACAAGGCGGGCTGTCTCGGGCATCGGGTGATCCGCACCCCGGACGAGATCGACACCATCCCGGACGAGGAGTTCCCGGTTCTGATGGAGTCGCATCTGGACGGCTGGGAGTTCGCGGTGGAGGCGTGGATCCACAACGGCAAGGTGAAGTTCCTCAACATCTCCGAGTACGTCACGCTCGGGTACTCGGTGTTCGTGCCGGCGACCCCGGAGCTGGAGCGGTACCGGCCGCAGATCACCGCGCAGATCGAGAAGCTGGTCAAGGCGTTCGACATCGAGTTCGGGTTCCTGCACCCGGAGTACTTCGTGACCAGCGACGGCGAGATGTACTTCGGCGAGGTGGCCTACCGGCCGCCCGGCTTCAAGGTGTTCGAACTGCTGGAGCGGGCCTACGGGTTCAACGCCTACCAGGGCCTGGTGCTGGCGTTCGACCCGAAGACGACCGAGGAGGAGATCGACGCCTTCTTCCCGCGTGAGGTGGTGGACGCGACCGGCGTGGCCGGCTGCTTCGGCGTGTACCCGCGCCGCCGGGTGGTCAGCGACCTGCAGATCCCGCAGGAGACCGAGGACGACGACTACTACGAGTCGCACGACCTCTCCGCGCCGGTCGAGGAGACAGTGACGAAGCGAACCGCGTTCGGCACGCACTGGGGACTACTGTATTTCTTCGGGGACGACCCCTACCGGATGCGCGAGCTGCTGAAACGGCAGGAAGACCTCGACTTCTACGTCTGAGGCCGCCCGTGGAGCCCGGAGCACGACCCGAGGGAGACCGGTGAACCCGACCGCCCGCGACGCCGCCGCGGCCAGCACGCTCGACAAGCGCGTGACCTCGCTCGAACAGGCCGTCCAGGCCATGGCCGACACCCCCGACTTCGGCAAGCCCGGCAAGCTGCGACGGGTCCTGGAAGCACTGCGCCGGGTCCTGCTGCAGCCGGGCGGGGCGGCCGCGGTGCAGGCCAGGGCCCAGGCGATCGAGGAGGCGGGGGTCTTCCGCGGCACGGACTGGGACACCCCGGAGATCCTCATCCCGGCGCTGGTCGGCACCAGCCTGCACGGCGGGAACCAGGACACCGTCGTGATCGAGGCCACCAGTGAGCTGCGGGTGCTGGCCGTCGCGCGCGGCGACTACGTGCACCCGACGCTGAGCGCCGAGGACGCGCGCCAGTTCCTCTCCCACGTGCTGGCGATGAACCTGGAGCTGCTGTTCGCGCCGCCCAGTGAGGCCGAGCGGACCCGCGAGGGCCGGACGGCGCAGCTGATCCGCGCCCTGTTCCGGCACCTCGCCGACGGGATCGGCTACGACAGCGTGCTCGACGAGCTGGTCGACGAGATCTGGCGGATCCTGCGGCAGCGTCCGATCCAGGTCGAGCAGGTGCGCTCGCTGATCACCAGCATCTCGATCTACCGCGGTGACCCCGACGTGGACCTCGGCGCGTCCGGCCAGGGCCTGGACCGGCTCATCACCAGCCTGTTCGGCACCACCGACGCCTGCCGCGAGGATCCCGGCGTCGACGTCTTCCGCTCCCGGCTGGAGGCGATGGATTCCAGCGGCCTGCAGTACGAGGCGTCCGGGTTCGCCCGCGCGATGCACGACACCGGGCTCGTGTCGCCGTATCACGCCGAGCTGCTGCGGTACCTGTGCCACGAGAGCGACTACCTGCTCGGCGAGGCACTCGGCCTGTCCGACACCGGCCGCAACTGCCTGCTGCGCTACCGCGATCTGGTCCACCGCCTGATCGAGGTGGCCGTGCATCCGGAGACCGCGCAGTGCATCTACGGACTGGCCCTGCTGCTGGACCGCGGCATCCTCTACGAGCCGCCGGTGGTGCCCGCCCTGTGGCGGCAGCTCGCGCTGGAGCTCTCCCCCGCCGCGCTGGACCGGCTCACGAGCCTGTTCGGCGACCAGCCGAGCCCGGCCGCCCGGCTGACCGCCGGTGTGCTCTCGATGCTCGGGCTGCCGCTGGGGGTCGGGCAGGGCGACAACCCGACCTGCCAGTCGGCGCGCGCGTTGTCGATGTGGGCCTACAACGATCCCGACTACCTGCTGCAGATCGTCACGTGGGCGGCCAGGGACGACGAGGTCATCATGCACTTCGAGGGGCAGCCGATCTCGTCGAAGGACAGCGCGACCGGGCTCGCCGAACTGCTCCCGGTGGATCTGGACCCGGTGTCCCTGCTGGTGGTGCCGCACCTTGACCGGATCTACGCGGAGATGGGCCGCCGCTGCGCGGACCGTCCCGGCGATCCGCACCGCTGGGTCAACCCGGAGTTCCACGGCTGGTGGGCCGCCCGCGGGTTCCACATCAACGTCGACGTGGCGACCGGGAAGCTGATCGGCCTGGACGAGTTCCTGCGGGATTTCCACGCCAGCTACCACCCGGACTACAACGGCGGCCGCCCGCTGATCCACCCGCAGCCGGCCGGGATCGCGGTCACCGACAGCGCCGCGCGCTACGTCGGCTGGCACGCGATCACCATCCTGCGCGTCGCGCCCGACCCGAAGGGCGGCATGCGGGTGTACTTCTTCAACCCCAACAACGACAGCGGGCAGGACTGGGGCGACGGCGTGGTGGTCTCGACCGCGGGCAACGGCGAACGCTACGGCGAATCGTCGCTGCCCTTCGACCAGTTCACCTCACGGCTCTACATCTTCCACGTCGACCCGCTGGAACACGGCGCCCCGGACAAGGTGCCGGCCGAGGACATCGCGCGGATCACCGGGTTCCTCGAACGCAGCTGGGGCGCCGACCGGGTGCCCGCGGGCGGTCTCCAGGCGACACCGGACCCCCGTCCCTGACCCAGGGTCCTGATCCGCGAGCACCGGCCGTCCGGCTCAGGTCTCGAACGCGCTCAGTGTCGCGTCGTGGTCGGCTCCGCCGATCTCGAACATCGGCGTCATCCAGTGGTAAAAGTTGTCGCCGCGGTCGCGCAGCCGGGCGTACAAGTCGGCCATCAGTGCGCGCCGGACCGGGGCCAGCTCCGGGTCGCCGATCCGGTTGACCAGCTCGTGCGGATCGGCGCGCAGGTCGTAGAGCTCGTTGGTGGACTCGGGGTTGACGATCAGCTTGTGCGTCCTGGTGCGCAGCATGCGCTGCGGGTACGGGAAGTGGTGGCCGTGGAACTCGGCCAGCATCCGGTCCCGCCACGGCGGCGCTTCGCCGCGGGCCAGCGGCAGCAGGCTGGTGCCGTCGGCCGCGTCCACGGCGGGCAGGCCGGCCAGGTCCAGGATCGTGGCGGTGAAGTCCATCAGCGTCACGAACTCGTCCCGCCGCTGCCCGGCCGGGGCGCCCGGAACCCGCAGCAGGGCGGGGATCCGGTAGATCTCGTCGTACATCGCCGGGCCCTTGTCGTGCAGCCGGTGCGCCCCGGTGAACTCGCCGTGGTCGGCGGTCATCGCCACGGCGGTGTCGCCGGCCAGGCCCAGGCGGTCCAGTGCGTCCAGGATGCGGCCGAGTTCGTGGTCGACCAGGCTCACGTAACCCCAGTAGGCGGCGATCAGTTTCCGGGTGGTGGCTTCGTCGAGGGTGTCGTGCGCCCACAGCGCGCTGTAGTTGCGCTGCACCGACGGCTTGTCCTCGAAGGTCTCCTCGGTCGCCGACACCGGGAGTTCCATCTCGTCCGGGTCGTAGCGGTCGAAGTACTCCGGCGGCAGCAGATACGGCAGATGCGGGCCGAAGAAGTGCGCCGCCAGGTAGAACGGCCGGTCCTGGGCGGCGAACCGCTCCATCATCTCGATCGTGCGGGTGGCCAGGTAGTGCTCGAAGGTGGCCTCCACCGGCTGGTGCAACCGCGCCGCCATCAGGTTGCCGGGTCCGCCGTTCGGCGTGACGCCGCGGATCGGTTCGCTGATGCGGTAGCCGGGCAGGTCGTGCTCGGCCAGGTAGGCGAGGTAGTCGGGGTGGTCGACGGGGTTGTGCCAGCCCTGCAGGTCCGGTCCTTCGAACCCGTAGTCGGCGGCGTTCCGGCGTACCCCGCCGTGCCATTTGCCGATCAGTCCGAGGTTCCAGCCCGCGCCACCCAGCGCCTCGGCGAAGGTGAACTGGTCCGGCGCGAGGTCCTCCAGGTACCCGACGTTGCGTTCGTAGTTGGCCAGCAGCCGGTGCCGGAACGGAGCCGCCCCGGTCAGCAGGCTGGCCCGCGCCGGGGTGCAGATCGCGGTCGGGGTGAACGCGTCGGTGAAACACGTCCCGGTGGCCGCGAGCCGGTCGAGCGCGGGCGTTTCCACCGTCGGATTGCCGTAGCAGCCCAGGGTGGAGACCGAATGCTGGTCGGTCATCAGGAACAGGATGTTCCGGGTCGGGTTGTGGGTCACTGCTTCATCCTTTTCATGCTCAGCGCGGTGCCGGTCTCTGCCGCGGCGCGCGCCCGGATCAGCGCGCCGAGTGCGCCCGCTGCCCCGTCGTCGGCCGCGGGCCGCACGCTCAGCCCGGCAGCGCACCACGTGGGCAGCAGGTCCTGCAGTGTTTCGCCGACCGCGGCGAGGAATCCGGGCAGCCGGGCCACCCGTCCGCCGAGTACCAGCACCGGGACGTCCAGTGCGGTGAGCGGGCCGGCCAGCGCCTGTGCGGTGGCCAGCGCCGCCCGCTCCAGCACGGCCCGGCCGGGGCCGGTCGTCACCGCCTCGGCCAGCGCGGCGGCGCCGGCAGTGCCGGTCGCCGTGAGCAACGCGGGCAGAGCGGCGGACAGTTCGAGGCAGCCGCGTCCTCCGCAGGCGCATCGCGCGCCGGCCGGATCCACGCTGACGTGGCCGAATTCGCCCGCGGTCCCCCACTGACCGGACAGCAGTGAGCCGTCCACGACCACGCCGCCGCCGACGCCTTCGTCCAGGCGCACGCAGACGACGTTCGCGGCGCCGGCTCCCGCGCCGTGGGAAGCCTCGCCGAGCGCGGTGTAGCGGGTGTTGTTGTCGGCTCGCACCGGACAGCGGAACCGTGCCGTGAGCAGGTTCGCGACCTCGGCCCGGTCGTGGGCGAACCGCGCGAGCGCGAGATCGGGCGAAGGCCGGCCGGTGCCGCCGAACTTCGGCCCCGGTGTCCCGACTGCCACCGACCGCACCACACTGAGGTCGAGGCCTCGTTCCGCGGCCAGCCGGTCGAGCAGCTCCAGCGCCTCCGCGGTCGCCGCCGTGACCGAGGTGCCGACCGGCATCTCGTGCCCGGCCTGGCCGACCACCGTGTCCGCGCCGTCAGCCACCGCCACCGCCAGGTGCGCTCTGCCGAGTTCGATCCCGACCAGTTCGGCACGCGCGGGATTCACCGTGACGACCGAGGACGGCCGGCCGCGGCCTCCCTCGACGCGGGACGCGCTTTCCCGCACCTGACCGTCTTCGGTCAGCGCGCGCAGGACCGCGGACACCGTCGCCCGGGACAGGCCGGTCTCGGCGGCCAGCCGCTGCCGGGTCAGCGGACCACGCCTGCGCAGGGCGCCGAGGATCGCCGCCCGGCTGGCCGCCGAGCCTCCGCGCGCCGGTTCGCCGCTCCGCGTCATCGCATCCTCCACTCCGGTGTCCGCCCTCATTATGCATACGGGTTTGTCAAAAGTACCCATCCGTTGAGATCACGACCGAATGATTATGTCGATCCCGTTGACATAAAGACGGACGATGCGCACACTCACCCGACAAGCGACGGGCAGTGCCGGCCCGCGCCCCGGGAGGCGAGACATGCGGGAAACAGCTGCTCCGGGTACTGCCGCTGCGACGGCCGCGCCCGACCGGGCCCGCCGCCGGCACCGACGGCGGGCGGCCGGGATCGCCGCGGTCGCGGCGCTGCTGGTCGGTTACGACATGGGCGTGATCTCCGGCGCGCTGCTGTTCATCAAGCCCGAGTTCGGGCTCACGCCGTTCGAAAGCGGCGTGGTGGTCACCACTCTGCTCGTCGGCGCGGTCGCCGGATCGGCCCTCGCGGGCTGGCTCGGCCAGGCGATCGGCCGGCGGGGCACGCTCCTCGTGGCGTGCGCGTTGTTCGTGGTCTCCAGCCTGCTCATGGCGCTGGCCCCGGACTACGGGTGGCTGCTGGCCGGCCGGGTCCTCGGCGGGCTCGCGGTCGGCGCCACGCAGAGCACCGTGCCGACCTACCTCGCGGAAATCGCGCCGAAGCGGACCAGAGGCCGGTTCACCTCGGCCAACCAGCTGATGATCGCGAGCGGCATCCTGCTGGCCGCCATCGTCAACTACGCCTTCGCCCAGGACCTGTCGTGGCGGTGGTCGCTCGGCCTCGCCGCGCTGCCCGCGGCCGCGATCCTGGTCGCGTTGCTGCGTCAGCCGGAAACGCCGCGCTGGCTGATCCTCAAGGGCCGCGCCCGCGAAGCCCGCGCCGTCCTGGACTCGGTGCTGCCCGCGGACGAAGCCGCACAGGCGTTCGCGGAGCTGACCACGGCGAGCGAACCGGCACCGGGCCCGGCCGCGACCGGCTGGCGCACGCTGGCCGGTTCCCGTGCGCTGCGACGCATCCTGGTGGTGGCCGTGCTGTTCTCGATGGCGCAGCAGCTCATCGGGATCAATTCGATCGTCTACTACGCGCCGACCATCCTCACCCAGGTCGGGTTCGGCACGTCGGCCGCCTTGATCAACACGGTGGGCTTCGGCGTGCTGTCGGTGCTGATGACGCTGGCGTGCGGCTGGGCAGTCGACCGGGCGGGCCGGCGCCCGCTGCTGATCGGCGGTGGCATCGTGCTCGGCATCGCGATGCTCGCGGTGTGCGCGGTCTTCGCCTTCGATCTGCTCGACACGCCCGCAGGCCAGTACCTGACGCTCGGCATGCTGTCGATCTTCAAGGCCGGCTACTCGCTGACCTGGGGTCCGGTCGTGTGGATCGTGCTGCCCGAGCTGTTCCCGCTGCGGGCGAGGGCGTCCGGGGTCTCGGTGGCCACGAGCGCGCAGATCCTGGTGACCGTGCTGCTCACCCTCTACTTCCCCGATCTGGTGGCCGGAAGCCCCACCGGGATCTTCCTGTTCTTCGGCCTGATGGGACTGGCCACCGCGATCTTCGTCGCCAAGGCACTGCCGGAGACATCGGGCAAGAGCCTGGAAACCCTGGACCGCCCCGGATCGCCCAGCCCTCGGCCGTAACGGCGCGCCGGCGCGGTCCGGCGGTTAACCTGGTGGCGTGCCGGACAGTTCCCGCGAATCGGCGAGCGCCGTCGCCTCGCGATGTGTGGTGGCCGGCGCGGGGCCGGGCGGCATGGTGCTGGCGTATCTGCTGTCCCGTGCCGGAGTGCCGGTCACGCTGCTGGAAGCGCGCGGCGATTTCGACCGTGACTTCCGGGGCGACTCGCTGCACCCGTACACCCTGGAGCTGTTCGACCGGCTCGGCCTCGCCGGCCGGTTGCTGTGCCTGCCGCACCACCGGGCGCGGTATTTCCGGTTCCACACGCCGTCGGCGACGATCACCCCGGCCGACTACGGGAAGCTGCGCACCCGGTTCCCCTACGTCGCGTTGATGCCGCAGGCCCGGTTCCTCGGTTTCCTGGCCGCGGAACTCGAGCAGCTGCCGAACGCCCGGCTCCGCACCGACTGCACGGTCACCGGCGTGACCACCGATCCCGGCGGACGGGTCACCGGTGTGCGGTACCGCGACGGTGCCGGACACCACGAACTGGCCGCCGATCTGGTGATCGGCGCCGACGGGCGGTTCTCGCGGCTGCGCCGGGCCGCCGGGATGACCGCGGACTCGCTGGGCGCAAGCACGGATCTGCTGTGGTTCCGGCTGCCCCAGCGCGACACCGATCCCGCGGACGCCGACGTCGACCTGTTCTTCGGCCGCGATCACTACGTGGGGCTGCTGACCGGCACCGAAGGCCGCCAGGTCGGCTACAGCCTGCCCAAGGGCGGCTACCCGGCCGCGCGCGAGGCGGGCGTGGCGCCGATCCGCGCCGCGGTCGCGGAACTGGTGCCGTGGCTGGCCGACCGGGTGCACCTGCTGACCGACTTCTCGCAGACCACGTTGCTGTCAGTGGACATCGCGCGGGTGCCGCGCTGGTGGCGGCCGGGTTTGCTGCTCGTCGGAGACGCGGCGCACGTGATCTCCCCGGTCGGCGGAAACGGGATCCTCATGGCGATCCAGGACGCGGTGGCCGCGGCCAACCGGCTCGTCCCCGCACTGCGCGCCGACAGCCCGGTGCCGGACGCGGTGCTGGCAGCGGTGCAGACCGACCGGGAACCGGCCGTGCGAAAGGTGCAGGCCGCGCAGGTACGCACCGAACAGCGCGTCGCCGCCGCCCGCGAAACCGGGCGGCCACTCGTCTCGAAGGCACTGCTCACCGTCCTCACCGCGCTTCCGGGAGCACGCCGCCGAGCCGCGCGGGCCAACGCCTACGGGCCGCACCCGCCGGTACTCGATCCGGATATCCTCGACCGCCCCGACACCGGAGATGATGATTCTGTCCGCCCGTGAACTGTGCGCCACGCTGCTCGACACCGTCGCTGACCGCAGTGTCCTGATCGGATACAGCCGGCTCGGCTACCGCTTGCGCCACCGCAGCTGGGCACCTGGCCCACCACCGGGCGCGCTCGCCGGGCGCACCGCGCTCGTCACCGGTGCCAGTTCCGGCCTCGGCCAAGCCACCGCCGAAGGGCTCGCCCGCCTGGGTGCACGGGTGATCCTCCTGGTACGCAACGAAGAACGCGGGCTACGCGCACGGGAGGAAATCCGGCGGGCAGTACCGGAGTCCGAAGTGGACGTGGAGCTGTGCGACATCGCGGACCTGTCCGCAGTGGACGGCTGCGCCGCGCGGCTGACGACTCGCCATCCGGTGCTCGACGTCATGGTGCACAACGCGGGCGTGCTGCCCGCGCAGCGCTCGGAATCGGCGCAGGGCCACGAACTGACCCTGGCCACGCACGTCCTCGGCCCGCTCCGGCTGACCGAACGGCTGCGTCCGGCGCTGGCCGGCAGCCGGGACGCCCGGGTGCTGTGGATGTCGTCGGGCGGGATGTACACCCAGCCGATCACCGAGGACCTCGAATTCCGCGAAAGCCGGTACCGCGGTGCGGTCGCCTATTCCCGCACCAAACGACTGCAGGTCGCGTTCGCCGGTCTGCTGGCCCGCCGCTACGCCCCGGACGGCATCGGCGTGCACTCCCTGCACCCCGGCTGGGCCGACACTCCCGGCGTGGCCGACTCACTGCCCGGATTCCACCGGGTGATCGGCCCGCTGCTGCGCACTCCGGCGGAGGGCGCCGACACCGCCGTCTGGCTCGCCGCGACCTCCCCGGCCCCGGAATCCGGCCGCTTCTGGCACGACCGCCGGCAGCGGCCCACGCACTACCTGCCGGGGCAGCACGACGATCCGGCACGCCTTCAGCGAGTCTGGGCGCGCTGTGCGCACACCGCCGGCCTCGACGACCGCTGACGTGCCCCGGTGAACGCGGGCCCGTCGACGTCCGGGAACGCGGAGTCCGTGGAGGCCCCTTCCCGGGAAGGGGCCTCCACGGCCTTCGTGATCGTGCTCAGCTGATCTGCGTCGTGCCCAGTACGGTGTCCTGGTCGGCCGGGTCCAGCGCCAGGTTCACGTCGAAGTTCGCCAGCGACGGGTCCGAAGCGTCGGTCGTCACGTGCGTGACCGCTTCGGGGTCGACCGAGGTGGTCGCCTCGCCGGCCGGAACGCCTTCGGGCACCGTGAAGTCCACGCTGCCCTCCGCGGTGAACGCCAGCGTGCCCTCGTCGGGAATCGCGGTGTCCGGGATCGGCAGGCTGACCGGCAGCGCGACCGGCTGGTCGCCGATCTGCACGGTCACCGAGGCGTCGATCGAACCGCCCAGCGTCGTGACCCCGACCAGGCGCAGGCCGTCCGCCGCGGCGGTGCCCACGTCCGCGTCGAGGCTGAAGGGCACCGAAACCGTCTGGCCGATCGTCGCCGACTCCGGCACGTCGACGTGCACCACCGTCGAGACGGTCTGCTCGCCGATCAGCGGGAAGGAGCCCTTGAAGTCCAGCGGTTTGTCCGCGGCACTGGCCACGCCGGCGCCGAGGACCGTCACCGCCGCGGCGGTCGCGGTGGCGAGCACCCCCATTCTGGCGAAGAACCGGCCGGGAACGCGCTGCGTCATCGTCTTCACATCCAGCTCCTTTTCCGTTGCTGCACCGGGAAAATTGCTGGTAGGAAATTAACCGATTCCGGTGCTTCCCGGCACCGCAGCACCGTTTCCGTCAGATTTTGCTCACGCGCACCAGAATCCGGGAACCCCATCGTTGTCATCGCGAGGCGCCGCACGACAATTCCCTGCCCGCGCACCCTGTCCGCGGTGAGCAAAACCCGGCGGTTCGGCTTGCCGTGCCCGCGCCGGGCTGCCACCATCCCGGGATCAGCCCGAACCTCGCCGCCGGCGAGGGTGAGACGACAGGATCCGGTGCACCCAGCCCAGCACTCCCCCGGCCGCACGGGACCGTTCGGCTCCACCCTGCTCGGCCCGCTCGGCCAGAGCGCCCCGGCCCTGCGCCGGCGGGTCCAGGTCCTGCTGACCGCCACGCTGATCGCCACCAACGTCATCGGCGCGCTCGTCGTGGTCGGGCTCGCGGCCCTGCTGATCCCCGGTCCGGGCATGTCCGCCGGCCTCGTGCGGGTCACCGCGATCTCGGTACCGGGCTACGTCGTCGCCGCGGTCGTCGCCGGTGCGCTCTGGGGAACCCGCGGCGCGCTGCGGACGTTGCACTGGGCCGCCGAGGCACGCCCGCCGACCGAGGCCGAGCGCACGGCGACGCTGCGCGTCCCGCTCCGGCTCACGTTCGTCCAGGCGGTGCTGTGGGGCTTGGCGACCGTGCTGTTCGGCTGCCTGGCCGTGCTCGTCCAGCCGGACATCGCGCTGACCGTCTTCCTGGTGGTCGCCTTCGCCAGCGTCGTCGTGTGCGCGATCGCTTACCTGTTCGGCGAGTTCTCGCTGCGCCCGTACGTCGCGCTGGCGTTGCGGGGAGCGGCGCCGCCGCGGCTGCTGCACGGCGGGGTCAACCGGCGGATGCTGCTGTTCTGGTGCCTGGGCACGGGGGTGCCGGTCGCCGGACTCGTGGTCACCGCCGTGCTCGCCCTGGTGCGCGGCAACGTGTCCACCACGAAACTCGCCGTGTCGGTGATCGCGCTCGGACTGGTCGTGCTGTGCTTCGGCCTGCTGGTCACCGTGTTCACCGCGCGCTCGGTGGTGAACCCGCTCTCGTCGGTGCGCGACGGGCTCGGCCGGGTCCGGTCCGGGGACTTCGCGGTCACCATCCCGGTCTACGACGGGACCGAACTCGGGCTGCTGCAGGCGGGGTTCAACGACATGGCGGCCGGGCTCGCCGAGCGCGAGCGGCTGCGTGACCTGTTCGGCCGGCACGTGGGTCACGAGGTCGCGGTCGAGGCGATGCGCACCTCCACCGAGCTGGGTGGCACGGTGCGGGCGGTGTCGGTGCTGTTCGTCGACCTGATCGGTTCGACCGCGCTGGCCGCCAGCCGCCCGCCCGAGGAGGTCGTGGACCTGCTGAACCGCTTCTTCGCCGTCGTCGTCGACGAGGTCGGCCGGCAGCACGGGCTGGTGAACAAGTTCGTCGGCGACGCCGCGCTGGCGATCTTCGGCGCGCCGGTCCCGCTGGCCGACCACGCCGGGCACGCGCTCGGCGCGGCCCGCGCGATCGCCGCGCGGCTGGCGGCCGAGGTGCCGGAATGCCCGGCCGGCGTCGGCGTGGCCACCGGGGACGCGGTCGCGGGCAACGTCGGCGACCCCCGCCGGTTCGAGTACACCGTGATCGGCGATCCGGTCAACGAAGCGGCCCGCCTGACCGAACTCGCGAAGAACGCCGACAGCCGCCTCCTCGCCTCCTGGCCTGCCGTCGAGGCCGCGTCCGCCGACGAAGCCGGGCACTGGACGACGGCGGACGAGGTCACCCTCCGCGGCCGTGGCCGCGCGACGACGCTCGCCACCCCGCGAGCGGCGCCCGGCCCGGTCCGGCACCCGTGAGCGGGCCCGGCCGGCGACCGAGCCCGGTTACCGCCGGCTGAGGCGGGTATGCCGTCCTCCTGCCGAAGGGAAGGAGAACCGATGGCGGCCATCACCACCCGGCGCTGGGCGCTTCCGGTCGTGGCCGTCCTGGGGCTGGTTTACCTGGTCCTCGGGGTGGCCGGGTTCATCGTGCCGGAAACCGCCTACGCCGCCGGGCACGACACTTCGCGCCTGATCTGGGTGTTCAGTTCCAGCACGGTGCTGAACATCGTGCACGTGCTGCTCGGGGTGCTCGGGCTGCTCGCGGCTCGGAAGCTTTCGAGCGCGCTGGGGTACTGCTGGGTGCTGTTCGTCGCCTTCACCGGGCTGACCGCCTACGGCATCCTGGCCACCTCGTTCGGCAGCGTGCCGCAGGATCCGGTCAACCTCAACTGGGCGGACAACTGGCTGCACGGCATCACCGCGCTGATCGCTCTCGTGGTGGCGCTCGCCGGCACCGCCACCGGCACCGGTGCCCGCGGCGAACCGCGCTCGGCGAGCTGAACCACGAGGGCCTGAACCACAAGGGCAACGCTACCGGCCCTGCTGGGGGTCGGTGTCGTCGTGCGGATCGCCCGACGACGTGCCCTGTTCGCCCCGGATGGTCTCCCGTTCCTCGTCGCGCGTCTCGCCGTAGGCGTCGTCGTGCTCGGGATGTCCGCTCGTGCTCTGCTTCTTCTCCGCCATGGCCGCCGGTTACCCGGCTTTCCCCCGCGCCATGCGGAACTCCTCCGCGTCGAGGTCCACGATCGGTTCGGGATAGTCCAGCTCGTCCCGATCGCGGCCGGACAGCTTCCACGGTTCGTGCACCCGCGAGCCCGCCACCCCCGCCAGCTCCGGAACGTATCGGCGGACGTAGTCGCCGTCCGGATCGTAGCGCCGGGCCTGGGCCAGCGGATTGAGCACCCGATTCGGCCGGGTGTCGGTCCCGGTGCCGGCCACCCACTGCCAGTTCATCTGGTTGTTCGCGATGTCGCAGTCGACCAGCAGCTCCATGAAGTGCCGCGCGCCCAGGCGCCAGTCGAGGTAGAGGTTCTTGGTCAGGAAGCTACCGACGATGAGCCGCCCGCGGTTGTGCATCCAGCCCTCACCCGCGAGCTGGCGCATGGCGGCGTCGACGATCGGATAGCCGGTTCGGCCGCGTCGCCACGCCTCGAAGTCCGCGTTCGCGCCGCGCCAGCGGTCACCATGGGGCCGGTAGTCCTTTGTGGAGCATTGTGGGCGTGCGGCGAGGACCTGATGGTGGAAGTCGCGCCAGGCAAGCTGCCGGGTGAACGCGCGGGCACCTTCGGACTCGGTCCCGGCTCGATCGAGCAGTTCGACCGGGGAGAGCGCACCGAAGTGCAGGTACGGCGACAACCGGGACGTCGCGTCGGCGGCGAGTGCGTCGTGTGCACTCTCGTAGTCGAGAATGTCCTTGCGGCACCAGCGGTTCATCAGCTTCCGCGCCGTCGTTTCGCCACCGCGGGGCAGCTCGGGCGAATCCGGCTTGGGCGCCCGGGGAAGTTTTCCGGGCGACACGCGTGGCATGGAGATCGCGCGTGGCGCGCGGAGTACCCCACGGCGAGGCACTCCCTGCCACTTGCGGAAGTACGGTGTGAAGACGGCGAAATGGTCGTTACCCGTCGGGGTCAGCGACAGCGGTTCCACCGCGGTGACAGAAGTCTCGTGCACGCACAGGTCGACCGCTTCCGCGAGCCGACGCTCACGACGCTGCGCGAATCCGCTGACGTCCCCCGCGACGTGGACCTCGTCGACGCCGTGACGCCGCACCAGCTCGAGGACTTCGGCGACCGGATCGCCCTTTCGGACCACGAGATGTCCGCCCCGCTTCCGCAGTGCCTGGTCGAGATCGGCGAGGCAGTCCGCGAGGAAGGCCGAACGATTGGCCGAGTGGAAGGGCGACCGGCTGATCGCCTCGTCGGCCACGAACACCGGAATGCACTGTCCGGCCGCGGCCGCCGCGTGCAGCACCGGATTGTCGTGCACCCGCAGGTCGCGGGTGAACAGAGCGATCGACGTATGCGCCACAGCTGTGCCGGTACCCGGCGAGGGCACGGCGAAACCCCGTTTCCGCCGAGAGACAGCGGGTAAGCCGGGGAGAACCCCACAACCGAGGAGAGGACGTGCCCGATGAGCACCATCACCGAGTCCGTCGACGTGGACGTGACGGTGTCCACGGCCTACGACCAGTGGACCCAGTTCGAATCGTTCCCGGAGTTCATGGAAGGCGTGGACGAGATCCGGCAGGTCGACCCCACCCACACGCACTGGACGATCTCGGTGGGCGGCGTGACCCGCGAGTTCGACGCGACGATCACCGAGCAGCATCCCGACGAACGGGTCGCCTGGGCCTCGGACTCCGGGCCGACCCACGCCGGGGTGATCACCTTCCACCGCATCAACGACGAGACCACCAGGGTGACCGCCCAGATGGACCTCGACCCGGACGGCTTCGCCGAGAAGGCCGCCGACAAGCTCGGCATCCTCAACCGCCGGGTCAAGGGCGACCTGGACCGCTTCAAGACGTTCATCGAACGCCGGGGCGGGCAGCAGACCGGTTCCTGGCGCGGTGACGTGCAGCGGCCACCCCAGAACTGATCCAGCACTGAGATCCCGCACTGAGGACACCGCCGCACGAAAGCCAGTCATGAAGAAACCGCCGCCGTCGCCGGGAAGTCGTGCATGGATGCCGACGAACTCGTCGTGCTCGGGAGCGGAGCGGCCGGGGTCAGTGCGGCGTGTGCCTATCGCGAAGCCGGCGGCACCGGCCCGGTCCGCATCCTGAGCGCCGACGTCGACCCACCTTACGAACGGCCTCCGCTGTCGAAGAACTTCCTGCGTGGTGAGACGAGCGCGGAGAAGATCTCCCTGCTGGACGCCGGGGAGGACCACGCACTGTGGCGACGGCTCGGCGCGGCCGGACACCGAATCGGCCAGGAGCCGGGTGCCATCGTGCGCACCAGCGCACGGCTCGACGGGCGGGCACCCGACGGGCTCTCGACCCTGCTGCGCCGGCTCGCCTCGGGCGAGTGAGCCCGCCGGGTCCGGCCGGGTTCGGCCCCGGACCGGGTGAGCACTACGCTCGGCCCGCAGTCACCACGCCCGGAACCCGGAGGTCGCCGCCGTGCTCGACGAGGACAACGCCCCGGTGGGCGTGGATCCCACCCGCTCGAGCGTCGCGCGGGTCTACGACTACTTCCTCGGCGGCGAGGACCACTACGAGGTGGACCGGGTCATGGGCGACCAGATCCTCGCGAAAATGCCCGAGGTCCGCGACGTGGCCAGGGAGAACCGGGCGTTCCTCATCCGCGCCTGCCGGTTCCTGGCCACCAACGCCGGTATCCGCCAGTACCTCGACTGCGGTTCCGGCCAGCCCACCGCGGAGAACGTGCACCAGGTCGTCCAGCGCATCCACGACGACGCCAAGGTGCTCTACAGCGACTACGACCCGGTGGTGGCCAGCCGGGGCCGGGCGCTGCTGGTCGAGGACGAGCGGACGAACTACCTCGAGGCCGACATCTTCGCACCGGAGAGCATCCTCGACGCCGAGCTCACGCGCGGGCACCTGGACTGGAACCAGCCGATCGCGCTGCTGTTCGTCGCGGCTCTGCACCACTACAAGGGCGACCACGGCCAGCCCGCCGAGATCACCCGGCGCTACCTCGACGCGCTGCCGTCGGGGTCCTACGTGGTCATCTCGCACGTGCTCGACCCGCGCGACGGCAGCCAGGACGACGAAACGCTGCAGGAAACCCTGCAGGTCATCCGCGAAGGGTCGATGCGCGACATCACCGCCCGCACCCGCGAGGAGATCCGGGAGCTCTTCCACGGACTGGAGCTCGTCCCGTCCGGGCCGGGCCGGCCGGGGGAGATCGTGCCGGTGGCCGACTGGTGGCCGGACGGTCCCCGGCTCGGCCCCGACACGATCGCCCAGCGGATCATCGCCGCCGGGGTCGCCCGCAAACCCTGAGGAGCGTTTGCCTCCGGAGCCGGCCGGGAAACCGGTACGCATGGCCCGAGTCGAGGAGTTGCTGGCCGAGCACGGCACGACCTACGCCGCCGAGGCCGGGATCACGCTGGCGGACAAACCGCAGCCGCTGTACCGGCTGCTGGTGCTGACCACGTTGCTGTCCACCCGGATCAACGCCGAGCTCGCCGTCGCGGCCGCGAAAGAACTTCCGCGCTCACCGTCGGCGATGCGGGCCTCGACGTGGCAGGAGCGGGTCGACGCGCTCGGGCGCGCGCACTACGTCCGGTACGACGAAAGCACTTCCACTCATCTCGGCGAGGCTGCGGACTTCGTCCGCGAGCGCTACCGCGACGATCTGCGCCGGATGAACGACGCCGCGGGCAAGGACCCGCGACAGCTGGAGAAGCTCGTCGCCGAGTTCCCGCGGATCGGGCGTACCGGCGCGCAGATCTTCTGCCGTGAGGCCCAGGCCGTGTGGCCGTGGCTGCGCCCCTACTTCGATCAGCGGGCGCTGCGCGGTGCGGACAAGGCCGGGCTGCCCGGCGATCCGCGCCGGCTCGCCCGGCTGGTCTCCGGGGACGACGTCGCTCGGCTGGCGGCCGCGCTGGTCCGGGTCGGCCTGGCGAAGACGGGAAGGAGGCGCTGATGCGTCCGGTCTGGCAGGGAGCGCTCGCGTTCGGGCTGGTCAACGTCCCGGTGCGGCTGTACAAGGCGGTCGAGGACAACGCGGTGCGGTTCACCCAGTTCCAGCGCGGGACCCGGGACCGCATCCGCTACCGCCGGGTCAACGAGCGTACCGGCGACGAGGTCAAGTACGAGGACATCGTCCGCGGCCGCGAGGTCGGCGACGGGGAGTACGTGCTCGTCGAACAGGACGAGCTGGACGAGATCGCGCCGGGTCGTTCGCGGTCGCTCGAGGTGGAGAGCTTCGTGGACCTCGCCGAGGTCGATCCGGTGTACTTCGACCGCACCTACTGGCTGGCGCCCGCGAACGACGACGCCGAACGGCCGTACGTCCTGCTCTTCGACGCACTCGCCCGGCGGGACAAGGCAGCGGTCGCGAAGTTCGTGCTGCACGGCAAGGAGCACCTCGCACTCGCCCGTGCCGGACACGACGTCCTGGTGCTCAACACCCTGCACTTCTCCGCCGAGGTCCGCGATCCCGCACGGGACGTGCCGCACCTGCCGGCGCAGGCGAAGACCAAGGACAAGGAACTCGACATGGCGGTCCGGCTCGTCGACTCGATGACCGAGCCCTGGCAGCCCGAGGAGTACCACGACACCTACCGCGAACGCGTCGAGGACCTGGTCAAGGCCAAGAAGGCGGGCCAGACGGTCACTCCCGCCGAAGCACCCGAGGAACCGACGAAGGTGGTCGACCTGTTCGAGGCCCTGTCCAAGAGCGTGCGCGGCAGCCGCAAGCGCCGGACCCCGGACGTCTCCGGCCTTTCCAAGGCGGACCTGCAGAAGCTCGCGAAGGAACGCGACGTCAAGGGCCGCTCGAAGATGTCGCGGGCCGACCTGGAAGCCGCGCTGAAAGCCTCCTGAGCCGCCGCTGGTGCCCGCCTTGTCGCACGGCGGGCACCAGCGAAGTCTTCTACTGCAAAGCGGGCAGCAGCTCACGCGCGGCGAAGTCCAGGAATTCCGCCTGGTTCGCGCCGCCCACCTGCACCAGCGCCACGTCGGTGAAGCCCGCGTCCGCGAACTGGTCCACGGCCTTGCGAATGGGCTCGACGTCCGGGCCGCACGGGATCCCGGCCGCGACGTCGTCCTCACGCACGTTCTGCGTGGCCGCGGCGAAGGCACGCGGGCTCGGCAGCTCGGAGTTCACCGGCCAGCCGCCGGCGAACCAGCGGAACTGCTCGTGCGCACGGCGGACCGCGGCGTCGCGGTCGGTGTCCCAGGAGACCGGCAGCTGCGCGATCTTGCGGGCCGGCTGACCCAGCCGGGTCCGATCCCATTCCGCGCACAGGTCCGCGTTCGGTTCGACGGCGACCATCGCGTCGGCGACCGGGGCGAACCGGTGCACCGACTCCGGGCCCGACACCGCGACCGCGATCGGAACCCGTACCTCCGAGAGGTCCCACAATTTCGCCGAATCGACCCGGAAGTGCTTGCCCGCGTAGCTGAACGGGCCGCCGTCGAACAGACCGCCGATGATCTGCAGAGCTTCGGCCAGCAGCTCGTGCCGGACGGCGACGGACGGCCAGCCCTCGCCCACGACGTGCTCGTTGAGGTTCTCCCCCGCACCCAGTCCGAGGGTGAACCGATCACCGGAGAGCAGCTGCACCGTCGCGGCCTTCTGCGCGACGACCGCCGGGTGGTACCGGATGGTCGGGCACGTCACGTAGGTCATCAGCTCGACCTGCTCGGTGGCCTGGGTCACCGCACCGAGCACGCTCCACGCATAGGGTGCGTGCCCTTGTTCGGAAAGCCACGGCGAGTAGTGGTCACTGCAGACCTCGAAGGCGAAGCCGGCCTGCTCGGCGGCAGCCGCCCAGCCCACCAGCTCGCGGGGATCGGACTGCTCGGTCATCAGGGTGTAGCCGATACGCATGTCCCCGGCTTACCCCGGCGCCGCACCGGCAAACGCGGGCCGGGGTTTGACCGGCGGCACCGCGGGTAAGCGGACCCGGAGAGGAGAGGAGCCGTGTTGGAGGAGATGAACCGGACGCCGGCCCGGGAGAAGTCCACCACCGAGCTGGCCGCCGACCTGAGTGACGAAGTGAAACGCCTGATCCGCGACGAACTACGGCTCGCGACAGCCGAACTGCAGACCAAGGGCAAGCGGTTCGGTCTCGGCGCGGGGCTGGTCGGCGTGGCCGGGGTACTGGCCTTCTTCGGTGCCGGAGTGCTGGTCTTCGCGGCGATCCTGGCGCTGGCCCTGGTGCTGCCGGGCTGGCTGGCCGCGGTCATCATCGGCGCAGTTCTGCTGCTGGGAGCCGGAATCGGCGCACTGGCCGGGAAGAAGCAGGTCGGCCGCGCGGTACCACCGGTACCGGAGGAAGCGGTCGGCAACGTCCGCGAGGACGTCGAGGACATCAAGCAGGAGGTGCGGTCATGACCGAGCGTGAGACGGCGCCCACCGACGCGGAGCGAGCGCGGGCCGACCGTGACGTCACGCGGGAGGAACTGGCCGAGACGATCGATGCGCTGGGACACAAGCTGGATGTGCGGACCCGGGCCTCCGAACGCGTCGACGCGACGATCGAGCAGGCTACAGCCGGGGTGGAGGACAAGATTTCCGCGCCGGCCGCGCGGAAGTTCCGCAGCGGCGCCGAAGCCGTTCGCGACAATCCGCTGCCGATCTTCGGCGCGGTGCTGGGCGGCCTGCTGGTGATCCGGCTGCTGGTCCGCCGCCGTTCTCGCGCGAGGACCGATTCCTGACCCACCGAGAGGAGTACGGATGACCGACCGCGAACCGTCCGAACCGGAGACCCTCACGCCCATGGAATCCCTGGACGAGGACGACTTGCGCGTCGACCCGCTGGAGACCGGCGTGGAGCCCCCCGAGCACTGGAGCCCGGCCGCGCGGTCCGGCACCACGCCGGCCGAGGTGCGCGAGGGCGAACCCCTCGGCCGCAGGCTGGCCGAGGAGGAGCCGGACGTCCAGCCCGGTGCGGTCCCCGAACGTCCGATCGCGGCCACCCCGGCCGCCGAGCTGGACGACTCGGTCGACGCCGCCCCCGCCGACGGTGGTGAGCTCGTCCCGGACGACGTCCCCGCTCACCACTCGGACCCCGATCCGGTCGAGCAGGCCGACGAGGCGGGCGGTTCGGTCGCGGATTCCCTGCGTACCGAATGAGTTTCGCTGCACACTGAAGGAACACAGCTGGAAAGGGCGGAGACACAGCCGGTGTCTCCGCCCTTCCGTCCGGCTCACCTGCCGAGCGCGTCCTGAAGCTGCTTCTTGGTCATCGAGGACCGGCCCTTGATGTTGCGCTGCCTGGCCTCGTTGTAGAGCTGGTCACGCGTCGGCCCGCCGGGGCCCTGCCGGTTCCCCGAGCGCTTGCCGCCGCGGTGCTGTGGCGAGACGTCCTTTGTGGACGTCTTGCTCGCCCGCCGGGACTCGCCCTCCTGCGCGCGGTTCTTGTTGACCGTACGCGCGGCGATCTCCTTCGCACGGCCAGTGCTCGCGCCGCGGTCCTGTTGCGAAGACTTGATGTGCTCGTACTGTCGTTCCCGCTTGCCGCTCCAGCTCTGCTCCGGCATGCCAACCTCCTCGATACGGTCGTCAAGTCCCGGATACCCGGTTGAATGCCGGGAAAACCCGCCGCGTTTGCCGAACCCCCCGAACGGGAAAGCCCCACCCATGCGAACGGCAGTGGAGATCGCCGCGTGGTGGTGCGGCTTGGCCGGTCTGTGGCTGCTCACGCTTTCCACCCCGTCCGCGCCCGAGCTGGGCGCCGGCGCCGTCGCCGCGCTCGTGGCCGCCGCCGCGGCGTTCGGAGCGCGGCGAGCGCTCACCGGACGATGGCGGTTCCGGCTCGGCTGGCTTCGCTGGTTCACGTCGCTTCCGGTCTCCGCGGTACGGGAGTCCGCGGTGGCGCTGACCACCGTGGCCCGCAATCCGGAAGCGGGCAGACTCGAGCACGTCGAGCTGCTGGATGAGTCGCGTGCCGTGCACGACGGCCGTCTGGCGGCCGCCGCGTTCGTGGTCGGCTGCACACCGGGCACGATGGTCGTGGCCGGTGCGCCCGGCACGGGAAGGCTGGTCGTACACCGGCTTCCGGGCAGTGGCGGGAAAATCCTGCGACAGGTGCGCCGATGACCTGGCTCCTGCTGGCCGCGCTGCTGCTCCTCGCCGGAGGACTGGGCCCGGCGCTGTGGTTGTCCGCGCGCGGCCGCCCCGCTGAGCGGCTCGCCGGTCTGCAGCAGGCTTCCGCGGTCACGGTTCTGGTGCTTTTGCTGCTCACTCAGGCCTACGGGCCGTCCAGCGCCGTGGTGCTGCCGCTCGTACTGGTGGTGCTCGCGTTCTCCGGCACGCTCGTGTTCATCCGCCTGCTGGGTGCGCGATGACGGTTGCCGCACAGGTTCTCGTGTTCGCCGGAGTGGCCGTGGTGCTGTTGTCGTCGGCGGGGCTGGTGCGTGCCCGGGATCTGCTCACCCGCCTGCACCTGCTCTCCCCGGTCACCACCCTCGGCGCGCCTCTGATCGGAATCGGGCTGGTCCTGGTCAACGGCTGGCACCTCGGCTCCGGTGCGATCGTGGTGACCGTCGCGCTGCTGGTCGTCACCGGCCCGGTCGTGCAGGCGGGAACCGCGCGGCTGGAGGCCGTGCGCCGCGGCGCGCTCGACGAGGACCTGCCGTCGTGACCACGGCCCTGCTGCTGGTGTCGCTGGCACTCGTCGCGGTGTCCGGCCTGGTGGTCGTGGCCACTGGCGACCCGCGGCGCCAGGCTGTCCCGTTCTCGGTGTTCTCATTGTGCCTGACGGTGCTGTTCATGGTCTTCCAGGCACCGGACGTCGCGTTGTCGGAGCTGGCGGTCGGCGCCGCCGTGCTGCCGCTGCTGGTGCTGCTGACCGTGCGCCGGGTGGGTCGCCGGTGAGGGCGCGCGACGGCCTCGCGCTCGTCGGCGGAACCGGGGTGGCAGCGCTGCTCGTTTCCGCGTTCCTGCGGATGCCCGCCGCCGGCGGGACCGCGCACCCCTACCGCGATCTGGTGCTCCCGGCAGCGCTGCGGGCCGACACCCCGAATCTGGTGTCCTCGGTGAACTTCGACCTGCGCGCCTTCGACACCCTCGGCGAGGAAACCATCGTCGTCGCGGCAGTGGTCGGGGTACTGACCCTGCTGCCGCCGCCGCGGCGGAGATCCGCTCCCCCGCAGCCCGGTTACGTGCTGCCGGCGGTCCGGTTCACCGGCTACCTGCTCCTGCCGCTCGCGGTCGTACTGGGAATCGACGTGGTGGTGCACGGGCATCTCAGCCCCGGCGGCGGGTTCCAGGGCGGCGTCGTCCTCGCGACCGGCTGGCACCTGCTCTACCTGTCCGGGAGCTATTCCGCACTGCAGCGGCTCCGCCCACTGGCCTGGCTGGAGCACACCGAAGCCGCGGCCACCGGGCTGTACGTCGTGACCGGCCTCGCCGGGCTCGTCGCGACCGGACACTTCCTGACGAACTTCCTGCCATCAGGCCGGTTCGGCTCGCTGCTGTCGGCGGGCACGGTGCCGTTGCTGAGCCTGCTGATCGGCATCGAGGTCGCGGCGGGCGTGATCGTGCTGCTGTCCCGTTTCCTGGCGCACGGGCTGGGACACGCGCGATGACTGTCCTCTCGGGTGCGTGTTACGGCGTCGCCGGGTGGCTCCTGCTGCTCGGCTGCGCGGGGATCGTGCGGAGCCGGCACCTGGTGCACACGGTGGTGTCGCTGTCGGTCGCACAGGCCGGAACATACGTGCTGCTGCTCGCGATCGGGTACCAGCAAGGCGCCGGCGCCCCGATCGTCGTTCAGGGACAACAACTTCCGGTGGTCGACCCGACTGTCCAGGCCCTCACGCTCACCGACATCGTCGTCTCCGCGACCATCACCGCGCTCCTGCTCGCACTCACTGTCCAGATCTCGCGGCGGCACGGCACGGTCGACCCCGACGAGCTGCGCTCGTTGCGAGGCTGACTGTGCTGCCCGCGCTCCTGGTGGCGGTACCGCTGATCGCCGCGTGCCTGCTGCTCGGCCTCGGTCCCGTCCTGCCGCGCGCCGCCGCCGACGCGTTCGCGACCGGCACGGCCGTCGCGGTCACCGTCCTGGCCGGCATGCTGGTCGTACGGGCACAGGACCAGCGGGTCGTGACGTGGCTCGGCGGGCATCACCCGGACGGCACCCGCTCCACCGGCATCGTCCTCGTCGTGGACTCGCTCAGCGCCGTGCTGTCCGCGCTGACCGCGTTCCTCACGATGTGCGCGCTCGTGTACAGCTGGCGCTACTTCGCCGCGGTCGAGGCTCGTTACCACGCGCTGATCCTGCTGTTCCTGGCCGGCATGCTGGGCTTCCTGGTGACCGGCGACCTGTTCACCATGTTCGTGTTCTTCGAGCTGATGGGCGGAGTCGCGTACGCGCTCACCGGATATCGGGTGGAAGAGGCGGATTCGGTACAGGGCGCGTTCAACTTCGGGGTGGTGAACTCACTCGGCGCCTACTTCACGCTGATGGGGATCGGCCTGCTCTACGCCCGTGCCGGGCAGCTCGGGCTGGCGCAGCTGGGCGTCGCGCTGGGCGGGCGCACCGACGCGCTCACCACCGCCGCCTTCGTCCTCGTCTGCACCGGGCTGCTGGTCAAGGCCGCCGCGGTGCCGTTCCACTTCTGGCTCGCCGACGCGCACGCGGTCGCCCCGGCGCCGGTGTGTGTGCTGTTCTCCGGCGTGATGGTGGAACTCGGCCTGTACGGGGTCCTGCGTGTCCGGTCCGTGCTGTTCCCGGAGGCACCGGATCGCGTGCTGCTGGTACTGGGCGCGGGTACCGCGGTGCTGGGCGCCGTGCTCTGCGTGACGCAACGGCACCTCAAGCGGATGCTCGCGTATTCGACGATCGCGCACACCGGCCTGTTCCTGTGCGGGCTGGCGGCTTCCGGACCGCGGGCGGGCGCGGGTTTCGTGCTGTCGGTGCTGGGCCACGCCGGGGCGAAGTCGGCGTTGTTCCTGCTCGTCGGAGTGCTGCTCAATCGGTGGGAAAGCGTGGACGAGAACGAGCTGGCCGGCCGTGGCTCGCGGACCCAGGGCGTGCTGTTCGTCGTCGCCGCGCTCGGGCTGGCCGGGCTGCCACCGTTCGGTAGCGCACTGGGCAAGGACGTCACCGAAGGGGCCTCGCCCGAGTGGACGGCCGGGCTGGCCGTGCTGATCTCGGCCGTCACCGCGGGCGCGGTGCTGCGCGCGGGCCTGCGCGTCCACTTCGGACTCGGCAGGCAGCCCCGTGGCGGGTCCGGGGACAAGTCGACCGGAAGCGGTGAGGAACCCGAAACCACCCAGCGGATCCAGCGCATCCCGGCGACCATGCTGGGTGCGGTGGTTCTGCTCCTGGCGCTCGCGCTGGCCGCCGGAACGGTGCCGTGGCTCCGCGAAGCGGCGGCGGTGGCGGGTGCGCAGGTCGCCGACCGGGCGGGGTACCTGCACGCCGTCCTTCCGGTGCTGCCCGCGGCGCCCGCGATCCCGCCGGCGGAGGTTTCGTGGACCGGGACGGGCCTGGTTCACGCGGCCGCGGCCGTGCTGCTGGCGCTGGCCGTCGCCGCAGCGGGACTGTGGCCTCGCCGACGGGCACCGTCCGCGGTACGCGACGGGATCCACGCTCTGCACCGCGCACATTCCGGGCATGTGGGCGACTACGTGGCCTGGCTGCTGGTGGGCGTCACCGTCCTGGCCGGGCTGGCGTGGCTGTGACCGCCGATCGGTTTTCCGCTCCCGGCGACCGGGTAACCCGGCGTCGATACCCGATGTGCTGGAGGTGTGCATGCCCCGCGAAAGCGACCAGCATTCGCCCCGTGCCGACGATGAGCTGAAGGCGGAACTGCAGGGCACGTTGAAGGGCAACGGCCCGGCCCGTGCCGAGGACTGGCGGGATCCCGAGCTTCCCGATGCCGAGGACGAACCCGACGTACCACCGACGGGAGGCACCACGGAGTAGGCAGCGGGATTCGGGACCAGCAGCCGACGAAGGGAGCTTCCGTGGCCGGCCGACCGGATGCCGGGACCCTGCGCCGCTACCGGCGTGCCTGCGACTACCTCGCCGCGGCGATGATCCACCTGAAGGACAACGTGCTGCTCACCGAGCCGTTGCGACCCGAGCACCTGAAACCGCGTCCGCTCGGTCACTGGGGCACCTGTCCGGGGCTCACGCTGATCTACGCCGGGCTGGACCGCCTGATCGCCGAGACCGGACAGCGCACCCTGCTGGTCACCGGTCCCGGCCACGGAGCACCCGCCATCCACGCGAACCTGTGGCTGGAGGGCACGCACGCCGAGTACGACGCCGGGCTGTCGCGGGACGGCCGGGGGCTCGCGGCGCTGGTCCGCCGGTTCTCCTGGCCCGGCGGATTCCCCAGCCACCTCTCCCCCGAGGTGCCCGGGGTGATCCACGAGGGCGGCGAACTCGGCTACGCGCTGGCCACCGCGTTCGGAGCGGCGTTCGACGATCCCGGGCTGCTGGTCGCCTGCGTGGTCGGCGACGGCGAAGCCGAGACCGGCCCCACCGCCGCTTCTTGGCACAGCCCGAAGTTCACCGGGTCCGGCGACGGCCGGGTGCTGCCGATCCTGCACCTCAACGGCTACAAGATCTCGTCGCCGACGCTGTACGAGAGCATGAGCGCCACCGAGCTCGAGCGGTACTTCGCCGGCTGCGGCTGGACCCCGCTGCTCGTCGACGTCCGGGGTGCGGACAATCCGGACGAGCTGCTCGGCACCGCGCTGAGCCGGGCGCACGCCCACGACGGCGGCCCGCCGCCGATGATCGTGCTCCGCAGTGAGAAAGGATTCGGCCTGCCTTCTGCCGCGCCGGACGGCACCCCGCTCGCCGGGACGTTCCACGCGCACCAGGTCCCGCTCCCCGGGGCCGCGGGCGATCCGGAGCAGCTGGCGGCGCTGGAGCGGTGGCTGCGCTCTTACCGTCCGGAGGAGCTGTTCGACGCGGACGGCGTCCCGGCACCGGACCTGCTCGACGTGCCCCCCGAGCCCGGTTTGCGGCTGGGCCGGGTCCCCCAGGCCAACGGCGGGCTCCTGCGCGAGGATCTGCCGTTGCCGGACACCGGGATGTTCGCCATCGACGTCCGCGGTCCCGGTTCGACCGACGCGAGCGCGCCCGAGGTGCTCGGTGCCTGGCTGGCCGAACTGGTCCGCGAGGCCCCGGAGAACTTCCGCGTGGTCTGCCCGGACGAACTGCAGTCCAACAAGCTGGGGGCGCTCCTCGACGCGACACCGCGGCAGTTCGACCGTGCGGTACCCGGATACACCGAACATCTCGGCGGCCGCGGCCGGGTGCTGGAAGTGCTGTCCGAGCATCTGTGCCAGGGCTGGCTGGAGGGCTACCTGCTCACCGGCAGGCACGGGCTGTTCCCGTGTTACGAGGCCTTCGTCTCCATTGTGGACAGTATGGTCAACCAGTACGCCAAGTTCCTCAAGATGTCGGGCGAGGTACCGTGGCGTGCCCCGGTGGCGAGCCTGAACTACCTGCTCAGCAGCGACGGCTGGCGCCAGGACCACAACGGCTACAGCCACCAGGGTCCCGGCTTCATCAACCAGATGCTCACCAAGAAGGCCAGCACCACCCGCGTCTACCTGCCGCCGGACGCCAACACGCTGCTGCACACCATGCGCCGCTGCCTGGCTTCGACCGATCTCATCAACGTGGTCGTCGCGGGCAAGCAGGGCGGTCCACAGTGGCTTTCGCACGACGACGCCGCGGTGCATTGCCGTGCCGGCGCGGCGGAGTGGCCGTGGGCGGGCACCGGTTCCGGCGCCCCGGACGTGGTGCTCGCCTGCGCCGGCACCACGCCCACGGTCGAGACGCTCGCCGCGGCCGCTCTGCTCCGGGAACGCGCACCGGGACTGAAAGTCCGCGTGGTGAACGTCGTGGACCTGCTCTCGCTGTGCCCGGCGGACCGGCATCCGCACGGTCTGTCCGCCGAAGAGTTCACCGACTGCTTCGGGAAAGCGGTACCGGTGGTGTTCGCCTTCCACGGCTACCCGTCCGCAGTGCACGAGGTGCTGCACGGCCGCGCCGGCTCCGGCCGCTTCCACGTGCACGGGTACCTCGAGGAAGGCACCACGACCACCCCGTTCGACCTGCTGGCGAGCAACCGGATGAGCCGGCACGACCTGGCCGCCGACGCGGTGCGCCGGGCGCGTGGCTGGGCTTCGGAGGGCGGCGACATCGCCCGCGCGCTGGTGGCGGAACGCGACGAGGTGCTCGAACAATCCTATCGCGACGGACAGGATCCCGAAGGGATCACCGGATGGCGGTGGCCGGGATGAAGGTGCTGACGGTCAACCCCGGCTCGGGCAGCCTGCGCCTGCACGTGGTCGAGGACGAGCAGGTGCTCGACAGCCGGGAAACCGGGCCGCTCGGGGAAGCCGAGTCGCAGGTACGGGCCTTCGCCGAGCAGTGGCGCGAGGTCGGCGTCGTCGCGCACCGGCTCGTCCACGGTGGCTCGCATCTCGTCACGCCGACCACCGTGACGCGGCAGGTCCGCGAGACGATCGCCGCCTGCCGTTCCCTGGCACCGGAACACGTGCCGAACACCGAGGCTCTGCTGGACCTGCTGACCGAGCTGCTGCCGGACGCCCGGCACGTGGTCTGCCCGGACACCGCGTTCCATCGGGGGCTGCCGGAGATCGCCCGCACCTACGCGCTGCCCGAACGCTGGCGCGCCCGCTGGGACCTGCGCCGCTACGGCTTCCACGGGCTTTCGTTCTCGTGGGCTGTGCGACGGACGGCCGAGCTGCTCGACCGGCCCGCCGGCGAGCTGAACCTGCTGGTGGCGCATCTGTCCGGCGGTTGCTCGGTCACTGCGATAGCGCACGGGCGCAGCGTCGACACCTCGATGGGTTTCACCCCGCTGGAGGGCACGATGATGGCCAAGCGGTCCGGCAGCGTCGACCCCGGCATGCTGCTGTGGCTGCTGCGAGAAGGCCATCTGACCGTCGAGGAGCTGGAAGACGGCCTCTACCACCATTCCGGACTGCGGGGCCTGTCCACCACCTCGGACGACACCCGCGAACTGGTCCGCGCGGCGAACGCCGGCGACGTCAAAGCCAGCTTCACGATGGCGGTCTTCGAACACCACGTCCGCCGGGAACTGGCCGCCGTCGCCGCGAGCCTGCCCCGGATCGATGCGCTGGTCTTCACCGGCGACATCGGCTGGGACCAGCCGGAGGTCGCGGAATCCGTGGCCGGCGGCCTGCCCGTCCTCGGCATCCACGGTGGCCTCTCCCGGTCCCGCGACGACGACAGCGTGATCAGCGGCCCGGACGCGCCGGTACCCGTACTGGCGGTGCAGTCCCGGGAAGAGCTGTCGCTGGCCCGCGAGGCGACCGCCTGACCGTTGCCAGGGATGCGGCCGGCTCATCGGGCCCGATCGGCAGCCGACCGCCTGCTCTCACTGCTCTCGCGCGGCCTTGCGGGCTTTCTGCGGCAGCACCACGTATTTCGGATCCTTCGCGGAAGCCACGCCGGCCTGGTACACACCGAAGCGCGTGCACAACCCGGCGGCGAGATACGCCGCGCCGCCCGCCACCGCGGCCGCCTTGCTCCGCGTCGCGGCCAGCGACAACGCCGCACCCGCCGCGGTCAGCCCCCGCGCCGCCTTGAGCAGTTTCCCCGCACGGCCTTCCCGGTACGGTTCGGACACCAGGCCCAATCCGTGCTCGACCTGGTGCGCCACCGCCAGTTCCGCCGCCGCTCCCGCCAATCCGGCACGCACCACCGGCGCCACCTCGGACTTCGGCGCGGCGAGCAACGCCAGCCCCGCACCGCTCGTCACCGCGCTTCCGGCGAACAGGAACGGCAGGTGCCGCCGTGCTTCGTGCCACGAAGGGGTCGCGGTGTCGGCCAGCAGAACCGCGGTGTACGTGCACATCGCCGGTCCGAGAACACCGGCCGCGGCGCCCGCGAGCTTCCCGGCCGGCCGCAGCAGCCCGGTCTCCGCGGAACCCGCCGACACCGCGGCCAGCCCGGAGAACGGCGCCAGAATCCACGAACCGACCGACAGCGGCGAGGTCGGCTTCAGCACCCGCAGCATGTGCAGGAACCGCGCCGGCCGCCCGAGGTCGTGGATCAGCGCGACGACGCTGGCGCTCGCCCCGCCCGCCGCGGCCAGCCTGCCGATCCGCGCCAGGCTCGGCCTGCCGGTCAGCCCGGCGAGGCTCGCGATCGTCGCCGACGATCCGGCCAGGCCGCCGAGGAACAGGTACAGCGGCACGTCCGGCTGTTTCCACGCCGGTTCCTTGAGGATCGGCCGCCCGTAGTAGGAGCTGAACTCCGCGGGCTCGACCATCGTCGGTTCGCGGCGCGGGCTCACCGGCGCCGCCCCAGGAACGAAACCGCCAGCGTGCCCGCGACGCCGAGCGCGGCGGCCGCGGCGTGCTTCCACATCTGCGCGAGGTTCTTGGTGGGCACCTGCGGATCCGGCGGGAAGCCGTACACCTCGGGCTCGTCCAGCAGGAGGAAGAAGGCGCCGTCCCCGCCGACGCCGTCGGACGGGTCGTGTCCGTACAGCCGCGCCTGCGGTATCCCGGCCTCGTGCAGCGCGTCCACCCGTTCGGCCGCGCGCTCCCGCAGCTCGTCCAGCTCACCGAACTGGATCGAGTCCGTCGGACACGCCTTGGCGCACGCCGGTTCGAGCCCCTCACCGAGCCGGTCGTAGCACAGGGTGCACTTGAACGCGCGCCCGTCGCTCTCCCGCTTCTCGATCACGCCGTACGGGCAGGCGGGCACGCAGTAGCCGCACCCGTTGCAGATGTCCTCCTGCACCACCACGGTGTCGAATTCGGTGCGGAACAACGCGCCGGTCGGGCAGACGTCCAGGCAGCCGGCATGGGTGCAGTGCTTGCACACGTCGCTGGACATCAGCCAGCGCACCCCCGGATCACCGTCCTGTTCGGGCGCGCCGATCGAGGGCATCCCCAGCTCCACCGCGGGCTGCTCCACGAACGCCACGTGCCGCCAGGCATCCGCCCCGAGATCCCCGGTGTTGTCATACGACGTGCCGAGCAGGTCGAGCTCCCGGCCGGGCACGTCGTTCCACTCCTTGCACGCGACCTCGCACGCCTTGCACCCGATGCACACCGACGTGTCGGTGAAGAAGCCCATCCGGGGCTGGGTGCCGTAGTCAGCCATCCGCCCTCCTGCGGTAGTCCTCGACCAGGTCCAGCAGGTCCCGGCCACGCGGACGGCGGCCTGCCACGATGTCGCACGTCGCCGCCTTCGCCTCCTGGATGTGCACGTTCGGGTCCATCACCACCGACAGCAGGTCGTTCGCCGAATCACCGCGAGAGAGCCCGTTCGGACCCCAGTGATACGGCAGCCCGACCTGGTGAATCGTGCGTCCCCGCACCCGCAGCGGCTTCATCCGCGCGGTCACCAGCACCCGCGCCTCGATCGCGGTGCGCGCCGAGACGATGGTGGCCCAGCCCCGGTTCTCCAGCCCGCGTTCGGCCGCCAGCTCCGGGGAGACCTCGCAGAAGAACTCCGGCTGCAGTTCGGACAGGTACGGCAGGGTCCGGCTCATCCCGCCCGCCGTGTGGTGCTCGGTCAGCCGGTAGGTGGTGAACACGTACGGGTAGACCGAGCTGCGGGACGGGTTGTACGGGTTCGAGGCGATGTCGAGTGTCTGCCGGGCCGGGTTGTCCTGCTGGCGGTAGAGCGCGTTGTCCACCGGCGATTCGAAGGGCTCGTAGTGCGTCGGCAGCGGGCCGTCGGTGAGCCCGGCCGGGACGTAGAGCCACGCCCGTCCGTCGGTCTGCATGATGAACGGCTCCGCGCCGCCGAGGGCGTCCTGCGCCTTCGCGCCGTCCGGCGGCACGTAGTCCGGGCGTTTCGAGGCCTCGAAGTCCGGCACGTCCGGACCGGTCCAGCGGCCGTTCTCCTCGTCCCAGTACACGTACTTCTTGCGTTCGCTCCACGGCTTCCCCGCCGGGTCGGCGGAGGCGCGGTTGTAGATGATCCGCCGGTTCGCCGGCCACGCCCAGGCCCACTTCGAGGCGACCCAGTCCTGTTCGGAACCGGGGGTGCGGTCGGCCGCGTGGTTGTGGCCGTCCGCGCGCACCCCGCAGTAGATCCAGCAGCCACACGTGGTGGAACCGTCGTCCTTGAGCTCGGTGTAGGCCGAGAGCGGACCGTTCGGGCCGTGCCCGTTGATCTCGGCGAGCACCGAGTCCGCCGACGGGTCGGCGGTCGGGCCCTCCGTCGGGTAGCTCCACGTCAGCTCCTGCACCGGCAGGTCCCTCGGCTGCGTGCTGCCGGCCAGCTTCTCCCGGATGATCCGGCCGAGGTGGTAGTAGAACCACAGGTCGCTGCGTGCGTCACCGGGCGGTTCGACGGCCTTGTGGTGCCACTGCAGCAACCGCTGGGTGTTGGTGAAACTGCCGTCCTTCTCGGTGTGCGCGGCGGCGGGCAGGAAGAACACCTCGGTGCCGATCTCGGTGCTCGCCAGTTCGCCGCTCTCGATCTCCGGACCGTCCTTCCAGAACGTCGCGGACTCGATCATCTGCAGGTCACGCACCACCAGCCACTCGAGGTTCGCCAGGCCGAGCCGCTGCATCTTTCCGTTCGCCGACCCGACCGCCGGGTTCTCCCCGACCAGGAAGTAGCCCTTGCACTCACCGTCCAGCTGCGCCTTGACGGTGGTGTAGGTGCCGTGGTCGCCGGTGAGCTTCGGCAGATGGTCGAAGCGGAAGTCGTTGTGCGGCTGGGCGTGCTCGCCCCAGTAGGCCTTGAGCAGACTCACCGCGTACGAGCGCATGTTGCCCCAGAACCCGGTGGACCCCGCGTCGGTGGCCACGTACTCCTCGAGGCCGAAGTGCTGGTGCGCGTGCGGCATCGGCAGGTAACCGGGCAGCAGGTTGAACAACGTCGGGATGTCGGTGGAACCCTGGATGCTCGCGTGCCCGCGCAACGCGAGGATCCCGCCGCCGGGACGGCCGATGTTGCCCAGCAGCGTCTGCAGGATCGAGGCGGTGCGGATGTACTGGGCACCCACGGTGTGATGCGTCCAGCCGACCGAGTAGACCCAGGCCGTGGTGCGCTCGCGGCCGGAATTGCGCGTGACCGCGTCGGCGATCTCCCGGAACTGCTCGACCGGGATCCCGCAGACGTCGGCGACGACCTCCGGGGTGTAGCGGGCGAAGTGCCGCTTCAGCACCTGGTACACGCACCGCGGGTGCTGCAGCGTCTCGTCGATCCGCGGTTTGGCGCCGATGGCCGCACCACCGCTGCCGTAGGACTCGGCGCGCGCCGAGCTCTGGTGGCCCTCCCCGCCGTGGTGCTGTTCGCCGCGCGGGCCCTCCTCCCGCTTCCCGGCGGCGGGGACCGCGTCGGCGCCCTCGTAGGCCCAGCTCGTCACGTCGTACTGCTTGCGCTCCGGGTCGTAGCCGGAGAACAGGCCGTCCAGGTCCTCGGTGTCCCGGAAGTCCTCGTTCAGGATCGCCCCGGCGTTGGTGTAGGCGACCACGTACTCGCGGAAGTCCAGTTCGTTGCTCAGCACGTGGTTGACCAGGCCGCCGAGGAAGGCGATGTCCGAACCGGCGCGCAGCGCGGCGTGCGTGTGCGCCAGCGCGCTGGTGCGGGTGAACCGCGGGTCGACGTGGATGATCTTCGCGCCGCGGGCCTTCGCCTCCATCACCCACTGGAACCCGACCGGATGGGCTTCGGCCATGTTCGAGCCCTGGATGACGATACAGTCGGCGTTGGCGAGGTCCTGCTGGAACGTCGTGGCGCCCCCACGACCGAAGGAGGTCCCCAGACCGGGAACCGTGGCGGAGTGTCAAATACGCGCCTGGTTCTCGATCTGGATCGCGCCGAGCGCGGTGTAGAGCTTCTTCATCAGGTAGTTCTCTTCGTTGTCCAGCGTCGCGCCGCCCAGGCTGGCGAAGCCGAGCGTGCGGTTCAGCCGGACCCCGTTCTCGTCGCTGTCCTGCCACGTCTGCGCACGGGTGGCCAGTACGCGGTCGGCGATCATCTCCATCGCCTGGTCCAGCGGAAGGGACTCCCATTCGGTGCCGTGCGGACGGCGGTAGAGCACCTCGGTCACCCGGCTGGGGCTGGTCACGAGCTGCTTGCTCGCCGAACCCTTCGGACACAGGCGGCCCCGGGAGATCGGCGAATCCGGATCCCCCTCGATCTGGGTGACGCGCCCGTCCTGCACGTACACCTTCTGGCCGCAGCCGACGGCGCAGTACGGGCAGATGGATTTCACGACCTGGTCGGCGTCCCGGGTGCGCGCGTGCCATGCTTCCGAGCCCGCGGACTTGGCCGCGGCACCCCGCGCGGTGCGGTCGGGACCGGCCAGCTGCCGGTACACCGGCCAGCCTTCGATCCACTGCCGGACACCCATACCTTGCACCGTAACCCCGCTCGCGGCGGCGCGCAGGTCAGATGGTCACCCGGGTGCCGTCGCCGAGGGATTCGGTGCACCCGGCCGCGTCGAGCCCCTCCAGCAACGGCACCACCACCCGGCGCGTGCTGTCCAGCGCCCGCCGTGCCGAGGACACCGTGAACGGCTGCTCGACGTCCCGGAGCAGGGCCATCGCGCGGCGCTGCGCGTCCGGGCCCAGCACGACGCCGTCGGCGATCGTGGTCAGCCGTCCCACCCGCACCGCCGCGGCCAGTTCCCGTTTGCCCAAGCCCAGTTCACGCAGCCGATCGGCTTCCGGAGCGCGGAACGGGTGTCGCGCCAGCTGTTCGTCCAGCGCGGCGAGCGCGGTTTCGACCTGTTCGCCGAGTCCCGCGTCGTGGGCACGGACCATTCCGGCGGCCACGTCCTGGTCCCCGAGTACCGCGGACAGCAGTTCCGGAGCGGGCAGCCCGAGTCGCCGGCGGAGCTGTTCGGCCGGCATCCCGGCGGCGACCGGATGCGCCCGGCGCCACGCCGCCAGCACCTCCGGCACCTCGGCACGGATCCGGGCCAGCCGGGCGGGATCGGCCAGCCAGCCACCGATCCGCTCCCCGGTGCCGGACAAGCCCATCGCACGGAATTCGCGTTCCCGGACGAATCCGCGGCGGCTCAGCCAGGCCGCGGCCGGATCGGGCGCGTCGAGTTCCCTCGCCCGTGCGCTCGCCGCGCCCCGCCGGGTGAGCGCGGGCGGATCGACGTCCAGCACGGTGACCCCGGCCGAGATGCGGCGGGCTCCCGGGTCACGCAGCAGGCCGGAATCGTGCACCCGCAACGGCAGCGGGCCACGCAGGGTGAGCCTCGCGGTGTCCGTCCCGAGTGGACGGACCCGGACCGGTACCGCCGCGGTACCGAGGTGGAGCACCGCTTCGCGGTGCAGCTCGGTGGCGTTGCGCAGCCGCACGTCCACGACCTCGGTGCTGCGCCAGGCATCCGGCCGCAGCAGTGCGGCACCGCGGGCAGCCGCGTTCCGTGGCGTGCCACGCAGGTTCACCGCGACCCGGGCCACACCGCTGACGCGTTCGCGGGGCCGTCCGAGCGCGTGCAGGCCACGGACCGTCACGGCGGTCTCACCGAGAGCCAGTTCGTCACCGACGGCGATCGTGCCCGAACCGAGTGTCCCGGTCACGACCGTGCCGGCTCCCGGGACCGTGAACACCCGGTCGAGCCACAACCGGACATCCGCCGCCGGGTCCGGCGTCGGCAGACCCGCCGCCAGCTCCGCGAGTTTCCCCTGCAGCTCCTCGAAACCGGCGCCGGTCAGCCCGCTGACCGCGACCGCCGGCGCCCGCCCCAGCGACGTCGCCGCGATTTCGGCGAGCGCGGCTTCCGTCGCGGCCGCGGGATCGGCGCGATCGGCCTTCGTGACGACGAGCAGCCCGTGCCCGACACCGAACGCGTCCAGTGCCGCCAGGTGCTCGGCCGACTGCGGCATCCACCCCTCGTCCGCAGCCACGACGAACACCACCGCGGGCACCGGCCCGGCACCGGCGAGCATGGTCGGCACGAACCGCTCGTGCCCTGGCACGTCGACGAACGCGATCTCCTCGCCGTCGAGCCGGGTCCAGGCGAACCCGAGGTCGATGGTCAGTCCGCGTCGCCGTTCCTCGGCCCAGCGATCCGGCTCCATCCCGGTCAACCGCCGCACCATCGTCGACTTCCCGTGATCGACGTGCCCGGCAGTCGCGATCACCCGCACCGCCGCACCGCCTCCACCACCAGCGCGTCCTGTTCCGGCGGCACCGCACACAGGTCCAGCAGGCACCGTTCCCGCACCAGGCGGCCGACCACCGCGGGCTCCCCCAGCCGCAACCGCGTCGCGTATCGGGCCGGCAGGCTCACCGCGACGCTCGGCAGCTCCACCCCGGGCGCGCCGCCGCCACCGACCGCCGCGGCCGACGAAACCACTTCGCCGGCGATTCCGTGCCGGTGCAAGGCTTCGCAGATCTTCACGGCGCGCCGGCGGAGCTCGTCCGCATCGGCTTCCAGCGCCGTTCGCACGGGCGTCACCGGGCCACGAAGCGTCGCTTCGAGCGCGGCGAGCGTCAGCTTGTCCACTCGCAGCGCGCGTGCCGCGGGGTGCCGTCGCAGCCGCTGCACCAGGGCGGCTTCGCCGAGCAGCAACCCGGCCTGGGGGCCGCCGAGGAGCTTGTCACCGCTGGCGGTCACCAGCGCGGCGCCATCACGCAGGGAGGTGGCGGCGTCCGGTTCGTCCGGCAGCAACGGATGCGGCTCCAGCAACCCCGAGCCGATGTCGACCACCAGCGGCACCGCCAGCTCCGCCAACCCGGCGACGGTGGCCTCGGCGGTGAACCCGCTGATCCGGTAGTTCGACGGATGCACCTTCAGTACGAACCCGGTGTCCGGCCCGATCGCGTCCGCATAGTCGGCCACCCGCGTGCGGTTCGTGGTCCCCACTTCCCGCAGCCGCGCCCCGGTCGAGGCGAGCAGGTCCGGAATCCGGAACCCGTCGCCGATTTCCACCAGTTCGCCGCGGCTGACCACGATCTCGCGGCCCGGCGCGAGCGTCAGCGCGCACAACAGCAGCGCGGCCGCGTTGTTGTTGACCACGTGCACGCCGCCCGCCCCGGGAACCGCCGCGGCCAGCGCTTCCAGGGCACCCCGGCCGCGGCTGGCCCGGCTGCCGTCACGAAGGTCGAACTCGACATCCGTGGTGCCGCCCGCGGCGGCCACCGCGTCCAGCGCCGCCGCGGAAAGCGGCGCGCGACCCAGATTCGTGTGGACGATGACGCCGGTCGCGTTCACCACCGGCCGCATCGACGAAGCACCGCCGGGCAGACCCGCCAGCACCTCCTCGAGCACGGCGCCGGGAGCGATCTCGCCGGCCCTCGCCCGCTGCTGGGTCCGCGACACCACCTGCTTCACCAGCTCACGCCCGAGCGTGGCCGCGGCCTTGGCCACCCGCGGATCGGCCAGCACCACGTCTGTGCGGGGAATCGCGCGCCGCGGGTCGGTCACCGGAGGGCCCCATGGCGGAGGCGGACGGGAATCGAACCCGCCAGTGGCAGTACCTGCCGCTCGACGGTTTTGAAGACCGCGCCGGTCACCAGGCCGGAAACGCCTCCCTGGGGCATCCACCCATCCTGCCAAGGTCGCGGGGACCGCGCAGCCCGAGGAGGATGACGAGGATGGAGTACCGGCTGACCCAGTACGCCCACGGCGGCGGCTGCGCGTGCAAGATCCCGCCCGGCGAACTGGAGGAGGTGGTGCGCGGCCTGACCGGACGCGCCCCCGAGCACCCGGCCGGCGAACTGCTGGTCGGTCTCGACCACGGCGACGACGCGGCCGCCGTCCGGATCGCCGGCGGGACCGCGCTCATCGCGACCACGGACTTCTTCACCCCGGTCGTCGACGACGCCTACGACTGGGGCCGCATCGCCGCCGCGAACGCACTGTCCGATGTGTATGCGATGGGCGGTACCCCGGTCGTCGCGGTCAACCTTCTCGGCTGGCCCCGCGAGGTGCTGCCGTTCGAACTCGCCACCGAAGCCCTCCGCGGTGGTCTCGACGTGTGCGCCGAGGCCGGCTGCCACCTCGCCGGCGGGCACAGCGTCGACGACCCGGAACCCAAGTACGGACTGGCCGTGACCGGGGTCGCCGATCCGGATCACTTGCTGCGCAACGACTCCGGGCGACCCGGGGTGCCGCTCACGCTGACCAAGCCGCTGGGCGTCGGGGTACTGAACTCCCGGCACAAGGCGACCGGCGAACGGTTCGCGCACGCCATCGAGACCATGACGACCCTCAACGCCGCCGCCTCCGCCGCGGCGCTGGCCGAGGGCGCGGTCTGCGCCACCGACGTGACCGGTTTCGGCCTTCTCGGCCATCTCCACAAACTCGCGCGGGCCAGCGGGGTCACCGCACGGATCGATCCCGCGGCCGTGCCGTACCTGGAGGGCGCCCGCGAAGCTCTCGCGGCTGGGCACGTCAGTGGCGGCACCCGCCGGAATCTGGACTGGGTCCGCCCGCACACCGATCTCGCCCGGCTGCCCGAATCCGAAGCCCTGCTGCTGGCCGACGCGCAGACCTCCGGCGGCCTGCTCGTGGCCGGCGAGGTGCCCGGCTACCCGGTCATCGGCGAGCTGCTGCCGCGCGCGGAGTACACCGTGGTTGCGGGCTGAGTGGCCGATCACTGCCGGCGGCGGAACATGTGCACGTAGCGTTCGTCCTCCATCCGCTCGCGCAGCTGCGGATAGTGCAGTTCGAACGCCGGGCGTTCCGAACGGATCCGCGGCAGGTCGAGGAAATTGTGCCGCGGCGGCGGGCAGCTCGTGGCCCATTCGAGCGAGTTGCCGAACCCCCAGGGATCGTCCACTTCGACCTTTTCGCCGTACCGGTAGCTGCGCACGACGTTCCACAGGAACACCACCGTGGAAGCCCCGAGCACGAACGACCCGATGGTGGAAATGGTGTTCAGCAGGGTGAATCCGTCCGTGGACAGATAGTCGGCGTACCGGCGCGGCATCCCCTCCGCACCCAGCCAGTGCTGCACGAGGAAGGTCGCGTGGAAGCCGAGGAAGGTCGTCCAGAAATGCCATTTCCCGAGCCGTTCGTGCAGCATCCGGCCGGTCATCTTGGGAAACCAGAAGTAGATCCCGGCGAACGTGGCGAACACGATCGTGCCGAACAGCACGTAGTGGAAGTGCGCGACCACGAAGTACGTGTCGTGCACGTGGAAATCCAGCGCGGGCGCGGCGAGGATCACCCCGGTCAGCCCGCCGAGCAGGAAGGTGACCATGAACCCGACCGACCACAGCATCGGGGTCTCGAAGCTCAGCGAGCCCCGCCACATCGTGCCGATCCAGTTGAAGAACTTCATCCCGGTCGGCACGGCGATGAGGAAGGTCAGGATCGAGAAGAACGGCAGCAGTACGGCGCCGGTGGCGAACATGTGGTGCGCCCACACGGTCGCCGACAGCCCGGTGATCCCGATCGTCGCGAGCACCATGACCCGGTACCCGTACAGCGGTTTGCGGCTGAACACCGGGACAATCTCGGTGACGATGCCGAAGTAGGGCAGCGCGACGATGTAGACCTCCGGATGGCCGAAGAACCAGAACAGGTGCTGCCACAGGATCGCCCCGCCGTTGGCCGGATCGAACACGTGCGCGCCGAGCCGCCGGTCGGCCAGCAGCCCGAACAGCGCGGCGGTCAGGATCGGGAACGCGAGCAGGATCAGGATCGCGGTGAACAGGATGTTCCAGGTGAACAACGGCATCCGGAACATGGTCATCCCCGGCGCCCGCAGGCACAGGATCGTGGTGGTCATGTTGACCGCGCCGAGGATCGTGCCCAGTCCGGACACGATCAGCCCGGTGATCCACAGATCGGCACCGATCCCGGGCGAATGCATCGCCTCCGAAAGCGGGGTGTAGGCGGTCCAGCCGAAGTCCGGCGCGCCGGCGGGGGTGAGGAACGCCGCCAGCACGATCAGTCCGCCGAACAGGTACAACCAGTAGGAAAACGCGTTCAACCGGGGAAACGCGACATCGGGCGCGCCGATCTGCATCGGCAGCACGAAGTTGGCGAACCCGAACAGGTTCGGGGTCGCGTACAGCAGCAGCATGATCGTGCCGTGCATGGTGAACAGCTGGTTGTACTGCTCCTGGGAAAGGAACTGCAACCCCGGCTGGGCCAGTTCTCCACGCATGAGCAGCGCCAACGCACCACCGGCGAGGAAGAACCCCATCGAGGTGGTCAGGTACAGCAGGCCGATCTGTTTCGGATCGGTGGTCCGCGCGAGCGAGAGCAGGACCCCGCCCTTCTTGCCGCGGGGACGCACCGACGCCACCGCGGCGGGCCGGGACTTCAGCTCGGTCATCGCCCGTCCTCCCACACCGCGAGAATCCGCCCGGCAACCACCGGCCTGCCCGGGCCCACGGATGCGCGGGTAGCCCGGCGGGCAGTGCGTCAAACCCCCGGAGCGGACGGTCCGTGACGGCCTCCACGACAGAATCGGGCTCCGTCGAGGAGGCCTCCACGGACCTCGCGGGGGTCAGCCCTTGGCGATCCGGTCCAGCACCGTCCCGGTGAGGTCGAGGTGCTCGTCCACGCTGCGCGTCAGATAGGTGAGGTCGACGAAGGTGTGGTCGGGTTCCAGCGCCGGGACGACTTTCGCCAGCGACTCGGTGATCTGCTCCGGTGTGGTGCCGGGCGCCGCGTTCACCCGCAGTGCCACGCTGAGCGCTCCCGGGTCGCGGCCGGCTCGTTCGGCGTCGGCGCGGAGGGTGGCGAGGGTTCCGGTGAGGGCCTCCACCGGCGCCTGCTCGGGAATCGCCCAGACCGGCAGCCAGCCCGCCGCGCGTTCGGCGACCCGGCGCAGCGCCCGCTCGCCGAACCCGGCCAGGTGCACCGGCGGCGTGCGGACCGGTTTGAGCCCGACCCGTGACTCCGGGATCTCGTAGCCGACCCCCTGGTGCGCCACGAGGTCCCGGCTCCACCAGGTCTCCAGCAGGTCGAGCAGGTCGTCGAGACGCTTGCCCCGCTGCGCCATCGGGACGCCGACCGCGGAGTACTCGTCCGGCGACCAGCCGATGCCCAGGCCGGGCAGCAGCCGGCCGTTGCTCGCCACATCGATGCCGGTCAACAGCCGGGCCAGGTTCGCGGGCTGGTACTGGGTGGCGTTGATCGTGCTCGACCCGAGAATCGCCGTCTCGGTGACCGCGGCCGCGGTCGCGAGGGCGACGAACGGGTCTTGCGCCGTCCCGAACTCCTCGGGCATGCCGTCGTAGCCGGGATAGGACACCACCGGGGCGACCGGCGACAACAACCGGTCGCCGACCCAGAGACCGGCGGCCCCGGCCCGCTCGGCTTCGCGCGCGTACCGCGCGATCCCGCCCGGCTCGGCCGCCGCCGTGCCGAACACCGGAAGACTGAATCCCATCCGCATAGCGAAACTCCCTGGACACCCGAGTGGACCGGACTGGCCCTGCCGCCACTACTACCCGCTTTTGATTGTCCGTTCAACCAACTCGCCGGTCCGAAGGTGATCAGTACCGCGGGGAACGGCCCGGTTCCTACGGTGAGTGCTCACCACGGCCCCGGCGGGCCACCGGGTGTCACGAAAATTTCATCCCTCGCCCCTAGTTTCGGAAAAAATGACCTTCCCCGGACGAACGGACGGTGAGAGAAAGCGTGGACCTCACACGAAGGTGGCTGCCGGTGGCAGCGGTGCTGCTCCTGCTCGGCAGCCTGTTCACCACCGCGGCGCCCGCCCAGGCGGCTCCCGCGCGGACAGCCGGCGCCTGCGGCCCGGTGATGTTCGTGCTCCCGGGCTACCAGGACGGCGGTGCGGCCAAGCTGCTGGACCCGGCGCTGGCTCCCGAGGGCGCGAACCCGGTCCGCATCCCCTATCCCAACGCGGCCGCCGACGTGAACCTGTACGCCGACGTCGACGCGGGCGTCGCCAACCTGCGGACCGCCCTGTACAACCTGTACGTCACCTCGCAGTGCGATCTGAGCACCAAGGTGTACATCGTCGGCTTCAGCCTGGGCGCGCTGGTGGCCGGGACCGTGCTGGAAACCGAACCGCCGGGACGCAACATCCAGGGCGTCCTGTTCTCCGACGGCCGGCGCCAGTCCGGTGAGTCGGGCTGGCCGGGCGATCCGGGCGGGCTGATCGGGCACCTCCCGGTGCCGGGACCCGGCGGATCCGGGCTCCGCCCACAGGACGGTTTCGCCTACCCCACACTCACTTTGTGCAACGGTCCCCGCGCCGAGGGCGGCGCGGACGGGATCTGTTTCCTGAGCACCATCACCGATCTCAGCGGCTATTTCAGTTCGCACCCGTTCTACAGCTTCGACGTCGGTACCGAACTCGCCGTCCACGGCGCCGGACCGTACCCCGGCAACCTGCGCAATCGGGTGATTCCCTAGGACTGTCTCCCCGGATTCGGACTACGGTGTGGGTGACCATGGCCGGCCTGAAAAACCGCGGCGTGTTCTTGCTCGTCCGCGACAGTCTCGACGACCTCCCGCGTTGGTACGACTGTGACGCCACCACGTTCGGTCACCGCCGGGGGCCCACACCTTCGGGAGAGGAGCACCATGACTGGTCCTGGTGGCGGCTACGGGCTGGAACCCGACGAAATCCCGAAGCTGAAGAAGCTGCTCGAAGGTGCCAGTGACGATCTCGGGATGAACGACTTCCGGCAGCGAGCGACACTGGAGGGGTTCCTGACGGTCGAAGAGGTCGCCGCGTACGGCAACGTCGAAGAGACCGTCGAGGAGAAGGTCCGGAAGCTGAGCGAATTCTGCAACGACAAGTACCCCGGAGTCGTCGACGCGATGGACACGTTCATCGCCCGCGCCCATGTCACCATCATCGGCACCGCCGAAGGGGTGGCCAAGGCCGGAGAGAAATACCAGGCCACCGAGGACGACGTCACGAAGTGGATGGAAGACCATGAACCGAAATAGCCGGCTCGGCCGCGGTCACCGGTAGGCCGGCAGAACGGGGAGGCTGACCATGGCGCTGAAAGATCTGATCGATGACTCGGTACTGGCCGATGCGCGCAAGATCGACGCATTCGCGCGGGACCACGGAAAGTCCTTGCCGTCGGTCGAGCACACCCTCCGCTTGGTCCGCGACGTCGACACGGACCGGCTGCGGACTGTCGGCAAGGACGTCTGGGGAATCGGCGGCGAAGACGGAGCCGACCTCGTCGGCACATCCGTCAACGCCTGCATCGGGGGCCTGTCCCAAGCCAGCGAGCAGACCGCGGCCTGGACCGGCGACGCGAACAACGCCTACGTGCACCGCGTGAATCAGACCAAGAAGGCGCTGGAAGACATGGAGCGCCCGGCACAGGACGTCGGCAAGGCGCTCGTCACGATCGCCGACGCGTGGGACCAGATCTTCGGCAGTAGTTTCGCCGACATCCTCGCGATCATCGGGTTGATCCTGTCGATCATCGGCGTGGTCGCCGCCATCATCGTGGGCGTCACCGGGGTCGGTGCGGTCGTCGGGCTGATCATCGGCGTCATCAGCATCATCGTCGGCGCCGTTTCGATCTGGTGGACCATCCACAGCAACGAACAAGCCAAGATCGAAGCTCTGGAGAGCGCCTCCCGCGAAGCCGGCGAGACGATGAACTCGGCCACCACCGCCAAGCCATGACCCAGCGACGGGCGCGAGAGCGAGGAGGACGGCCGTGACCGAACCGGAGAACGAACCGACGGAGACAGCCGAACAGATGAAGAGCCGGCTCGGCAAGATCAAGGAGAACCCGGAACTCGCTCTCTTCAGCGAGTTCAAGGGAACCTCCCGTGGCGGTGGAGTCACCGTGTCGGTCGACCTGCTGGGCCGGTTCAAGCGGATCCACCTGGCCCCGGGCGTGCTGTACGAGGGCGGCGAGCAGTGGCTCACCGACGAGATCGCGGTGGCGACCACAGCAGCGCAGAAGTCCGCGACTGCACTGGACTTCGACGTCGCCGAACTCGCCGCCGAACTGAACGACGCACCGGCGCTCAAAGCCAGGGTCGAGGACATCGCCGAGGAACGACAGGCCGGCCAGGCCCGCCGGCCACCGCAGAACGACGACGACTGGTTCGACGGATTCAATCCGCTGGGCTGAACCGATGAACGACGAACCGCTCGAGATCAACTCCGACAACCACCCGGGCACCGGACCGCACACCGGCACTTCTCGTCCTCGACCACGACTCGATCGGCGCCGGCTCTTCCGCGTGATCGCCGTCGTGTGGGCGGTCGCGATGCTCCTCGCCGCCGTGATCGGTGCCATGCTGAACTTCGCCGAGGCCGCCCGAGCCTGCTCCCGGGGTCTCGGGGCTGCCGGAGCGGGCTGGGCGGAGGTCACCTTCCGCTCGTCGATCTCGGTGACCTGCCACGCCCGCGGTGGAACCTTCGACATCCCGATGAACGGTGCCGCCGCCGTCGTACTCTTCGGCGGGCTGGGCCTGGTCGGTCTGGCCGTTGCCGGACTGGTACTCAGGATCGCCGGCGACTGACGCGGTACACGCATGCCCCGCCGGCGATTAGGATACCGAAGGCGGCCAGGTAAGATACTCTTCGCAACGAAACGTGTGCGGACGAGAGGGCCCGGTCGACGTGGAACACCTGCCAGAGCTGGTCGAGCCGGTCGGCGGGGCCACCCTCATGGAGCAGGCCTACCACCGGCTGAAGCGGGACATCATCGAGCTGCGGAGGCCGCCCGGCGACCGGTTCACCGAACAGCAGGTCGCCGAGGCCTGGGGGTTCAGCAAGACGCCGGTGCGTGAGGCGCTCGCCCGGCTGCACCGCGACGGGCTGGTGCAGCCGATCCGGCGGGCCGGGTACGTGGTGGCCCCGGTGACGCTCGCGGACGCCGCGGAACTCTGCGACATGCGCACTCTGCTGCAGGGGGAAGCCGCCGCGCGCTGCGCCGCCTCCGGGTTGCCCCCGGAGCGGCTGTTCCGGCTGCAGGCGCTGAGTTCGGACGACGGCTACGGGCAGCTGGCCGGACCGCACCTGAGCGAACGGCTGAAGCAGAACTTCGAGTTCGAAGCGATCATCGCCAACGGCGCCGGCCACGAACGGCTGGCCGCGGCCATCGCCGACATCTTCGACGAGATCGAGCGCATCGTCCGCATCACCGTCCAGCTGGCGCCGGCGCTGTCCGCGGACCGGACCCGGGCACGCCACGCGATCGTGACCGCCATCGAGTCGGGCGACGCGAAACGCGCCGGTACCGCGATGCGCACCCGTGCCGAGTCCGCGAAACGGGAGATCCTCGACGCACTGGCGCTGAGCCCCGGGGTGGCCTCGGCGCCCATCACCGTCACCGGCTCGTGAGCCGCCGTCGCGCGGCCGGTTCGGAGCCGGGTCCGCCGCCGACCCGTTCCGCCGCACGGCCGACGGTCACCAGGATCAGCACGGCCACCAGCATCACCGCCGCGATGAGCAGCAGAGCCGGCGTGTAGCTGCCGGTGCGTTCCTGCAGGAATCCGGTCAGGTAGGGCCCGACGAGCCCGCTGGTGTTGCTGACCGAATTGATCAGCGCGATGCCCGCCGCCGCGCCCGCCCCGCTGAGCGCGATCGCCGGAATGCGCCAGAACTGCGCGAACGCCGCGTAGATGCCGGCCACGCTCACGCACACCGCAACGATGAACAGTGTCCCGTTCCCGGCGAAAGTGGCCAGCACCAGACCCACGACACCGACGAGCATCGGGGCGGCCGTGGCGACCACGGCGCAACGGCGTGCACCCAGCCGGGCCCAGCCGATCATCGCGGCCAGTGCGGCGAAATAGGGAATGGCCGCGAGCAGAATGCCGGACACACTCCCGCTGGCGCTCCCGGAACGGTTCAGCGAATCGATCATCGTGGGCAGGAAGAAGGCCAGCGGATACAGGCCGAACACGACACCGAAGAACACGACCGCGAGCGCCCACACCCGGCCGCTGGTCAGTGCCTGGCGCATCCCGGTCAGGGCACCGCGCGCCGCGTGCTCCTCCCGTTCGGCCCGCAGGGTCTGCTCGAGGAAGGCCCGCTCCTCGGCGGAAAGCCATTTCGCCCGGCTCGGCCTGCTGGGCAGCAGCACGAGCACGACGACGCCGACCAGCACCGTGGCGACACCCTCGACGAGCAACAGCGAGCGCCAGCCGGCGATCCCGAACAGGCCCTTTCCCCATTCGAGCAGTGCCGCGGCGACCGGTGCCCCGATGATGTTCGAGATCGGGATCATCAGGAAGAACGTGGACATCGCCCAGGCACGTTGTTTCTTCGGATACCAGAAAGTCAGGTAGAGGATGATTCCCGCGGACAGTCCCGCTTCCGCGACACCGAGCACGATCCGGGCGAGGTAGAGCTGCCCGGGCGAATGGACCGCCGCGGTCACCGCCGTGACCGCGCCCCAGGAAATGATGATCCGGGAGATCCAGATCCGCGCCCCGAACCGTTCGAGCATCATGTTGCTCGGTACCTCCATCAGGATGTACCCGATGAAGAACAGGCTGCCGGCCAGCCCGAGGCCGGCAGCGGACAGACCGAGATCGGTGGACAGCGGTTCGGCGAGGTAGCCGAGGTTCGCCCGGTCCACGTAGCTGACCATGAACGCGAGACCGATCACCGGCATGATCCGGAAGCTGATCCTGCGCCACATGCGTGCCTCGGCCCGCGGGTCGAGCGTGGCGGATTCCGGGTGCGCACTCATGATTGCCGCCTTTCCGAATGGCGCTGGCGAAGCCGGGCGGTGGCAGCGGAATCGACCGCCCTCGTCCCGGGATCGATGACCACGCCGTAGTCCCCCGCCGCTGCTTCGATGCTCACCTTGCCCTCCAGGACGTCTTCGAGCACCGCACTCTCCGCGCGTTCGAACGGCTCTCCGTAGCCGCCTCCGCCGGCTGTGACGTGGCGCAGCGTGGCACCCTGCCCGACCGCGAGAAACGGTTTGGTGGCCAGGAGTCGTTCCCTGTCCGTGCCATGGTCGAGCAGGTTCCGCGAGGGTGCGCCCGCACGACCGCCGTGCAGTCCGTACGGCTGGGAAACGCTGCGGTCGGACCGGATCTGCATGGTGGCGCCGGTGCACAGCACCGTCAGGTCGCGCACGAGCGACAGCCCGCCGCGGTGCCTTCCCGCACCGCCGGAATCGGGCACGTACCCGTACCGGTCGATCCGGACGTGACCGGAGGACTCCACCTCCTCCACCGGGATGTTGGCCATGTTGGCACCGAGCGGGCTGATCCCGTCGTTGCCGTCACCGGAGCGGGTGGCTCCCCACGAACCCATGAAGAAGTCCCAGACGACCACCTGCCTGCCGTCGGGCTCGGTCACCCCCAGCGCCACCGAACCCGGCCCGCCGTCCCCCGCGGCGGGTACGTGCTCGGGGAGCGCGGGGGCGAGCGCGCCCAGGACGAGGTCGATGATCCGGTAGGCGACCAGGCCACGGGCACCCCGTGCGGCCGGGCGGCGGCCGTTGAGGATCGAGGCCTCCGGGATGACGAACCGGAAGGGCCGGTAGAAGCCGCTGTTGGCCGGGATGTCCGCGCCCATCGCGCCCTGCAGCGCGGTGTAGGCCGCGGACCGCGTGAACGACGAGGTCGCGTTCAGCGCGGAAGCCACCTGCGGGGACGAACCGGTGAAGTCGAAGGTGATGTCGCTGCCCTCGATGGTGATGCGGACCCGGAACGGGATCGGGCCGGAACCGAGACCGTCGTCGTCGATCTGGTCCTCGAAGGAGTAGACGCCGTCGGGGGCGTGCCCGAGCGCGTCCCGCACGAGCGCCTCGGAATAGTCGAGCAACTCGTCCACCAGGGCCCGGTACTCGGCGAGGCCGTAGCGAGCGGCCAGGTTCCGCAGGCCGGCCGCGCCCGCGTGACAGGCGGCGAGCTGCGATTCGAGATCGCCTCGCATCAGGTCCGGTTCACGCACGTTCCGGAGGACGAGCTGGAAGAACGTCTCGTTGAGCACGCCGGCGTGCCGGAGCCGCGACGGCGGGATCTGGATGCCCTCGGCGAAGATGCTGGTGGACTGCGAGGCCATCGAACCCGGCGACCAGCCCCCGACGTCACTGTGGTTCACGACCGTCACGACGTACCCGAGCAGGTCGTCCTCGAAGAACACCGGCGCGACGACGAAGAGGTCCGGCAGGTGCATCCCGCCGAGGCTGGGGTCGTTGAGCACGTAGAGATCGCCTTCGGTGATCTCGTCGCCGAAGGCGTCGAGCACCGCCCGCATGGCGTCCGGGATCGAGCCGAGGTGGACCGGGCAGGTGTTCGCCTGCGCGATGGTCCGGCCGTCGCGATCGCACAACGCCGCCGAGAAGTCCATGCTGGAGGCGACGATCTGGGAATGCGCGGTGCGCAGGATGGTGATGGCCAGCTCGTCGGCCAGTCCGTCCACCGCGTTCCGGAAGACCTCGAACGTCGCCGCGTCGCGCAGGATCGGGCCGCTCACTCGGGCACCTCGCTGTCGTTCCAGGTGATGACGATGTTGTGGTGGGTGTCGAGGCGGGCTCGCGCACCAGGCGGGACCAGAGTCGTCGAATCCATGTCCTCGACCACCAGCGGACCCGGCTTCGGCTCGGCGTCCAGCTGCGTGCGCCGGATGACCGGCGTCGTGACGTCCGTGGCGAAACGGCAGACCCGCGAGCTCGGTGACCGGCCCTCATCGGGCGGCAGCGCCAGTGCCCGGTCGATCCGCACGGGATTGGGCACGACTCCCCGCATCCGCAGGTTGGCCACCTCCACCAGCTCGTCCCCGCTCGCGCGGCCGTAGGTCCGGAGGTGCTCCTCGTGGAAACGCGCGAACGTCGCCACCAGCGATCGCTCGTCCACCGGTCCGTCGGGCAGCGGGATGCGCAGCTCGAACCGCTGGCCCCGGTAGCGGAGGTCCATGGATCGCTCGAAGGTGATCGCCTCCGTGCGCGCCGGCGCCAGCCCGGCGCGCACCTGCTCGCGCAGCACGTCGAACTGCCCGGCGAGCACCGCCAGGTCGCGCATTTCCGGCTGGTAGGGGGCGGCCGCCTGGTATTCGGTGTCGGCCACCAGCAGACCCAGGCTGCTGAAGAGTCCGGTGTGGACCGGCACGACGACCTTGCCGATCCCGAGTTCCCTGGCGAGTTCGGCGGCGTAGAGCGGACCGGCGCCGCCGAAGGCGACCATCACCGAGTCGCGCGGGTCGCGGCCGCGCTCGCTCGTGACCGCTTTCACCGCCGAGGTCATGTTCGACACCGCGATCTCGTAGGCGCCGCGGGCCGCGCCGAGCACGTCCTTGCCGATCTCGCCGGCCACCGGTTCAAGCGCTTTCCGGGCCAGCGCCGGGGAAATCGCGACGCGGCCCCCGGCGATCGCCTCGGCGTTCAGGTAGCCGAGCACGACGTTCGCATCGGTGAGCGTCGGACTGTCGCCGCCCTGCCCGTAGCACGCGGGCCCGGGCCGCGACCCCGCGCTCTGCGGGCCGACGTGCACCGCGCCGGCGGTGTCGACGGTGATGACGCTCCCGCCGCCGGCGCCGACCTCGGCGATGTCGATGGAGGGGACGCGGATCGTGTACCCGGCGCCCTTTCCCATGGCACGCGTGCGGTTCATGCCTCCGCCGACCTCGTAATCGCCGGCCACGAACGGCCTGCCGTGCTCGATCAGCGACGCCTTCGCGGTCGTCCCGCCCATGTCGAAGGCCACGACGTTGTCGAGGCCCAGCAGCCGCGCGAGCTTCTGCACCGCGATCACCCCCGCGGCCGGGCCGGATTCGATGATCTGCACGGGCTTCCCGGCGACCGACCGGGCGTCGAGCAGGCCGCCGGAGGACTGCATGATGGAGAACGGCGCGGAGATCCCCCGTCGCCGCAGGCCTGCACCGAGGTCGGTCACATAGCTGTGCACGACGGGTCCGACATAGGAGTTGACCACCGCGGTGCTGGTGCGCTCGAACTCCCCCATCTCCGGGGAGATGTCCACTGACGCGGAGACGTACACCCCCGGCAGCAGGGCACGCAGGGCGTCCGCCACCGCGCGTTCCTCGTCGGGTACCAGAGGGGAATTGACCAGGCAGACCGCGACCGCTTCGATTCCGTCCCCGGACAGCTGCCGGGCCAGCCGCCGCAGCTCGCCCTCGTCGACCGGGATGGGCACCGAGCCGTCCGCGGAGATCCGCTGCGCCAGCTCGTGCCGGTCCCGCCGTCGCGCCAGCGGCTCGGGTTTGCGCCAGGACAGGTCGTAGAGCGCCGGACGGCGGAGGCGTCCGATCTCGAGGACGTCCCGGAACCCGGCGGTGGTGACCACCGCGGTTTTCGCGCCACGGCGCTCGAGGATGGCGTTCGTCGCCACGGTGGTGGCGTGCAGGACCCCGGTGACGTCGGTGGGCTCGGCCTCGGCCAGCCGCAGGGCGTCCACCGCGCCGTCGAGCACGCCGGTCCCGAAATCCGGCGGAGTGGACAGGGTTTTCACCGGCACGATCCGGGCGTCCGGGCCCAGCGCGATGACGTCGGTGAAGGTGCCCCCGATGTCGGCGGCCACCAGCCAGCCGGAAGAGCTGCGTGAAGGGTGCTCCATGCGTTTCCTTTTCTCGTCGGGGCCGGTCTCGTCGGGGCCGGCGGCTCGAAGTCAGGCCCGTGGGAGCAGCTTCAGCCGGCCGGCCACCTCTCGCAGGGATTCCGCCGACCCTCCATAGAGGACTCGGGCGAACGATCCACTCCCCCGGAAGTGGTTCCCGGTCAGCGCCGGGACACCGACCGCGAGCAGCGCGTCCTGGAGTTCGTCGCCCGACAAGCCCGTCCGGGAGAAGTCGGCGAAGCAGAAGACCCCCGCCGAGGGTGACCATGCGGTGAAACCCGCCGCTGCGATGCTTTCCAGCAGCAGGGCGCGACGCTCGCGGAAGGTGCGGAAAGCCGGCTCCAGCCAGTCACGCGGACCGGTGAGCGCGGCGTGGGCGGCGATCTGCGAGAGGTCACCGACGTTGATCGCGTCCCATTCGAACGCGTGGTGGATCGCTTCGAGCAGGTCCGCCGGCGCGTGCAGGTAGCCGACCCGCCAGCTCGTCAGTGCCAGATTCTTGCTGAAGCTGGTGACGGTGACCAGGCGGTCGTGCACGTGCCGGAAGCACTGCTGCGGCCGGTAACCGGGTCCGTCGTGGACGTAGTCCTCGTAGGACTCGTCCGCGAACACCAGTAGATCGTGTTTCTTCGCCAGCTCGAGCAGTGCGACGAGGTCCGCTTCGCCGGCCACGTTCCCGGTCGGATTGTTCGGGTTGCAGATGATGATCGCCTTCGTCGCGCCGGTGACCGCCGCGGCCAGCCGGTCGAGCGGGAGAGCCCACCCGTCTTCCGCGCCGGAGGCCACGTACCGGGGCACGGCGCCGGCCATCCGCACCCCGGCGTCGAAGAAGTAGGTCGGGGCCGGGATGAGCACCTCGTCGCCCGGGGAAAGCAGCGCACGGAGGGCAACGCTCATCCCGTGCTGCGCCCCGTGCGTGATCAGCAGCTCGGTACTGGCGTCAACCGCGAGCCCGTACCGCGTCGCGAGCTGGTCAGCGATCGCCGACCGCAACGCCTCCGAGCCACGGCTCTGTCTCGGGAAGACGGCTCCCGCGGCACGCACCACGGCGTCGACCACGTGCGGTGGCATCGGCAGCGTGGGCACGCCTTGCAGGGGAATGAGGTCGGCCCCCGAGTCCCGGCGCGCAGCGGCTCGCTCCGGCAGTTCGAGCGCAGGCAGACGGTCGTACACGGAGCACTCCCCTTCGGAGTCGAGCCGTAAGATACTAACTTCGGCTGTCCGTATACTTATAGAAGTCACAAAGTATGCCTGTCAAGCACGTGCTTCCGGGTGCATCCGACGAGTTCCGGGCGGCCGGGGCAGGATGACTCCATGAGCGAGCCCTCCTTCACCCTCGTGCAGTTGCGGTACTTCGAGGCGGCGGCCCGGCACCTCAGCATGACCGCGGCCGCGAAGGAGCTGGTCGTTTCGCAGTCGGCCGTCTCGACCGCGATCGCGCAGCTGGAGAAGGAAATGGGCGTGCAGTTCCTGTTGCGCCACCACGCCCGCGGCCTCAGCCTGACGACCGCCGGGGAAGCGTTCTACAAGCGAGTGCTGGATTTTCTCGCGCACAGCGTCGAACTGGTCGAGACGGCGCGCCGATCCGGCACCGAACTGGTCGGCACGCTGACGGTGGGCTGCTTCTCCACCCTCGCCCCGTTCCGGCTGCCCAGCCTGCTGGCCGAGTTCGAAACCCGGCACCCGCGCGTGCACGTGTCGGTGCGCGAGGACGAGCACCACGCGCTCACCTCGGCGTTGCGCGGCGGGGAGACCGAGCTCGCCCTGCTGTACGGCTACGACCTCGACGACGACATCGATCGGGACGTGGTCGGCACCGCACCGCCGTACGCGCTGGTCTCCGAAGACCACCGGCTCGCGCGGCGGAAAAGCCGCAAGACGTCACTGCGGGACCTGGCCGACGAGCCGATGGTGCTGCTCGACCTGCCGCACAGCCGCGAGTACCTGCAGTCGATCCTCAGCGACGCCGGGGTGGAACCCCGCGTCCGCCACCGCACCACCGGCTACGAGACAGTACGTGCGCTCGTGGCGCACGGCCACGGTTTCGCGCTGCTCAACCAGCGCCCGTCCACCGACACCACGTACTCGGGCGTGCGGGCCGTACCGCTCACGCTCACCGACGACGTCCCGCCGCTCGACATCGTCATCGCCTCGATGCGCGGCGCCCGCCTCACCCGGCGGGCACACGAGTTCCGTGAACTGTGCCGGGCCCGCTACGCGGACTGAACGCCACCGTGGCGCAGGTAGCCGCGTTGGGTCGCGATGTGGTCGGCGACGAACTTGGCGTCGTGCCACACGCCCCAGATGAAGCTCGAACCGCGGCGCGCGAGCCACGGCAGGCCCAGGAAATACACCCCGGGCTCGGCCGACACCCCGCGCCGGTGCACCGGCCTGCCGCGCTCGTCCAGCGCACCGGAGGGCAACCAGCCGTAGTCCACGGCGAAACCGGTCGCCCACACGATCGAGGTGACCCCGGCGGCGGCGAGATCGAGTTCGCGGATCGGATCGGTGACACACGCCGGATCCGGGCCCAGCACGCGGGCGCCGGGCTCCTCCGGGAGATCCAGCCCGTTACGCGTGACGTAGGCGTCGGCTTCGTCGAGCAACGCGAGGTAGCTCGCGTCGCCGCGGGCGAGGTGGTCCGCGAGGTCGGGTGCGAACCGGAGAACCCCGCCCTCACCCGAGGCGGTCATCCCGACCAGCTCGATACCGAGCCCGGCCAGGGCGCGGAAGTCCACAGTGTGGCCGCCGCGAGCACCGCTGACGGCGATGGTGACGTGCTCCGCCCCGGCCGGCGGGGTCTCCGCGTCCCACTTGCCGAGGACGCCGAGCCACCAGCAGAAATCCCGGTCGCGGTAGCTGCGCGGCGGCCGTTCGTGCGGGCCGACCGAGAGGTACACCCGCCGCCCGGACCGGCGCAGTTCCTCGGCGATCTGCACCCCCGACGATCCGGCGCCGACCACCAGTACCGCACCCTCGGGCAGCTGCGCGGGGTTCCGGTAGGCGCTGGAGTGGATCTGCTCGGGGCCCGCGCCCGCGGGCACGATCGGCGGGATCACCGGCCGCTGGAACGGCCCGGTCGCGGCGACGACGTACCGGCTGTCGATCGGCCCGTCGGTGGTCTCCACGCGAAATCCGGGCCGTCCCTCGTGGCGGCGGACCGCGGTCACCTCCACGCCGGTGCGCACCGGCGCGGCGATCTTCTCCGCGTAGGCCTCGAAGTAGTCGGCCACCTGCTCCTTGGAGGGGAAGGCACCGGGCGCGAGGCCGGGGAACTCCATGCCGGGGAACCGGTCGTGCCAGGCCGGCCCGTTCGCGACCAGCGAGTCCCACCGTCCGGTGCGCCAGCGCTGCGCGATCCGGTCGCGTTCCAGCACGACGTGCGGCACGCCGCAGTCACTCAGGTGCTCGCTCATCGCCAGCCCGGCCTGGCCCCCGCCGACGACGACGGCGTCCACCTCGTGGCTTGACATCCCGGACCTCCACTCTCGGCGCATCTGCTCTGCGGATCCTCACCGCGCGGCATTGCCTGTGTCCAACAGATGTTTCCGGCACCGAGGATCTGATTTTCCGATGCAAGCTTGCATCGGTTCGATCGATTCATTGCAGCGAAAACATCTACTGGACAGAATCTCGGTGCCGAGGTCAGGCTGGGGCACGTCCGACCGCCGCCCGAGGGAGGCCCCGCAGTGACCGTGCACCGTCGCATCCGCCCGTTCAACACGCGCGACACCTATCCCGAGCAGAACCTCGACAACGACCTGTGCCAGGCCGTCGTCGCGGGCGGCACGGTCTACGTCCGCGGGCAGATCGGCCAGGATCTCGACACCAGCGAATCGGTCGGCATCGGCGACGCCCGAGCGCAGGCGGAACAGGCGATGGCCAACATCGCGATGCTGCTGGAGGAAGCCGGCAGCCGGATGGAGCACCTGGTCAAGCTCACCATCTACCTCGTCGATCCGCGCTACCGCGAGGCGGTCTACCGCGTCGTCGGGCGCTGGACCAAGGGCGTGTACCCGATTTCGACAGGCGTGGTGGTGTCCGCGCTCGCCCGTCCGGAGTGGCTGTGCGAGATCGACGCGATCGCCGTGCTCCCGGAGGAGGAGAAGTGACCTTTTCGATCGTCGCCCGCGACGGCTCCGGGCCCGCGATCCGGTTCGGTGTCGCAGCCTGCTCGTCCAGCCCGGCGATCGCCGCCAGGGTCGCGCACCTGCGCCCGGGCGTCGGAGCGGCGGCCTCGCAGAACGTCACCGATCCGCGGCTCGGCGGTCGCTGCCTCGACCGGCTCGCCGGGCACGGGGACTCCGAGCGGGCGCTCGCCGAGGTCACCGCCGCCGCGGACCATGTCGGCTACCGGCAGCTCACCCTGCTCGGCCGCACCGGACCCGGCGTCGCCTACAGCGGGTCACAGACCTTGGGCACGCACGGGTCTGCGTCCGCCGACGGGGTCGTCACCGCGGGCAATATGCTGGCCACCGAGGAGATCCCGAGGGCCATGGTGGACGCCTTCACCGCCGCGACCGGAGAGCTGGAACAGCGGCTCGTCACCGCGTTGCGGGCCGCGCTCGCCGCCGGCGGCGAGGAGGGGCCGGTGCACTCCGCGGGCGTCGCGGTGGTGTCCGATGTGGACTGGTGGATCACCGACCTGCGGGTGGACTGGGCCGAGGACCCCGTCGATCGGCTCGCCGAGGTGCTCGATGTGTGGCTGCCGCAGCGCGACGACTACGTCACCCGTGGCCTCGACCCCACCGCCGCGCCGTCCTACGGCGTACCGGGAGACCGGTGATGACAGCGTTGAAGAACGCGGCCCGCGCGGCGATCGACCGGCACGCCGACGAGTTGATCCGGCTGTCCGAACGCCTGCACGCCGACCCTGAGACAGCGTGGGAAGAACACCGTGCGGCAGCTTCGGTACCCGAGCTGCTCGACCGCGCCGGCTTCGCCGTCACCTCGGCTCACCTCGGGCTCGACACCGCTTTCCACGCGAGTTTCGGCAGTGGTCCCACGAAGATCGCGCTGTGCGCCGAGTACGACGCGCTGCCCGGCCTCGGCCATGCGTGCGGACACAACCTCATCGCGGCCGGTTCCGTCGGCGCGGCACTCGGGCTGGCCGCGGTCGCCGACGACGCCGGAATCACCGTCGAGGTCTACGGCACCCCCGCGGAAGAGGGCGGCGGCGGGAAGATCGAGCTGCTCGACCGCGGCGCGTTCGCCGGGGTGGACCTGGCGATGATGGCGCATCCGGCACCGGTGGACGTGGCCGAGGCCCGGCCGTTCGCCGTCAGCCACTCACGGATCTCCTACACCGGTAAGTCCGCGCACGCCGCCGCCTACCCCGAAGCCGGGATCAACGCCGCCGACGCGTTCACCGTCGCCCAGGTCGCCATCGGGCTGCTGCGCCAGCAGCTGCCCGCCTCCGCCCGGGTGCACGGCATCGTGACGAACGCCGGAGACGCGCCGAACGCCATTCCCGAACACGCCGAGGGCCGCTGGTACGTCCGCGCCGAAACGCTCACCGAGCTGGCCGAGGTGGAACCACGCGTGCTGCGGGCGTTCGAAGCCGGGGCACTGGCCACCGGCTGCGAGCTGACGGTGGAGCCGGAAAGCAAGCCCTACGCGGAGTTCCGCGCGGACGAAGCGGCGCTGGCGGCCTACCGTGACAACGCGCTGCGGCTGGGTCGCGAGTTCGCGGATGACGCCGCGGCGTCCCGGATGAACCGCGCGTCCACCGACATGGGCAACGTTTCCCAAGTGGTGCCCGCCATCCACCCCTACATCGGCATCGGATCCCTGCCGGCGATCAATCACCAGCGCGAGTTCGCCGCGCACTGCGTCGGCGGCACCGCGCAACGCGCCCTGCTCGACAGCGCGATCGCCTTGGCGTGGACCGGTGTGGACCGCGCCGGCGTACCGCGGGAGCCGGCCCGAGGAGGACAGTCATGACCGCCGCTGAACCCGTTCCCGCCGGAAAGCACGGGGAGCCGGCCGCCGATCCCGCGACGCTGCGCCGGAGCGTGGCCGCGGGCGCCGTCGGAGTCTTCGTGCACTGGTTCGACTGGGCCGCCTACGCCTACCTCGCCGGCACCATCGCCTCGGTCTTCTTCCCCGAGGGCGACGACACCGCAGGCCTGCTCGCCGTGTTCGGGGTGTTCGCGGTGTCGTTCGGGATCCGCCCGCTCGGCGCGCTGGTGTTCGGCCCGCTGGGCGACCGGATCGGGCGCAAGCGCACGCTGTCGGTCGTCATTTTCGTGATGTCCGGCGCGACGCTGGTCATCGGCCTGCTGCCGGGCTACTCGCAGATCGGCATCGCCGCCCCGCTGCTGCTGGTCTTCCTGCGGCTGCTGCAGGGTTTCGCGGCGGGCGGCGAATTCGGCAGCGCGGCGAGCTTCCTCGCCGAGTACGCGCCACGCCGGCGCCGCGGGTTCGGCGTCAGCTGGCTCGAAGTCGGGTCCCTGCTGGGTTTCCTCGCCGGATCGTTCGTGTTCCTGCTGCTGTCGGTCGGCCTCACCGGCGAGCAGCTGAGCTCATGGGGCTGGCGCATCCCGTTCCTGATCGCCGCCCCGCTGGGCATCATCGGGTTCGTCATCCGCAGCAAGATCGAGGACACCCCCGAGTACCGCACCCTCGAAGCGACCGGCAACGTGGCCCGCAGCCCGGTGCGGGAACTGTTCCGCGCCAACCGCAAGCAGCTGCTGCAGGCGGCCGGGCTGATGACCATGATGCACGTGCCGTTCTACGCCGTGCTCACCTACCTGGTCACCTACGAGACCGACTACCTCGGGCACTCCGCCGGCAGCGCGGCGGCCCTGTCCACGGTCATCTCCCTGGTCGGTCTCGTGCTCGTCCCGTCGTTCGGCAGGCTGTCGGACCGGGTCGGCAGACGGCCGGTGCTGATCGGAGCCGGGATCGCGCTGTTCGTCCTCGCCACGCCCGCGTACCTGCTGATGCGCACCGGTCTCGTCGGGACGTGGATCGGCGGGCTGGTGCTCGGTGCGGTGCTCGCGGCGATCCTGGGCACGTACGCGGTGTGGTCTGCGGAGATCTTCCCGACCCGGACCCGCCAGGGCGGGCTGTCCATCGCCTACAACCTCACCGCCGCGCTGTTCGCCGGCACCGTGCCCTACCTGATGACGGTGCTCATCTCGGCCACCGGCAGCTCACTGGTGCCCGGGCCGTACCTGATGGTCGCCGCCGTGATCGGGCTGATCGCCGCGTTCTCGCTGCACGAGACGGCGGGAACCCCGTTGCTGCGGGCCGAAGATCTCCCCGATTCCCGGGTCGCGTCCCCAGCGGCGCCGGACCCCCGCTGAGCGGCGTCACACGCCGAGCAAGCCGCCGCACAGCGTGCTCAGCGCGGCCGGAAGGTCCGGGTTGCGGCGCAGGTGCGGGATCCGGACCGCGCTGTTGATGACGTCGATCGCCGCGTGCACCCGGATCCGGGCCTCCGGCGGCGCGAGGTCCGGGTGGACCTGGCGGAGCAGGTGGACCCATTCGCCGAGGTAGTCGTGCTGGTCCTGGCGGCCGCGCCGCTGCTGTTCGGCGGGCAGATGGCCGATCTCGGTGATCAGCAACCCCACGAGGTCGTGGTGGGCGCGGCCGAAGTCCACATAGGACCGGATCAGCGCGGTCAGCGCACCGGCGGGCTCGGTGGCCGCGGAGTAGGCCGCGGCCACCGAGGTGAACAGTGCGGCGGCACCACGCTGGAAGGCGGTGGCGAGCAGTTCCACCTTGCTGCCGTAGTGGTTGTAGACACTGGGACCGGTGATGTCGGCCGCGGCCCCGATGTCCTCGATGCCGACCTCGGTGTAGCCGTGCGCGGCGAACATCCGCACCGCCTGGGCCAGCAGGGCTTCCCGCCGGGAGGCCGGGAGCAGGCCTGGCGGCACGGCCGGCGACGGCGGCGTGCGGTAACCGGCCGGCACCGGCGTGTCCAGCACCTTCGCCAGCAACCCGGCCAGCAGCTCGTCGTGCGCCGGGCGGGCCAGCTCGACGTGGTGGAACGCAACGCTGGTGAGCACCGCCAGCAGAGACCAGGCGAGCAGTTCGGCGCCGTCGTGGCCGAGTTCCGGGCGCACCGCGCGCACCCGCTCGGTGAACTGCGCCCCGACGTGCCGGATCTCGCCCCGCACCCGTTCCCCGTCACCGGGCGCCAGATGCCGTGCCTCCCGTTGCCACAACACCCCGAGATGGCGTTCGTCGAGCCCGAGCGCGGCCAGCCGGGACAGCGCGGTGGCGCGCTCGGTCAGATCCAGGTCCCCGGCCAGCCGGTGGATCGGCTGCAGGCCGGTCGTGACGACCTCGGCGAGCAGCTGCTGCTTGCCCGGGAAGTGGCGGTACAACGCCGAGGGCCCGATCCCGACCGCGGCGGCGAGATCGCTCATCCCGGTCTGGTCGTACCCGTTGCGGGCGAACAGCTCGGCGGCCGCGGCGACGATCAGCGCGCGCCGGTTGCGCGGCCGGGTACGCCGCGGACGGTCGGGTATCGCCTGCTGCGGTTCGGCTTTCACGTCCTGGCCTTCATCGGTGTCCGACGACTGTACCCGAGGCGCGCGGCTGCGCTGCCCGGAAGTCCGGACGGCGGTAGGCCGCAAGGAGTTCCTGCAGCAACGGCAGTGCGGTGCGAGCCTGCGGACGGTCGAGAGTGAGCGCGGTGACCGGACTGTCGTGCTCGACGCGCGGCTGTGCCACGGTGTCCCGCTCCACCACATTCACCTTCACGGCTATCGATCATTCACTTGTCAGACGTTAGCGCTTGACAGGGCGATGTCGACACGAGACGGTGACCCTTGACACACTTGTCCTGGTTCACAACTGGTGAGGACGGAGCGACCGGATGTACCTGACGCAAGGCGTGCACCGTTCGGTGCAGCAGACTCCGGAAGGCTGTTCGACGGTCTTCGGCACGCGCACCCGGACCTTCGCCGAGACCGCCGACCGCGTCGCCCGGTTCGCCGCGGCCCTGCACGGGCTCGGGGTACGCAGCGGGGACCGGGTGGCGATCCTCGCCCTGAATTCCGACCGTTACGCCGAATTCCTGCTGGCCGTCCCGTGGGCGGACGCGGTGTTCGTGCCGGTCAACGTCCGCTGGGCGATGCCGGAGATCAGCGACTCCCTCCTCGACTGCGATGCCCGTGTGCTGCTGGTCGACGACGCGTTCGCGCCGATGGTGCCCGCGCTGCGCGAACGGCAGCCCGGGCTCACGGTGATCCACTGCGGGGACGGCGCGCTGCCGGCGAGCATGCTCGGCTACGAGGAGCTGATCGAACAGGCCGAGCCGGTCGAGGACGCCCGCCGCGGCGGAGACACGCTCGCCGGCGTCTTCTACACCGGCGGCACCACCGGCGTGGCCAAGGGGGTCATGCTCAGCCACGCCAACCTGCTGACGTCCGCACTCGGTACGGCCGCCACCGGCCGGTTCTGCGAACCGGGTGGCCGGATGCTGCACACGGCACCCATGTTCCACCTCGCCGACGGGGCCGCCTGGGCCGCGCAGACCGCGCTCGGCGGCACCCACGTGATCGTGCCGTCCTTCGAACCGGCCGCGGTGCTCACCGCGTTCAGCGAGCACCGGATCACCAGCGTCCTGCTCGTCCCGACGATGATCGGCATGCTCGTCGAGCACCCGGACGCCGGCACGTACGACCTGTCCAGCGTCCGCCACCTCCTCTACGGGGCGTCGCCGATTTCCGAGCCGGTGCTGGAAAAGGCCATGAAGCTGTTCCCGCGCGCGGGGTTCCTGCAGGCATACGGCATGACCGAACTCTCCCCCGTGGCCACTGTCCTGCTTCCGGAGGACCACCACGAGCCGGGGCTGCGCCGGTCCGCCGGGCGGGCCGCACCGCACGCCGAGATCCGGGTCGTCGGCGCCGACGGCGACGAGGTGCCCCGCGGCACCGTCGGGGAGGTCGTCAGCCGCGGCGGGCACGTGATGCTCGGCTACTGGAACCAGCCCGAGGCCACCGCCGACGCCGTGCGGGACGGCTGGATGCACACCGGCGACGGCGGCTACCTCGACGACGCCGGCTACCTCCACATCGTCGACCGGATCAAGGACATGATCGTCACCGGCGGCGAGAACGTGTACTCCGTGGAGGTGGAGAAGGCACTCGCCCGGCACCCCGCGGTGGAGACCTGCGCGGTGATCGGCGTCCCCGACGAGAACCTCGGCGAACGCGTGCACGCCGTCGTCGTCCTCCGCGATGGCGAGACCACCACCGCGGATGCGTTGCGGGAATTCTGCAAGAACCACATCGCCGGGTACAAAGCACCGCGCAGCGCCGAATTCGTGACCACGCTCCCGCTGTCCGGCGCCGGCAAGATCCTCAAACGCGAGCTCCGGAAACCGCATTGGCGCGAGGGGGCGCGCTCGGTGCACTGACCGCCGGCGTCAGCGCCGTCCGGACGCGAACTCCTCGAAGGTGATCCGCCCGGCCGCCCGCTCCCTGGCGAGGTGCCTGCCCGCGCGAAAGTCCCGGATCGCCTTGCCCGCCAGCGGAACCGGCCACACCGGACGGCGGCGCCCGATCGCGCGCAGATAGCTGCGGGCCAGGTCCGCCGCGTCCCGCACCTGCGGCCCGCCGAGATCGGGCACCCGTCCCGCGGCGGGCGCGGCGACGAGACCGGCCAGCCGTTCGGCGACCTCGGTGCCGTCGATCGGCTGGAAGCACACCCTGGACGGCATCACCGTCACCGGAAGCCGTCGCTGGGCGTCGCAGACCGTGGCGATCAGTTCGTGGAACTGAGTCGTCCGCAGGATCGTCCACGGCAGCCCTGAATCCTCGACGAGCCGTTCACAGGCCAGCTTCGCCCGGTAGTAACCGAACGCGATGCTGTCGATCCCGACGATCGACGGGTACACCAGATGCGGCTTCCCGGCCCCGACGGCCCCGAGCAGCGTCCGCGTCGCCGCGATGTCGCCGCGCCCGAGCGAAGTGGCCAGGTGGACGAGCACGTCAGCGCCTTCGATCGCCTCCGCCACGCCGCGCCCGGTACGCAGGTCACCGCGAACCCACTCCCACGCCGCGGGCGCACGCTGCGCGCGGGTCAGCACCCGCACGCGATACCCCGCCTCGGCCAGCAGGGGCACGAGTGCCCGCCCGAGCCGCCCGGTACCGCCGGTGACCAGAATCGTTGTCGTCATTGCTCACTCCGTCATGACTGAGGTTTCACCCTTACGCCAGTGAGAACACGACAGCACCGCGGAATGTGACAGCGGGCGCGTTCTGCGTCCTCCCGGAGAAGGTCCCGCACCAGCGGCTCGCCCAGCCGGATCACCTACCGGCGGCGCCCCAGTGTGGCGACGACCTCGTCGACGAGCGCTTGTCCTGCTCGTTCCTCCGCCGGCAGCACCAGGCAGCGTGGGAAGAACCGGCCGAGGTCCACGCCCAGGCTGAGGGCTCGGACCTCGGTCCCGGCGGCCTCCGCTTCGTGGGCCGCGTGCACCAGGTCGGCCTCCAGGAAATCGGGCCGGTTCAGCCGGGCGGTGGCGCTGTCGGCCGGGGCACCGTCGGTCACCACCACCAGAATGGTGCGGCGCGCGTCCAAGGTGCGGGCCCGGGTCGCTGCCCACCGCAAGGCTTCGCCTCCGAGGCCCTCGCGGAACAGGTCTGCTTTGAACAGTCCGGCGAGACCGTGGCGGGCCCCGCGCCACGAGGTGTCCGCGTCCTTGAAGACCAGGTGCAGGCGGTCGTTGAGACGACCCGGTTCGGCCGGCCGGCCGGCTCGGTGCCAGTCCCGCAGGGCGCGGCCGCCGTTCCACGCGGCAGTGGTGAAACCCAGGACCTCGGTGGGGACCTCCAGCGCGTCCAGCGCCCGGGTCAGTGCGTCGACGACCACCGCGGTGAGCGGCACATGCTGTTTCATCGAGCCGGAGCAGTCGAGCAGCACGGTGACCGACGCGGCGGCCCGCGGTGCGATCGCCTCGTCCTGGAAGATGCGGTGCTCACCGGGAGAGGCGACCAGAGTGGACAGCCGTCGGCCGTCGATACGGCCCTGCTCGAGCCCGTGCTCCCAACCGTCGATGGACGGCCCGGTCAGCGACGCGGCGAGTGCGCGGCGCGTTCTGCCGTGGTGCAGCCGTGCCTGCGCGACAAGCTCGTCGAGCCGGGCACGGAATTCCTTCAGCTGCGCGGGACGGACGAGTTCGGCAGCGGTGCGCTGGCGGTCGTGCGCCGTGGTGAAGATCCGGTACCCGCCCTCGCCCGCGGAAACGCCGGGAACAGTGACCGACGGGTTCCCGGCAGCGTCCGGGCCGGATCCGTGCAGGAGGTCGGCGAGGGCACGCTGCCCGGCCGACCGTGCCCGGCGCGGCGGGCCCGAGGCGGAACCGAGCAGATCGGCGACGGCGAGGGAGAATTCGGCGGCCATGGGGGCGAACCGGTCCTGCGCACCACGCAGCCGCGCGAACCGGCCGGCGCGGGGGCCGAACTCGGGTGCCAGTACCGCCCGCATCGGCTCGATCGTCTCCTCGATTCCGATGGGCACGGCGCGACCGGTCAGATGCGACCAGGACATCGCCGCCACCGCGAGCAGCAGCAGACCCGACTCGGTGTGCGTCAACCCGTTCGCCGCGGCCTTCTCCAGCCAATGCCCGGTGCGGTGCGCCAGATTCGCCGTCATGCCCGGAAGCGACCGCGGTGGCGAGGATTCGACCCGGAACTGCTCCAGCTGGTCATAGACCAGGCAGCCGACCGCACCCACCGGCCGGTACCGCTGGTGTACCGCCACATCGGTGGCCCGCAGGTGCAGGGCGAGTGCGTCGGCGGCACCCCGCCGGCACGCGGCGTCCTCGTCGGTGGTGGCGTGCAGATGCGGTGCCAGCATCCGCATCCGCGCCGACCCACGGTAGGGCAGCCCGGCCCGGAAGCACACCGAAGAGTCCCGGCCGAGCGCGCGGACGGTGCTCGCGCGCAGCACGTCGGACCGGCGTGCGGCCCGGGCCGCCGCGCGGTCCTCGAGCGTGCTCAAGCGCTGGCCCGCAGCTCGCGGTGTTCCGGATCACGGCCGAAGCACCGCTGGAAGTACTCGCCGACGACCTCCCGTTCGAATTCCGAGCACTTGTTGATGAAACTCACCCGCAGCGCCAGCGCCGGATCACCGAGATATCCGGTGTTCTCCGCCCAGGTCACCACGGTGCGGGTGGACATCAGCGTGGCGAGGTCGCCGGATTCCTGGCCCCGCCGGGTGAGCCGGGCCAGCTCGACCATCGCCTCCGCGGTCCGCCGGTCGAGCCCGGGCACCTGAGCGGTGACGATGCCCACCTCGGCCGCCGCCGGGACGTAGTCGAGCCGGGCCACCACACTCCAGCGGTCGAGTTGCGCGTGGTTCAGCCGCCGTACGCCCTGGTAGAGGCCGTCCTGGTCGCCGAGCCCGGAAGTGTTGGCAGTCGCGAAGATCCGGAACGCCGGATGCGCGCGCAGCACCTCGTTGCGTTCGAGCAACGGAAACCGGCCCTCCTTCTCGAGCAGCCGCTGGAGCGCGAACAGCACATCCGGCCGGGCCGCGTCGTACTCGTCGAGCACCAGCGCGACCGGGCGGCGGACCGCCCACGGCAGGATTCCCTCACGGAACTCGGTGACCTGCTTGCCTTCCCGCACCGTCACCACGTCGCGCCCGACGAGCTCCAGCCGCCCGACCTGGCCGTCGAGGTTCACCCGCAGACAGCCCCAGTTGAGCCGGGCGGCGACCTGCTCGATGTGCGTGGACTTGCCCGATCCGTGCCGGCCGTGCAGCAGGACGCGCCGGTTGTGCGCAAACCCGAGCAGC